>CAIKKG010000001.1 GCA_903827975.1 uncultured bacterium
GCAGTCGTATTGGTCTTGAATCCTGCACAGCTCTTGAAACAGGGTCGTGATGCGACTCGCGTATCAGACATGGCTGCAGTAAACAACGCAATTGCATTGTACTTAACTGACGTCGCCTCACCAAGTCTTGGAGCGGCTGGATGCTATCAGACTTTTCTAACAGCAACAACAACAGCACCATTTACTACACCAACATGCTCATATGTGGCGTCAACCGATGTTGCTGGAACTGGATGGGTTAAGGTAAATTTCGGTTCAGTTTCAGCTGGTTCCCCAATCTCAAAGCTTCCTGTTGACCCCGCAAATACTACAAGCTATATGTATGTATATGGCACAGACGGCAACTTGAATTATAAGCTTGCGACAGTACTTGAGAGCACGAAGTATGCGCCACAAATGTTAACGGATGGTGGTGGTAATACTAGCAGTGCAGGTTGGTATGAGGTTGGAAATAAGATGACTCAGTAAAAAACAAACTAGTTTTTATAAAAATCTCCCTTTCGGGGGATTTTTATTTATGCACAACCTGTGTTTTCGCACATTATCACAAAGTTTTGTATACTTTAATTAATTGAAAGGTCGGTACAAGGTTTGAAAAAAATAATAAACTATGAATAATTTGAAAAAAGGTTTTACACTCATTGAATTGCTTATCGTTATCGCTATTCTTGCGATTTTGTCAGTTGCAGTTATCTTGGTCTTGAATCCAGCACAGCTTATCAAGCAGGGTCGTGATGCGACTCGTGTCTCAGATATGGCAGCTATCAATAGTGCAATCGCAGTATATATGTCTGATGTTGATTCTCCAGGTATTGGAGGAATAAACAATGCGCAGTGTGCATCACCAACATATACATGTACGAATACGACATCATCAGCCCCATTTAATGGTGGCTCAACGTCATGTACAGTAACAAACGCATCAACAACAATCAACGGAACGGGTTGGGTAACTGTGGATTTAACAAAGATTTCCGCAGGAGCTCCACTATCAAAACTTCCGATGGATCCAGTTAATAGTACGAGCTACATGTATGCGTATGGTTGTAATCTATTAACCTACAAACTTGGTGCTGTTATGGAGAGCACAAAGTACGCATCTAATGCGACGGGTGATGGAGGTACAAGCGCAGGTTGGTATGAGGTAGGTAATAAGATTGATTTGTAAAAAAATACAATCGTTTTTATAAAAATCCCTCTACGTATGTAGTGGGATTTTTATTTATACAAGCTAAATAAAGCGAGTGTGCTAAAATAATTAAGAGCTAAGAGATTATTTTTATAAATGATAAACCTACCCCAAGAACGATTGAAGGAATTGCTTTTTAAAGCAGGAATAATAAACCAGCAGGCGTTCGATATTGTTGCAGAAGAGTCAATTCGCAAACAACAAAATATAAGCGATATGCTTATATCTCAAGGCATAGTAAACAAGGAATATCTTTTATTATTAATTGCACAAAATTTAGGGGTAGACCGCGTGAATTTAGGCGTCGTAAAAGTTGACCCTGCAGTTTTGAATCTTGTTCCTGAGGATGTTGCACGTAGAAAAAAAGTAATCGTATTTGGTAGGGAGGTGGATGGTCGTTATAAGGTTGCTATGGATGACCCAAGCGATTTGGAAACCATAGATTATCTTGCACTTAAGCTTGGTCAGCAGGTAAGGCCATATCTTGCAACTGAAGAAGATTTAAATCGAGGATTTGTTCTTTACGGAGAAAAACTTACTCAGGATTTTCAACAAGTAATTGAGACGAGTGTTCGAGAATCGTTAAGGTCAAAGGCTAGGGGAGATGTACAGAAAGAAGCTCAGGACTTACCGATTGTTGCAATCGTAGACAACCTTCTTTCATATGCTATCTCATCCCGCGCATCTGACGCACACTTTGAGGCATTAGACGATTCCATTCTTGTGCGTTTCCGCGTTGACGGTGTTTTGCACGAAATAATAAGAATGCCGAAGGAGATACATCCAGCGGTTATTGCGCGCGTAAAAATTCTTTCTAACCTGCGCGTTGACGAACACACGCATCCACAAGACGGACGTTTTCGTTATAGGGTGAGTGGCATGGCGGTGGACATTCGTGTATCAATAATCCCGACATATTATGGAGAGAAGATTGTTATGCGTCTTTTGTCCTCATCACAAAAACCACTCTCACTAAATGAGCTTGGTGTTTCTGATGCGGATATAAAAATGTTGAATGACTCAATCAAAAAAACATACGGTATGGTTATTTCTGCTGGACCAACTGGTGCTGGTAAAACGACCACTCTTTATTCATTGATGAACATAATGAATAAACCAGATGTGAACATTGTGACTATCGAAGATCCTATCGAGTACGATATGCGCTACATAAACCAAATGCAGGTGAATGTTGCGGCGGGAATTACATTCGCTGCGGGTCTTCGCTCAATCCTGCGTCAAGATCCTAACATTATCATGGTGGGAGAAATTCGTGATGCGGAAACTGCGAACATCGCTGTGCAGTCTGCTTTGACTGGTCACGTTGTTATCTCCAGCTTGCACACAAATGACGCGCCAACAGCAATCCCTCGTTTTATTGATATGGGTATTCCTCCGTTTCTAATCTCGGCTGTTTTAAATACGATAGTTTCTCAACGTCTTGTGAGGAAAATTCACGTTGATTGTATTGAGTCGTATGTTCCAGAACCAGCATTCTTAGAAGAAATTAAAAGAGAGTTGGGGCTTAGTGGTATCGACAAAAACTCGGTAAAAATTCCAAAAACATTTTATCGAGGTAAGGGATGTATTGCATGTGGACATACTGGATACCTAGGGCGTCTTGGTATTTTCGAGGTTATGAATATCACTGAAGAGGTTCGTAAATTAATTATCAGTCCGCAATTTAACCTTGATTTATTGCGTCTACTTGCACGCAGAGAGGGAATGACAACCATGTTCGAGGACGGCCTTAGAAAGGTTGAACTCGGCTCAACAACGATTGAAGAGTTGCTCAGAGTTATCCGCGAGTAGAGATATTTGTCATTAGTTAATCCATTATAAAATGAAATTTAGATACATAGCATCACAAGCAGACGGACGTGTGGTTGAGGGGGAGATGGATGCACAAAATGTGCATGAAGTTTTAGCATTTTTAGCAAAAAACAATCTCAAACCTGTAAGTATAAAATCAAAAGAAGAAGAGAAGCAGGGACTTTTTACAGGTTCAATCACAATCACAGACCAGGTATTTATTACTAAGTATCTGGCACTCATGTTGAAAATCGGCACAGGCCTTCTTGAGGCAATTAATATTCTTATCGCTGATTTCAAAAAACCCGCAATCAGGGATTTTCTATTTGAGGTACGCTCATCTCTTGAAAAGGGTCAGCCATTTTATTCAACATTTGCAAAATATCCAAAGACATTTAGTCCTGTGTATATTAACCTTGTTCGTGCAGGTGAGGAGTCTGGAAATTTAGAAAAAGTTTTCACAGACCTAACTGAAACATTAACTAAACAGAAAGATTTGCAGGATACAGTGCGCGGTGCATTGACCTATCCGGTAATTCTTCTTGTCGGCTCTCTTGGAATTCTATTCTTTTTGGTAATGTTCGCACTACCTAAGGTTTCGAAAGTTTTTACTGATGGAGGTTTCCAACCACCAGCATTTTCTGCGGCTGTATTTTCTGTAGGTCTATTCTTTAATCAGTATGGCTTTTATTTCATTGGAATTTTTGTAATAGTAGCACTTTTAATTGTTTGGCTTCGCTCAGTTTCAGAAGTATTTAGAAGATTCATTTCAAATGTATTTTCAAATATTCCGTTAGTAAAAGGATTGATTAAGAAGATGGCATTACAGCGTTTCTCTGCAACGCTATCATCTCTTGTTAAGGCGGGTATGCCTCTTAATAGAGCATTAGAAATAACAGCAGACGCCGTGGCTCATGAGGAGCTAAGAGCTGCTCTTATGCGAATCTCAAGAGATGGTATAGCAAAAGGACTCACAATTGGTGAGGCATTCCGTAGAGAGTCCGCCTTTCCTCAGACAATTACTAACCTTATAGCAATTTCAGAAAAAGCAGGGCATATTGATGAGGTGCTTGGAACTGTGAGCGAATTCTACACAAAGGAAATTGATTCCGGTGTTAAGGAATTGGTATCATTTTTGGAACCAGCATTGCTATTGTTTATTGGTATTATCGTTGCTTTAATTGCTCTCGCAATTATCGTTCCTATCTATCAGTTGACCACGCAGTTCTAATAAGTAACTAATAGTAAATACTAAAATGCATGAAAAGGCAGAAGTGCACAATACTAAAAAGAATTGGAAGAAAGAACCTAAGTTCATAAAAGGATCTTCGTTAGGTTGTTGTAAGTTTTTTGTTAAGCGCGATGCATTCACTCTAATAGAATTACTAATTGTTGTTGCAATAACAGCAATTCTTTCTACTGCAAGCTTTTTATCACTTTCAAATTTTCGCGGAATGCAAAATCTAAGGAAGACAGTGGATGAGGTTAATGCGGTTGTTGTTGGAACGCAGAAGCGCTCAATGACTCAGGACAAGGGGAATAGATGGAATGTGCGATTCTCAAATTCAACATCGACTGGAAGCCAGATGATGGTATTTTCGAGTTCAAGTTATAGTGCTGGCGTAGTGGACAGAACATATACGCTTAACCGAAGCATTTTATTTTCAGAGCCATCTATAGGAAATATTTTTGATGCATCCTTTTCGCCAATTACAGGAGTGCCACAATCTAAAAAAATTATCTCAATGTGGACTGGGAGGAAGGATGGATTTGTGGGGGATATTATCATGAACAAAGCAGGTCTAGTTACCAAACGAACCGACTCCGGATTTGTTGGGTATTGGCACATGGATGAGGGTGGAGGACTATCCGCATATGATGCTAGTGGTATGGGAAATAATGGCACTTCAACACTTGCTAGTTGGACTAATGGCTCTAACTGCATATCAGGAGCATGTGCGACATTTAACGGCGACAATAGAATAGTTTTTGGTAGTAATTTTGCTGATAATATGTCCGCAATAACTGTGACGGCCTGGGTATATAGTACAAATGGTGGGTACGCGCTCGGATACGCAGCTAAAGACGATCTTGGTTCTCAAAGAAGTTGGTATTTTGGAATGAATGATGCTTCATCCTTTAAGGCTGCAATTTGGACAACGACTGGGCGCACAGACATAATAATGCCTGGTTTCAGTCTTAACACATGGAATCATGTCGCCTTTGTTTACGATGGCTCTAATATGTATCTATATCTGAATGGTCAGTCCACCTCAACACCAAAAACCGGCAAGATTCTTAGTAATCCTGGAACTCCTGTAACAATTGGTTCGCTGAGTACCGGCTACCTTTTTTATGGAAAACTAGACGAGATAAAAATCTACAACCGCGCGCTTTCCGCAACAGAAATTTTGAATCAATACAACGATTTGAAGTAATGACTAAACAACTTATAACTAATAACGTGGGAGAAAAACCAGCACCTATAAAAGTTATTAGTTGTTGGTTTTCAGTTATTAGTTCTAGAAGTGGTCAGTCTCTCATCGAGGTAATGATTGGTCTTGCAATAGGCGCGATTATGATTGGTGCGTCAGCACTCGCAGTATCCTCTATGCTTGGCTCGAGTGTTACTACACAGAAGTGGCGCTCAGCATCTGGATTCTCCCAAGGACTTTTAGATAATGTGCGAACATATGGCTCATCAAACTGGCAAAACTTATACGGCCTTACTAAGGCATCAAGCACTCAGTATTTTTTAAACGCATCAGGAACAGCATTCCGAGTGATTCAGGGTAAGGAGGGGATGCTTGATAACGACGTAACTAATGGTCTCGTTGGGCAGTGGAAATTTGATGAGGGTGTCGCAAGTAATGGAACAACATATGATGCGTCGCCTAATAATAACAACGCAACA
The DNA here is from genome assembly GCA_903827975.1 of uncultured bacterium. Taxonomy (GTDB): domain Bacteria; phylum Patescibacteriota; class Minisyncoccia; order UBA6257; family GWB1-50-10; genus CAIKKG01. The sequence continues at coordinate 5,916 of CAIKKG010000001.1, forward strand.
TTTTCCACCGATCCAGTTAGAGCTTCCTCAACCTGCAAAATATATAATTGTTTGAATTTTAATGGAAGTTATGGTGGTGTTGTTTCAGTCTCAAATAATTCTGTGCTAGACATTGCAACGAGCAGTTTCTCGGTTTCACTGTGGGGATATTATAGAGATTACACTTATCCGAAGGCTTGGTTCATGATAAAGAAGTCGGCATATTGTTATTCTGCGGTGTATCCAGGCTGGGACTTCGGGCACGGCTATAATTCTACTGGAATTAACGCTTGTTTCAATAATGGGGTTAATTCTACAGGTAATTACGGTCTAACCTTTGACGCGGGGTATAGACCAACTGATTTAGTGAATAAATGGGCGTACCTTGTCATGGTTGTGAATAGAACAACAAATCGTATTCAGGCATATGTGAATGGTGTAAAACAAACAAATGAACTAGACATAAGCGGAGTCTTGGGAAGTATCAGTAATTCAAGTCCTCTTTCTATTGGTGGTATGTATGGCTGGAAGACAGACGCAAATATAGACGACGTTCGTATATATAATCGCGCACTTTCGGCGAGCGAGGTCAGTCAGATTTATAAGAGTAATATTTTTTCAAGATATTTTTATATTGAAAATACATGTCGTACGAGCGATGCGAGTAGCTCAATTTCTGGGACCTCACCATGTTCTGCTGGCTCATTAGATGACCCATCTACTCAGAAAATTAACGCAATTACGGAATGGACTTCTAATAATCTTGTAACTACTCAGTTTCCTCTTTCCGATTACGTAACGCGATGGCAGAATGCAACACTTCAGCAAAATGATTGGTCAGGTGGCGCAAGCTCAACAGCTATTGTTTCAACTCCAACAAATGTATTCTCATCTTCATCTGGTATTGATTACTCAACTAAAGCAATACGCATCCAGGGACTCTAAGACATTATAAAAGCACTTAATTCTAGTTATAGGTTATTTGTTATTAGTACTCAGCTATTAGTTGTTAGTTACGAGTTGTGAGTTATAATAAAGACATATGGTTGAAGTAAAAAATTTCAGTGAGGCGCTTGATGCTAATTTTGATAGGTTGAGTGCACACATAGATGCGGAGCGAGAGAGGCCAAGCTCTGAACTGTCTTCTCAAAAAGAGATTTTAAAGAAGTCTTTGGAAAATTATGCTGAGCAGGTGGCACCACTTCAAAACACTAGTGTCTCTGGTTATAAGGGTCCCGTCTCACAAGCGACCCCAGCATCAGGAAGCACACTTCCTAATTATCTATTTAATAGCGAGATTTCTGAGGAGATTAAACGAGAGGTTAGCAAACTCATTGAGTCTGTGCTTTCTGAAAATATAGAAACAGCAATTAAGGAATCAAAGAAACACTCACCATTTGTGCAGGATGCATTTCATGATGCGCTTGTTGATAAACTAATGCCGGAGCTTATAAAAAGAGGAGTGTTCAAATAACCACAAATGGTTTATTTAATAATATTTCTATCATTTTTCTTTGCCTTTCTTATTGGTATTTTTGTTTTTTTTATTTCGCGAAGTAAAGCCCGAAAATTTTTAAAAGAAAGATTGGAGATGAAGCTTTTCCTTGTACGCATGCCACGCATGGAAAAAGAGGGTAGAGAGCTTAAAAAGGAGATTGGTATTTCCGAGCAATTTCTTAGTGCTTTAGCATCGCTTGGCGCACCCTTCGCACTTGAGGTTGCAGTGCCTCATATTGGAGATGAGATTCATTTTTATGTTGCTGTTCCAGGTAAGTCTCGCGATGTAATAGTTCGTCAGATTCAGGCCTTGTGGGGTGATGCGAGCGTTAGCGAGGCAGAGGACTACAATATTTTTAATTACACTGGAGCAGTCTCAGGTGTCACGATAAAGCAGAAAAATAATCAGATTCTTCCAATCAGCACATATCAGGAATTGGAAGCAGATTCATTCCTACCTATTCTTGGTGGATTTTCGAAAATAAATGAAATTGGAGAGGGTTGTGCAATCCAATATGTTGCAATGCCGGCCCCATCAAGTGCGAAGAAAAATATTCAGCGCGCAATCGAGTCACTAAAGAAGGGGAAAAAAGCAAAGGAAGTGTTTAATGGTTCAACAATAAAGTTTAAAGATTTTGAAAAGGCATTTAACGGATCAAGCAAGAAAGATGATGAAACTAAAATAGTTGATGATGAGGCGGTTGAGGCGCTTAAAAAGAAAGTTAGTAAACAGCTTTTTAACGTAAATGTACGCGTTGTTGCATCTGCACCAAGTCAATTTCAATCTGATTCAATCTTGGAGGGTATTATTACGGGTCTCTCACAATTTTCAACGCCAGAGAGAAATGAATTTAAAATTGTTAAACCAAGGAAAATTCAGGATTTAGTGCACTCGTTCTCATTTCGAGATTTTAATAATTCAGACACAATGCTTTTAAATTCCGAGGAGTTTGCAAGTATTTTTCATTTTCCAACTCCGTTTACAGAAGTTCCGAGAATTAAATATTTGAAGTCGCGAGAAGCTCAGCCACCATCCAATCTTCCTAAGGAGGGGATTTTATTGGGCGAGAGTGTTTATAGAAATGTTCATGTACCAGTCCGTCTTACGCGTGAGGATAGGAGGAGGCACCTTTATGTAATAGGACAGACCGGAACTGGAAAGTCCGTATTTATAAATAATTTGTCAGGACAAGATATGGCAAATGGAGAGGGTATATGTGTGATTGACCCGAACGGAGATTTATTTGAGGACATATTGAGTCGCGTTCCAAAAAATAGATTTGAAGATGTAGTTGTATTTGATCCGAGTGATTTATTACGCCCAGTTGGTATTAACATGCTTGAGTATGATCCGAAATTTCCTGAGCAGAAGACGTTTATTATCAACGAGCTAATGCAGATATTTGATACGCTCTATGATTTGAAAACTACTGGAGGTCCAATGTTTGAGCAGTATACAAGAAATGCACTTTTGCTTTTGATGGATGACCCATCAAATGGATTTACAATTTTAGAAATTCCACGCGTTATGTCAGACCCCGCTTTTCGCAAGGGTCTACTTGAAAAGTGTACAAATATTATCGCAAAAGATTTCTGGGAGAAGGAGGCTGAGAAGGCCGGAGGAGATGCAGCGCTTGTGAATATGGTGCCTTATATAACCTCAAAATTTAGCACGTTTATCGCTAATGATTTTATGAGGCCTATTCTTGCACAATCAAAGAGCACTATTGATTTCAGAAAAATCATGGATGAAGGAAAAATACTTTTAGTAAATCTCTCGAAAGGAAGGCTTGGAGAATTGAATGCATCACTCCTCGGCATGATTATAGTAGGCAAACTGACGGTGGCGGCATTTTCTAGGGCCGATATTCCTGAGGATAAGCGCAGAGATTTCTATCTTTATATGGATGAGTTTCAGAATTTTACAACGCCGAGTATCTCAACAATTCTTTCTGAGGCCAGAAAATATAAGCTTTGCCTTATTGCAGCACATCAATTTATTGCACAGTTAAAGGAACCAATAAGGAATGCTGTATTTGGTAACGTTGGCTCTATGGTTGCATTTCGCGTAGGGTCCGATGACGGAGAATTTCTGGAAAAACAGTTTGAACCCGTATTCTCCTCACGCGATCTTATAAATATTGATAACTTAAATGCACACGCCAAGATACTTATAAATAATCAGGTCTACCCACCATTCAATATTTTCGTACCATTTCCACCAAGAGGTGACAAGACAATTTTGGACAGAATGCGCGAACTCTCACGCTTAAAATATGGAAGGCCGAGAGAGGACGTTGAGAGCGAGATTTATAAACGAATGAAGGGAATAAATTAATATAGATGTCAAAACCATATCTATCTCTAATTATTCCAGTTCGCGACGAGAGTAAGACAGTCCTTCAGACACTTATTTCGGTTGATTACGCGTTATCAATCTCCGAATTTTCTTCGGAGGTTATTGTAAGTGACGATGGATCTCGCGACACAACACCAAATATAGTTTTACAGTATGAGAAGGTTTTAAAACCGCTTAAATGCATTGAAGGTAAGAGTAGGCGCGGATTCGGCCAGGCAATAAATGATGGGATGAATGCTGCGAACGGAAATGTAAGAGTGATTATGTATCCGTCGTGTGTTGGATTTTTAGATAAGCGCGAAGATATTTTATCTGCATTTAAGGAGGGGTATGACATTGTTGTAGGCTCCAGAAATATTGGTACCGGGAAACTATCACTTAAGAGAGGAGTAAAAAAAGCATTTAGAAAATTAAGCAACAAGTTAATGTGTGGTAAGGAGTTGCGCGGAATATCAGACGTTAGCTTTGGAGCTGTCTGCATGACAGAGGAGATGTCCGACTGGCTATTCTCATTTCCAGAGTTGTCCGATAGCAGTAATATATTTTTTGATATTTATATGCTCGCATATTCAAATGGAGCGCGCATTAAGGAGATTGAATATTCAGACAGTGATTTGTGCGCGTGCAGAAGCGGTGTTTGGAGTTGGGTTTCTGCCTTTTTTCATTCAGTTGGTGCAAGGCGTAGAGCAGCAAAGAAAAAGAAGATTGGCGCACTTATTTTAGAATAGATTTTAAACAGAGTAAGCTATGTCGTTAGAAATTTGATTTTGTGATATTCTGAGTTTAACGAGCCTAAATTTATGAAAAAATTACTTATTGCAAATTGGAAGATGAAGCCTAAAACCCTAAAAGAGGCTATTGTGCTTGCAAAATTAAGCGATGATAAGGATATTTATTTAGCACCACCTTACATCTTTTTACAAAGCATAAAAAATGTATTAAAGAAGGCAACTATTGGTGCTCAGGATTTATTTCAGGAGAATCCACCAAAAGGAGGCGCGTTTACCGGTGCGGTATCAGCGGCGATGCTTAAATCTATTGGTATTGGTTTTGTTATTCTTGGCCATTCAGAAAGAAGAGCGCTTGGAGAAACTGACGTGATTATTTCGAAAAAAATTGCAATTGCATGTGAAAGTAAAATAACCCCAGTTCTATGCGTTGGAGAGTCTGAAGGAATAAGAAAAAAGGGGATTGAGGAAGCGATGAGATTTGTTGCAGAACAAATAAAAAATGACGTTTCAAGTATTCCAAAGACAGTGAAGAAAATGATTGTTGCTTACGAGCCAATATGGGCAATTGGAACCGGAAACAATGATACGCCAGAAAGCGCATCACAGATGGCTAGACACATTAAGAAAATTCTATCAGATCAATACTCAATAAAAGCAAAGGTATTGTATGGTGGTTCGGTAAATTCAAAAAACATTTCAGAATTTGCGAAAGAGTCCGATATTGATGGATTTTTGGTTGGTGGTGCAAGCGCAGATCCTAAGGAGTTTAAAACGATTATAAAAATAATAAAAAGTATTTAATATAAAAAAATATGGGTAGGGGAATTAAGAAATTTATATACGGATTATTTTACATTTCGATTGCATCACTCTCGGTTTTTTTGATTTACAGATCATACACAACAATTCCACCAACCTGTTTTGATAATATTCAGAACCAGACTGAGACGGGCATTGATTGTGGTGGTACTTGTGTTTCATGCGAAATAAAAAATCTAATACCGATAACGCAGGCTAGTGAACCACTTATATTTTCGAACCCAACTTCTGGCGGAACAATTGTCGTGTTTGAGGTAGAAAACCAAAATTCCTCTCACCACGCAACAAAGTTTGATTATGTAATAAATGTGTTTAATCCTAGCGGAATTAAAATTGAGACGCTGAGTGGTTCTGATGCTCTTTTTGCAAACGAGAAGCATTATATTTATGAGCCAAATATAGGCACGCCAAAAGATAACGTGGGGAAAATATCATTGGACATACTCAATCCTCAGTGGGAGCCATCTGATACGCGCGTTCCACCAGAACTAACAATCGGCGACATAAAGACTGGTCTAGTTAATGGGGGACTGAAGGTTACTGGAACAATTAAAAATGGAAATACCTTTAAAGCAAGCAATGTAAAAATAGTTGCAATTATAAGGAATAAGAACGGTTTCGAATTTTTTGCATCGCAGATAATTCTTACAAGTATCAAAGGCTTTGAGACGGCGCTCTTTACGGTTACCTTCCCATCTGATAAAACTCTTATTGATAACATCGATCCCAATGGGACGAAGGTATTCGTAAGTAGCCAATGATATCAGGATCACGACATTTAGACTGGGGAATTATAGGTGGACTCGTCATAATCTCTATGGCGAGCCTTGTTTCTCTTGCAAGCGCAAATATCGATTTTTTTTGGAGACAGTTGATTTGGTATGGAATAGGTTTTTCTATAATACTTTTTGGAAGTAGCTTTGACTGGCGTTGGATAGGTAGTCAGAGGTGGTTCAGGTACGGATTATATTGGGTAAGTTTATTGTTTATAATCTATTCCAATCTTCAGGGAGGGACGGTGCGTGGAGTAAAAAGCTGGATATCAATTGCGGGAGTTCAGTTTGAGCCTGGAGAGCTTGTGAAGCTAGCGCTTATTTTTATATTTGCAGATTTTTTTGCGCGTAGACATATTCATGCATGGCAGGCGAAAAACCTTCTACTTTCATTTTTTTATGCGGCAATTCCTGCGGCTCTTATAGCAATACACCCTGACATGGGTTCAGCATTCATAGTAATGTCGCTCTGGTTCGGTTATATGTTAATGAGCGGTGTTCATTTGAAGCGATTTCTTTTAGGAGTTGGGGTTCTATTTTGTGGCGCGGTCCTAATGTGGTCCTTCTTTCTTAAGCCATATCAAAAAGCCAGAATCTCATCTTTTATCTCGCCTGAGCGGGACCCACTCGGAATAAGCTATAATGTCATTCAGGCAAAAGTTGCCATAGGTTCGGCTGGATTCTGGGGAAAAGGTTTTAAAATGGGCACACAAACACAGCTTCATTTCCTTCCTGAATCTAAGACAGACTTCATATTTGCGGCCTTTGTAGAGGAGTGGGGGCTGTTCGGTGGGGCAGTACTACTATTGACATTTCTATTTATTGTGTATAGGGTTATTTTAATTGGACAAAGAGCCCGCGATAACTATTTCAAGCTAATAAGTTTGGGAGGGGGATTGTTTTTTATTGTCCATTTTTTTGTAAACGTAGGGTCGAATCTAGGTCTTTTGCCGGTGACAGGCGTCACATTCCCATTTATGAGTTTTGGTGGTTCGAATCTATTGACGTCCTCAATTATTTTAAGCGTAATCCAACACATTAAACTTGAATCCAGTGCATAAAGAACGCGGGAATCTTAGCGTGCGCCTCCTAAGCACTTTGGGGCTCATTTTGCTTTTAATTATTTTAGTAGCTTATTTCTTTTATGGATTGCAATCAGCAAGTATGAATAGTGATGATTCAACCGCTGGTCTTGTTGGTTCAAACGAAGTAATCAAATTTCAAATAGAAAAAGGTGTGGGGGTTAAAGAGATAGCAAAAGAGCTATCAAATGAATCTTTAATAAGATCAATAATGGTATTTAAATTTTATACATTAATTAGCGGCACTGCTCAAAAGTTTCAACCTGGCGTTTATGACCTATCAGTAAGTATGAGCGTGCCTGAAATAGTAAGAGCGCTAACGACTCCGAAAAGTAATGAGGTACAGATTACTATCACGGAGGGTATGACACTAAAGGATACTCGCGAATTACTAATAAGTGTGGGTGTGTGGAAGAAGGAGGAACAGTTTACGTTCGACATGAAGAAGTTGCGCAGTGAGTATAAGTTTCTAGATGCATCAAATTCGTTAGAAGGATTTATATTCCCAGATACATATCGAATTGCACTTGATGCAACACCAGATGAGATTGTCCGTGTGTTCCTTGATAATTTCAAATTAAAAGCATGGCCGCTACTTGAAAGCAAAAATGATTGGTATCAGACATTAATTCTGGCCTCATTACTCGAAAGGGAGGTGCCTAAATTTGCCGACAGACAGATAGTTGCGGGAATACTTTTGAAGCGAAACAAGATTAAAATGCCTCTTCAGGTTGATGCGACAATTGGATATGCAAAGTGTGGTGGATTGTTAAAAAATTGTGAACTAGCAAGAATTACTAAAGTCGATACGGCATTAGCATCGCCATATAATACGTATAAACAATTGGGTTGGCCGCCTACGCCAATATCAAACCCGGGAGAAGAAGCGCTTAGGGCTGCACTTACTCCGAAGGAAACCAATTACCTTTACTATTTATCAGACAAGTCAGGTGAGACATTATTCTCAAGGACATTTGATGAGCACAATATAAAACGAGCAAAGTATCTGTAAAAAGGCGAAAAAATAAATACCAAAACTATGCACCAAAAAACAAAAATCTTTACCTCATATAACGGCCCTAAGTTTGCACAACCAAACCTAATCGAGATTCAGCGCAATTCATTCGATTGGTTTATTAAGAAGGGACTTCGCGAATTATTCGATGAAATCTCCCCAATTCGAGATCACACAGGAAAAGAGCTCGAACTAAGTTTCTCTGATTATAAATTTGATTCGCCAAAGTACACAGAGGAGCAGGCAAAAGAGAAGGACCTTTCATATGAGGCCTCACTTAGAGTAAACCTTAAACTTGTTAATAGAGTTACAAAGGAGACAAATGTTCAGGAGGTTTATCTCGGAGATTTTCCGATGATGACACGAAGAGGAACATTCATCATCAGCGGAGTTGAGCGTGTTGTTATTTCACAACTCGTCCGTTCTCCTGGTGCGTATTTTACAGAAAACATTTATCGCGGAAAGAAATTATTTGGCTCAAAGGTAATTCCAAACCGTGGAGCGTGGCTTGAAATTGAAACAGAGTCAGATGGATATATTGGAGTTAGAATCGATCGTAAGAGGAAGGTTCCTGTAACGCAGTTATTGCGTATTTTTGGATTCACCTCAAACGAGGAAATGATTAAGGAGTTTAGGGACGTTGATACAGGCGATATTAAATTCATAGAAGCAACTCTTAAAAAGGATGATGCTGAGAATTCAGACGATTCATTTTTGAGCATTCACCACAGACTTCGCCCTGGAGATTTAACAACAGTAGATAATGCAAAGTCTCTTATTGAAGGAATGTTTTTCAGATTTGATCGTTATGATTTAAGCCCAGTAGGACGTTTTAAATTTAATCAGCGCCTAAACGAAACCAAAAAAGAAGGCGGACTTTTAGATAAGGAGGATATGGTAGCACTCGTTAAGGAAATTATCAGAATGAATAATGACCAGAGTGCAGAGCCTGATGATATTGACCATCTCGGCAATCGCAGAGTTCGTGCTGTAGGTGAGCTCATCCAGTTGCGTTTACGCATCGGATTCGCACGTTTGCGTCGTGGAGTGCAGGACAGAATGTCCACTCTCGACAGGCGTTTACTCCAGCCAGTACAGCTCGTGAACTATAAATTATTAACTGCGGTTGTTAGAGATTTCTTCCAGGCATCTCAGCTCTCACAATTCATGGATCAGGTAAATCCTCTTGCTGAGCTTGAGCACAAGCGTCGTCTTTCTGCGATGGGTCCTGGTGGTCTCACAAGAGAGCGCGCAGGCTTTGAGGTTCGTGATGTGCACTCATCTTTTTATGGACGCATCTGTCCTATTCAGACACCGGAAGGAGCGAACGCAGGTCTTGTGAGTTATCTCGCAAACTATGCACGCTTGAATGAGTTTGGATTTATTGAGTCACCACATTTTAAAGTTAAGAATGGCAGCGTAACATCCACAATCGTTTGGCTTGATGCTATTGAGGAAGAGAAGTGCAGTATTGCACAGGCGGACATTGAGACTGATGAAAAGGGATTCATAGCAGAAGAGATTGTTCCAGCACGTATTAATGGAGAGCCAGGAACATGTAAGCGCGATGAAGTTGATTTTGTTGACGTGTCTGCAAACCAGTTCACATCTGTTGCAACATCCTTGATTCCTTTCTTGGAACACGATGATGCAAACCGCGCACTCATGGGATCAAACATGCAACGCCAAGGTGTTCCTTCAATCGTACCGAATGCACCACTAGTTGGAACCGGTCAGGAGGATCGCGCAGCACATGATTCTGAGCAGGTTATTGTTGCAGAAGAGGATGGTGTAGTTACTGAGGTTGATGGACACTCCGTTTCTGTAAAAGGAGATTCAGGATTGAAGAGATATCCAATTTTGAAATTCGTTCGTTCTAACCAATCAACATGTCTTTCACAGCGTCCAATTGTGACGCCTGGTGATAAAGTAAAAAAAGGTGATGTATTAGCTGATGGTCCTGCTACGGATAACGGTGTATTAAGTTTAGGACAAAACTTATTAGTAGCATTCGTTCCATGGCGTGGAGGAAACTTCGAAGATGCAATCATTCTCTCAGAGCGCGTTGCGAGAGAGGATAGATTTACTTCAATTCACATAGAAACATTTGTATGCGCAGTACGTGATACAAAACTTGGTCCTGAAATAACAACTCCTGATATCCCAAATGTATCAGAAGATAAACTTCGCAACTTGGATGAAGAGGGAATTGTGCGAATCGGAGCAGAGGTAAGAGCTGGAGATATTCTTGTTGGAAAGATTTCGCCAAAGGGTGAGTCAGAGCTTAGCTCAGAAGAGCGCTTGCTCCGCGCAATTTTCGGTGAGAAGGCGCGTGATGTGAAGGACACGTCACTCACACTTCCTCATGGAAAGAACGGTCGCATTATCGGAATTAAAATTTTTGCACGTGATAAGGGGGACAAACTTGAGCCAGGAATTATTAAAAAGATTCAGGTTGAGGTAGCACAGTTACGTAAGGTGCGTGCCGGTGATAAACTCGCAGGACGTCACGGAAACAAGGGTGTTATTTCCTCAATCCGCCCAGTAGAGGACATGCCGTATCTTGCAGATGGAACACCTGTTGATATCGTATTAAATCCTCTTGGTGTTGCGTCTCGTATGAACCTCGGTCAGATTTTGGAGACACACCTTGGATTTGCAGCAGAAAAACTTGGCTACCGCGCAATTGTTCCAAACTTTGTTGGAGGCAACGAGGCAGAGATTCGCGAGGAGTTGAATAAGGCAGGCCTTCCAGAGACTGGAAAAGTTACAATGTTTGACGGTGTGACTGGTCAGCCATTCCGCGATCCTATCACTGTTGGATACATTTACATGATGAAGCTTAACCACCACGTTGAAGATAAGATTCACATGCGCTCAACTGGTCCGTACTCGCTCATTACTCAGCAGCCATTAGGAGGAAAGGCACAACTCGGAGGACAACGCTTTGGAGAAATGGAAGTGTGGGCGCTCGAAGGATATGGCGCCGCGCATACATTACAGGAAATGTTGACCATTAAATCAGATGACGTGCTTGGTCGCTCAGCGGCATTCGAAGCAATTATAAGAGGAACAGAAATTAAGAAACCAAACGTTCCGGCATCATTCAATGTTTTGGTATCAGAACTTAAATCATTAGGTCTGAATGTTAAACATGATGGAGTGTCAGATGCGGGAGGAGGCGGTGGAGGCAAAAAGATAGTGGTCGAGGATGAGGATGAGTCAACCGAAGAATAATTTAAATATGGAAAAAAATTTAGACATAACAAATATCTCGGTACATCTCGCATCTCCAGAAGAGATAATAAAGTGGTCATATGGAGAAGTAATAAAGCCAGAAACTCTTAACTACAGAACTCAGCGTCCAGAAAAAGATGGTTTGTTTTCTGAGCGTATTTTCGGCCCAACAAAAGATTATGAGTGTTATTGTGGAAAGTATAAAAAGGTACGTTATAAGAACATTACATGTGAAAAATGTGGCGTTGAAGTAACTCGCGCAATTGTCCGCCGCGAGCGAATGGGTCACATAACACTTGCAACTCCTGTTGCACACATCTGGTTCTTGAGAACTGTGCCTTCCAAGTTAGGACTTCTTCTTGATATTTCAGTATCAAAACTTGAAAAGGTTGTTTATTATGCAGCATTCATTGTTACATCAGTTAATGATGACAATCGAAAGCGTGCATTAGACACATTGCATGGAGAATTGAAATCAGTTAAGGGAGAAAAGGGTTCTAACACAAAAACAATCGAAGCAACTGCAGAAAATTTGAAACAGGTTCTTTTGGCTCTAAAGCCAGGACTAATTCTTACCGAGAATGAATATTTCAGCTTAGCAGAGCGTTTCGGTGATGTGTTCGAGGCTGACAGGGGAGCGGGAGCATTGAGAAAGATTTTAGCGAATGTTGATTTGAAAACATTGTTAAAGCGTCTCAGAAAAGAACTTACAGAAGTTAATGATGAGAATCGCCTAAAGAGAATTTTGCGTCGCTTGAAATTAACGCAATCATTGATTGATTCTGGTGTTCGTCCTGAGTGGATGATATTTACAGTACTTCCTGTATTGCCACCTGAACTTCGCCCTATGGTTGCTTTGGAGGGTGGGCGTTATGCTACCGCGGATTTGAATGATTTATATCGCCGCGTTATTAACCGCAACAATCGTTTGAAAAAGCTTATCGATCTTCGCTCACCAGAAGTTATTTTGACGAACGAGAAGCGCATGTTGCAAGAAGCAGTTGATGCGTTGATAGATAATACAGCTCGCGCAGGAAGCCAGTTGCTCTCAACTCGCAGAAGGCCACTTCGCTCTCTCGCTGACATGTTAAAAGGAAAGCAAGGACGATTCCGCCAGAACTTGCTCGGAAAGCGCGTAGATTATTCTGCACGTTCAGTAATTGTGGTTGGTCCAGAATTGAAACTCGATGAGTGCGGACTTCCAAAGAATATGGCACTCGAGCTTTTCAGGCACTTTGTGATTAATAAAATCATCGAGCGCGGATTAGCATTTAACATTAAACAAGCAAACAGATTTATCGAGCAAGGTTCTCCTGAGGTATGGGCAATCTTAGAAGAGGTGATTCAGAATAAGCGCGTTCTCTTAAACCGCGCACCTACATTGCACAGACTTGGTATTCAGGCATTCCGCGTACTCTTAATTGAGGACTTGGCAATTCGTATTCCACCACTCGTGTGTAGTGCGTTTAATGCTGACTTCGATGGAGACCAGATGGCTGTCCACCTTCCGTTAACAGCAGAAGCGCAATATGAGGCGAGCGAGATTATGAGTTCCTCAAGGAACCTTTTGAAGCCATCAAACGGCGATCCAATCGTAACGCCAACTCAGGATATGGTACTTGGTGCATATTTCTTGACGCGCATAATTGATGGAGCAAAGGGTGAGGGCAAAGCAATTTCAAATCAATCAGAAGCCATGTTTGCATACGAAAGTGGTTTCATTGATATAAATGCAAAGATAAGAGTTGTAATTGAGGGGGTTATTACAGAGACATCACTTGGACGTTTAATATTTAATAGCGTATTGCCACCAGACTTTGGATTTGTGAATGAGCAGATGAACAAGAAAAAGCTTCCAAAGCTCGTAGCAAAGATTATTGAGCAGTATGGATTGCTTGAGGCAAGTAGATATCTCGATGCAATAAAAAACCTAGGTTATGAATATGCAACAGTCTCTTCAATAACATGGAGCGCTGGTGACATGGTAATACCTGCAGGAAAATATAAAGTTTTGGATGAGGCTGAGGAGCAGGTCGCTGTCGTGGAGTCACAATTCAGCGATGGTTTGTTGACTGAGAAGGAACGTCGCGGAAGAGTTATTGAAATTTGGAACGAGACTCGTGAAAACGTAGCAAAACTTATTCCTGCTTCATTTAACCCAACCAATCCTGTGTATGCGATTATTGACTCAGGTGCTCGTGGTAGCTGGGCCCAACCTATGCAAATGATGGGCATGAAGGGTCTCGTGATTAACCCACAGGGTGAAACCATCGAGCTCCCGGTTAAATCGTCTTATAAAGAAGGTTTGCGCGTTATCGAATATTTCATCTCAACACACGGTGCTCGTAAGGGTACAACTGATACCGCTTTGAAGACTGCAACAGCTGGATATCTTACACGTCGTTTAGTTGATGTATCACAAGATCTTATTATTGAGCAGGATGATTGCGGAGTAGAAGAGGGTATCTCAATAGTTAGAAGCGAGGGCGATGCATACGGTTATGCATTTGGCGATAGAGTATATTCACGCGTTGTTGTTGAGGATATAAAAGCTGATAAAAAAGTAATTGTTAAGGCTGGAGAAATTATTGATCGTGACGCTGCAAAGAAAATTCAGGATTCAAATGTAGAAGAGGTAAAAGTTTTCTCTCCAATAACATGTAGAGCCGTTAGCGGAATGTGCGCAAAGTGTTATGGATTCGATCTTACGAAAAACAAAATTGTTGAGTCAGGAACTGCAGTTGGTATTATTGCAGCTCAATCAATCGGTGAACCTGGAACACAGCTCACAATGAGAACCTTCCACATCGGAGGTATCGCCGGTGTTGACATCACACACGGTCTCCCACGCGTTGAAGAACTTTTTGAGGCAAGACCTCCAAAAGGAAAGGCGCCACTCGTAAAAGAGGACGGCTTGGTTGATATAATTGAGGAAAAAGGACTCGCACGCATAATTAAAATTAAGAAAGCTAAGGGAAAGATTAAAAAGGGTGACTCAGCTTCATATGATGAGTATCTCGTCCCAAGCAATATTAATGTGCTCGTAAAAGAAGGGGAGAAGGTTAAGAAGGGTGACCCATTAACAGAGGGTCCACTTGATCTACGTGAGCTACTCGCATTCCGTGGACTAGAGGCAGTTGAACACTATATTATCAACGAGGTACAAAGGATTTACGTTCCTGAAGGTGCATCAATTAACGACAAACACATTGAGGTAATCGTTCGTCAGATGTTGTCTCGTGTAGTTGTAATGGAGCAGGGCGATGGAGAATTTATGCCAGGAGACATTGTTGAGAAAAATATATTTATCACTGCAAACAGAGCACTTAAGAAAGAAAAGAAATCAATTTCAAAAGGTCTTTTGAAAGTACTTGGAATCACGAGAGTTGCATTGAGCTCTGCGAGCTTCCTTTCGGCGGCATCGTTCCAGGAGACTACGCGTACACTTGTGAACGCATCAGTTGAAGGAAAGGTAGACCCACTAAGAGGCCTTAAAGAGAACGTAATCATTGGTAAGCTTATCCCAGCTGGAACAGGCATGCACGGTATTCCTTATGAGGCTTTGAAGCCTTGGAGATTACAAAGCGTGATTGTTGCACCTGATGATATTGCTGAGGCTAAGGCAGAGGTAGAGCCTGTAATGCCAGCAATATTAGAAGAATTGCCACCTGAGGGAGAGGTCGCAATGCACGTTGAGACAGAAGGCGAGGCAGACTAACAAAAATAACTCACGGGTCGGTGGTAGATAGCATTTATTTGTTATTCTCTGCCGACTTCCGTTAGTGAATTATCGATTTTGAGTAGTAGGTTAGTAGGGTTGACTCAGGCCCTTATACTTGCTATTCTCTAAGACGTATCTATTAACTATATGGAACAAGAAATGAATGAACTAAAGAACCGCTACGAGCTCTCGTTTGTAACACAGAGTGAGGAAGCGACATCCGTAAAAGCACTTCTCGCGAAAAATAACGCGCAGATTGTTAATGAGCGCCCAATTTCCAAGATTCAGCTCGCTTATAAGATTAATAAGCAGGGATATGGATTTACGGGAACAACAGAATTTTTGGCAAATGCCGAGTCCGTTGTCTCATTGAGAAAAGATCTTCAGCTAGAAAAGGATGTATTACGTGGAATTATAATCAAGCTTAAAGAAATTAAGATTGGTGAGGTAGGGGTTGAAGAAAAGTCTTCAGAAAAAACACCATCGGGTCCTCAAAGAATCCGAAACATGTTTAGCGGGGTTCTCTCAAATGAAGCACTTGAGAAAAAGATCGAGGAGATATTACAATAGTCATATATGAATCTGAACAAAGTCTTTCTAATTGGTCGTCTTACGAATGATCCTCAGCTGAGGAGCACTCCAGGCGGACAATCCGTAGCATCGTTCTCACTTGCGACAAATCGTAACTGGACAACGAAGCAGGGGGAGAAGCAAGTTGAAGTTCAGTTTCACAATGTGGTTGCATGGGGGAGACAGGCGGAGATTATTAGTCAGTACATGAAAAAAGGAGGTATGGTGATGGTTGAGGGTCGCCTACAGACGCGTAACTGGCAGGATAAACAGGGTCAGAATCGCTCAACAACTGAGATTGTGTGTGAATCATTACAACTCGGTCCCCGCGCCGCAGGTGGCGCCCAGGGAGGAGATTTTGGAGGCACTCCATCAAGGAGTTCATCACAAGGACCAAGAGAAGAGGATTATTCGCAGGATGCGAAAGAGAATCTTCCTGAGATAGACATTGAGGAAGAAATAAAAGCTGAAGATATTCCATTTTAAAATGAAAAACATGAAACAGTGTTCATTCTGTTCACAAAACTCAAAGGAGATTGATTATAAAAACGCAGATTTATTGAAGCGTTATGTTTCAAGTCAGGCAAAAATAATCGATCCTCGCCACACAGGTGTGTGTGCAAAGCACCAACGCGCACTTGCGAGAGCTATTAAGCGCGCACGCATTATGGGCTTTTTGCCTTTTGTTAAGCAATAAAAAATAGTAGTATAATATATAAGCAAACAGCTTATATGGATCTCACATTATTTCAAATACTACACAGCATCTTCGGCAGCTCAAAAATAGTAGATTTTTTAGCAATTTTTACCGCAAAATATTTGCCATATGCACTTGTGCTTGTGGCAATTATTTTTATATTTCGTAATAAAAGTTGGAGACACAAAATGTGGGTATTGTTAACACTTACATTTTCACTTCTAATTTCATACGGATTTTTTAGCGCAATTATTCACTATTTTTATAATAAACCACGCCCATTCACAGCACTTGGGTTTACTCCGCCATTTCCTGAGACGACTAGCGCATTTCCTTCAAATCATGCGACTGTGTTTTTCACAATCGCATATGTGATGTTTTTAATAAATAAAAAATACGGATACTGGTTTTTGAGCCTCGCATTACTAAACGGACTTGCGCGCGTGATTGTCGGAGTGCACTGGCCTATAGATATTTTAGGTGGCGCACTTATCGCACTTATTGGATTTTTGATTACGCAGAAGATTTTTCCTGAGAGCGATTTTAAGGAGGTGCAACCGGAAGCGGTTACCGAATAATGATAAATTGGGAAGAGGTTGAAAACTTCTTACGTGAGCAAAAAATATTTGAAATGGATGTTTTGCTTTTGCGAGAGTTTGTCGGCTCACTACCTTTTGATGACCGTCAGGCTGTAATGCAGTCATTTTTAGCATATCCAGAAAAGCTAAATTTTATGATAGATATTTTAAAAAAGAAACGTTCTTTGGCGAGCGATTATAATAAGGAGTTGGCTGATGAGATTATTGCAATGGAAATGAAAGAACTCGAAGCAACAAAGTAATTCTAATATATATGGAGTCACCAAAATTTTCGTCACAAGAGGTAAATATCAAAGAGGAGAGCATTAATCTAAGTCCTATAACGGCGGAGAGCTCAGTCGAAAAACCCTCGGAAAATTTTGCTGAGTTTAGGGCGCAGGAAGATAAACTAACTGATTCATTTATTAAAAAGGCCGGAGATAAACTTAAGGCGGCAAGTCTAGCTATTCTTATGTTCGCGGGCACATCGTCAGCTTATGGCGAGGAGATTGCGAAGGGGGACGCAGCAGAAATAGAAAGTAGGACTGGTCCAGTAATAGTTAATAATATCGCGACACCGGAGCCGTACAAGAAATCAGAAATGGAAAAAATGTTTAGCCGATTAAGTATTTCACTCGGCGACTCAAGTGAGAAAAGAAAGCCATTTGATGGGGAGGAAATTGGCCCATGGGGTCATGAAGACATAATCCGTAGCTCATTTTTCAAGGATCTGACAAGAGATCAATACGCGCATGCAATAAATGGGTTTGCTATGGGCTTAATAAACTCCACAAATGCAGCAGAATATTTTGGTTCACTAAAAAAAGAAAATTTTAGCACACAGGAGAAAATAATTGTGCTACAAGCAATTGGATTAAATCTTCAAATAACATATAACACGGATATGCTTAGAAGCGGAACTCATGTAGAGATTTCTGACGATGCCATTTTTAATGCGATACACAGTCAGTATACTGGAACGCCCGCTACTTCTGGGATATGCGGTAATAATCACACCTTCCTAACTAAGGCAGCAATGGGCATGGGTATGGAGTCCTGGCTCCAAGGGGTTTCTAACGCGGATGGTGCACATATTATTTCTGGAATTGTTATAGATGATAAGGAAATAGCATTTCTTGATTCAGCATATTTAATAAGAACGGGAACAATGAATTATAAAGACGCACTAGGTGTCGCAGAGAGAGTATTGGGTAAGGTGCGAATATTTGGTTCATATGCGCAACAAATAGGAGGTAAGGGATTCAGTGCACAAAGTAGGGCGGGTGAGTTAGCCGGGAATTTTGCAAACATCAAGGACACGCAGAAAATTTTGGAGAATGAGTTGGGGGCTGGCGCGGTCATAGGAAATCTAAACGGCGTTGAAGTTGGAATCGGTAAGGAGGTAAAAAAACTTGGACTTACGTCTGACCATGTTTCAGTTTCATTTTCTAGGTTTGAAAACACTTCAGACAATCCATATCAATCCTTAAAAAGCCTTAATGCTGGAAGAGTAGGATTCAGTGCTAATGGAGAGGAGGCCGGCATAGATGTCGGGGTGGCAGCGATGCATTTCACGCTAAAAGATATTTATAATAATACGACTGACTTTAGTGCTGTAGTTCCTAGCGTATTTGGAAGCTATATTAAAAAACTAAACCTAACAAAAGGGGAGTATGGCGCACTATCTGCAAATCTTGGTGCTACGCTTCAAGCAGCAATAAAAATGCCTCTGGATAGAGGGGAGAAGCTTGGTGGGTTAAGTGGAATTGGAGAGACAGCTATTGGTGGAAGAATAATATATATTGATCCTAAAGAAACGGGGAAGTTTTATGTTGGTGCCTCAGAGCTTTTGCGCTCAGAAATATCAGATTTTCAGACACAAAGAGAGATTATTTCAAAGGTGTCTCAACAATTTAATGTTGGTGCCCAGATTGATGTACAAAAAGGCTCAATTCTGAATCTGGATGCTATGAAAATAAATGCCGACTGGGGAACGAAATTTGGCGCGAAAGCAGGGTTTAAAAATAATGATGTTGGTGTTGAGCTTGCTTATGAAAAAGATAAGTCTAATCAAGACAGGTTTATTCCTTCTGGCTCAACAACAAGCGCCTCAGTTTCTTATAAAATGAATCCAAAATATACATTCCAAATAACAGGATTTGAAAAGAATGAACAATATAAAGGAGGTCCTTCACAAAAAGAATACGGCGCCCGGGTATCAGCAGTAATAAACATTTTCTAAAATCCCCGCATAAAACGGGGATTTTATTATGAGATTAATTCAATTAACTCTTTCTTTAGAGTCGCAAGTTCGTCCGGTGTTAAATCATTTTTGAATTTAGATTCAATCTCTCCGAATGCGCCTTCAACCTGGTCTCGCGAGATTTTCTGTTTTAAGTGGTTACCAATCATTTTTTTAATGTATAGTCGTTCAGTGGGTGATAGTTTCCCAAGTTGCACTAAAAAGTCCTTTAGCATCTTAGGGTCATTCATATCTGGCTGTTTTTTAATTAATGAGAATGGATTAAACATAAGACAATTACTTTAGCAAAGAATTGCGGATTATTAAAGTGAGTATTAAGATATAGGTATGAGTGAGAAAATGCCTATGGGCGAACGACCGGAACCTATTTTTGTGGGTCACGCTTCTGATGCGCGTAAACAAGAGGCAATGAGTGAGGTAATGAATAATTTTAGAGAAAGCAATCTAGATGATTTACTTCCGGAAAATCTTAATATAATAAAAAAGTTACTATATGAGAAGTTTGGTGAAAAGGAAAAGGAAGAATATCAATTACGAACCATAGAACTTGTTAATCAGGCGACAAATGAACTTCTTGAGGAGTTTGGATTAAAGCCCTTTGATATCCCTGAAAAAAATATTCACATTGTTCGCGAAAGTTTGTATAAGCAAATTGATCCAGCACCAGGCGCCGCCGGATGCACAATTGGCCCAAGTCAAACGATTGTAATTAACGATGAATCATTGCCATCACCGCTCAGTATGAGTGGGGCGATTGCCCACGAAATGATCCATCTTAAGGGTTATTATGCGTTTGAGGTGTCAAAGAAACGATTTGCAAGTCATAGGACTGGGTTGGTTATAGACACAACATATAAGAAAAGTAAGGAATCTGGATATTATAGGGCATTTAAGGGGTTGAATGAATCGGTTGTCTCTGAGCTTGAAAAAAGATTATTTAATAGGATCGTTGTAGATAACGAGCACTTATCAAGCGAATCCGAACGTATTAATTCACAGCAATTTTACGCAGTGAGGGCGCGCATAGCAAAACAAGAGGGCATACCTGAGGATGAGATATTAGATATATCAGAGAAAAAAAAGTCTTTTACAAGATTCGATTATTATTCCCAGAGAAGGGTGTTGAATTTTATTGTTGATGCTGTCTATGAAAATAATAAAGAGTCATTTCAAAGCAGGGATGAAATACTAAAACAATTTTTTAGGGCACATTTTCAAGGTAATATTGTTCCAATTGCGAGACTTATCGAGAAAACATTTGGGGAGGGATCATTTAGATTTATTAGTGTGATGGGAGATAACGAAGGTAAGACCTCCAGCATGGTTATGGATTATCTTGTGAAGCAGAAAGCTAGGATTGTGAAAACTGAATAACGGGTAATTAATTTTTCATGTGACCGTAATAGCTACTTCACATAATCAAAAAAGCGCTTTCGCGCTTTTTTCTTGTGCCTGAGGTGGGACTCGAACCCACACAGGATTTACCTACACGATTTTGAGTCGTGCGCGTATACCAGTTCCGCCACTCAGGCATAATTTGTATTCTATGCACATTGAGAATGCCACAGAAATACGATAGAGTAAAGAGTAATGGCGAGAGTAATCGCGGTATATAACCAAAAGGGCGGTGTCGGAAAAACGACGACTGCTATGAACCTGGCAGCATATCTTGCAATACACGGGTATCGCACACTTCTTATAGATTTTGACCCGCAATTTAATGCGACGGTTGGACTTGGAGTTCGTCACGCACCTGACGAAACAATTTATCATGCACTTCTAGCAGGACAAATTCCTGAGAGAGTTATAAAACCAACCCATCTTGCAAATCTTCATCTAACCCCATCGTCAGGTGATCTTGCTGGTGCACTTGTCGAATTAGTAAACTTACCAGAGCGCGAGTTCTTTTTGAGAAATTTTGTAATGCATGTTAGACCGCGATACGATTTTATTTTTATTGATCTTCCTCCAAGTTTAAATTTGTTAACAGTAAACGGACTTTTGGCGGCGGACGAAATTATTGTTCCAGTTCAATGCGAATATTATAGCCTTGAGGGGATAGCGCAGTTGTTGCAGACAGTAGACCTAATTCGTAATAATGCAGGTCACCCAATTAAAGTGGGGGGTGCACTACTTACCATGTACGATAAGCGCGAGCGATTGTCGCGCGAGATAGCCCGCGAGGTTAGAAGGAGGTTTCCTCATCATGTCTATGAAGTAGAGATTCCACGTTCAGTAAGTTTGGCTGAGGCGCCAAGCTTTCAAAAACCAGTTGCGCTGCACGCCCCTCACAGTTCTGGAGCAGAAGCATATGAGAAATTAGCAAGAGAGGTTGCAACGCAATTCTCGACCAGCATTCCTGAGGTACCAAGAGTGATAGTTCCAAAAATTGAAATACCAACAATTGAAACGCAAAGGCAGGAAGTTATTGTGGAAAATCTAATGCAGAATATTGAGGACATTCCGGTTAGACAATCATATTTTGAGGAAATTTCTGAGGAGCCATTCATGCTTTTTTCATTGGAAAATGATTCTGAAAATAATGAAGAAATATCCAGGTTTGGTCAAGTTTGACACTAGTTTTTCTCAGTAATATTATTTTAAACAGTTCTCATCAGACCAAACCTCGAGATTTTTGTGCTTCTATATCGGCCGGTATCTTAGCATATTTTGATTGTTGTGAGGTGTGGTGTTGGGCTAACGTATACGTTTTTTAAAACAGAGGTAAGTCATGTAAGTAACTGGTAGCGCAATATTTTCGGATTTCGAGTTGTTCTTTCTTTAATATATTTTCACTCGAAATTAAACGAATGCGTGTATTAGTTGCTTATAAGGCACCTCTGTTTTATTTATTAACTTTTGTTTTTTTGTGGTTAGTATAGAATTAAATAACTATGTTAGGACGAGGACTTGAATCTCTAATTCCAAATAATAATAATGGTGGTGCAGGCGATAAGGACGAGTTTTTTGCTCCACAAAAACCGAGTCAGCCTACAAGTGTGCCACAAGGTGCACCTCAACCATATCAACATGTTGCACAGCAACACTCAAATTTTACTCAGAATAATAGCCACACAATACCAGTGAGGGTTCCACAACAAATTCATGAAGATACTCGCGCTAATTATGAGCCACGTGAAAAAGAGCAAAGAGAGTCGGTATTTTTAATAGAGGTAGAGAAAATAAAAGCTAACCCATACCAACCAAGACATGAGTTTGAGGCGGAGGCTCTTCAGGAGTTGGCGCAATCAATTCGTGAGTTTGGAATTATTCAGCCGATAACAGTTTCTAAGGTAATTAAAGAAGCGGAGACTGGTGCTGATGTCGAGTATCAACTAATTGCAGGTGAGAGGCGTTTGCGCGCAGCAAAAATGGCAGGACTAGAAAGAGTTCCAGCTATAGTAAAAAAAATTGATTCTAGTCGCGCAAAATTAGAAATTGCGCTTATAGAAAATATTCAGCGCAGTAATTTAAATCCTTTAGAATCTGCAAAAGCGTATGCGAGGTTACAAGATGAATTCGGACTTACTCAGAGAGAAGTCGCTGTGCGTGTAGGGAAGAGCCGTGAATCTGTTGCAAACACAGTTAGACTACTTAGCCTGCCGACGCAGATTCAAGATGCAATCTCTCAGTCCAGGATAACGGAGTCACAAGGGAGAGCGTTACTTACAATGCAAGATCCAAACGAACAGATAAGAATGTTCGAGGAATTATTGCACAAACGAACAAGTGTTAAGGATATTAGAGAGAGGTCTGCTCCACAGGATGATCCACAACAAAAGTTTTGGGAAAGAAAGCTTGAAGAAAAATTCGGAGCTCCAGTTAAAATTAAAAAACAGGGTGGTGGTGGAACAATAGGTATTCAGTATTATTCTAGGGAAGAACTACAGGGAATTTTGGAGCGCCTAATTGGCGAGGGGGACTAATTATATTTTATTAAATGAAACGATATGTTACCTCACGGGTTCCCTGAGTTTTTTTTAGTTTTACAAGTAATTTAGCTACTTTTTGTTCTGGCAATGCGTCACACCTTATTGATATAGTATCGAATGTTTTTCTTGGGTCACTCTGACCGTGAATAGAATTCATACTTATCTTAAATTCTGATAGTACAGCAGTTATCTCGTTTAAATAACCATGTCTGGTTTGTCCGATAACTTTAAACTCAACATGAAGAGGGCCCGCCTTTTCCCGAAATGCTTTTGTCTTTTCTCTAAGGGCACTTCGTATGTGACCTTTAGCTTGTTCAGTTTTTACAAAGCGTAGCCAGTCCTCAGTAGGTTTCTTTCCTTTGTGAGTTATTATTTCAACGACATTTCCAGATTGTAACTCATAGTCTAGTGGAACTATCTTCTGGTCTACTTTCGCGCCAGTGCACTGATCTCCAATATCCGAGTGAATGCAATATGCAAAGTCTACTGGGGTCGCTCCCTTTGGAAGATCGATTATGTCATTATCAGGAGTCACCACAAATATTCTATCCTTAAAGAAATCAACTTTTAGTGATTGAACAAATTTTTCCTGGTCCGTGAAATTCTCCTGCCAATTTTTAAGTTGTTCAACCCAAAGCAATTCTCCGCTCTTTTTTATGCCACTCCAGTTTTGTGTATTATAACCCTTCTTATCGCGAGCCTGCTGATATGCCCAGTGCGCTGCAATACCCATCTCTCCCTCCTCATGCATCTCTTCAGTTCTTATCTGAATCTCTGTGATCCTATTATCAACGCAGAATACGGTTGTGTGTAAGCTACGGTATCCATTTGGTTTTGGGCGGGCAATATAATCTTTAAAACGATTTGGAACGGGCGTCCAGAGGTGGTGGACTACTCCCAATACTGCGTAGCACTCCTCAATTGTTTTTACGATAATTCTAATTGCAATAAGGTCATGAATTTTTTCAATATCCATGTCGTAGCGTTGTAATTTTTTATAAAGACTTGAATAACGCTTTGCTCTTGAATCAACCTTAAGCGGGCGAATGTGATTTTCACTAAGTGCCCGCAATAGAATTGGGTTAACTTTTTCTGCATAGCGAATTCGGGAGCTATAGGAGTCTTTAACTGTTTCAACAAGCCACTTATATTCTTCTGGGTGAATAAATGGAAATGCAAGATCTTCAAGTTCACCAGAAAGTTTCTGCATACCGAGGCGGTAGGCTAGTGGTGCGTAAATTTCCGTAGTTTCCCACGCAAAGCGATTCTGACGTTCCTTAGTAAGGAATTTCAGTGTCTGCATATTGTGCAGACGATCCGCAAGTTTGATTATGACAACGCGAAGATCCTTTGTGAATGAAACGACAAACTTACGAAGACTCTCAACCTCCGTATATCTAGTATCCTCTGGATACTCAAGTGTATGAAGCTTCGTCAATCCATCAACAAGAAATGCAACCTCTACGCCAAAAAGTTTTTCTATCTCTGGTAATTCTGTTTTAGTATCTTCTATAACATCGTGCAGGAGTGCGGCCGCAATTGAGGCCTCATCTAAGTGCCACTCGCAAACTGACTCAGCAACTTGTTCACAATGAGAAAAGTATGGCTCTCCGCTTGCGCGTGTCATGCCCTTGTGAGCTTGTTCTGCAAAAACATATGCTCTTCCCACCAGACTATTTGAATCAAATTGTTTTAATAGTGGAAACATATCTTCCTAATAATGATAGTAAAATATGCTGAATTGCGCGAACGACCCCACTTTTGGTCAGTATGTTTGACAGCGTTTCAGCCACGCATATACTTATCTATGAAATTAGCAATGGATAGTCGCCTTTGCTAATAAAGACCACAAAAGTGGTCTCAATAAATTAAAATCATATGAAATTAAAACCACTATTTAATCGCGTGCTTATTGAGGCGGTATCAGATGAGGCAAAGGCCACAAAATCAGGGATAGTGCTACCAGATAGTGCTGAAAAGAAAAAGCAAAGCAAGGGCATTGTTGTGGCGGTTGGCGATGGGAGGTTAAGTGAAAAGGGTGAGCTTCAACCAATGAGTGTAAAAATAGGCGATAAGGTCCTATTTAAAGAACCATGGTCAGACGAAAGCAAGATTGAAGATAATGGTAAAAAACTTTTCTTGGTCGAAGAGGAAGACATATTAGCAACAATTATTGAGAATTAAATTATGGCAAAACAGATTTTATTTAATGAGGAGGCGCGTATCGCAATGAAGAAGGGAATTGATAAACTTGCAGAGGCGGTAAAAATGACACTCGGTCCTCGCGGAAGAGCAGTTGTAATAGAAAAGGGATATGGAGCGCCACAAGTAACATTTGATGGAGTGACGGTTGCAAAAGAAATTGAGCTCGAAGATAAGTATGAAAATCTTGGTGCTGAGTTCATTAAACAAGCGGCAGACAAAACAAATGATAATGTAGGTGACGGAACAACAACATCTGTTGTTTTGGCACACGCAATGATAGAGGAGGGTGAGAAGGCAATTCGTGAAAAGGGGTTCAATGTAATAAGTCTTGCTGAAGAACTTAAAAAGGGAAGCAGTATTGTTATTAAAGCGTTAGAATCACAGAAGGAAGAAATAGACGACAATAAAAAAATTCGCGAAGTTGCAACACTTTCAGCAAAAGATGCTGAGATTGGTTCACTTATTGCCGAGGTTATGGATAAGGTTGGGCGAGAGGGCGTTGTAACAGTTGAAGATTCAAATACGGTTGGAAATTCATACGAGCTTGTAGAGGGTATGCAGTTTAATAACGGATATATTTCTCAGTACATGGTCACAAATCAGGAGCGCATGGAGGCCTCACTTGATGAGCCGTATGTTCTAGTGACCGATAAAAAAATATCCTCAATACAGGAAATCTTGCCTGTTCTTGAAAAAATTGTTGCGAGTGGAAAAAAAGAACTTGTAATTATAGCTGAAGAAATTGACGGGGAGGCACTCGCCACACTGGTAGTAAATAAGATTCGTGGAATATTTAATGTACTTGGCGTAAAAGCGCCTGGATATGGAGACCGTAAAAAAGAAATGTTACAGGACATTGCAGTTGTAACTGGAGCATCACTTATAACAGAAAGTCTTGGTAGGAAGTTCGAGAGCATTGAACTCTCTGATCTTGGCTCAGCACACAGAATTGTTTCTGAAAAAGATAAAACAACAATTGTCGGTGGTAGTGGAGAAAAGAAGGAGATTGATGAGCGCATTAAGCAATTAAAGGCGCAGATGAAGTCTGCCGATTCCGATTATGATAAAGAGAAGTTACAGGAGCGCCTTGGTAAGCTAGCAGGCGGTGTTGCTGTAATCAAAGTTGGTGCACCTACAGAATCTGCACAGAAGGAGCTGAAGCAGCGCGTTGATGATGCAGTTTTTGCAACAAAAGCAGCAATGGAAGAGGGTATTATTCCAGGTGGAGGAATAGCACTTTTTAATGTTTTCTCATTAATTGAAAAAGCAGAAAAAAATTCAAACCCAGTCGCTGACGCAGCGCACATAATTCTTAAGCATGCTACCGAGGCACCGCTTATGGCGATCATAATGAATAGCGGAGAAAATCCAACAAAGGTTGTTGAGCAACTTAGTGCACGCACAGAAAAAGATATTTGGAAAGGATTTAATGCATTCAAGAACGAGATTGATGATTTAAAGGCGGCCGGCATTATTGATCCACTTAAAGTTTCGAAGACGGCATTTATGAACGCGATCTCTGTAGCCGCAAAC
The DNA here is from genome assembly GCA_903827975.1 of uncultured bacterium. Classification (GTDB taxonomy): domain Bacteria; phylum Patescibacteriota; class Minisyncoccia; order UBA6257; family GWB1-50-10; genus CAIKKG01. Next base: position 32,907 of record CAIKKG010000001.1, read on the forward strand.
TATTTGACGATTGGAGCCGCAGTTACAGATATTCCAGAAAAGAAGGAAAAGACACAAGGAGGAATGCCTGGAATGGGTGATTACTAAATAAATTTATAACCCTATAAATTGTGTAAACCCCGCACTATTTTAAAGAAGCGGGGTTTTACACACAATTTGAATTTTTGAAGATTCAAGGGTAAAGTGAAAGGGTTCAATTTTGTAACTAAATACACATGTTTATACGAAAAATCGGCATTGATCTTGGAACTACAAATACATTGGTTTTCTTGCCTGAGAAAGGCATCGTTATAAACGAGCCTACTGTTGTGGCGCTCAGAAAGCCAGATAACACAGTGCTTGCTGTTGGGGCTGAGGCAAAGGAAATGGTTGGTCGCACACCTGATGATATAGTCACTTATCGTCCGCTTAAGGATGGAGTAATTGCAGAGTATTACATTACGCAGGCGATGCTCAAATATTTTATTTCAAAAAGCATAGGCTCTTTTAATATTATTCGTCCTGAGGTTGTAATCTCAGTACCTGCTGGAATAACGTCAACAGAACATCGCGCTGTTATGAATGCTGCAAAAGAAGCTGGTGCAAAAGAAGTCTATCTTGTAAAAGAACCACTACTCGCATCACTTGGTGCGGGAATTCCAATTCACTCAGCAGAAGGAAATATGATTGTAAATATTGGCGGAGGAACTACTGAGGTTGCTGTAATCTCACTCGGCGGAATTGTTACATGTTCAAGCTTGCGCGTTGCTGGAAATCGTTTTGACAATGCGATAAGTGAGTACATAAAGAAAAAGTATAACCTAGCGATAGGTGAGAATACCGCTGAGAATATAAAAATTACAATCGGAACAGCTATGCAGAATCGTAATAAATTAGAGATGAAGATTCGCGGTCGCGACCTTCACTCCGGACTGCCTAAGGATATGATAATTAATTCTAATGAGGTTGCTGAGGCGATTAACGGACATTTAGTGGATATTATGAATTCAGTTCAGGCAGTATTCAATGTGACACCTCCAGAACTAGCAGCTGATATTATGGAGAAGGGGATAATTCTCTCAGGTGGTAGCTCACAACTAAGAGATCTCGAGGAGTTCTTTAAGCGTTCACTTGGTGTGTCGGCATATGTTGCAGAGAATGCAATCCTATGTGTTGCAAACGGAACCGCAACAATCCTGAATCATTTAGATGTCTACAAGAGAACACTTTTGAGACGATAATGATAGGTCATGAATCAATACAAAAAGCATTTGAGAAACTTGAGCGTGAAGACTCATTGGGGCACGCATATCTTTTTTTTGGTGACTCTCAGATAGGAAAGGCTTCATTTGCGGAATGTGTCGCATCTTATATTGAAAAAGGCATTTTTGAAGTTTCAGAAACACAACTCATTGACTCCACTTTATTTCTACCAAACGAGAAAGGAAATATAGGAATTGATGAGGTCAGGAGTATCAGGAGATTTTTGTGGCAGACCCCACTCTCATCAAAAAAAAGAATAGCAATTATTGATGGAGCAGAGTCATTAACAAATGAAGCGCAAGGAGCAATTCTAAAAATTGTGGAAGAACCGCCAAAACATGGACTTATAATTTTTGTGACACACGATCCGAGCGCAATTGTGTCCCCACTAGTATCACGTTGTTCAAAGGTTTATTTTTCCAGACTAAGCACTCAGAAAATTGAAAACTATTTAATTGATGAGAAAAAAATATCAAAAACAGTTGCGCATGAAGTCGCACTAAGGTCATATGGAAGAATAGGTAGGGCACTAAGATTATTAAATAAAGAAACTAAATCTCCGGAAAACTTATCAGAAGAAATTATAGAAAGAATAATAGAACTTAGAGAGGCTGGCGTAGAGAAGAATAGCTCTAAATTAGCATGGTTACTGGAGCGCGAGTCACTAATTGCCAGATTTAATGTAAATCCAAACATTCAAAAGAAGGCGGTTGAATATGTTGCCAGTCATTCCTATAATTGAACTATATATGAATCCATTAGAAGAATTTAAAGCAGGAATAGCAGGCGCGATACAAGAACTCAAAAAGGAGGTTGGTGGGGTGCGCGCGAATCGTCCATCGTCAGCTCTTTTAGAAGATATAAAAGTAAATTATTATGGACAACTTACACCAATGAAACATGTTGGTACTGTTTCAGTTGCGCCACCACGCGAGCTTATCATACAGCTCTGGGACACGAATGCAGTTCAACCAGCAGCGAAAGCAATTGAGAGTGCGGCACTTGGACTCACTCCAAACACAGAAGGAAATACAATTCGCATTTTTCTTCCAGAACTTAGTTCCGAGAGACGCGATGAGTTAAAAAAATATGTAAAAAAGATTGCTGAGCAATTTAGAATTCAGGTGCGTCAGTTAAGGGATGCAGCAAATAAACAAATCGAGTTGCAGTTCGGCGAAGGGGAGATTGGAGAGGACCAGAAATTTAAACTCAGGGAAGACGTACAGAAACACACAGAAGCCACCAATAAGGATATAGAAAAAATTGTTGACGCAAAGATTGTTGAAATAGACGAATAATAAATGATCCCATTAATTGTAATATTAGGTTTAATAATTCTTATTCTCGCTCATGAGTTCGGGCATTTTATAGCCGCAAAAATATTTGGCGTTAAAGTTGAAGAATTTGGTATTGGATATCCGCCACGCCTTTTTGGGAAGAAAATTGGAGAGACGACTTATAGTGTAAATCTTCTACCACTTGGTGGCTTTGTTCGCATTCATGGTGAGGACGAAAAAGAAGAGTGCACTGAAAATGATAAATTAGATAAGGAATCAAATAGTAGGAGTTTCGCAAGTCAAAAAATTTGGAAGAGAACTATTATTTTAATAGCTGGGGTTACCATGAATATGTTTGTTGGCTGGATTATTTTCTCTGGTATTTTTATGTTTGGAAGTCCAGAACATCTTGTAATAACTGAGGTTGCAAAGGAGTCACCTGCTTATGTTGCTGGATTAAAATCTAATGATTTTATAGTTGGTGCGCGACTTGGTGATGTCACACTTTCTGACCCGATTAAAGGTGATGATTTTATTAGTAATATAAAGAAAGTTGCGGGGCAGAAGGTTTCTATTGATGTTATACACGAGGGTAAGACATCAACAATCGAAATAACTTCTAGATTGAATCCTCCAGCAGGCCAGGGATCTCTTGGTGTATCACTTGCAGATGCCGGTGTAAAAAGCGAACCATTTTTTAAAAGTATTAAAAGTGGATTTATTGCAACGGCCTCAATCTTTTGGCTTACTTTAAACGGATTTTTCTCACTTATAATTGGAATATTCACATCACCGGGAACAGCTCTTAGCGGTGTCGCCGGCCCAGTTGGTGTTTTTGGAATCGCATCTGAAACTGGAAAGATGGGTTTGGTCTACCTATTTCAGTTGGTTGCCTTAATCTCAGTTAATCTTGCGGTAATAAATCTTATACCTTTCCCAGCGCTAGATGGCGGTAGAGTTCTCTTCTTACTTATTGAGAAATTTAAAGGCTCGCCAGTTTCAGCAAATACTCAGAGAGTTGTAAATATGGTCGGCTTTATAGCGCTTATTATTTTAATGGTGTTCGTAACAATTCATGATGTCGGTAAAATTATAAGCAATTAAACTAATGGTCTGATAGAAGCTGTTAAAACTAAGTAAATAAATAAAAACCATAAAAGCATGAGACAATCCAAATATTTTTTAAAAACAAGCAAGACATTTTCAGAAGAAGACAAAATAACCTCAGCCAGACTTTTAAAGCAGGCCGGATTTATTCAAGAGTCGGTTGCGGGCAGATACTACTTTTTACCAATAGGGCATAAGGTACAACAGAGAATAGTCAGTTTAATAAAAGATGAGATGGATTCTGTCGGCGCACAGGAGATGATTGTACCTACGCTACACCCACTCGAATTATGGAAGGAGACAAACAGAACAAGCACAACTGGGTTTGAGCTTATGAGAGTTAAGGATCGACGTGGTTCTGAATTTGCACTTGGTGGAACGGCAGAAGAGATGTTCGTTGATTTGGTTAGAAAGTATCAGATAAGTTATAAAGATCTTCCATTTCAGCTTTATCAGTTTTCAAATAAATTTCGTGATGAGTTGCGCGCGCGCGGAGGATTATTACGCGTTAGAGAATTCATAATGAAGGACTCCTACTCATTTCATAGGGATGAGGAGGATTTCAAAAAAACATATGAGGAGATGAAAAGTACCTATAGTAGAATTTTTGAAAGGCTTGGTCTTAAAACTATCGCAGTTGAGGCTGATAATGGATATATAGGAGGTGAGTATAGCCATGAGTTTATTGTTGAGTCAGAAATTGGAGAGAGTAGATATTTCGTTTCTGATGATGGTGAATACGCAGCACATGAAGACGTGGCTAAATTCAAAAGAAGTCCAGCTAATCTTGGCGAAGAAGTTAAAGAATTGGAAATAATAGAACAACCAGAGTGGGTTCAGACGATGGATGACAACCTAAAGCATTATGGTAAGCCAAAAAATAATTTTCTAAAAAACGTTGTTTATAAAAACAGCAATAACGGAGAAATTATTATTGCTGTAGTTACTGGGGATCTGGAGGTTAATAAGACTAAACTTGAAAATGTGTTGGGTGCCGTTGGGCAACTTGTTCCTGCTGAGGATGGAGATTTGTCCGCAATGGGAACGAAGAGTGGGTATGTGCATTGTTGGGGGCATAAAGGAGCAAGGTATATAGGAGATATAGTCTTGAAGGATTCTCGCAACCTAATAGGCGGGCAGAAAGAAGAGAAGACAGATTCAGTAAATGTTAATTATGGAAGAGATTTTACTTGTGAGATTTTGGGAGACATCTCAATGGCAAAACCAGGAGATCTTTCAGAAAATGGAAGTGAATTGAAGGAAGGTCGTGGAATAGAGGTTGGAAATACATTTCAGCTTGGATTCCATTACACAAAACTAATGAAGGGCGCATCATATCGCGATGAGGACGGAGTAGAAAAGCCTTATTATATGGGTTGTTATGGCATTGGCATCGGACGAACAATGGCGGCTCTTGTTGAAAGATTTAATGATGAAAAGGGTATTATCTGGCCGAGGAGCGTTTCTCCATTTGACGCACACATCATTTTACTTGGTAATATAACACCTGATTTGAAAAATGCAGCAGAAGGGTTATATACTACGCTTAGAAGTAATAAAGTTGATGTTCTTTTTGATGATAGAGATGGGCTGTCTGCTGGTGAGAAGTTTTCTGATGCTGACCTAATTGGAATTCCATTTAGAATTGTTATCAGCGCTAAGACACTTGCTGGTGGTAAGTTTGAGGTTAAGATAAGGGGTGAGAAAGAAGCCAATCTTGTTACTGAAGATGAGTTATTAGAGCTTATTAAAAAGTAGAGCAATATGATATTAAAGAAATACATTGGAATAGATTTAGGAACCGACACAACGCAGATTTATTTAAAAGGCGTTGGAGTTGTTGTTAATGAGCCAACAATTGTTGCTTTTAATAACAGGACGGATCGCGTTGTTGCAGTTGGTACAGAGGCAAAGAAAATGCTTTCTCGTACGCCATCACACATCACAGCAAGTCGTCCAATTAGTAACGGAGTAATTGCGGACTTTGATATGGTAAAAGAGATGCTTCAGCATTTTCTTAAAAATGAGAAAATCCCATGGTCCTGGATGACACACACAATCGTAAGCGTTCCAACAAACCTAACAGAGGTTGAGCGAAAGTCCGTTGAAGATTTATTGAAGGAGAGTGGCGCAAACTCGGTTCATCTAATCGAACAACCGCTCGCTGCGGCATTTGGAAGCAGGTTGGATATTAATCTACCGTCTGCGTTTTTGGTTGTAGACATTGGCGCTGGTACAACTGACATGGCAATTATTTCAATGAATGGCGTTGTTGTTTCAAAACGTCTTAAGATAGCTGGAGATTTTCTTAATAATGAAATAATTAAGGGTGTGCGTGATGAACTAAGGTTGCACATCGGAGAGCCGACAGCAGAAGAAATAAAAATTGCAGTTGGGTCAGCAATTCCAACGGGGGAGAGACTAGAAATAGTTATTCGCGGACGCGATGTCGGAAATGGACTACCTAGAGAAATCGCTATTCGTGATACGCAAGTACGAATGTGGCTTGTTCGTCCGCTGAAGTTAGTAATTGAAGCGCTAAAAGATTTGATCGAGTCAGCCCCACCCGAGCTCGTTGGAGATATTTATAAGAATGGAATGTATTTTTGTGGCGGTGGGAGTTTATTGCGTGGCATAGATCAGGTTGCTGAAAAGGAAATCGGAGTTAAGGTGCAAATAGTTGAGGATCCACTGGCTTGTGTTGCGCGCGGAACCGGCCTAATTTGCGAACATTTTGAAGAGCACAAACAGTTGCTTAATAATTTTTCGCGATTGAAGTTAAATTAAATTAACTTACGCTGATCTCCTGTGGTGCAAAACGCAGAATTGTAAACAATGAAAACACTACGAGGTTTTTTTAAAGCATTTATTCTCATTGCTTTTTTTGTAGCAATGTTTTTTTTCAGAAACAATATGACTGGCGCATTTTCAGGGGCGCGAGGTTTTTTTGTTAGTTTTTTTCATTCAGCAGACTACAGAACATTTGTAGATATGAGATTGGAGAATGCATCACTGAAAAAAGCAGTTGAGAGGCTTAGTGCTATTGAGGCAAGCAAAAAGGCCGATTTATTAGAGGCGCGCATTTATTCGCAATACCCATTTAGTTACAAAAATATAATAGTGGTTGATAAGGGTAGCGCAGATGGAGTGTCTATTGGAATGCCGGTTCTTGTTAAGGAAAACATACTTCTCGGAAAGGTTAAGAAGGTGGGAAAATTTCAAAGCGAGGTTATTACAATTTTTGACCCAGATTGGAAATCAAGTGTATCCATAGGTGATGGCAAGATAAAGGCTGTTTTTCATGGTGCAAATACACCCATTGCAGAACTAATTCCAAAAGATGCTCTAATAAAGTCCGGAGATAACGTACAAAACATAACAAAAGAATTGCCACTAGGACTATCAATGGGCTTAATCAGTTCTACCTCAACCGATGAGAAAAAAGTATGGCAGATTGGTAACATAGAGACCGACTTTTCAATTGAAGATATAAGCTCGGTTTTTATAATGACCAATTTTAATTGATATGATGAGCTCATTTAATAGATTCTTTATATTATTCCTATTAGCAACCCTTGCAATTTTTATTCAGCGGGGCGGTTTTTTAAATATATATGGTATAGTGCCAAATCTTGTGATGGTCTTTTTTATTTCAAGAATTATTTCCGGAGAAGGATTCAGCATGATTGCAACAGTATTTCTTGCTGTTATCGCATCAGCATTTATTGTAGATCCATTTTGGATTTCAGAATTTAGCATAATGGGGGCCATAATATTAATAGTTTTTGGTCTTAGAAAGAGATTTACTGGAAACGCTATTACAGATCTTTTTATAATGACATTTTTAGCAGAACTACTTTTTTATGGGTCTATAAGATTACTCAACATAACATCATCATTCTCAGTAATTACGGTTGCATTTGAGTTTTTGTATACAATATTAGTCGGTGTGCCAATACTGGTATTAAGCAGGCGGTATTTTAAATAATGAGGAATAATATACAGTTCGAGGATATTCTAAGTGACGGTGGGGTAGAGGAAAATTTACGTGAGGTGCCAATACCTCGCTCTTCATTTTTTTCGCTAATATTAATTTCATGCATAATAATTTTTATTGCATTCGCACAACTACTAAATCTCAATATCTATAAGGGTTCTCTGTATTCTGAGCGAGCACTTGATAATGTTAGCGACGCAAAGGTTAAAGTTGCCCCACGTGGAATTATTGAGGATAGATTAGGGAAGCCAATAGCTGAGAATGCGCCGTCATTTAACATATTTTTATATCCACGCTTATTATCTAAAGATATAACAGTAAGAGATGCGGAATTAAGAGAGCTTGGAACTATTATTAAAATTAATTACGAAGAGATTCTACAAAAACTAGCTGAGCGAGATTGGAGCCTTAGCGATAGGATATTACTAACCAATGATATTTCTCAGGAGGAGCTTGTGGCACTGAGCGCCAGGGATGACCTCGGTATTAAAATTGAGGAGGGATTTAAGCGCAGCACGTCTCCCGCATTTTCACAGATTGTTGGTTACACTGGACTTGTTGGTAAGGATGATCTTGATGTAAATAAAAAACTCTCGCTTGATGACCAGATAGGTAGGAGCGGTTTAGAATCATATTACGACCTGTTTATTAGGGGAGAGAATGGAAAGGACGTCACATTTAAAAGTGCAAGCGGCGAGATTAAGGGTGAGATGGTTGAGAAGGAATCCAAGGCCGGTAAAAATATTCACACCTACATAGATAAGGAGTTTCAGGATTATTTTTATAATCGAATCGCAGACCAGTTGAAATCAATGGGCCGTGAGGTTGGACTTGGAATTGCTATAGACCCAAGAAATGGTGAGATACTTGCACTTGTTAATGTGCCTGGATTTGATGTAAATAAAATTGGATCCGCGATGATAGATTCTAGAAGGCCGCTTTTTAACCGCGCAATTAGTGGCGTATATAGCCCTGGCTCAACAATAAAACCACTTGTTGCAATAGCGGCGTTAACAGAAAAAGTTATTGATCCAAAAAAGCAGATTCTTTCGATTGGTTATATAGAACTTCCAAATCCATACAACCCAGATAAGCCAAGTAGATTTCTCGATTGGAAAGCGCAGGGATGGGTTGATGTTTATTCTGCCTTAGCCCGTTCGTGCGATGTTTATTTTTATGAGGTTGGTGGCGGGTTTAAGGATCAGAAAGGACTTGGTATTTATAAGTTAAAAGAATGGTGGGATATATTTGGTCTTGCAAATAAAACAGGTATAGATCTTCCTGGTGAGAAGGTGGGATTTCTTCCAGATCCAGAATGGAAGCAGAAAAAAACAGGTCAGCCTTGGAGGATTGGTGATACATATAACGTTTCAATAGGTCAGGGGGATTTCATGATTACCCCAATTGAGCTAATTAATTACATAGCATCGGTTGCAAATGGTGGCGTGATTTATAAGCCGCGTATAGTTGAGTCAATAAGTGATTCAAAAGGTAAGGAGATTTTGCGAACATATCCAAGTATTAATACTGACATTACTGAAAAAATAAAAGATGCCATTCCAGATGTTCAGCAGGGCATGAGGGATGTTGTAAGTAAGCCATATGGAACAGCTAGCTTATTGGGCAATCTTCCGTTTGAGGCCGCTGGTAAGACGGGAACTGCACAGATTGAGAACAATGCAAAAACAAATGCATTCTTTGTTGGATATGCGCCATACAAGGATCCAAAAATCGCAGTACTTGTTCTGATTGAGAATTCTCTTGAGGGCGGCTCAAACACCATTCCGGTAGCCAAGGACGTAATGCTATGGTACTATAATAACCGCTTAAAGGACGGGACAAAAAACTAATATGATGGCAACACAAAATAAAAATTATCTATCAAAAGAGCGCCGTGACGAGATTACAGCCGAGGTCGCTAAATTGAAGACAGCCGGCCGTAAGGATGTGGCAGAGCGCTTAAAACAAGCAAAAGACCTAGGTGATTTGTCAGAAAACTCAGAATATCAGGAGGCTCGCGAGGAGCAATCCAGACTCGAAGTCCGCATTAATGAGCTCGAGGACATTCTTCGCACATCAGAAATTATAAAAAAAGAAGTCGGTGGAGTCTCAGTTCGTATTGGCTCCGTTGTAAAGGTGAAAAAGGGCTCAACAATTATCTCATATACAATTGTTGGCTCAAATGAAGCAAAACCACTAAACGGACTCGTTTCAAATGAATCACCGATTGGCCGCGCATTGCTCGGCAAGAAGGCGGGGGATGCTGTAAATGTTAGTGCTCCAAGCGGAATAATAAAGTATGAGATTATAGAAATCGGATAATATTTATATGTTAGAAGAAATATTAGAAGAACGCCGCAAAAAACTTGAGAAATATAAAGAGACGGCAGACCCGTATCCAGCGGAAGCGAGGCGCGATATGTCGCTCTCGGAACTTTCTGAGCAATTTAATGAACTAGTTGAAAAAGGCGGCTCACTCGATATTGTCGGGCGTGTAAGTGCATGGCGGGACCAAGGAAAGATAATTTTTTTAGATATTAAAGATGAGCTAGGAAAGTTTCAGATAGTACTAAGCGAAACAGAATGCGCTGATTTTGTGCGTGCGCAGGAAACAACCGATATCGGAGATTTCGTTGAGGCGTCCGGAATAGTTTTTAAAACAAAAAGGGGGGAACAAAGCCTACAAGCAAAGAATTTTAGAATCATATCTAAAAATTTACGACCACTGCCTTCAGAGTGGTATGGCATTGAGGACATAGAGCTAAAGTTGCGAAAGCGCTACCTTGACTTAGCATTAAATCCTGAGGTGCGCGAAATGTTTATTAAAAAAGATATTTTCTGGAACACCATCAGAGAGTTTTTGAAAAAGGAAAAGTTTCATGAAGTAGAAACATCAGTTCTAGAGGCCGTGCCTGGCGGCGCTGAGGCGGAGCCCTTCGTTACTCATCACAATGCACTTGATCAGGATTTCTTTCTACGCATCTCATTGGAGTTGCCACTCAAAAGACTTCTAGTAGGTGGATTTGAAAAAGTATTTGAGATTGGTCGCATTTTTAGAAATGAGGGAATAGACAGAGAGCACCTACAGGACTACACACAGATGGAGTGCTATTGGGCATACGCAAATTACGAGGACATGATGAGGCTTACACGTGAAATGTATCAGCTCGTAATAAAGAATATGTTTGATTCTCTTGTAACTCATCGTGGCGATATGGATATAAACTGGGGAGGTGAGTGGCCAAAAGTTGATTACTATGAGGCATTCAATCGCGAGGCTGGAATAGATTTAACATCCGCAACTGTTGATGATTTGAAAAAGAAGGCAATAGAATTAGGCGTAAGACTTGAACCAAATCTAGGAAGGGGACGCCTAATTGATCTTGTATATAAGAAAACTGTTAGACCTACTTTATTACAACCATGTTTCTTAGTTAATCCTCCGGCTGATATTGAGCCATTAGCAAAGCGTTTGGTAAATGATCATCACAGAGTCGCTAGGTTTCAAATAATAGCGGGTGGAACTGAGCTTGGAAAAGGATTCTCTGAGTTAAATGATCCAATTGATCAAAGAGAAAGATTCGAAGATCAAATGAAACTACGAGAGGCAGGTGATCAGGAGGCCCAGATGATTGATGAGGACTTTGTTGAGGCATTGGAATATGGTATGCCACCAGCAGCAGGATTCGGAATGTCAGAGCGCCTTTTCGCAGTTCTAATGGATAAACCAGTTAGAGAGACTGTGATATTTCCACTCATGCGTCGAGAAGAAAAATAAAATAATTTTTAATTATGATTGATATAACATTTATTAGAGAAAATTCAGAAAAGGTAAAGAAGGGAATGGAGAGTAAGAGACAGGACCCTAAAATTATTGATAAATTTTTACGCCTCGATGAGGAGTGGCGCGCAAAAACATCCGCATATGACCAAATGAAGGCGGAGCAAAATACTCTAAGCAAAGAAATGTCAGCTGGGCAGAGCGAGAACTTATTAAGCAAGGCGCAGTTTCTTAAAAAGAGACTTTCTGAGATTGAGTCAGAGCAGGATGATTTAAAGAAAAGCCGCGAGGATTTATTATCTAGAATCCCAAACATACCCTTTGATGATGTGCCTGCTGGGCGCAATGAGGAAGAAAACAAAGTGCTCCGAGAGGTAGGGAAAAAACCAGAGTTTGATTTTACTCCAAAGGATTATCTTACAATTGGTGAGAAACTAGGCCTTATTGATGTAAAAAGAGCTTCTGAGGTTTCAGGAAGTAGGTTCGGATATATTTTGCGTGATGCAGCACTTTTAGAGTTTGCGTTAATTCAGCTCGCATTTGATACATTAACAAAGAAAGGATTCATTCCAGCAGTTCCTCCAGTAATGATAAAGCCAAAGGTATATGAGGGAATGGGACGTCTCGCAGCGGATCAGAAAGAAGAGAGATACTATTTTGAAAAAGATGATGTTTATCTTGTTGGAAGCTCTGAGCACACAATGGGTCCTATACACATGAATGACGTGTTTGAGGAAGAGAACCTACCAAGAAGATATGTAGCGTTCTCAACATGCTTCAGGCGCGAGGCAGGCTCATACGGAAAGGATACTAAGGGCATCTTGCGTGTACACCAATTTGATAAAGTTGAAATGTTTTCTTTTGCGCATCCTGATAAGTCTGAGGAGGAACACAAATTTTTACTATCATGCCAGGAAGAACTTATGCAGAAGCTGGAGATTCCGTATAGAGTTGTTGAGATTTGTACTGGAGATATGGGGTGGACAGATGCACGCCAGTTTGATGTGGAGACGTGGTTCCCTGGTCAGGGTAGCTATCGCGAAACAAACTCATGTTCAAATACAACAGATTTTCAGTCGCGTGGGATGAATATTAAATACAAGACTAAGGATGGTAAAAAAGCACTTGTTCACATGCTTAATGCAACCGGATTTGCTATAGGTAGGGTGCTAATAGGAATAATAGAAAACAACCAGACTAAAGAGGGTAATATAAGGGTCCCTAAGATATTGCAGGCATATGTTGGCAAGGAAGAGATAACAGGGTAAGGCAATAAGTAAAAGTCCGCCATTAGGCGGATTTTTGTTTTTTAATAGAAAAATTCTTGTGCTACAATGAAAATAATGGAGTTTATAAAAAAAGTTCTCTGGGTAGTAATAACAATAGCAGTTATTTATTTCGGATATCTCGCGTATATAAATTGGTGGAATGCCGGCTCCTCACTTGATGCAAAAAAACAGGCAGCAGAGCAATATGTCGCACAAAAAAAAGATGAGGTTATAAAAACTGTTGGAGATAAAACAAATGAGTATACAGGCGTTGTTGTTCAGGAAGCAAAGAAGGGTGTGCTTGATTATGTGAAGGGTAAAATTTCAGATGGGTTAACAAGTGTTGGAGATGGGTTAATTAATTCCGCAGAGTCTCTTCTTGGTGCAAGCTCAACAGAACTTTTGCGCCCAGTTACTGTAAACTCGGTTTCGGGTAACGACGCAGGAAAACTCCCAATCCCCACAGGAGCGGGATTTTTAACACCAGCATCACCAGCAACAATAACAACTAAAATTGGAGCACAAATTATATTTTCAATAAATCGCGGGGCGACGTATTCTGTTGATTGGGGGGATGGAGTAAAAGATCAGGGAAGTGTAGAGACTGAGTCAGTAAAGCTTGTAAGTCATGCGTGGCAAAAAGAAGGCGACTTCAGCATTAAAATATTAGTTCGTGGTAGCGGTGTATCACAGGATTATACATTTCCTATTCGCGTTTACCCATAAAAAATATGCCACATTTTTCTGAACCAAATGAAATGCTTACACCTTCTAAGCGAAAGATAAGAAGGCGTCATCTAATTATTTTTTGGTCAATATTTTTGACGTCAGTTTTTATTATTAGTGCGACCGTTTATTTTGTATTTTTTTCCCAAATAATCAAGGTTCAAAAATTCTCAATAGACGGCAATAGGGTAGTGGGGAGAAGCGAACTTGAGGAACTGATAATAAAGAAACTTAATTCAAGGGGGTGGTTCGTAAGAAAAATAGGTGAGAATAATATTTTATATTGGTTTGGGGTTAAGGAGATTAGGGATTCGGGAATTGCTGCAGCAGATGAGGTCCTTGTTCATACAAATCTAACAGACAGAACCGTAGCAGTTGAAATAAAAGAAAGGGTATTTGCTGGTATCTGGTGTGGGGATAGCTGTTTCGGATTCGACTCTAATGGGGTTGCATACTTTTTAGCGCCAGATACAGAGGGTTCACTAATACTAAAGATTAAGGATGAAAATAATGTGGGCCTAACTCTTGGACAACCAGTAATAGCAGACGAAAAAGTTCTTAGTAATATATTTAAGACAATTGCAATAATAAAAGAAAACAATATTTTAATTGATGGGGTTACAATAAAGGACGCTACACTTCGTGAGTGGGAGCTAAAGAGCACGAAGGGAACGCAGTTTAAATTTAGTCTCGACTTTGTTCCTGATAAGTTAAAGAGCGTTATTGATAATCTCAAAGGTAGGACAAAACTAGAGGCATTAAATTATATAGATTTTAGGGTACAGAACAGGGTCTACTTTAAGTAATGTGTTATGATTAATATATTGAAGTGGTTTAAGCAATACATTATGGATGAGAGAGGGGGCTTTACATTAGTTGAGCTTCTTCTTTATGCTGTAATTTTTGCAATTAGTTCGGTATTTCTTGTAAATATTCTGACATCCATAACACAGACAGAGGTAAGACAGAATTCAATAAATGGCGTGAGTCAGCAGGTATCATTTGTTGCAGACACAATTCAGCGCATTGTGCGTCAGTCTAGTCTTATAGAAAATCCTGCGGGGGTTGCAAGCACAACGCTCGCTCTTCGTATGACCTCAACCTCGACAGACAGAACATCTATTTATATGGATGCTTCTTCAACCGGAATATTTTTGAAGCAGATTGATGCGAATGGTATTACAAATATAGTTCCTCTTACAGATAGCAGTGTTACGGTCGGAAATTTTTCAGTTACTAAATTCGAACCTGCTGGTGGCCAGGCGATAGTTAGGGTTGATTTAACATTGAATTACAATACGGCCGTTGAACGCGCAAAGGTTGCGCGAACCTGGAGCGGTGCAATTTCAAGAATATCCGCGGCAACTTTTGATTCAACTCTCACACCTAACTCCACAAACACGTACGACCTTGGAGGCTCTGGGTATCAGTGGAAGAACGGGTTTTTTTCAGGGAATGTTTCCATATCTGGAAACATAGGTCTTGGTGGAGCGGATCCTGCAGCAACAACGGCAAAGATTAAATCGAGTGGAGATATTATGGTAACGAACTCAGCATCTGGACTAATACTCACAGCATCCAACGGTTCATGTTTTAGAATAGGTGTTAGTACTGCTGGAGCGCTAACAACCTCAACTGTATCCTGTCCGTAATAGAAGAAATATAAAACCCCCGCATTACGCGGGGGGATTTTCATTTAGTGAAGGCCCAGGCAACTAATCGAGAGCCAGATAGACTGAGGTTCGCAATCATTATCCCTGGGAGTAGTCCACTAGCAGATTTTATCGATACGAATCCAATTATGCAAAATATGATGCCGAGAATTAATGATATGAATATGGCACCGAGTGAGATTATATCATCTGGTATAAGGCCGTCATCATTTATGTCGTAGACGGTAAAGAAGGCCTCAAGCCCGAAGAATATTGCGCCGAACGAAACTAAAAATATCGAGGCGGGACTTTGCATTTTCACAAAGGATGCAATAACGGCTGAAAGCATGCTTCCGGTCAAAAGCATAATCAGGGCTCCGAAGATCCTATTTTTCATGAACACGTGCATTTAACACCTCCTTAAGGGCTGGCAGTAAATTAAACCATTTTTACGGTATTGTCAATGTGAGACATAAAAAATCCCCACACCATGATGCACAGTGTGGGATTATATTATTTGCGCTCAAGTGATCTAAGTATTAGTAATGTAAAATATGCCACTACGGGCACCTCAGTCATACCAAGAAAGAAATTACTTGAGATAGCGCTTAATGTGAGACCACCCAAAATTCCTGAGAAGATTGAGAATCCGATATTACGCTTATGCTCATTGAGGGTACCTCTTTTTTTGATAATGACTACCTCAGTAATGAAGAGAGCCAGGGCCAAAAAAGAGATTAGGAAAATGAGGAAATAAATCATGTAGCACCTCCTATTTAAGTTGCTAAAAATAAATTAAATTATATTTCAGATTCTGTCAATTAAGCGTGGTAAAAAAAGTCCCCACACCGCGCGTACGCAGTGTGGGGTTGTTACCTCTACCTCTGGTCAACTGCCTCAAGAATGATGAGGCAAACGAGGGCGATCAGCGGCGCGATGCCGAATAATACCCACGTTTCCTGAAAGAGGGCTAGGAGCCCGCCACTTAGGACGCCCAGCAGGCTGGCAACTAATACTGCCCAGCCTGTGCCTTCTTGCGGCCTCTCCTTCACGAAGGAGGCAGACTCAACCACGAAGCCGGCAAGGCCGACTCCAGCAACAACTGCCAGCCAGGCAGCTGTAAATACTGTGGCGTGCATCACCAACGCGACGCACCAGATTGCTAGTGCTGTCGAGAATAAAACTACGGCGGTGGTGGCCATTCTTACTTGCGTTGCAAGTGAGTAAAGCATTTTTCTTTCTCCTTTTTGGCGCAGATGCGCGTGGGTTGTTGTAAGGGAACTGGTATAATTAAAACCTATTTATGCCATTTTGTCAATAGGATACTTTCCGCTTAAAATGACAATAATACGCGGGTAAAGTGCTAATTTAGCACTTGACTCGCATGAGTGCTAATTCTATACTTTACTCTGATGAAGGATCGTACACGAGAAATTCTTGAATTTGCAGTTAAAGATTTCATAAGGGTCGGGAAGCCGATTACGTCGGAATATCTTTATGAACTGCACAATTTTGGTATTAAGCCAGCAATGATTCGTTGGGAACTTAATGATTTATCAGAAAACGGATTTTTCTTCCAGACACATCCGTCAGGTGGTAGGTTTCCAACTAATAAAGCATATCAGTTTTTTGTGAATGAGCTTCTTTCAAGTGAGAATGATGAGCAGTCCGCGGGTAGTGATTTAACCGATAGTTTTTTTGAAAATAATACAAAGGTGATGGTTCATAGAATATCAGAATATCTTGAGGGGTTGAGCGTTGGGTATGACCTCTACTCTCATGAGGTTTATGGAAGTGGGTTAAATGATTTGTTGTCACATCTTGAAACAAACGCAAAAGAAGAGTTAGTAAATGTTGTTAAGGATTTTGAAATGTTAGAGGAAAGACTTCAGAAGAAGAGTGACTGGTGGAAAGGCGAGGAATTATGGCCGCGCGTTTTTATAGGGGAGAGTCCTGTTACAAAAAGTGAACATCTTTCGGTTGTTGTCGGAAGATATTTTTGTGAGGGTAGGGATGTATTACTTTTTTCAATTGGGCCAACTAGGATGGATTATAAAAAGTCAGTCAACCTATTCAAAACATTTACAAAGTCGCGAACAGAAAAGCAGAAGAAACAAAAATAATTATGGATGAAGAAATAAAAAAAGAAGAAGAGGTGGTTATAGAAGAAACAGAGTTGGATAGGTGTAGTAAAGAGAGGGAAGAGTATTTAGATGGATGGAGAAGGGCGAAAGCCGACCTCATAAATTTTAAAAAGGAGGAGGCCGGAAGATTAGCTGGGTTTCTGAAAAACGGGAATGAGAATATCATAAAGGATCTTATTACAGTACTGGATAGTTTTGAGCTTGGAATTGCAGCAACAACAGAAGTAAATCCAGAAGTAATGAAGGGAATGATACTGATTAAAAATCAACTTGAAGACGCACTAAGAAGGCATGGAACAGAAAAACTAGAGGTTAAAAAGGGGGAGATGTTTGACCCCGCACGCCACGAAGCAATAGGAGAGATGCACTCAGAGTATCCAGATGGTTCAGTAGTGGAGGAGGTGGAGGGTGGGTATCTGCTCTACAATAAAGTAATAAGAGCATCAAAGGTTAGACTTTCAAAAGGCGAAATAAATAATAAATAATTAAAAAAATATGGCAAAAATTTTAGGAATTGATCTCGGTACAACAAATTCAGCAATGTCAGTAATGGACGGTGGAGAGCCTACGGTATTAGAAAATCAGGAGGGGAATAGAACAACACCATCTATTGTCGCGATGAGTAAGACGAATGAACGTCTCTCTGGGCTTTTAGCAAAGCGTCAGGCTGTTGTTAATCCAAAGAATACAATATTCTCAGTTAAGCGCTTAATAGGAAGAAAGTTTAGTGATGTGGAGGTTCAGCGCGACAGTAAATGGCTTCCGTACGAGATTAAGGAATCTGCGTCGGGGGGCGTAGACGTAAAAATGGGTGATAGGTGGTACACACCAGAAGAAATCTCATCAATGATTTTGCAGAAGCTTAAGGCTGATGCGGAGGCAAAGTTGGGTGAGAAAATAGATGAGGTAGTTATTACAGTGCCTGCCTATTTTGATGATAGCGAGAGACAGGCAACAAAAAACGCTGGTGAGATTGCCGGATTCAAAGTGCGTCGAATTATCAATGAGCCGACTGCGGCTGCATTCGCATACGGAGCAAATAAAATGAAGAATGAGAAGATTGCAGTTTATGATTTCGGTGGTGGCACATTTGATATTTCAGTTTTAGAAATTGGATATGATGCGGAGTCAAAAGAACAGACGGTTGAGGTTCGCGCGACTGGTGGAGATACACATCTCGGCGGTGATGATCTTGATAAGCGCGTAATCGATTATTTGGTCTCCGAATATAAGAAGCAGGAAGGAATAGATGTATCAAAGGATCCTCTTGCTACGCAAAGATTAAAAGAGGCTGCGGAGCGCGCAAAGCATGAGCTCTCAACATCTCTCGAGACTGAGATTAACATTCCGTATATTACTTCAGATGCTACAGGGCCGAAGCACTTCCTAATAAAACTTACCCGCGCAAAATTAGAAGATCTTGTGCGCGATCTTATTGACCGCTCCATAGAACTTGTTAAAGAGGCGGTTACAGCGCAAGCCCCAAAGGGTGCTGGTATGAAACTAGAGGATATAAATGAGATTCTACTTGTTGGCGGACAGACAAGAATGCCAGCGATTCAGGAGGCTGTTAAAAATTTATTTGGTAAGGAGCCCCACAAAGGAATTAATCCTGATGAAGTAGTTGCAATGGGAGCATCAATTCAAGCGGGCATTCTTCAGGGAGATGTAAAAGACATTCTTCTTCTTGATGTGACTCCATTATCTCTTAGCATTGAAACCATGGGTGGCGTTGCTACGCCGATGATTCAGAAGAATACAACAATGCCTACGGCAAAGACTCAGGTCTTCTCAACGGCGGCAGACAATCAGACCTCAGTAGAGATTCATATTGGTCAGGGAGAGCGACCAATGATGGCGGATAACAAAACACTCGCACGTTTTATTTTGGATGGAATTCCACCATCTCCACGCGGAATGCCGCAAGTTGAGGTTACATTTGATATTGATGCAAATGGAATTTTGAGTGTTTCTGCAAAAGATAAAGCATCTGGAAAATCACAATCAGTAAAGATTGAGGCATCAACAAGTCTTAATAAAGAAGAGATTGAAAGATTGAAGCAGGAGGCTGCAGCGCATGCAGCAGAAGATGAGAAGCGTCGAATAATTATTGAGATAAAAAATCAGGCGGAATCTATGATTTACGTTTCTGAAAAAGGAGTTCGCGATGCTGGAGAAAAGGTACCAGCCGAATTAAAAGAGAGTATAGAAAAGAAAATTGCTACACTAAAGGAGGTAAAAGAAAAAGATGATGCGGATGCAATTAAAAATGCAACGCAGGATCTTTCTGCAGAGCTTCAAAAGATCGGCGAAATAATGTATAAAGATAATAAGGAGACACCTGCCGCAGGTGAGCCAAAAGATGCGGGCGAGGAACAGGGGACACAATAAAATGAATTTTAACGAGACATCAATAGATAGACAATCAAAAGTAGAGGAGGTTGATTTTAGTGCTCTAAAAATATTGATACTCACGTTTCTTTCTGTCGCAGCCAGCATGGCAATGATATATGAGTTCAGCGCATTCTCAATATCATTAAATTATTTGTCTTTGTGGCTCGGACTTTCAGCACTCTTCATATTTACAGTCCTAAACATATTGAATGCATTCTTTATCAAGCACATTTCTATGTTAGCTGGAATTGCATTTCTTGAAACATGTCTTCCTATCGTGTTTTATCCTAATCAGATATTTTCTATAAACATGGTTGGATTTCTATTGTTTTTTGCATTTGTATTGTACGGATTACTCGCAGGCCGAAATCATTTGATGAACAGTATAAAGATTAGGTTCTTTTCAGTTGTAAGCTTAATAACACCAAAGATAGTTACTGGCGCATTAATTTGCATGAGTATGCTATTTTTTACGAACTGCCTCTCTTATGGAAATGGAGTCTGCACTGAAAGCTTTGGTAAGAGTATCGTGAATAATGCATTAGATGCGTCGACACCAATTGTTAATATTTGGATTCCAGGTGTTTCGGCTGATCAGACAGTAAGCGATTTTTTTAACAGTTTTGCAATTTCCCAAATGAGCAAGGTAAAACTTGGAGATGGATTTCCTGAAAATATTAACCTAAGTACCGGCATTTCTGAAATTCCTAAATTATTGCGTGAAAAAATAATAAATAAATTTTCAAGCGATATAAGGAGTGCGTTTGAACAAACGACTGGACCATTAGACTCAAATAAAAGTGTTAAGAGCGAGGTATTCAGAATTATCTCGGAATATGTGAAGAAGTTTTCAGATAAAACAAAGGCAATAGCATCTATTGGTCTAGCCGTTCTAATTTTCTTTTCACTTAAAGGAATTGCATTCCTAACTTATTGGTTGGTAAATCTGGTCGCGTTTCTAGTATATAAACTATTAATTGCAGCTAATTTTGCCGTAGTTAATTATGAAACACGAAACAGAGAGTTTGTAATTCTACCGTAAATAATGGCAAAAGATTTCTACTCAACCTTAGGCGTTTTAAAAAACGCCTCAGAGGAAGATATAAAAAAAGCATATCGCAAATTAGCACATCAATTTCACCCAGATAAGCCTGGTGGTGATGAGGCAAAGTTTAAGGAGGTCAATGAGGCCTACCAGGTTTTGTCGCACAAAGAAAAGCGTGCTCAGTACGATCGTTTTGGTCGCGTGTCTGATGCACCAAATGGTGGTGGTGCGCAGGGTTGGGATGGATTTAATGGGTTTGGAGGAAATGGCGCGCAGTGGAATGTGAATTTTGGAGAGGATATGGGAGACCTCGGTGATATTTTTGAAACATTTTTTGGTGGCGGTATGGGAGGCGTTGCACAGAAGCCCGCACATAAGAGAGGTGCAAACATTGAGGCACATGAGCGCATAACCCTTGAGGAGGCCTTTAGTGGTACAAAGAGGGTACTTAGATTTGAAACATATGTTGATTGTCCACAATGTAAGGGAATCGGATATGAAAAAAGTAAGGGCGTAACAAAGTGTGTAAAATGTAACGGAAAGGGAGAGACGCAGGAAGAACGAAGAACTGTATTCGGCAGTTTTGTACAAAAAAAGGTTTGCACAGAGTGTAGGGGAAGGGGTGAAGTACCAAAAGAAAAATGTACTGAATGCAAAGGAAGTGGAAGAAAATTAAGCACACGCGAGGTGGACGTTGAGATTGCAAAGGGTGTGGAGGATGGTCAAGTTATTAAAATAACGGGCATGGGTGAGGCTGGAGAGCTTGCAAGTGGCACTGGAGATTTGTATGTGGTAGTGCGTGTTAAGCCTCACACACATTTTGAGAGACACAAGGAAGATCTTATAACAGAGAAAGAAATTAAAGTTACTGAGGCGCTTTTGGGTAAGGAAATTGAAATGGTTGATATTGATGGAGAGAAATACAAAATACTTATTCCAACGGGTTTTAATTTAAACGAACCATTGAGGGTTCCTGGACGCGGAATGCCAAAGTTTGGCATATTTGGTTCATCATCTCGCGGAAATCTACACGTTCGTCTTAATGCTAAACTTCCAAAATCACTTTCACACAAAGCTAAAAAGCTTTTAGAGGATCTCGATAAAGAGCTTTAGAGATTCGTTGACATTTCAGTGAGATTCGGTATTATATGTGAGCAATCCGTAGAAAGTAGGTGTCGAGATAAAATGACATAAGTCCTACCGAGGAGTAACCCTATTTTGGGCAAATCTCTCTGCGGCAAAGGTCGCGGTTTTTTATTGGTCGCACAGCAATGTGAGAGCAGTAAAACGAGCCGGAAGTTAAAATGATATGAAAACAAAAGCACAAAAATTATCACAAATAGAAGCAGGTGCAAAAGAACTTAAGACAAGTCAGACGGTGGTAATCACTGATTTCACAGGTCTTACAGCGAACGAGTTAAATGCGTTCCGTAAAGAAGTCTTTGCGCTTGGCGGTACAATGAGCGTTATTAAAAAACGTCTCTTGAAATATGTGTTTGAGAAAGAGGGAATAGAGTTTGATCCTAAACAATTTGAAGGCCAGACCGGTGTCGTATTTTCTCCAAAAGATATGGTGGAAACTGCGGGTACTGCGTATAAATTTTCAAAGCAAAATAAGCTTTTCAAAATTCTTGGCGGATATGAGGTTAGCGAGAAGAAGTTTGTTCCTGCGACTGAGGTTGTAATGATAGGACAGTTGCCTTCAAGAGAGGTTCTCTTGGGTCAGTTGGTCTACATGCTTGGCAGCCCAATTCGCTCATTTCTCTATGTATTAAGTGAAAAGTCGAAACAAACAAAATAATTAACTATGGAAAAATTTAACGATATTATCACAAAGGTTGAATCAATGTCTGTATTGGAACTTTCAGAATTGGTAAAAGCTTTGGAGGAGAAGTTTGGAGTATCTGCGGCTGCTATGGCAGTTGCCGGTCCTGCAGCAGCTGTTGCAGAAGAGAAGACATCTTGGGATGTAGTTCTCACAAGCGGCGGAGAGCAGAAAATCAACGTCATCAAAATCGTGAAGGAAGCAACTGGATTGGGACTCAAGGAGTCAAAGGATCTAGTTGATGGAGCTCCGAAGGAGGTGAAGAAAGGATTGAAGAAGGAAGAGGCAGAAGAGTTGAAGAAGAAGCTCGAAGATGCAGGAGCAGTAGTAGAACTCAAGTAAATAGTTCTATTAAAAAACACCCCTCACGGGGTGTTTTTTGTTTGTAGATTATTCAGTAGCCGGAAGAAATTTACTAAAATATTTAAATATTAATTTCTCATACAAAATGTAGTAACCGAAATATCCCATTGCTACTCCTCCCAATAGACCAATGAATGTATGAAACTTCAGTAATACTGTGCCGGACACACCAAAAACAGCGAAGGGTAAAAACATCCAGAACAATGAGCGCCAGTGTTTATAAAGAAATAATGATATGAAGACCATTGGTATGACGTGTAGGCTAGGAAAATCGCCAAGAGGAGTACTTGATCCGTATAAATTTTGTAATACACGGAACATTCCGTCATTCATTATTACAGGATTAAAAGAGGTAATCATGACGCCATTAGCCGTAGTCGGAAAAACTAAGTAAATCGCGTAAGTAACAAAATATATAAATATCGCAGAAAAATAAAATGAAACTAGCTGTATCGTGCTAATTCTTCGATTGAAAGCGTAAAATATTCCCAAAATCGGAAGATAAAAAAGACAAAGAATATATGGGTAGATTATGTAGATATTGAATGGTATCCAATCATCAACGAATGTTTTGAGTGAGACTGCTTCACGCAGAACACCTCCCAAATTACAAACCGCCTCATACTGTATCATTATCACCAATAGGAGAAATATAAGCGGAATGAGTAAAATAAGCTGGAACCAAATGCTATTATTGAGTTTTTTTGATAACCTCATTATATTTATGAGTTAATAATTTTTAGATTTGTGGGCAATACTGGATTCGAACCAGTGACCTTTGCAATGTGAATGCAACGCTCTAACCAACTGAGCTAATTGCCCTGTATGAATATTTATAACAGTCAAAATATAAAAACGCAATTTAGAGTCCCATTCCAAGTGTGACAAACAATAGAATGGCCGAGACACCCATTAATACAAATGTTGCCCAAACAAAAGTGTTTGAAAGGGTTCCACTTCTATAATCTCCCATAATTTTTTTGTTTCGCGCAATAAGCGCAATTATAAATATTAACGGAACCGCGGCAACTCCATTAAATACAGCAGTAAATACAAGTGCCTTCATCGGGTCTATTCCAATAAAATTAATTGCGAGTCCAATGAGCGTTGCAATTGTTATGATGCCGTAAAATCCGTGTGCTTTTTTAAGCTTTAAATTAAGGCCCTCCTTTAGATTAAGTGTTTCAGATAGGGCGTACGAAGCTGATGCAGATAGTACAGGGATGCCTAGAAGCCCAAGACCGATTATGCCTGTTGAAAAAATAATTTTTGCAATCATTCCAGCATTAGGGAATGTATTTACCAATGGCTCAAGTGCTTTTGCAGCATCAGCTGCTGTACGAATATCTAAAATTCCATTTGAATGCAACACAGTCGCAGCAACAACGATAATACACCACGTCGCAATCTCCGATGACAGCATTCCAAAGAATGTATCCAATCGAACCGCGCGCATAAATTGTTTTGTTATGCTAGGTTTTCCATCATGAATCATGTGCATTTTCTTTTCTTCCTCAACTTCTTCTGATGCCTGCCAAAAAAACATGTATGGTGAAATTGTTGTTCCAAATACTCCGGTAATTATGAAAAGAAATGAGAAATTTAGATCTACGTGTGGAATAAATGTTGCCTTAAGTAATTCTCCCCATGGTTGCTTAACAAGAAACACAGTAAGTGGATAAGAAATTAGAGAGAGTGCAAACCATTTTAAAATTTTAGAGTAAGTTTTATATGAAATAAAAATCTCTAATACCAAAATTAAAGCAGTAAAGAAAAGAACAAGCACACCGAAGGGGAGCGGTATTATGAGTTGCGCAGCAGCGCCCATGGCCCCAAGGTCCGCGCCTATGTTTATTGTGTTTGCTATTACAACAAGACCGACCATCGCATAAAGAATCTTTTTACTATAATTTTCTTTTACAACGGCGGCGATTCCTTTTCCCGTGACGGCGCCTATTCGCGCACAAGCCTCCTGTATGGCAATCATGAACGGTAAAAGAGCTGCAGCAGTCCATAACTGCGCATATCCAAACTGAGCACCAGTCTGTGAGTAGGTCGCTATTCCTGACGGATCATCATCAGCTGCGCCAGTTATAATCCCAGGTCCGGCAGTTTTAAATAAATTTCGTGCGCCTTTAAACATAAATATATTAAATAATTATTCAATTATATCAGTAGCTCACGTTTACTGCTAATTAATTTCCACACGTAGTAACATAATTTTTATTATTTTAAGCCAATCTCCCTCTATCTAATCGAGGTGGGGAAGGGTAATAAAGAACAAATAGAAGATTTATCAAAATACGATTGTGCATAACTTCCTGAAACCTAAAAAATACGTAGTAAATAAAGGGTTAATTAGGCATTTTATATCTTATCTGGTGTTTTTGACTGCATTTCGCCTGGTGGTATACTGATGTGGAGATGTGGGGCAAAGTGGATAAACGTGTGGATAAGCCCTGATTCTGGGGATAAGTAGCTAAAAACAACGACAATGTTATTAGGAGAATTCAAACATAACGTAGATGAAAAGAATCGCCTGGCAGTTCCAGCGAAGTTTCGTGAGCTATTTACTAATGGCGCTATTGTTACGCGTGGTTTAGACCACTGTCTTTTTGTTTTTAGTTTGCATGAGTGGGAAAATCTGGCTAATAAACTTATTGCACTTCCGCTAGCACAGGCAAATTCACGTGCATTTGCGCGACTCATGCTTGCAGGCGCAACAGACGTGAAGGTTGATGTTCAGGGTAGAATCCTCGTACCAGACTATCTCCGCAAATACGCGGGGCTAAAAAAACAAGTGGTTGTAGCAGGTCTGTATAACCGCCTTGAAATCTGGGATGCGGATAAGTGGGAAGAGTATAAAGCGAAAACAGAATCCGCGTCGGATGAAATCGCTGAAAAGCTCGGCGAGTTAGGAATTTAGTATGACGATTCACAAGCCAGTTCTTTTACACGAAACAATAGAGATTCTTAGTCCTCAGTCAGGAGAATTTTTCATAGATGGAACGCTGGGGGGTGGAGGTCACGCAAATGCGATTCTGGATAGAATCGGAAAGAGCGGAACACTTCTTGGTATTGATTGGGATGCAGATGCAATCTCAAGATTTGAAAAAACAAACGAAGGACGAGCAAAAATTTTTGTACGTAATTCAAATTACAATTCAATTCCAAAAATTCTAACAGATGAGAAAATGCCTAAGGCGGATGGTTTACTTCTTGATCTAGGGTTTTCTTCATTCCAAATAGAAGATGCAAGCAGGGGGTTTAGCTTTCAGTCCGATGGGCCACTAGACATGAGGTATTCAAGAGAAGGCCTAACAGCTGCTGAAGTAGTGAATGGATTTAGAGAAGAAGAGCTAGCAGATATATTTTGGAAGTTCGGAGATGAGAGTTTTTCGCGACAGATTGCAAAGAAAATTGTCGAAGAGAGGAGAAAGGAAAGAATATTAACAACTGGAAGGTTAAGAGATGTAGTCGTTGAGGCATTCCCAGTCAGATTCAGGAATGGAAGGGTTAGTCCAGCGACTAAGGTGTTTCAGGCGCTTAGGATATATGTAAACAAGGAATTCGAGAACATAGAATCAATATTGGGAAATCTTTCGGAGTGTGTTAAGTCGGGTGGTCGGGTTGCAGTGATAACGTTTCACTCATCGGAAGACGGAATAGTAAAAAAAGCATTTCAAGGATTGGTGAAGTCGGGTATCGCGGAACTTATTAATAAAAAACCGATAGCACCGACACGAGAAGAGGTACTTGAAAATCCAAGAAGTCGTTCAGCAAAACTTAGAGCAATAAAACTAAAATAATTTTTAAAAAATAGAATGACCATTATTTGTCCACAGAAAAAAAAGAATATTAAATATTTTCTAATAACACTTTTTGCGTTAGTATTAGTGGGCGGAGCATTTTATATTATTCAAACTGGAGCAATAGTTGAAAAGCGACACGAGTTGGAGGCATTAAAAAAACAACTCAATGAACTAAAGACTGCTAATGCAGACCTAAAGAATAAATATTATCGCATTGTTGACCCTGCAAAATTAGAAGAGGTTGCGAGTGCTTCCGGTCTGACACTTGAAAAGCGCCCGATGTATATAACAAGCACTCAATAAATCCCGTATAGAGGCGGGGTATTACGGCGCAAGCAAGTAAAAGATATATTCTGAGTAAAAACAAAATGACGCGTCGATATACAAAAAAATTAAGTCGCCTCTAACTGGATGAAAAAAAGGTTTTTCATACTGTTTAGTTTTTTTGGCATTCTATACATCCTTTTGGGATGGAAAATGTACACCCTTCAAATAGACAAGGGTGCTTCTTTTTCAAAAAAGGTAGCTGCGCGAGATGAACTTGCTGAGCATCAGGTATTAAGGCGCGGGCAGATATTATTTACAGACAAAAACGGGGCAAATATTCAGGTTGCATTAAATAAAGAGTTTTCGCATATAGTAGCAATACCAAAGGAAATTATAGATGCTACAAGTACTGCAAAATTATTGGCTCCAATTGTTGAAATAAATGAGGCCCGATTAGCATCGGCATTTTCGGATAAGAGTTCTCTTTATTACTCTCTAGTAGATAAGGCGAGTGATGAAACAGTTGATGCTATTAAGGCACTTAATATAAAAGGTGTCGATTTTAGAGATACGCAATATAGGTATTATCCTTTTGAATCACTCGCAGCACAGTTATTGGGTTTTGTCGGTAAAACAGAAAATAATCCTGAGGCTGTGGGTCTGTATGGAATTGAGAAGCTGGATGACGCCAAGCTTACATTAGGTGAGGACGTCCAATTAACGATTGACCGCAATCTGCAGGCTGAGTCAGAACGAATACTTTCAAAATTAATAACCGAGCACAGTGCAGAGGGTGGAACAATAATTATTCAGGATCCAAAAACAGGCAAAATACTGGCTTTAGCTAGTGCGCCATCTTTTGACCCAAACATATACGGCAAATCTAGTTATAAGAATTTTTTAAATCCAGCAGTACAGGCTATTTATGAGCCAGGCTCAGTTTTCAAACCACTTACAATGGTTGCCGGAATTGATTCAGGAATATTTACTCCAGACACGACATATGTAGATACTGGCCACGTTACGTTAAACGGTAAAACCGTTACTAACTGGGATCATAGTGCACATGGGAAAATAACAATGACTGGGGTTATTGAAGACTCAGTGAATACTGGTGCTATCTGGGCAGAACAAAAAATCGGAAGAAAAATATTTTATGATTACCTAAAAAAGTTTGGATTTGGCGAATACACAAGTATAGATTTACCAGACGAGGTAAGTGGAAGTTTAAGTAACCTTGAGCGCAAGAATGCACAGGATATTGATTATGCAACAGCATCTTATGGACAGGGCACGAGCGTAACGCCAGTTCAACTTGTTTCTGCATTTTCGGCAATTGCAAATGGAGGTCTTCTTATGCGACCTTATATACATGCGAGCGGTGAGCCATATGTTGTGCGTCGTGTTATGTCAGGAGAGACGGCCACAAAGGTTACAAAAATGATGGAGTCAGCAGTAATAAAGAATATATTAGCAGCAATACCCCAGTACAGGATTGCAGGAAAGACTGGAACAGCATTTATCCCTGAAAACGGAAAATATTCAATGACAGATCTAATACATTCATATATGGGATTTGCTCCAGCTGAAGATGCAAAATTTGTGATTCTTATGAAGTTAGAAAAACCTGACAAACCTCTTGCAGGACAGACAGTTGTACCAAAGTTTAAAGAGCTCGCACAATTTGTGTTAAATTATTACAACATTCCGCCTGATGCTTTGGTTGAGGCGACATCAACAAAATCACAGTAGATGAAAAAAATTCTTCTAAAAATATTGCAACTTAATCTGAAGTTCCTTGCACGTGCAACCCTTGCGCGTTATTCACCTGGAATAGTTGGTATTACTGGAAGCGTAGGCAAAACATCGACAAAAGAAGCGGTTAGAACTGTACTAGCCTCAGAGCGTACAGTAAGGGCGCCAGCAAAAAATTTTAATAATGAACTTGGTCTTCCACTAGCAATATTGGGTGACTGGGAAACAACTGGAGGCGTTTTCTTTTGGTTAAAAGTTTTACTTGTCTCAACTTGGAGATTAATTATTAAATCGAGTGATTATCCAGAGATACTAATTCTTGAATATGCAGTAGATAAGCCAGGGGACATGAGGTATCTTCTTGAGATTGCAAGGCCTCATATAGGAATTTTTACAGCAATGGGCGAGATTCCAGTGCACGTTGAATTTTTTACAGGTCCCGAGGCTATCATGCGTGAAAAGTCGCGACTTATAAGTCAGTTACCAGCAACAGGATTTGCAATTTTAAATGCGGATGATGAGTTGGTTATGGAGGCAAAGTCACAGACACGTTCGCAGGTTATGACGTTTGGATTTGATGAGAAGGCAGATTTGAGAATAAGTAATTTCACTAATAATTTTGACGGTAAGTCCGGTGGAATTGCATGTAAACTTACATACGGTGGGAGCGTGGTACCAGTTAGGATTGATCGTGCATTGGGAAAGGCTCAGGCATATTCGATTGGAGCAGCTGCAGTTACTGGACTTATCTTTGGACTAAATCTTGTAAAAATTGCTGAAGCACTTTCCGCATATGAGGCGCCAGCAGGAAGGTTGAAATTAATTCGAGGAGTAAGAGAAAGTTTTTTGATTGATGATACATATAATGCTGCTCCGACAGCGATGCATTCTGCACTCGATACATTAAAGTCACTTAATGCAAAAAGAAAAATTGCTGTGCTGGGTGATATGTTGGAAATCGGAAAATATACGCTTGAGGTTCATGAGGGCGTTGGTAAATCATTAAAGAAATTAGGCGTTGATATGCTTATAACAGTTGGGATAAGGGGAAAGCTAATTGCTGAAGCGGCTATTAGAGGTGGATTATCTGAGAAGGTAGTATTCACATTTATGGATGTGAATGAGGCGGCTACATTTTTAGAGTCAGAGATTCAGAAGGGAGATTTAATACTTGTTAAGGCGTCGCAGGGTGTAAGACTAGAGAAATTAGTAAAAGAGGTAATGGCTGAGCCAACGCGGGCTAAGGAGTTATTAACAAGACAAGATGATGAGTGGGTTAAAAGATTGGGTATGTATGAGAGTAGTGAATAATTTGAGGTTGCACTTTACTATAAAATACGTACAATAATTCTTGCTATGGCCTTATCGTCTAGTGGTAGGACAATGCCCTCTCACGGCATAAACAGGGGTCCGATTCCCCTTGGGGCTACATGATTAAAAATACCCTACTGATTAAGTAGGGTATTTTTAATCATCATATCTTATTAGGGGAAGCGGACAGTGGAGGGGGTCGGGGAACCGCGTTCGGTTCCCCGTGTAGGAAAATATTAAAAACCGAGGGTTTTTAAAAGCGGAACCAGTCTTACTTGTGAAGCGCGTTCGCTTCCCCTTGGGGCTACATTAGTAAAAACAACTCCATGCTAGGGGTTGTTTTTAATTTTCAATAAACAATTTTAAATTTTAAAACTGGTAACTAGACAAGTAGACTGCATAAAAGCATGGAAATCCATTTTTAAAATTTACTATAATCTACGTAAAATAGTGTGGATTTTGCAGCATTGTGCTTACTCTAATTTTTCTGTATCTTGTATGTATATAATCGATGTTTAATGAATTAATTTCACAAATCACTCCTCTTATTCAACACTACGGCGCGTGGGGTGTTTTCTTTATTTCCGCCATTGAAGAAATAATTGTGCCAATTCCGTCTTCATTCTCGCTCCTTGCTGCGGGTTTTTTCTTAGTTCCTGTTGGCGCAGCTCTTGGAGACTCGATGCTAGTGCTTATTTTAAAAGTAGTTATTCCTGCTGGACTTGGATTTGCAATCGGATCACTATTTCCATATGCGCTCGCTTATCTTGGTGGCGAGCCGATTATAAATAGATGGGGAAAATGGATAGGAGTTTCTTGGAAAGATGTTGAAAAAATTAATAGATTTTTTAATGGGACGTATAAAGATGAGTTAGTATTAGTAGGATTACGATCAATTCCTGTTGTACCAAGCGGACTAATTTCAGTTGCGTGTGGCGTAGTGAGATATCCAATAAAACATTTTTTCCTTACAACATTTTTCGGTTCAGCGCTACGCTCTTTCTTTATGGGGCTCCTAGGGTGGTCACTTGGCGAGGCGTTTGTTATTTATGCCGACCAGATTTCAGAATTCGGTATGTATGTTGTTTATATTGTGACTGGCTTAGTGGCAATTCTGGTAGTAGCATTTTTAGTCAGGAAATGGCTAAAAAAACATAGGCACAAAGCGCATTAAATACACATTATCCACGAAACCAAGTAATTGTTTTTGGGGAAATTTAATGCTATAATTCATTTATAAGTGAAGCTACTCTGGCTTCATTTTTGATGAGAAACAAACAAATTTATGGCTGAAAAAATAAAAAAAGAACAAGCATCATATAGTGCAAAAGACATTCAGGTTTTGGAGGGTCTAGACCCTGTTCGAAAGAGGCCGGGAATGTATATCGGTACAACAGGACCTGACGGACTTCACCACCTTGTGTGGGAAATTATAAATAACTCAATTGACGAGGCTATGGCAGGCTCGGCAAATTATGTGAAGGTTGAACTCCTTCATGACGGTGGAGTTTCTATAACTGATAATGGTCGCGGAATTCCTGTTGATATTCACCCAAAGACAAAAAAGTCCGCACTTGAAACGGCACTTTGTACGTTGCACGCTGGAGGAAAATTTGCAGAAGGTTCATATAAAGTATCAGGTGGTCTACACGGTGTTGGTGTATCTGTCGTGAATGCACTTTCAACAAAAATGAAGGCGGAGGTTTGGCGCGATGGCGGTGCATACATGCAGGAATATAAAATCGGTGTTCCGCAGTACAACGTAAAGAAAGTTGGAAAGGCAGATAATACTGGTACTCGTATAACATTTTATGCGGACCCAACAATTTTTTCTGTAATTGAGTATGACCTAAAAAAGATTTTGGATTATTTGAGAAACCAGGCATACCTTACGAAGAGTATTCGCATTGATTTAGTTGATGAGCGTGGCGAGATACCATCCTATTACGGATTTTATTTTGAGGGGGGATTACTTTCATTACTCGCGCATCTATTAGGAGAGAGACAGCCAGTTCACAACACATTATTTTATGCGCAGAAAGAAGTTGATGGAATCGACATAGAAACCGCATTCGCATACACGGGTGATACGGATGTTGAGGAGTTAAGTTTTGCTAATAATATTTACACGCCAGATGGTGGAACCCATCTTACTGGTCTTCGCTCCGCACTTACTCGCACATTGAATGATTTTGCGCGTCGCGAGGGTTATTTGAAAGAATCAGAAGAGAATTTGACTGGAGATGACGTGCGCGAAGGACTTGTGGCTGCAGTTTCTATTAAAATTAGAGAACCACAATTCGAAGGTCAGACAAAGGCGCGACTTGGTAATACAGAGGCTCGTGCAGCTGTAGAGTCAGCAGTCTCCGAGAACCTAAAAGAATTTTTAGAAAGATATTCAGGAGATGCAAGGAAGATTATAGAGAAGAACCTCTTGGCTGCGAAAGCAAGAAAGGCCGCTAAAGCAGCGAAGGATACGGTAATGCGCAAAGGAGCTTTCGAGGGGCTCACGCTTCCAGGCAAGCTAGCTGATTGTAGTTCACGCAGACCAGACGAGTCAGAACTATTTATTGTTGAGGGAGATTCCGCAGGAGGTTCATGTAAGCAGGGAAGGGATAGGCGCACCCAGGCCGTACTTCCACTCAAAGGAAAAATTTTAAATGTGGAGAAGGCGCGCATTGATAAGATGTTGTTGAACAAAGAAATTCGTTCACTTGTTGTTGCACTTGGAACTGCTATTTCAGATCAGTTTGATATTGAAAAACTTAGATATCACAAAGTTATTTTGATGACAGATGCTGATGTTGACGGCGCTCACATCCGAACCTTGTTACTCACACTTTTTTACCGATACTTCCCACAGATTGTAAACGGCGGATTCCTATATATTGCACAACCACCACTTTTTAGAGTTCAGAAGGGTAAGGAGGTTCAGTATGTTTTCAATGAGGATAAGCTTCAGGAGGTATTAAAGGTATATGGAAAGGAGTCAGTAAACATTCAGCGATACAAAGGTCTTGGAGAGATGAACCCAGAACAGCTCTGGGAGACCACTCTAAACCCAGGAAATCGTGTTTTAAAGCAGGTTAATGTGGAGGATGCAGTCCAGGCTGATAAAATGTTTGATATTCTTATGGGTGAGGCAGTTGAACCACGCAAGAACTTCATTCAGGCCCACGCGGCATCAGTGAAGAACCTTGACGTCTAGACCTTGATTTAGTGGTAAATTAAATGGTATAGTTGATTTCGTAACATTTATGTCAAATATTATTGAACGAATGAGAGTGTTTTGGCAGGAGTCACGCCAAGAACTTAAAAGGGTAAATTGGCCAACGCGCGAAGAGACAATTCGCTACACATTATTTGTGGTGGGATTTTCAATTTTCTTT
The DNA here is from genome assembly GCA_903827975.1 of uncultured bacterium. Lineage (GTDB taxonomy): Bacteria > Patescibacteriota > Minisyncoccia > UBA6257 > GWB1-50-10 > CAIKKG01. Next base: position 66,262 of record CAIKKG010000001.1, read on the forward strand.
GCGATATTTTTGGGCATAATAGATTACGGATTCGTAAGAATACTTGAAAAAATAATCTCATAATTCATGAGCGAAAAAAAAGAACAAATGATTAATCACGAGCGTCGCTGGTATGCGGTGCATACGTATGCCGGATACGAGGACGCTGTCTCTCGCTATCTTAAACAACGCGTAGAATCGATGTTTATGTCAGATAAAATCTTTAATGTCATTGTTCCTAAAGAAACAAAGATTAAGGTTAAGGGCGGAAAGCGCTACACAATAGAAGAGAAGACATTCCCTGGTTATGTATTAGTTGAGATGATATTGGATCATGATTCATGGTCAGTAGTCCGAAACACACCACGCGTAACAGGATTCGTTGGTTCAGATAGTACGACACCAACACCACTTTCAGACGAAGAAATTAAATCACTTCTCATGAAAATGAGTGGAGAGGAGACAAAGTACACAATCGATATTAAGGTGGGTGAGATAGTAAAGATTACAGACGGTCCATTTAAGGAGCAGGAGGGCAAGGTTGCTGATATTGATGAGGAGCATGGTAAGGTAAAGGTCTTGGTTCCAATCTTTGGTCGCGACACACTTCTTGAGCTAGACTCATTGCAAGTACAGAAAATTTAAGGTATAAAATAACTCTATGGCGAAACCGATAAAAACAGTATTAAAACTCCAGATTGAGGCGGGAAAGGCAAATCCAGCGCCTCCGATCGGACCTGCACTTGGTCAGCATGGTGTAAATATCCAGCAGTTCTGTCAGCAGTTTAATGCTGCAACGCAGGAGATGGTTGGGGATATCATTCCAGCTGAGATAACCATTTACGAGGACCGCACATTTGATTTCAAATTGAAGACATCTCCTTCCTCAGCTCTTTTGAGAAAGGCTGCGGGAATTGCAAAGGGTTCAGCAACACCACAATCAGTTAAGGTTGGTAAGGTGACGCGAGCACAGCTCCGCGATATCGCAGAGAAGAAGATGATTGATCTGAATGCGAATGATGTTGAGGCTGCGATGAAAATCATCGAAGGCAGCGCTCGTAATATGGGAATTGAAATAGTAGACTAAGAAAAAGACCCGAAAGGGTCTTTTTTTAATTTACGTATTCTTATTTTTAAATATATATATGTTAAACTAAATTAAATAACCTCAATCAACATGAACTCAAGAAGCAAAGCAGGATTCACATTGGTTGAACTCCTTATTGTAATCGCAATTCTCGCAATACTTTCGGTCGCGGCAATCTTAGTTATAAACCCAGCACAACTCCTAAAGCAGGGAAGAGATGCCACTCGTCTATCTGATATGGCTGCTCTTAACTCAGCTCTCGCGCTTTACAATACTGACGCAGCTAACGGTTTCATGGGAACTTCAACGTATATTTATGTTTCAATTCCTGACTCCAGTCCAACGTGTGCAAATCTCGGTCTACCAACACTTCCAAGTGGTCAGTACAGTTGTGTTGCCTCCTCAACTCTCAGAAAGACTGATGGCACGGGATGGGTTCCTGTGAATTTCAGTAGTCTAACATTTGGAAATCCATTACCGAATCTCCCTATCGATCCAATTAACGCAACTTCAACTGGAACATACTACACATACGCAGGAGGAAGCTGGGCCCTTTCTGCTGTTATGGAATCCACCAAGCAGGCCGTTGTAATGGCATCTGACGGAGGACGAAGTGCATACGCATATGAGGTTGGCTCTAATCTTACGCTTACTCCAACATCAACACTTAGAAGGGCGATGCCAGTTGTTGCTCTTACAATAAACGCACCAGCACTTACAACATCAAAGGTGTATGACGGAAACACATCTGCTGTGGTTGCTGCTGGCACACTTTCCGGAGTTGCAAGTGGAGATGTGGTTACAGTGTCTGCAACTGCAACTTATAATTCAGCTACAATCGAAACAGGAAAAACAATCACGGTTGTATATACGCTCGGAGGAGCTGACGCCGCTCAATATTCAGCTCCAACAAATTATGTTGTAAATACGGGCGCAATTACAACCGTTCAGTTATCAATAGGTAATCCAACAATTACAACATCAAAGACATATGACAGGACTACGTCCGCCGGGGTTACTGCTAGCACGCTTTCTGGAGTTGCTAACGGTAATACAGTTACGGTGTCCGCAACTGCAACGTATGATTCAGCATCTGTTGGCACAGGAAAAACAATAACCGTTGTATACACATTGGGAGGTGCAAATGCATCGAATTATACGGCTCCAACAAATTATGTTGTTAATACTGGAGTTGTTTCAGCCATAGAACTACAAATAGGTAGCCCAACGGTCACAACATCAAAGACATATGATGGCACAAAATCCGCTGCGGTCACTGCTGGTTCACTCACGGGAGTTATTAGTGGTGACACGGTTACAGTATCCGCAACCGCAACATATGATTCAGCATCTGTTGGAACTGGAAAAACAATAACCGTTGAATATACATTGAGCGGAGCGAGTTCTGGAAATTATTCAGCTCCAGGAAATTATATTTTGAATACTGGAATAATAGTTTCAAATATTGCTAACACAACTTGTAAGGCAATTTTGGATGCTGGTTCTTCTACTGGTAGCGGCGTCTATACAATAGATCCGAATGGAGGTTCGAATGCTGACGCATTTCAGGCGTATTGCGATATGACTACTGATGGCGGTGGATGGGCGCTTGTGGCATTACCAACTGATTCGTACAGCATTTTTAGTGAGCCAACGGGTCTTCTCGATCCTACGGCATCGCTTGGAGCAAGAAATTCAAATTATTGGAGCTCGGGTTCAACAAATACATTTACTCAGATTAGATTTACTGACTCTTGGCCTTCTCGCTCGTATTATGATATCGCGACGTTTGGTTCAGCTGTATCAATGTCGAGTCTCATGACTTCCTACCCAACATATTCTCAGTATCCAGTAGCAACAACAAATATATCATCAAGTATTGGGTCAACATGCTTCATAGTTAGGGGGAAGAGTTCCGCTGATATGCAATGGAGTGACGGAGCCGATTGGTTATTTATGGGATTCCATTCTCTTTGTTCGGTGCCAATATCCAATACAGATGCTTGGGATGTGTACAGTTACTCCAATCAGTGGGTGGTAGGCGCGAGAGATAACAGTGGCGATCCACAAAGTAACCCAACGGCTGTCGGGCGCATGACGGGCGGTTGTCATTGGAACGCAAATTCCTGTCCAGCAACAAATAGAACCATAATCTGGGTTAGATAAAATAATTTTAATTTTTTCTAATATAATTTTTCTACTAGTGTATAAAAAAACGCCCGATGGGCGTTTTTGACAAAGCTGGTGGTAAGCGTTATTTTTCTACAGGCACCTTAACATATATGGAGGATAGAAAGTGAATAAAATTGTTTTATCTGATTATGGCGATGCAACGCATCATAGCTTCGCAGACGATTATAAGCTAGTTGATAGAATAGGGAATCACAATAAATGTGGTGGTGAGATGTGCATCATTCCAATTCACACACGCAGGATAATCTTGTGTTATAAATGTGGATGGATGAGTGACGTATTGCAAAGCAATGTAAAAACAATCGGGGCACTAAGAGATTATTTTTGGTGCTACAATAATAAAATAGGAGGAACTGATGAGCAACAAGAAAAATAAAAAAAGGGGGAAGTTCATTCTTTTAGAAGGAATTTCCGGTTGCGGAAAATCAACACTCGCAAAGCGCTTAGTTAGTTATCTTGTGGAGCGCGGAGTAGAAGTGGTTCTCAATGCTGAGCCAACCAAAACGAGTTCGTTCGGCAAGACTGTTCGCGCTGTTATTGAGGGGAACGAGGTATCTTCAGAAGATTTGTTGAAGCTAAAAACAGATACAATGTTTCTTGAGGTAATGTGCGGTAGCACCGTAGATATTAAGAAGTTCTGTGGAATTCTAGATCGCGTACCGAGAAAGTTATTAATTGGAAAAGAATTGACCGAGCTGGAACGTCAGGCATTATTTATTGCCGACAGATTCACTGACATTGTTGAGACCATAATCCCAGCACTCGACGCGGGTAAGTGGGTTGTTCAGGACAGATATGATCTATCCAATTTTGCGTATGGTTCTGCGCACGGAGTCGCACTCGCAGAATTATCAAGATGGCATGATATTGTACTTGAAGATGAGTATATTATTCCTGACATAACATTTTTGATTGATATTGGACCAGCGGAGGCGGTAGAACGTCTTAAGAAGTCTGGTAAGCCAATAGACCTACACGAAGGGCTTGAGAGCCTTACGGCTATTCGTAACGAATATGACGTGGTTATAAAGGCCCAAGCCTCATTGGCCGACGAGGGCAAGGAGGCCCACAGCGTAGTCATTTTGGACGGAGATCAGCCAGTTCACGAGGTATTTGAAGACATGAAGGGTAAGCTTATTAAATATCATATTCTCAAAAAGTAATTAATTTATACCAGACCCCCGCTTATGCGGGGGTTTTTGCGTTATGTTAATCCTCTGCTATTATTGAATAGAAATACTATGTATATCCCCACAATCGGACTCGAGATTCATATGATAGCAAAAACGCGCACCAAGATGTTTTGTGCGTGTCCAAATAGTTTTGACGAGAATAATCCAAACGCAAATACTTGCCCAGTCTGTCTAGCGCACCCAGGCGCACTACCCGTTGCAAACGAGGAGGCTGTTAAGGGTATAGTAAAACTCGGTCTTGCTCTAAACGGACAGATTGCAAAACGCTCTCACTTTGATAGGAAGAGTTACTTCTATCCCGATCTTCCAAAAGGATATCAGATTTCACAATTCGATAGTCCATTTGTTCAAGGCGGAAATCTAAAAGGTGTTCGAATTACTCGCGTACATCTTGAAGAAGATGCTGGAAGATCTCTTCACGAACTTCCGGGTGGTGTTAAAACAAAAGATAGCGCAACCTACATTGATTACAATCGCGGTGGTTCTCCGCTTTTTGAGTTAGTAACTGAGCCCGATATCAAAACATCAGATCAGGCCGTTGTCTTTGCAAAAGAGTTACAACTTATTTTACGTTATCTTGGATTGTCTGACGCCGATATGGAAAAGGGTCATATGCGCGTTGAGGCAAATATTTCAATAAGTAAAAAAGATGGCGAGCTCGGAACTAAGGTTGAGGTAAAAAATATCAATTCATTTAGGGCGGTGCACGATGCAATTGAATTTGAATTAAAGCGACAGGAAGAAGTTCTTGAGTCAGGAGGAAAAATTATTCAAGAGACTCGTGGATGGAATGATGTTAAACACATCACAGAAAGTCAGCGCTCAAAAGAATCAGCACATGATTATCGTTATTTCCCTGAACCTGATTTGCCAGAGATAGATCTGAGTGATTGGGATCTGGACGCAATGCGAAAAGAGCTACCAGAGCTTCCAGAGGAAAAGCGCGTTCGTCTTGTTGCTTCATTTGGCCTTACATCAGAACAGGCTGAGTCTCTTGTTGAGGATAAACAACTTGCACAATTTTTTGAGGAGTCGGCTTCAGAACTTGCGGATAAAACAAAGCCAGCGAATTTTCAATTGTTGCTTAATTACATAACGAGCGATTTACGTGGACTTTTAAATACGCGCGGACTCGCACTTTCAGATACGAAAATAAACCCAGAACATTTTGCGCACCTAGTTGCACTTGTTTCTGACGAAACACTCTCAAGTAGACTCGCAAAAGATTTATTGGTGAATATGTCTGAAACAGGAGAGGATCCAGAGTCTCTTATGAATGCATCAGGTATACGCGTAATTGGAGGGGAGGATGAGCTTGGAACAATTGCAGATGAAATAATTGGTAAAAATCCGAAAGCTGTTGAGGATTTTAAAAAAGGAAAAGAAAATGCTCTTCAGTTTCTTGTTGGACAGGGAATGGCAAAAACAAAAGGCCAGGCAAGTCCTGATAAACTTCGGGAAGTATTCTCCAAAAAACTTAAGTAAATAAAAAAGCGCCCCATTTGGGGGCGCTGAAATTAAACACGGTTCCTATTGCCGTGACCATCGGCCTCATAGATATAGGCGAGGGTCGCGACAACCGAAACCGTCACGAAAACCAAGAGGAAGATTGCTCCGTGGAGCCCATAGAGATGACCAGTTGTCACCTCAAAGAACCCAACGAAGCTTAAGAGAAAGGCGATAAAGGCCGATGCCCTCATCTTCTCGATCCCCACTTGGTATGAGACAACCAGTAGCAGGCCAATTATAATGCCTGCGTCTGGACTGTGCGTGATTTCACCAACCCCATTCCTGAGGTGGTGAAACATTGAGTATGTCAGGCCTATGGTGAGACCCATAAGCGGGCCAGCCCCGAGGGCCAGAACTATTCCGGCCAGCATCTGCCTTAAGTTACTCATAAATCTCCTTTGTGAATGAGCACTAACAATCTACAACAAAAAGAGTATAATGTCAATAACTATTTTAAAAATACTCTCGCAAGTTTTTCCGCTTCTGCGGACTTTGTAACCCAGTGAATTCGTATGTCAGGCTTAAACCAGGTAATCTGTCGCTTTGAGTAATCAAGAATCTGCTTTGTAAGTTCATGTATAAAAGTCTCCTTATTAATCTTATTTTGTAATAAAAGAGCGGTATAGCGATATTCAAGGCCAAACGATTCAAGTTTTTTCCAAGATAAGCCACCGGCATGAAGCTTTTTTATTTCCGCGAGCATTCCAAGTTGAATTCTCTTCTCTAATCTTTTAATTACAAGATTTTTTAATAATTCCTGCTTTTTAGAAATACCAATAAAGAGCGTTGGATATGGAAGTGGATTTTTTTTAATTTCAGGAACCCTACCAAGAGCATCTATAATTTCAAGTGCGCGAATAAGACGCCTTGGATTTTTAGAATCAATTGTTGAGGCTCTCCCAGGATCTTTTTCCTTGAGAATTTTAAATAATTCATCATTTGTTTTCTTCTCTAACTCCTTGCGAAGTTTTGCGTTTGGTTTAGCATCAGGAATAACTAGCCCGTCAACAAGCGCACGAATATAAAATCCTGTTCCTCCACAAACGATTGGTGTTTTTCCACGACGAACAATATCTTTAATGACTTTACCGCCGAGCCTTGCGTAGTGAGATGCTGTAAATGTGCGTTTTGGATCTGCAACGTCCAACATGTGGTGGGTGATACCATCCATTTCCTTTTTTGTAACCTTACCTGAGCCAAGATTAAATCCACGGTAAACCTGGCGAGAGTCTGCTGAGACAACCTCACCATTAAATTTTTTGGCAAGCAAAACCGCAAGCGAACTTTTACCACTTGCGGTCGGACCTACAACTACTATGAGTTTGGGAGTCAGTTCGTTCACAGAGCTTTTTCTTGTACTGCAATAACAATGTCCTCTACAAATGCATCTATTGATTTAACCTCACTCATCTTGTTGCCGTGCTTTCTTATGGAGACGGTTCTATCGGAAACCTCCTTATCACCAATAACTATTGTAAGCGGAATTTTTCTAAGTTCGGCCTCACGTACGCGTTTCCCAAGCGTTTCATTTGCTGGAGAAAGTTCGGCGCGAATTGATGCTTCTTTTAGTGTGCTCAATAATGCTTTTGCATATTCAGCATGAACATCATTTATTGGAACTATCATAACCTGAACTGGTGCAAGCCAGAAAGGAAATAGACCTGCGGTATGTTCAATTAGAATTGATAGGAAGCGCTCTATTGAGCCCATTACGGCCGCGTGAATCATCACAATGCCTTCTTTCTTACCCTCTTCATTTACACAGCTTAAATCAAACCTCTCAGGCATATTCATATCCAATTGGATAGTCGCAACCTGCCACTCTCGTCCAAGTGAATCCTTTGCAAGAAAATCGAGCTTAGGTCCATAAAATGCAGCCTCACCAAGTCCGTCAATTGCATTAACCTTCTTCTCATCAGCGATTGATTTGAGCATTGACTCAGCCATTTTCCAGCGCTTTGAATCACCAAGATATTTTTCTGGGTGCTTTGGGTCGTGTCTTGAAAGACGAACATTAAGGTTGAATCCAAATTTCGGATAAAACTCATGTATGATGTCCCAGATTTTCAAAAACTCTTCTCTTACCTGATCCATGCGACAGAAGACGTGTGCATCGTCCTGCGCAAATGCACGTACGCGCGAAAGACCGGAAAGCTCTCCAGACTGCTCATCTCTGTAGCACATCGTGGTGTTTGCGTATCGCTGAGGAAGTTCACGATAGCTCCACTGCTTACGCGCATAAATCTGAGTGTGGTGTGGGCAGTTCATCGGCTTCATTGCAAACTCATGTCCCTCACGAGTTCTTACGTGGAACAAATCATCTTTATATTTATCCCAGTGTCCGCTTTTTATATATAAATCCTTTTTCGTTATGTGAGGAATCTCTACGCGTTCGTAACCGTGTTTTTCGCGAAGCTCCCAAACAAAATCATCAAGAAGCATGCGAACCAATGTTCCTCTTGGTGTCCAAAGGGGGAGTCCGCTACCAACAAGGTCAGAAAATGTAAAAAGATCCAACTGCGGTCCCAATATTTTGTGGTCACGTTTTTTTGCCTCCTCCTGCATGGTGACAAAATCATCAAGCTCTTTTTTAGTTTCAAAAGCCAACCCGTAAATGCGAGTTAACATTTTATTTTTCTCACTTCCTCTCCAGTATGCTCCGGCAAGTGTCGTGAGTTTAAATCCATCAGGATTTATTTCAGAAGTATTTTTTACGTGAGGTCCTGAGCAGAGGTCAAAAAATACTACTTTTTTAGCCTTTCCCTTACCGCTCGCTGTTTCAAATATAGAAATTGATGCTTTCTTCTTTTTAAGCTCTGCGATTAGTTCTTTCTTATAGGGCTCTTTCTTAAAAGAATTTGAAGCCTGAATAGGAGTTATTATCTTCTTACTAAATGATAGTTTCTCCCTTGCTAGTTCGCGTACGCGCTTCTCGAGCACCTTTACGTCAGCCTCTGAAATAGGTTCCTGAAATTCAAAGTCATAATAAAAGCCGTTTTCGATTACGGGACCTATGCCAAGCTTTGTTTTTGGGTATTTTTCCAAAACCGCGGCCGCCAAAAGGTGCGAGAGTGAGTGTCGCACATTGAACATTTTATCCGTTTTCATACCAGTATATTATAAGGCAGATTTATAGGATTTGCGAGAAATTAAAATAAAGCACGTCAGGCGCAAGTAATTTAATTTTTTGGTTCTACAAGAATGCGAACCTCATCACAAATAAACTTCTGCTCGTCATTTTTGAATGAAACCCTTCCTGCAATTGCTATACATTTACCAACCTCCCACGCTAATGGTGTTTTTTTCATTGACTCTTCGAACACAAGAACCTCAATTTTTTCAGTGTGATCTTCTATTGTTACAAAAAGCATGGGCGTTCCCTTTTTTGTAGTAATCTTCTCAATAATAGTTACCGCTCCAGCAACCCATTCACGTGGACCGCCCTTACGCTCGAACTTTACTGGTGGGAGTGCGAGTACAACCTTAATAGGTTTTATCTTGCCGCGCAAAAGAGGAATAAATGGTTCAAACGGGTGACCAGTAATATATAGGCCCAATAATTCCTTCTCCCATTTTAGTATTGTATTTTTATCTACTGGCGGAGCAGGTTTGATTCGTAATTTTGAAACATGAGCGTCTGCGCCAAACAGAGAGTTCTGGTTTGCTAATCTGCTACGCTTTGCAGTCTGGTTGAATTGCAAAATCTCCTCAATGTTTGCAATTATATCTCCGCGTGTAACTCCGAAAGAATCAAATGCTCCAGCCATCGCAAGGTTTTCAAAAGACTTCTTATTCAAATCTTTGTGCTGAATCCTGTTTATGAAGTTTGTTAAATCAGAATATGGACCGTTGCTATTTCGTTCCTCAATTATATATTGAACAATATTTGCGCCGACATTCTTTATTGCCATTAGACCAAAGCGAATATTCGGGCCATCGACAGCAAAATCCTGAGCGCTCAGATTTATGTCAGGAGGTAATACTTTTATATTTAAATGCTTCGCCTCGCTTACAAGGAAATTAATTCTATCAATGTCAGTTCCTGAAACATTAAGAAGGCTTGCGGTGAACTCAACAGTATAGTGAGCCTTTAGGTATGCAGTCTGATAACTTATTGTCGCATAGCATGCCGCGTGACTGCGGTTAAAACCGTATCTAGCAAATGGAGGGAAGAGTTCCCAGATTTCTTTCGCAATCTTTTCACTAATACCATTCTTAACCATTCCATCAATTAATTTTCCACGTTGTTCCGCCAAAAGCTCCTTAATCTTTTTTCCTATTGCCTTACGAAGCGTATCGGCTTCTGCAAGTGTGAATCCTGCAAGGTCGCGCGCGATTCTCATCATTTGCTCCTGATACACACCAACTCCGTATGTTTTTCTTAAAATTGGTTCAAGTCGTGGATGTATGTATTCCACTTCTTCCTTGCCATGCTTACGCAAAATATATGATGGAATAAGTTCCATCGGCCCAGGACGGTAAAGAGAAATCATAGCAATAATATCTTCTAACTCAGTTGGTACGAGATCTTTAAGATAATGTCGCATGCCAGAAGACTCAAGTTGGAATACACCAGTCGTATCGCCAGCACGAAGAAGCTCAAATGTTTTCTGGTCATCAAGTGGAATTGCATCAATATCAATTTTGACCCCATGAAGCTCATTGATAATACGAAGTGTCTTTTCAATAATCGTAAGATTTTTTAGTCCCAAAAAGTCCATCTTTAGAACACCCAAGTCTTCAACTGCGTGCATTTCGCACTGCGTAACAATAGAGTCCTCGCCCTGAGGAGCTCTCTGTAGTGCCATGTAGTTCGTAAGAGGTTCTGCAGAAATAACAACGCCACAAGCATGGACAGATGCGTGGCGGGCAACACCCTCTAATTTTTTTGCAGCATCAATTAGTTTTTTAGCGTCAGGGTTCTTATCGTATATTGCTTTTAATTCTGGTATGGCCTGTAAGCTCGCATCAAGCCAACCCGTTTTCATTCCTTGTGTTGGGTTGAAGGGGATTAACTTTGCAATCTCATCACAAAGACCGTATGAAAGTCCAAGTGCGCGACCAGCGTCACGAATTGCAGCGCGTGCCGCCATTGTTCCAAATGTAATAATCTGCGCAACACGGTCATTACCATATTTTTCTCGCACATAAGAAACTACCTCGTCACGACGAATATCAGTAAAGTCTGTATCAACGTCGGGAGTCTGTATGCGGTCAGGGTTTAGGAAACGCTCAAAAAGTAGGTCATATTTTATGGGGTCAATATTTGTAATGCGCAAAATATATGCGATAACGCTGCCAGCAGCAGAACCTCTTCCTGGGCCCACAACAATTCCATGGTCCTTTGCCCAATTTATGTAATCCTGAACAATTAAGAAGTAATCAGAGAAGCCAGTCTTTTCAATTACGCCGAGCTCCATTTCAAGTCGCGCCTCTATTTCTGGAGTCATCTCTGGGTATCGCGTTCCTATCCTCTCATTAATTAGTTGCTTCAGATATTCAAATGAAGTCGAAATACCATCAGGTGGCTCGAATCTAGGAAGAAGAGTTTTACCAAGAACAATTTCTAGATTGCACGCATCTGCAATACGATATGTATTTTCAATTGCCTGTGGAATATCTTTAAATATTTCTACCATCTCTTCTTCTGGGCGGAGCGACAAATCATATTTCTTTAATGTGAGACGGTCCTCATCATCAAGTTTTGTAGATGTCTGTACGGCAAGAAGTATTTCATGAACCGGTCTGTCTTCAAGTTTTGCGTAGTGCGTGTCTTGTGTTGCAACAACGGGAATGCCGAGCTCATGAGAAAGTTTTAAAAGTGGCGCATGTAGTTCAGGTGAGTGTGGTTGTAGTTCTAAATAAAAATCATTACCAAAAAGATTCTGATACCAGCGCGCAGCCATTTTTGCCTCATCGATTTTCTTTTCAGCTATAAGTTTTGAAACCTCACCACCGTAACATCCGGAAAGACAAATTATTCCTTCGTGATGCTCTTCTAATAATTCTTTATCAATGCGTGGTTTGTAATAAAATCCATCAAGGTTTGATTTCGTAACGAGCTGAATAATGTTTAGCCAACCCTCAGTATTTTTTGCTAGAAGTATTAAGTGATAGCGCTTCTCATCAACGCCTACGCGTTTATTTAGGCGACCATACGGAGCCATATATGCCTCAACGCCGAGTATTGGTTTTATTCCAGCCTTCTTGGCTGCTTTATAAAATTCAATTGCGCCATAAAGATTGCCATGATCGGTGAGTGCTAGAGACTCCATTCCTAATTCCTTTGCGCGAGATACAAGGTCATTCACTTTTGCGAGACCATCAAGAAGAGAGTAATGAGAGTGAACATGGAGATGTACGAATTTATTCATTGAGTTTCGGAATAGTTGCCCCGACCTATGCAAGCCCATCGAGGGAAATTAATTTCCTTCTCATTCTACTTTTCTATTCAGAATGAAACAATGTGTGGATAGTGAGATTTGTGGCATAGTAGGGGAGCAATATCTTGTCAACAATTAAGGTTTTACGTAAAAATACGTAAATATGCTATAATTTAGCCATGCATCAAATACAGGAATCACTTTTAAAACTTGCAGGCGAAAAAAATCTCGGTCAGTTCACACTCCGAGAAATAGGCGCATTTATAGGTGAGGATTCACCACAAAAAGTTAAACATCATATTCAGCAGTTACAACAGAAAGGATTAATTAAAATTGATAAAGTGAAAGGAACAATACAAAAAACAAAACAAGAGTGGGAGAAAAGTCTTTTGGGTGCTGTGAGACTTCTATCTATTCCTATTCTGGGTGCGGTGAACGCGGGGCCTGCGCAGATTTTTGCAGAAACAAATATTGAGGGATTTTTGAAGGTCTCTAGTGCACTTCTCGACAATACACCTCGCGATGTACAGACATTTTTAGCACTTAAGGTTGTAGGCCCGAGCATGAACCGCGCGGAGATAAACAAAAAGCGAATTGAGGACGGGGATTATGTGATTGTGGATATTGGTGACAGGAATGTCAGTGATGGAGATATAGTTTTATCTATCATTGATGGCATGGCCAACATAAAAAGATTCCGCCACGATAAGGAGAATGGTCATGTTGTCCTTATGTCAGAATCAACAAAAGATTTCCCACCTATCTATATTCATGAGAACGATAATTTCATGATTAACGGTAAGGTTATTCAGGTTATTAAAAAACCTATGTTTGGCTAAAAGTCATTTTTATCTTCTAAAAATATAACTATGCAATTTCACGGCATTCACTGTATGCTGAAATTATATAGATGAGAAAAATTAAGAGTGGTAAGTGGATCATAGGAATAGATGAAGTTGGGCGTGGCGCACTCGCCGGACCGGTTACAGTCGGTATTTTTGCAATACACTCAAAAAATTCAAAATTAATTAAATCATCTGGTCTTACGCTTAGAGATTCAAAAAAGTTGTCAGCACTTCAGAGGGAGGTATGGGTAAGGCATATGAACTTATGGAAGAAGGAGGGGCGGGATGTATATTTTGCAACGTGCAGTATGTCTCACAAGGTTGTAGATAAGATTAATGTTGCTGAGGCAGCAAATAAGGCAGCAACAAGGGCACTAGATAAACTTCTTATAGATTCCGCAATAAATCCGAATAATGCTAAAGTTTTTTTGGACGGCGGACTATACATAAAAGACAAGTATCTGATTAAAAACAGGGGCATGGCCAGAAAACTTCCAAAATCAGAAACACTCATTAAAGGTGACGAGAATGTGCCAGTTATTGCACTCGCATCTATCCTTGCTAAGGTTACTAGGGACAGAAAACTAACTAAGTTGGATGCAGAGTACCCAGTATATAAGTTCGCAACCCATAAGGGGTATGGTACTAAGGTTCATATACGCGCAATTAAGGCCAATGGTATTTCCGATATTCACAGATTGACCTTCACGAAGAAATGGGCTAATATCTAACCGATATGTCAAGAACAAGTCATCACGCAAAATCAAAAGTTGGCAGAAGGCGTTCCCAGTTGGCAAGAAAGCCACAACACCTTACAGCATGTGTAAACTGTGGAGGACCTACACTCGCACACAAAGCATGCCCACAGTGCGGAACGTATAAGAAAGCCGAAAAGAAAGTTGTAGCGAAAGTTAGCAAGGTGGCGAAGTAATTCGCCCCCTTTTGTTTTTTATTAGATAATTTACAATTATATAAGTAACCTATGGCTACCAGACACCTTGTAAGAACAATAGTTTTACAGTCCCTTTACGAGTGGGATTTTTATAAGCAGCAAACCGACCTTACAAAGATCGTTGAGAGAAACATAGTCGAATTTGGACCCGGCATTGATGAGCCGGATTTTGTTTGGCGCACTGTTAAGGGCGTTATTGAGCATTTACCAGCAATTAACAAAGTAATTGAAAAAGCAGCACCAGAGTGGCCGCTTGAGCAGATTGCAATAATCGATAGAAATGTACTAAGAATAGGGCTTTATGAACTGCTTTTTGCAGACAAGGCCGAGGTGCCAGCAAAAGTCGCAATTAACGAGGCGATAGAAATTGCAAAAGCATATGGCGGGGTGAACTCACCTAAGTTTATTAATGGCGTACTAGGCACTGTTTATAGGGAGATAACCGGAGATGTCGGAGAGGAAAAGAAGGAGGAAGAAAAAACAACTAAAGAATAGTATTTGCATTTCGCAGAGTTTCAATGAAAAAACCGAAAGACTTGGAAGAGAAATTAAATATTGTTTTCAATAATCAGGATTTATTGAAAGAAGCGCTCACTCATCGTTCATATTTGAATGAAAATCAATCCTGGGGATACAAGAACAATGAGCGTTTGGAATATCTTGGCGATGCTGTACTCGAGCTAATTGTTACAGAAAATTTATTTTCACGTTTCCCAGACTTTCAAGAGGGTTATTTAACAAGTCTTAGGGCGGCACTCGTTAATTATCAGATGCTCGGACGCGTTGCAAAGGAGATTACACTTGATAAATATCTATATCTTTCTAAAGGAGAGTCTAAGGATTTTGGTAAGGCACGAGAAGTTATTCTTGCAAACGCAATCGAGGCACTCTTCGGTGCAATATATCTTGATAGAGGTTACGACGTAACACGAGATTTTGTTATTCGCATCTTACTATCACATCTAGATGAGGTTATTGAGAAGAGACTATATCTTGACCCAAAGAGCCTACTTCAGGAATTCGTGCAGGATAAGTATAAACTAACTCCGACATATTCCGTTATTAAAGAAGAGGGTCCAGATCACCAGAAAATATTTTTAGTTGGCGTGTTTATTGGAGACAAAAAAGCAGCGGAAGCGACTGGTTCGTCGAAGCAGGAGGCAGAAACAAAATCAGCGCTTGTGGCACTAGATGAATTTGAAGTAAAAAAAGTAAGTAACTAAATGCAGACCTTTTTAAAAAAATTGGAGTTGCAGGGATTTAAATCATTCGCACAGAAAAGCGACTTTGAATTTCCATATAGAGTTGTTGGTATTGTGGGTCCAAACGGCTCAGGTAAATCAAATGTAATCGACGCATTACGTTGGGTTCTTGGCGAAAGAGAGGCAAAACAACTTCGCGGAGATACGCTTGGTAATTTAATTTTTGCTGGTACACCGAAGCGCGCGGCCGTAGGATTCGCAAAGGTTACTTTATATTTTGATAATCGCGAGAGACTTTTTCCTATTGATGCGCCAGAGGTAATGCTTTCGCGCAGAATTGATAGGTCTGGAAACTCACAATTCTTTCTGCAAGACGCAGAAATTAGATTGAAAGATTTACAACCAATACTTGCAAGAGCAAAGTTGGGGGCCAGAGGTCTTACTATGATAGGTCAGGGGCAGAGCGATCTTTTTGTGCGAGCAACTCCAGATGAGAGAAGATTAATGATTGAGGAGATTTTGGGACTTAGAGAATTTCGTCTGAAGAAAAACCAGGCAGAAAGACAGCTTGCATCGAGTGAGGTAAATATGGAAAAGGTTGCGGCCATGCTCGAGGAGATAGCTCCGCACCTCAAATTTTTAAGAAAACAGAAATCACGTTTTGAAAAGAGATCTGAGATAGAAAAAGACCTACGCACATTTGAAAATACGTATTTTTCACATCGTTTTCAGGCGCTACATAGGGATATAAGCGTCACAGAAAAACCATTTGCTGAAGCAGAGGATGCGCGCAATATAAAAGAAAAAGAGGTAAGTGAATATGAAAGAGAATTAAAAGCGGTTAGTGGAGGTGAGACGCATGATGCAGAACACGCAAAGAAACTTCGCTCAATACTCTCAGAGTTTTTCACAAAGCGTGCAGAGATTGAAAAATTACTCGCTCGTGCTGAGGCAAAGTTGGAATTTTTATCAGCAACACCAACACACGCAGAACGCTCATCAATCGAAATGAAGGCGATTCTTGAAGCACTTGAGCAGGAAATTCGCGTAATGGATGAATGGCATGAGTTAGACAAGATTAAAAACTCATTAAAAACTATGGCTGTTCGAATCTCAGATTTTTTCAAAACTGAGCCAAAGGCTGATACAAAACCATTTGAGGCAGAAATCGAAAAACTAAGAAGTGAATTGCGTTTTGTTGAGGCAGAAATCGCCAAATCAAGAATAGAGGAGGAGAGAGTTGCTGAAGAGCAACAAAGTTCTAATAAAGAATTTAGAACCAAAGTAGAGGCACTCGAAATTAAGAAAAATGAGTTGAGAAAATTAGATCAACTCGTTCAGCAGTTAAAGTTTGATAGAGAGAGGTTAAAAATTAAAATGGAAGAGTTAGAGAGGGACTGGGCAATTCTAGGCCGCTCTATGGACGAGTTGCACACAATTGGAGAGGTTAGAGATATTGTGGAATTTAGTGATCTTGAACGTAAGATGCTACGTTTGCGCGGAGAACTAGCCGCAATTGGAGAAATAGACGAGACGCTTGTAAAAGAGGCGACTGAGACCGAAACAAGGTTTGAATTTTTAACCAAAGAACTCGAGGATCTAAGAAATGCAGTCTCTGATTTGCGTTCACTAATCAAGGAGTTGGATCATAAGATTCATATGAATTTTAAGAGTGCCTTCTCTGCAATAAGCGATGAGTTTAATAATTATTTTCAGCTTATGTTTGGAGGTGGCAAGGCAAAGATGAAGTTGAAAATGCCAGAGGTACAGATTCAGGACATAATTCCTATAACAGCTGAGGATTCTGTGAATACGGAAACTGGAGAAGTAAAAGAAGAAAAGAAGGAAAAACTATCAGAGCTTTCAGCTGGAGTTGAGATAGAGATATCAATACCTCGTAAGAAGATTGGTAGTCTTGATATGTTGTCTGGAGGAGAGAAGAGTTTGGTTTCGTTAGCAGCACTTTTTGCGCTCATCTCGGTAAGTCCGCCACCATTTTTAGTATTGGATGAAATTGACGCACCTCTTGATGAAGATAATGCGCGTAGATTTTCTGATTTAGTAAAAGAATTCTCAAAGAAGACTCAGTTTATTATTGTGACGCATAATCGTACAACAATGGAGTCAGCAGATATCCTGTATGGAGTAACCATGGGTGATGATGGCGTGTCTAAAACACTATCTCTTAAGCTAGATACCGCAAAAAGCTAAAAAGCGAGCTCACCGTCTTTAGTCCCATAGCAATAGAGTGCGTGGGGCTTTTTAATGCTATTTATTGTTGACTTGAATTGGTTTTGGTGGCATTTTTATTCAAGCACAAACGATAGGAGGCACGTCGTCTCCAAAACAAGGAGGATTTGTGGAACAGGTGAAGATTTTTGAATCAAGGATGCGCAATGAAATTGAGGCGCAGATAAATACCTGGCTTGCTGAGAACCCAGCTCTCGAGATTACTCGGAGAACTCAGTCGGCGGACTCAAACAGGCTCGTAATCGCTATCTGGTATAAGGCATAGTAATATTTTATAAAATATTTACCCCGGAGAATATCCGGGGTTTTTAGTTGACAATATTTCGTATAGCATTTAATCTGTAGAAGATTATGTTAGCTATAAAACTTAAACGAGTAGGAAAAAAGGGGCAGGCAACATTTAGAGTTGTTGTAAACGAAAAGCGCTCAAAGGTTCAGGGTAAATTTAATGATGACCTTGGATGGTATAACCCACACACAAATGAGGTTAAATTAGACGCAGTAAAAGCTGCTGATTGGATGAAAAAAGGCGCACAGCCGACAGAGACGGTGCACAATCTTTTAGTACGAACAGGAGCCATTAAAGAGCATAAGGTTGCACTACATGTGAAACCTGTTAAGGCGAAAAAGAAATAGTAGTTTTGTATAATAAATTAATAAGAAAGGTCGGGAACACAGAAATTGATTTTACGAACGAATATGGTATCTGACCAAGAATTTTTGGAAAAATTGGTGAAGGCAATCGTTGACCATCAGGATGATGTGAAAATTGACCGAAAGGTTGATGAGATGGGTGTTTTACTCACTCTTCATGTTAATGCCGCAGATATGGGTCAGGTTGTTGGTCGCCAGGGCGTGACAGCGAAAGCTATTCGCACACTTCTCAGAATTATCGGAGTAAAAAATAATGCTCGAGTGAATTTGAAGATTGAAGAGCCAGAAGGTTCAACAAGAGGCGAACACAGAGCAGAGCCAGTAGTATAATTAATTAAAACTCCGTCATAGAAATATGGCGGTGTTTTTGTTTTGATGCTACGATTGTGTTTAAGAAGATATATGAAAAAGTTTCACGTCATATCACTATTTCCAGAGTCACTTGAGTCTTATATAAACGCCTCAATAATAGGACGGGCTATAAAAAGTAAATTAATCGCAATAAATCCTATTGCGCTTCGTCCATTTGGCATCGGAAAGCACAAAGTAACAGATGAACCTCCTTATGGCGGTGGTCCAGGCATGGTTATGAAAGTTGAGCCAATTTACGCGGCACATAAAAAAGTACTAAGTAAAATTAAAAGTGGTAAGACCAGAACTATTTTATTTTCAACACGCGGAAAGGTATTTACTAATACTGACGCAAAGCGTCTTTCAAAATACGATAATATAATTTTAATTTGCGGACGGTATGAGGGTGTGGATGAGCGCGTCGCTGACTATATAGCAGATGAGGAGGTATCAATCGGAGACTTTGTGCTTTCGGGAGGTGAGCTTCCAGCACTCGTTCTAATTGATGCAATTTCACGCCAGATTCCCGGGGTTCTTGGGAAAACTGATTCACTCGAGGAGATTAAAGGTTCATACCCAGTATATACAAAGCCTGCTGAATTCACGCTTAATCTTCCTGGAAAGAAGAAAAAGGTCTGGAAGGTTCCTGATGTTCTCCAGTCTGGAAATCATAAGCTAATAGAGGAGTGGCGCTCTGGTAATGCATAGGGTATTGGCATACCAAAAGAACTAGGAATATGGGTGATGGGGTTAGTTAATAAGGGGTTTACAAAATAATCGTTATTGTATACAGTAGAACGTGGACAAAACATATGACCAAAGAAAAGGAAATGACTAGTGAAATAGTGTCAGAACTCGTATCAGCCGGCGTTATCGCGGGCCATAAGCGTTCAAAGACACATCCAAAGATGAAACCGTTTATCGCGTTGAACCGCAACGAGATAGATTTTTTGGATCCTGATTCAACAATCTCAAGCATCGATGATGCTGTAGAGTTTATTGCAGGAAGACTCGGCCCAGAAGATTTTATGTTGTGTATTGGAACAACTGTTCCTGCACGCGAAACACTTCTTGCGTTTGCTGAGCACTTTCAGTTCCCATATGTTATTACAAGATGGCTTGGTGGAACACTAACAAACTTCAAGGTCATTAATGACAGAATGAAGTATTATGTTGATCTAAAAGCAAAGAAAGAGAAGGGTGAGTTAGATAAGTATACAAAGAAAGAACAGCTTAAGTTTTCCGAAAAGATTATAAAGCTTTCAGTATCGTTTGATGGTTTGTTAAAAATGACAAAACTTCCTGCGATTGTATTCGTTATCGACCCAGCAGTAAACGACACAGTAGTTAAGGAGGCAAAACTTTTGAAGATTCCTGTAGTAGCAATCCTTGATACGAACGATAATCCTAAGGAAATAAACAAACCGATTTTTGCCAACGATCACACAAAGCAAAGCATCGAGTGGGTAATGAATAAGATAAAGACTGGTGTTGATGCTGCAAAGATTGAGATGATGAAGAAGGAGACGGTTATCAAATAAATAATATTTTAAATATACATATATGAGCGACGACATTAAGAAGTTGCGTGAGATGACGGGCGTAGGTGTCATGGAGTGCAAGAAAGCACTTGATGACGCAGGAGGCGATTTTGATAAGGCAATAGCACTTATTAACGAGAGAGGTATTGCAAGAGCTGATTCAAAAGCACACAGAACTGCAGGCGCAGGAATGTTGAAGTCATATATTCACAACGGACGCGTAGCAGTCTTGCTACAGATTCACGCAGAGACAGATTTCGTTTTGAAATCAGATCCTTTCCAGGAACTAGCACATGATGTAGCAATGCATATTGCTGCAATGAATCCGGATTCAGTGGAAACTCTTCTTACTCAGCCATTCGTAAAGAATGAGTCAGTTGTCATTGGTGATCTTATAAAAGGCGTAACAGCAAAAGTAGGTGAGAATATTAAGGTAGAGCGTTTCTGCAGATACGAAGTATAATTATTCGTAAAAATTACGAGGCATGTTCACATTTCTTCTCCAAATTACAATGGTGGTATGTCTCGGTTTTATAGTGTATCTTTTTGGCAGGGTAGTGCCGCGTATTAGCGACGCGGATATTGAAAAAGCAAAAGAGCAATCACTATTCCATTGGCTTGTTGGTTATTTCGAACAGGTTGATGTATGGCTTCTCGGGCTTTTCGAAAAGTTCTTGAGGAGATTTCACGTAGCAATTTTGAAAGTTGATAATGTTGTTACAAAGAAACTTGGACGTTTTAGAAGAGATGCAGATAAGCAGACAGGGTTTGCAGTTGAGGAGAAGAAGGAGGAAGAGGCTAGTGATAAGTAACTAGGAATTGTATAGCGCATACAACTCGTGGTATTGTTGCAGAAGTAAGATTTTTAAAAAATATGCGCAGCCACCGCCTATGGCGGGGTCTCGTCAGAACGAGAGTGACAGAGTGGTCAATTGTACCCCGCTGTAAGCGGGGCGCCTTCGAAGGAATATGTGGTTTGTCTACATTTTAAAAAGTTTGAAGGATGGGCGATATTATATCGGATCAACTTCCGATATTGAAAAGCGAGTAGAGCGCCATAATCATGGGGGTAACGTTTCTACAAAAAATCGTAGACCACTTGAATTAGTTTATTTTGAATCATACAATACACGTGTAGATGCTACTCATCGCGAGAGAGTAATAAAGAGCTACAAAGGCGGCGAGGCGTTTGGCAAATTAGTTAATATGCGCAGGTGACAGAGTGGTCAATTGTAATAGACTGTAAATCTATCGCCTTCGGGCTACGGAGGTTCGAATCCTCCCCTGCGCACAAATATAATAAAAACTTCCTAATCAGGAAGTTTTTATTATATCTAGTATTGGAGGATTCGAACCGCGGGCCGCAGTCCCCGAAGAGGGGACGCAGGTTTCGAGTTCAGTAGAACGAGAGGCGAATCCTCCCCTGCGCACAAATGTAATAAAACCCCCGCGAAAGCGGGGGTTTGTTATTAAATAAACTATTTATAATCATTCAGCATTTTTTCCGTAACGCCATTTGCACTAATAATGTCACGATAGAGATATGCGGATTTGCGCACCGTCCGCACATTCGTGCGAGTATTAACGGCAATCAATCCGAATGCTGAGACATGGAACTTCTCCCACTCGAAATTATCTGCAAGCGTCCAGTAGAAGTAACCAATAATTGGTGATGCAGTATTTTTCAACTCTTCGGATACCACATGTAGTTCACGAAGGTGATCAATAATGAATTTGCCACGCAACTTATCGGTTCGGTCACCAATTCCATTTTCAGTAATGATGATTGGTTTACCGTACTTCTTATATCGCATTGCAAGAAGGCGAATTCCCTCAGGGAAGACAACCATGCCTTCCTCCGTGACTTTTCCTTTCGGTCTGTGATATGAGGCCGCTATTGGCATGTTATTGCGCCCAGGAGCTATCTCACTATATGCGACGACGCACGGACTGTAATAATTAATTCCGATATATTCGACGTGATCACAAAGCGCATCCATCATTGCCCGCCCCTTGGCATCAAGAAGCTCAGCAACACGAACGTCATCGCGATCATTACTATTGCGTGGAATATATAGATGGTCAAAATATGCTACACCAACCTCAGGCTTTATGAACGCAGTATTTAACTCTCGATGAATTTCCTTATAGGCAAGCTTATGAGCGCGAATAATATTCCACTCGGCTCGATTTGCTCCAGCAATGTCCATTTTCTTAAGTGGAGGCCAGAGCCCATTCAGATATCCCATCTCAATAGGAACCATAGGCTCATTGAATGTCATCCACCGTTTAATTTTTAAAGGGCGCATTTTTGCGGCAACTCGTTTTGCATATATAGAGAAAAGAGCGGGGAAATTTTCGCTTTCAAGTCCACCCTTATCAGCAACCCATTTTGGTATGGTAAGGTGATGAAGGTTTATGAGTGGTCGTATTTTCTGACTCTCAATTTCTAAAGCAAGATCATAATAGCGACTAAGTTCCTTCTCATCCCACAAGCCTTCCTGTGGCTCTACGCGAGCCCACTCAATAGAAAAGCGTAACTCTTGAATTCCAATTTCTCTTGCATGCTTAATGTCTTCTTTTGTGAGACCTGGGTGAGTGGGGTGAGATTTTTTGTACTTACTCCAAGCATCCCAGTCAGTTTTTCCATTTCCGCCGTCAGTCTGGAATGCAGATGTGGCGACACCCCAGGTAAAATTCTCAGAGAAAATAAGATCGTTTTTTGAAGCTTTGTTTTCACGCACCGAGATATTTGGAAGTGATTTAGTAGAATTGACGCGGCTATGAGAGGGACAATATTTCAGAGGAATAAGAAGAACAAGAACAAGCAAAAGAAAGTGCACTCTTGAGCGGTTGAAGAATTTCATTTCTTCTCCTTTTTGTTTGAATGTTTTTTAGTTCTAGAAGTAGATTAATGATTGTATCGCATTTGGCGATAAAAAAGGTTGGTAAATATCTGACCATATATTAGGATTTTGTGGAGAATACTTCAATGGGGTGTGGTATATTCTGAGTATTGCGGTGTTTGATAAAATTTGATAAATTTACCTATGTATTTACTTGCCACCTTAGCTCAGCGGTAGAGCAACGCTTTTGTAAAGCGTGGGTCCTCGGTTCAAATCCGAGAGGTGGCTCACTTAGATTTTGCCACACGTAGTGTTCGCAAAATAAAGTGCCCCGAAGAAGCGAAGCGTAAGCGGGGCATTGAAAGGATTTGAACCACTAATACTTGCTATTAACAGTACCGCATAAGAGGGTATAATTAGTTTGATATACATTATGGAAAGACCAATAATCGAAGTAAAAAATCTCGTAAGAAAATTTGATGAATTAATAGCCGTGAACGACGTCTCATTCGATGTGAAGAAAGGTGAGATTTTTGCATTCCTAGGGCCAAACGGTGCGGGCAAGTCAACGACAATTAAAATACTTACGACACTACTTAATCCAACTTACGGAAGTGTAAGGGTAAATGGATTCGATGTGGTGAATAATGAGGATGATGTACGTCATTCATTTGGAATCGTATTTCAGGATCCAAGCCTAGATGATGAACTTACCGCGTGGGAGAACATGGAATTTCATGGCGTGCTTTATGGTGTTCCTAAGGCGATTAGAAATAGTAAAATCGAGGAGCTTATGAAGTTCGTCGAACTGTGGGACCGTAAAGACGAGATAGTAAAGAATTTTTCAGGAGGAATGAAGCGGCGCTTAGAAATCGCACGTGGACTTTTGCATCACCCAAAGATTTTATTTTTAGATGAACCAACGCTTGGGCTAGACCCGCAGACACGCAATCATATCTGGAGCTATGTTGAGAATCTCAATAAGACTGAGGGGCTCACTATATTTTTCTCAACACACTATATTGAAGAAGCTGAGCGCATAGCGCATCGTGTCGCGGTAATTGATCATGGTGTGATTGTTGCAAGTGGAACTCCTGAGGAGTTAAAGGCAAGGTCAGGCGTTGACTCACTTGAGGATGCATTTTTGAAGCTTACTGGAAAGGATATTCGTGATGAGAATGCAGATGGGTCAGGTAATTTTAGAATGCATAACCGCGTATGGCGCAGATAATTTTATGAACGCAATCTATATTCTTTGGTTAAGACAACTTAAAAGATATTTCCGCTCAAAATCCAGAATGGTTGGTTCTTTAGGGCAGCCGATATTATTTTTAGTTGCACTAGGTTTTGGGTTCGGTCCCATATTTGAAAAAGCGGGTGCCGGAAATTATCTACAATTTATAACTCCAGGAATTATAGCCATGGGTATTTTGTTTACTGCGGTATTTACCGGCATAGAGATTATCTGGGACAGACAGTTCGGATTTTTGAAGGAGACCATGGTGGCCCCAGTTTCACGTCTCCAGATTATGATTGGAAGAACGCTTGGTGGTGCAACGGTAGCAACCATCCAGGGAGTTATAGTATTTTGTCTTACATTGTTTGTAGGATTTAGACCTGTAAGCATTGCAATGATTCCAGTTGCAATATTTTTCATGTTTCTTATTGCATTGGCATTTACCGCACTCGGAACCGCAATCGCATCTGTACTGGATGATATGCAGGGATTTCAACTCATAATGAATTTTGTCGTGATGCCGACATTCTTTTTAAGCGGGGCCTTGTTTCCACTTCAGGGTTTGCCTGGTCCGATTGAGCTTATCGCAAATCTCGATCCGTTGACCTATGGAATTGATGGCCTACGTGGAGCACTTTCCAATGCATCGCACTTAGGTCTTCATACAGATTTATTGGTACTTTTATCAATGGTAACTGCCTTGGTTATAGCTGGGAGCTACCTGTTTTCTAAGATGGAAATATAATTTACCGTTTAACAATTATTGGCCGACAAGCATTTATAATTGACATTACTCTAACATGGTGTGAGAGTAATTTAGTCGAGGTTGAAATAATATAGCTTTTACTAAAATAGCTAAAATATACAATGCTTACACTTTCTCAAATGGTGATTCGGCTCTTCATCGCAATGGCACTCGGAGCTATGATGGGGTTTGAGCGGGAATTAGTTGGAAAGGAGGCTGGCATTCGCACAGCAATGCTTGTAGCGGGCGGGTCTGCAATTTTCACAATGGTGTCCATAATAATGCCGTATATGGCTCAGCTACCAGTAGAGGAGCTAAAAAACACCCTACCAGACAGAGTGCTATCAAATATTGTGGTTGGCATTGGCTTTTTAGGTGCAGGTGTAATTATAAAGACAAATGAACATGTGCGTGGGCTTACAACCGCAGCACTTATCTGGTCAGTGTCTTCAATTGGAGTATTAGTTGGGTTAGGACTAATACAATTCGCAGCAATAGCAGCAGTTTGTATGTCTGGGGTGCTTTATATAATGCGAAGGATAAGAATGTATGAGAAGGTTAGGGGCAAGGGAATTCACCAGGATTAATTCTGGAGTTATTACTTGGATTTAGAAATCTTGGCACCAAAACGACTCGGGGTTATTATTGTTTTAAATGGTAAGATATAGTATTCTGAAATTCGTGCCGATGTAGCTCAGCGGTAGAGCAACTCCATGGTAAGGAGTAGGTCGTCGGTTCAATCCCGACCATCGGCTCAGTAATTCTTTACAAGTAGGCGGTAATACGGTACATTAGTATAACTATATGGCACAAGGAAAGTTCAGCGAAAAAGTAGTAAGATTGCGTTGCTCAGTATGCAAGCACTCAAACTATACAACGCGCAAAAATAAAAAAGTGGTCACACGCAAGATAGAACTCAAAAAGTTCTGTGGTTGGTGCAGAGCACAAAGTATTCACAAGGAGGCTAAGAAGTAATCCGTGTTCGTATTTTGAAATCCTGGCTTCCTCGCCAGGATTTTTTGCTTTATACTAGGGTAGTAATTGGGAGCTTAGTTAAATGGTATAACTGCGGTCTCCAAAACCGCTGTCGGGGGTTCGATTCCCTCAGCTCCCGCAATTGCAAAAACAACACTCGCTTTGGGTGTTTTTTTGCAATTCATGATAGGGAATCGAACCGCTGGCCGCAGGCTTCGAAGAGAAGGCGAAGGTCTCGAGATTAGTAAACCGAGAGGCGATTCCCTCAGCTCCCGCAATTGAATCTCAAAATGGTATAGTAATAGTAATATGATTACTCTCGAATATTTACGTTCGTTTAGAATTTTCGGATACGCAATCTTTGACCTATCACTATCATTTTTGGGAATGTTTTTGTTGGCACCAATCTTATCAAAATTATTTCTTAGGATTGGAATTAATATTCCTAAGATGAACTGGGTGTATCTTACGCTTCCAATTGGAATTGTCGCGCACCTACTCGTCGGAACAATGACCCCAATGACAAGGCAGTTCCTAGATTTAAATGGATACTATATTCTTAAGCTCGTAATTCTAGGGTCATTGATAATGGGTTTCTGGGGTATCACAATTGTTAGGAAATAAAAAATATAATGAATAAAAAAATATTACTCATTGCTACATTGCTTACTGTCGCGCTATTTGTATGGGGAGTGTATACATATCTGAATACTTCAAAAACAATTAATTGGGTGCCAAATCCAATGCTCGATTCGAGTAATATTGCACTTAGTATTGGAGAGACAAAGAGCGTAAATGGTATCAAGATCACTCTAAATAAGATTGCGAGTGATAGTCGTTGCCCGATAGGAGTTCAGTGCATACAGGCCGGCACAGTAGTTGCGGAGGTTCAAGCTATAAATGGAACCGATACCCAGATAATTAATGTAGAATATGGAGCATCAAAAAGCGTTTCCGATAAGTTCAATAAGTATAATGTTTCATTGATTGAGGTGGCTCCAAATAAAACAGCAGACTCTGAAACGAATATTTCCGAATATAAGCTTACATTTCGAATAAACATTTTAAAATAAGTTAATGCGCTGTATAGGGTTTTTGTTTACTATATAATTCCAGCATGACATTTATACAAAATCTTGAATGGCGACACGCCACAAAAAAGTTTGATGGAAAAAAGGTGCCGGATGAGATGGTTGAGAAAATATTGGATTCTGTGAGAATGGCTCCTACGTCATTCGGACTTCAGCCATTTCACGTTACAGTAGTTACAAGCGACGAGTTGAAAGCGACACTTCAGGCGCACGCATACAATCAGGAGCAGGTGACGACATGCTCACATTTTCTTGTTTTCAGCGCTGATACGAATCTTGCAAAGCGTGCTGATGAATACCTAACTATGGCAGGAATGAAGCATGATGGTGGAGAGGTTTCCGGCCTAGAGAAGGTTATTAAGGAATTCATTA
Organism: uncultured bacterium; assembly: GCA_903827975.1. Classification (GTDB taxonomy): domain Bacteria; phylum Patescibacteriota; class Minisyncoccia; order UBA6257; family GWB1-50-10; genus CAIKKG01. Next base: position 93,667 of record CAIKKG010000001.1, read on the forward strand.
CAGAAGTTGATGCGGAGTGGGCAGCAAAGCAGGCATATATTGCTCTAGGATTTGCGATGGCGGCATGTGCTGAGTTACAGATTGATTCATGTCCAATGGAGGGATTTGACCCAGAGGAATTTAAGAAAGCATTAGGTCTTCCTGAGAATCTTAATCCAAAAGTTGCATTGCCGATTGGATACAGGACAGCTGATTATGTTGCAGTTCCGAAAATTCGTTTCAGTAAAGAGGATTTATTTGATTCAAAATAAATAACAAAAACGGGCACACTCTGTGTGTCCGTTTTTTTATATTTTGCTACACTTATAAGGTGAAAGAAAATAAAGAGAACAAAATTCCTAAAAAGAAAAAGCGTGTTGCGGTACTTATGGGCGGACCATCTCACGAACACGAAGTCTCTATTAAAAGTGGAAATAAAGTAGTTGAAAATCTTCATAAAGGAAAATATGAGGTTACTCCTGTTTTAATTTCTAAAACTGGAAGCTGGGCATTTGAGCCCAAGCATCTTGCAGAAAATAGTGATGTGGTTTTTATTGCACTTCATGGAAATTATGGAGAGGATGGAATGGCACAATCAATGCTCGAAGCGGAGGGTATTCAGTATACTGGCTCCGGAACTCTTGCAAGTGCACTAGCGATGAATAAATTTTTGTCAGGGGAGGTTTTTCGCAGAAACGGACTCGCGGTTCCTCTTTCATTTCTTGTAGATAAAAAAGAATGGACTAATAATCGTGAAGATGTTTTTGCAAGAATAAAAAATTATCTCTCATTTCCATTTGTTGTTAAACCAAACAATCAGGGTTCCAGCGTTGGAGTTCATGTAGTCAGAAATTGGGGAGAATTAACCGACGCATTATATGATGCATTTTCTGTTTCAAAGAGTGTATTAATGCAGACATTTATAAAAGGCGTGGAAGTCTCATGCGGAGTTCTAGATTTTGGATGGCAGGGTAGTGAGTACGCACTTTTACCAACTGAGATTATTCCGCGCTCAAGTAGTTTCTTTAATTTCGATTCTAAATATGTTGAAGGCGGTTCAGAGGAGATAACGCCGGCGCGATTTCAGGAGCATGTTTTGCGCGATATACAAAGAACAGCAATTATGGCGCACAAATCAGTAGGAGCAAAAGGATTTTCGCGAACCGACATGATAGTAGACAGCCGGGGTGTAATCTTTGTACTTGAGGTAAACACAATCCCAGGCCTTACAGAGAATAGTTTGCTTCCAAAAGCAGCTCTGGCCAGCGGAATTTCCTTTGAGGACTTACTTGACCGCATTATAGAGGCAGCATCAAAACAATAAGTAGTTAGACAGAAATTCCGCCCATAAACAGAGGGCGGATTTTGTTGACATTATTCTTTGTGAGACAGATACTAACTGTAGACATTTACCAATCTCATAAAGGAGAGTGCCATGAGAAAGAAGGTGATGGATCGTGCGGAAATTAACGAATACATCAAGAAGAAACATAAAGTTTTATCGGTTGAACAACTTGCTCAGGACTGCAGTATTTCTGAAAACGCAGTGAAGCATCGTGCACGGAAAATGAAGTTAAAACTTTTCCGTAAGAAGGATATTCGAACAAAGTTGCCGAGTGCACAGCGTTACATTATTACAGCTGCGCAAAATGCAACCCCGATTCACGAAAATTTTTGGTTATCACTAAAGAACGCAGCAAAATATTACGAAGCAGAATTAGTAGTTATCCCAGGCCGCTACAAAAATCCTACGAGTCAGTGGACACAGAATAATAAGGATCATGAGTGGTGGGCCGCAGATGTTGTTCCATACCTCTGCAACGGCAGGGTAAGTCTTAATGAACGTATTTTGATTTTAGGTGATGTGAAGGTGCCCTGGGCAACCAGGTCTCCTCTCGCAACTTTAGATGCACTTACCAAAGACAAGAGTGGTATTGTTGGACATCCGAATCGTGCGTTGCGATCTGTGGCTGCGCCACAGCACAAGCAGCCTAAGATTATGTTTACTACTGGTGCCTGCACTACTCGTAATTACACAGATTCAAGACAGGGAAAAATAGCAGCCTCAAATCATTGCCTCGGTGCGCTTATTGTAGAAATCGACGGTGATGTTTTTTATGCTCGTCAGCTTAATGCTGACAAGCACGGTTGTTTTATTGATCTTGATTTAGCGTTCACGCCAAGTGGTGTACAACCTGCGCAACGCGCATTGTCTTTAACACCAGGCGACATTCACGAACGTTGGAAGCGACCTGATGTTATGGGTGCGACTTTTGACGCAAAAGATAGCATCATGAAATTGCTCCAACCTCAGCACCTTGTACTCAATGACCTTGTAGATTTTCACACTCGAAATCATCATCACAAGGATGACTGGTTGACCAAGTTTGGTAAGTGGAAGACTGGTATCGAATGTGTGAGAACAGAAATAGAAGATGCAATTCGTTTCGCAAATGAGAAAACGCCGGACAACTGTCAGGCGACTATTGTTTCGAGCAATCATGACAGGGCAGTGCTCAGATGGCTCAAGGAAGTTGATTTCCGTGATGATCCAGTTAACGCAGTTTTTTATCTTGAGAGTGCATTGGCAATGGCCAACAGTACAAGAAAGGAAGACGGCGGAATTTCATACGACGATCCGTTTATCACGTACGCAAAGAAGTTCGCAAAGAAAAATGTTAGATTCCTAGAGTGCGGACAAAGCTTTGTATTGGGACGTGTTGAATACGGGTTGCACGGTGATCTTGGTCCAAACGGTTCTCGTGGAACAACCAAAAATCTTTCCGGTATAGGCGTTAAGGTGACAAAGGGTCACGACCATACTGCAGGGATTATTGATGGTTGTTATAGTTCAGGCAAAAGCACGGGCTCCCTCGAGTATGAAGGAGGTGGTCCGAGCAGCCATTCCAATTCGCACGTTGTTCAGTATGCGAACGGAAAACGAACTATCATTTTTGTAATCAATGGGCGCTATTGTCTCGCACGCCCAAAACCTCCTAAGAAGTAATAAAACGCCCCCGTATTACGCGGGGGTTTTTGTTTACCAAAATTATTGATTTCAATATATAATTAAGTCATGAAGAGAGAGCGATTAACTAAATGGCTAACAAGTAACGGATACCTTCACTCACCAATTATTAAGGATGCTTTTGTGCATATTAATCGCGCTGATTTTGTGGGTGACGAACACAAGGACGAGTCACGCGAAAATCTACCCGTTTCAATTGGGTTTGGTAAGGTTGTCCCTCAACCATCAACTACAGCATTTATTTTAGAACTGGCGGAGCCAAAACCCGGTGAGAAAATTTTACATGTCGGCGCCGGTTCTGGGTGGATTACAGCATTACTTGCAAGAATTGTTTGTGGTAAAAAAGATGCTGATACGCCGTCAGGAAAAGTTATGGCTATAGAAAGTAATGAGGAGCTCTCAAACACGGCAACCAAAAATCTGGAGAAATACAATTTTATTTCAAATGGAATTGCTGATGTAATTTGCGGAAATGAGAAGGGCGGTTTTAAAAATCATGCGCCATATGACAAAATAATATCCTCAGTTTCTTTTAAGGAAATTCCAAGTGAATGGAAAGATGAGGTGCGAATCGGGGGGCGTATAATTATTCCGGTAGGTGAGAGAATTATTGTTTTAGATAAGACAAGTTCCGATTCTTTTTCTCGGAAACAGTATTTTGGATTTGATTTAGTTAGTGGGGAATAGCAGTATTTTAAAAAAAGAGTAAAAAAAATCCCAAATGAATTTGGGGTTTTTTTTGAGGCTCAGGAATCTATCAACTATACATTGCTATACAACTGACTGGCCTTCCCTTACGGTCGAACCTTCAACGTCCTGAACCTCGCTCACATTATACATCATCATATTCAAATGCGCAAGTGCCTGCTTTTATTGATTTATTTAGCTCTTTATTACGGTCTTTTACTAGTTATATAAGTCCTTGTTTTATGAGCCCAAAACACGGGTTTCACTAGGTGTTGACAATAAAAATTGCATCCTATACAATACCCAAACGAATGAAAATCGTGTCCACATATATCGGCGGCTAGCCACAAATGTGCGCGAGAGTTGTGGTGCCCGCCCTACGAGGCGGTTTTTTAATGCCTCGTCAGCTATGTAACAAAGGAGTCATTCGCGGTCATTGAAAAGTGAATAGTAATCTACAAATTACAAAGTAAAGTTAGTTAAGTATTTACCTAAACGAAAAGCGATTCGTTTATGAGTAAACGAAATGAACAATAAGGGTAGATGGTGGATGCCTTGACATCAAATAGCGAAGAAGGACGCAGCGTAGCGGCGATATGCTTCGGGGAGGCGCGTAGCAGCCTATGATCCGGAGATTTCCGAATGGGGAAACCTACTATTGTGAACCAATAGTGCCTACTAACGTTAACTATGTGGTAGGAGCGCACCTGGTGAAGTGAAACATCTCAGTAGCCAGAGGAATAAAGACTAAACAGTATTCCCTTAGTAGCGGCGAGCGAAACGGGAGGAGCCCAAACCTATAAGTTTTTCGAAAGAAGAAGTTGTGGGGGTTATAAGATAAGGATTTTTTTAAGCCTGAAAGCTTGGAGCTTAAAAGAAGAGTTACAAATTCGTGTGTTAGCTGAATCCGCTGGAAAGCGGAGCCATAGCGAGTGATAGCCTCGTAGGCGAAAACGTACGAACTCTTTTTCTTTATCTTGAGTACTTCGAGGCAAACATACCTTGAAGGAATTTGCCGGTACTATCCGGTAAGGCTAAATATATTTGATGATCGATAGTGAACTAGTACCGTGAGGGAAAGGTGAAAAGCAGCCCGGCAAGGGCGTTGAAATAATACCTGAAACCATCTACTTACAAGGAACGGGAGTCCTAAGTATTATTCTTCGGAATAATGCGGGGTGACCGTGTGCCTATTGAAGAATGAGCCAACGAGTTGACGCAAATTGCAAAGTTTAATTCCGTTCAGCGGAAGAATGCGAAGCGAAAGCGAGTCTTAATAGGGCGTCACTTTCATAACTCACAGCGCGCAAATGTAAATTTGTTCGCAGTGAGTTAAGTTAGTTAGCAGTTTGTATCAGACCCGAAACCAGACGAGCTTGTCTTGGCCAGGATGAAGCCCCGCGAAATCGGGGTGGAGGTCCGCACCGGTGAGTCGTTCAAAACTCTCGGATGAGCTGGGGCAAGGAGTGAAAAGCTAATCGAGTTTGGTAATAGCTGGTTCTCTCCGAAATAGTTTTAGGACTAGCCTCACATGTTTCCTTTTGGAGGTAGAGCACTGGATGACAGTCAAAGGGCGAAAGCTCGGGCAGTCAATCAAACTCCGAATGCCAGAAGGTTAAGTGTGGGAGTCAGACTACGGGGGCTAAGCTCCGTGGTCGTAAGGGAAACAGCCCAGATCGCAGTCTAAGGTCCCCAAGTGTGCGCTAAGTGTGAAAGGTAGTCATTACCCATTAACAGATAGGAGGTTGGCTCAGAGGTAGCCATCCTTTAAAGAGTGTGTAACAACTCACTATTCGAGGGTGATGGCGCCGAAAATTTATCGGGGCTAAGCGCGCCACCGAAGACGCGAATATGTGGACTTCATAGAGGAATATCCTCACTTTGAGGAAGAAGAGATTTTTTTACCCAACATAGGGGCGGTAGCTCAGCGGAAGAGCGCGCCGTGACCCTGCGGGTTGTCGGACAAATCGAGGTCGGGGGTTCGAACCCTCCTCGCCCCACAAGGTAAAATAAAAACTCAAAGTATTTTTGTGAGTGCGAAGTTAAATTGCTTCGCCTCCTCTATGAAGTCCATGTATGGTAGGAGAGCATTCCATGGGCGTAGAAGATCGATCCGCGAGGGCGATTGGAGCGCATGGAAGAGAGAATGTTGGCATGAGTAATCGCTAATCCTGTGAAAACCAGGATCTCCGCAAATCCAAGGTTTCCTCCGCAACGAAAATCGTCGGAGGGTGAGGCGGCCCTTAGGCAATGGCGAAAGCTGTAGCTGATGGACAGTTGGTTAATATTCCAACCCACCTTTTTTGAGATACCGATGGGGTGACGAAAGACATAAGTTCGAGCGTCTTAATGGTTTGACGTTCTTGGCGTAAGATTCGCAATCCAGGCAAATCCGGGTTGCTGCCTTTGATGGCAAGTTTCGGCGTAGAGAAAAAGTCTGGTTTTACCAGATTGATTCGAGTGAAGAGCTTTCCGAGAAAACCCCCTAAGGTGCGCTTAAAAGGTACCGTACCGTAAACCGCCACCGGTGGATGAGGCGAGTAGCCTCAGGAGAACGGGTGATTCTTCGTTAAGGAACTCGGCAAAAAAGCTAGGCGTAACTTCGGGATAAGCCTTCCCTTTCGCAAGAAAGGGCGCAGCTAAAGTTTCTCTGGCGACTGTTTATCAAAAACACAGCTCCCTGCGAACTCGTAAGAGGATGTATAGGGGGTGACGCCTGACCGATGCGAGAAGGTTAACGGTGGGGGTGGTGTGCCGCAAGGTATACTGCTCACTGCCCGAAGCCCTCGTCAATGTCCGCGGTAACTATAACCGTGTTAAAGTAGCGCAATTCCTTTTCGGGTAAGTTCCGAAGCGCATGAAAGGCGTAACGACTGGAGAACTGTCTCAACGAAGAGCCCGATGAAAGTGCGATTCCCGTGAAGACGCGGGGTACCGGCAGCTAGACGAAAAGACCCCGGAAGCTTTACTGTAGCTTGATATTGATATTAATGTGCGATTACGTAGCGTAGTGGGGAGGATTTGAAGTTCTATTTTAGGGTAGGATGGATCCAACAATGAAACACCCATTTTTTGCTTGTTAATGTCTAACCCGTGTGGCAAAAACACATAGGAACAGTGTCTGGCGGGCAGTTTTTCTGGGGCGGAACCCTCCCAAAAGGTAACGGAGGGGTTTATTAAGGTAAGCTTAGCGCGGATGGAAATCGCGCTGGACGTGTAAAGGCACAAGCTTGCTTGACTGCAAGGCCGACAAGCCGCGCAGGTGCGAAAGCAGAACTTAGCGACCCGACAATCCTCTATAGGAAGGTTGGAGACAACGGCTAAAAGCTACTCCGGGGATAACAGGCTGGTGTTGTCCGAGAGTCCCTATCGACGACAACGCTCGGCACCTCGATGTCGGCTCACCACATCCCGGGGCTGGAGAAGGTCCCAAGGGTACGGCTGTTCGCCGTTTAAAGTGGTACGTGAGCTGGGTTCAAACCGTCGTGAGACAGGTTGGTCTCTATCTGCTGTCGGCGTAGATATTTGAGGGAAGTCGACCCTAGTACGAGAGGACCGGGTTGAACGAACCTCTGGTGTACCGGCTTTGCTACCAAGTGAAGTGCCGGGTAGCTATGTTCGGACGGGATAAGCGCTGAAAGCATCTAAGCGCGAAGCCTCTCCCAAGATTAGATATCATGAGCTCCTGGAAGACTACCAGGTTGATAGGCTCTAGGTGTAAGCGTGGTAACGCGTTAAGCCGAGGAGTACTAATACGCTCACTTGTTCATTTCGTTTACTGATGAACGAATACAGATAATACTTGATATTACTTTGATAATGTGTAGAATAATTTAGACCAGTGATTTAGTGTAATGTGTTCCACCTCTTCCCATTCCGAACAGAGAAGTGAAAGCGTTACGTCCCGATGATACTAGTCGCTTCGGCGGCAGGGAAAGTAGGGTTTGCTGGTCTTTTTTATTACAATTTTTTTACAAAAAAATTGTAATAAACCACGAAGGAGTCCGTCGGCAGATGGACGTAAGCGGGGTAAATAATCTTGGTAAGTAAACGAAGCAACCCGAAGGGGTTATTTTTATTTCTACAAAATAAATACTTGCTAATTATTTAAATGCGCTATAATAACGACGATGATAAAATTTTTAAACGATGGAATTGCAAAAAAATATAAAGGAAAGACATGCGTGTTGCGTGTCGATTTAAATGTTGATCCAAAGTCAGATGAGGGAATGTTTCGTTTGCGTTCTGTACTTCCTACAATAAAACTTTTAAGGAAAAATAAAGTTCGAGTAGTACTCGTAAGTCATAAAGGAAGGCCAGCACTAACTAATAAAAAACAACCAATAACTGAAAGCAAGAAAAGAGAGGAGCAGAAAATACTTTCACTTAAACCATTCACAAAAATTCTTGAGAATGAGATAGGTGAGCAGGTCTCATTTCTTCCTGTTCTAGATTTTCAAAAAGCAAACGATGCTTTAGAGAGTGCAAAGCAAAATATATTTTTATTGGAAAATATTAGGTTCTGTGTTGGTGAGGAGAAAAACGACGAGAAGCTCGCAAAGCATATTGCAGAGCTTGGAGATATATATGTGAACGATGCATTTGCAGTTTCTCATAGAGCTCACGCATCAGTATCCGCAATTACTAAGTTTCTACCTCATTTCGGAGGGCTGCAATTGGAGAAGGAGATTAATAATCTAAAAGGAGTAATGGCTAAATCAGAGTCACCATTTCTGATTATTTTGGGTGGTGCAAAAACATCCGACAAGCTACCATTAATTGAGAGATTCTGGAAAAAGGCAGATATGTTTTTAGTTGCTGGAGGTCCTGGGAATACAATGCTTGCCGCACAAGGAATTCCTATGGGTGATTCAATTTATGATCCTAAATTAGTTATGGAGGTAAAAAAATATGCATTTAAGCCAAACGTATTTACACAGTCAGATGCAATCGGGGCTGGAACAAAAATTTTAGATATTGGGCCTGAAACAGCAGAGGAATATTCCGAGCTTATCAGAAGCTCTAAGACAATAATATGGAATGGCCCAGTTGGATTATTTGAAAAAAAGCAGTATAGCAACGGAACAAAAGCCATCTGGAGCGCAGTACTCGAAAATAAAAAAGCCACCATTATAGTGGGCGGTGGAGAAACAATCGCATCCGCAAAACTAGTTTCAAATTTCAAAGCGAAGCTTTCAAAGAGAAAGAATATCTTCCTATCTACTGGGGGCGGAGCGATGCTCGAATATTTGAGTGGAAAGAAGCTACCTGGTATGGACGCACTTAATGCATAGTGTGGAGTATAGAGTGGCGTAATAACGGTTTATATATTAAATTTGAAGAATGGAAACGGAAGCAGTAGGAGGGACACCTGAAAAACAGAAGAGGAGCTTTAGGGAGTTATATCGCTATTTTGGCGCCTTAGTTTGTATTGTCGCACTTGGGTTTTTTGCATATTTTATTTCAATTGGAAAGGTGCGTGGTATTTTTAGCGCGAGCATTTCAGAGTCAGTTAAGCCAGTAACAACTCTTATGGAGATGCCAAAGGAGGTTAGGGCAATCTATATGACTGCTCCAACAGCAGGGTCATATAAAAGGGTAGAAGAGCTCATTGCTTTTGCACATGCGGCAAATATGAATGCTGCGGTTATAAATGTAAAAGACGGTGACGGAATCTATCTCGGTGATGCTATGGAGGCGTTGGTAAATCGATTAAGAAAAGAAAATATTTATCCGATTGCGCGCGTTGTTACATTTCAGGATAATTTTCTTGTAAAAATCTGGCCAGACCTTGCTCTTAAAACTGCAAGTGGAACAATCTGGGCGAGTCGTGGTTATCAGTGGTTAGACCCCGCGAGTCACGATGTCTGGGATTATAATACTGAGGTTGCAATTGAAGCATTAAATGAGGGATTCGCAGAAGTAAATTTTGATTATATTCGTTTTCCATCTGACGGAGATTTAAATGGAATTGTTTATCCCGTATATGACGGGAAGAAGAGTAAGCGGGAGGTTATAAATGAGTACTCAGAATTCGTTACAAAAAATGTTAAGGCTGTCTATCCAAATGCGGTAATTTCAGCTGATATTTTTGCACAGGGCCTAATCTCTGGAGATGCCCAAGGCATAGGCCAGAAGTTTACAGACCTTGCAAGTTTTTATGATGTGATTGCGCCAATGACATATCCATCGCATTATGCCCCAGGTAATTTTGGATTTCAGAATCCAGCAGAGGCTCCGTACGAAATAATAAAAGGAACACTTGATTCTGGAAATGCAAAACTGAAAGCAGTTGGAAAGTCTGTTATCGTGCGACCATGGCTTCAGGATTTTAATATGGGTGCGGTCTACGACAGAAGTATGATCCAGAAACAAATATCCGCAGTGAAGGACGCAGGTCTTACTGGTGGCTACATGATGTGGAATCCATCGAATAGATATGTGTTAGAAAAATATAAGTAAACAAAAAACGCCCTCGGGCGTTTTTTGATTTCTTGCATTTCTATTTTCACACATATATATATGCTATTCTGAATACAATAATTAAAAGTATATGAACTCCACAAGAAAACTTGGATTCACCCTTGTCGAACTCCTAATAGTAATAGCAATACTTGCAGTCCTTGCAGTAGCAGTAGTGCTTGTTATTAACCCTGTTCAATTAGTTAAAGCAGCAAGAGACTCGACAAGGCTCTCTGATGCGGCAGCTCTTAACTCAGCTCTTGCTCTGTACAACACTGACGTAGCAAGTGGCTTCATGGGCACCTCAACATATGTATATGTCTCTATCCCTGATTCCAGTCCAACGTGTAGCAATCTAAACCTCCCATCATCATCAACAATAGCGTATCGTTGTGTTACCTCATCAACC
>CAIKKG010000002.1 GCA_903827975.1 uncultured bacterium
GATACGCATCATGATTTGAACTTAAATATTACTAATCTGGAATTTTCTGCTAAAATAAATAATTTTTTGATTCCGCCAATGAATATTCTTTATTTTTTAATTTTCGTGTAAAATAACGCTCCCAATCAAGTGTATTCCTAGCGTTTGATTTTTAAGTTGTTTAAAGAGGTTCTGTCAGGTTTTGTCATGTTAAACTGTCATTTTGTCATAAAAAATGTTATGAAATTTTGTGCATTGATAAATTTGAATTAATTTTGTCAAAGTTAATTTTAGACAATGGACATACAAGCTATCAAACAACGATTCGGGATTATAGGTAATTCTAAGGTATTAGAGTTATCCATAGATGTTGCCCGTCAAGTTTCCCCAACGGATTTAAGCGTTTTAATTACGGGCGAATCGGGTTCGGGAAAAGAAAACTTTCCGCAAATTATTCACCAATTAAGTGCGCGCAAGCATGGACCTTATATTGCCGTGAACTGTGGTGCTATCCCTGAAGGGACAATTGATTCAGAGCTTTTCGGTCATGAGAAGGGTTCGTTTACGGGAGCGCACGAAGCACGTAAAGGATATTTCGAGGTGGTGAATGGTGGTACCATCTTTTTGGATGAAATTGCCGATATGCCTATTTCTACTCAAGCACGTCTGTTGCGGGTTTTGGAATCGGGAGAGTTTATTCGGGTGGGTTCTTCAAAGGTGATAAAGACCAATGTGCGCATCATTGCCGCTACCAACGTGAACCTGACGGACGCCATTCAACATGGGAAGTTCCGCGAGGATTTGTATTATCGTCTGAACTCTGTGCCGATTATCGTTCCGCCATTGCGCGACCGTAAGGACGATATCTTATTGTTGTTTCGGAAATTTGCATCCGATTTCGCCGAGAAATATAAGATGCCTGTAATTGTTTTGGATGAAGAAGCACAAAGTTTGATATTGAATTATCGTTGGCCCGGCAATATTCGTCAGTTGAAGAATATCACCGAACAAATCTCCATCATAGAAAAACAACGGAACATCAACGCACAGACGCTGACAAGATATCTGCCACAAATTTCGATGAGCCGACTACCTGTGCTGTTGAAGAATCAAGGAGACAACATGGAGCTTTCGGAGCGCGACATTCTCTATCGTGTGTTGTTTGAGATGCGTAAAGATATCACCGAATTGAAACATTTGGTGGTAGAGATTTTGAATGATGATGGCACTTCTGCCAACATGCAAGATAAAAAAGCACAGTTTTTGGATAATTTCGATAACGAATTTCAAAAGGATTTCAAGAAGGATGAAGATATACACATTCATCAGCCGGAAGTGGATAGTGCAGAGCCTGTTCCTTATTCGGACGTGTATGAGGAGAGTCTCTCTTTGCAGCAGCGGGAGGTGGATGTGATTAAGCGGGCATTGGAGAAGTATCGCGGACGTAGGAAAAATGCAGCCAAAGAATTGGGAATCTCGGAACGCACCTTGTATCGCAAAATCAAAGATAACGATCTTGATTATTAAGGGAGCCTATTTTGAAAATAGCTGTAAATACTCGTTTATTATTAAAGAATAAACTTGAGGGAATCGGGTGGTTTACTTACGAAACCTTGAAACGCATTACGCAGGATCATCCTGAGCATACCTTTTATTTTATCTTTGATCGTTCGTATGATGTGGAGTTTATCTTTGCAGAGAATGTGATTCCCATCGTCATTGGTCCGCAAGCACGGCATCCGCTTTTGTTTTATGCGTGGTTTGAGTTTTCTATCCCAAGAGTCCTGAAGCGCATTGATGCAGACCTATTCTTATCTCCCGACGGCTACATTTCCCTATCAACCAAAGTCCCGACACTTGCCGTGATTCACGATTTAAACTTTGAGCACTATCCGAAAGACCTTCCGTGGATTATCACAAAATATTACCGCTACTTCTTTCCTCGCTTTGCGAAGAGAGCTGATAGAATTGCAACGGTTTCGGAGTTTTCGAAGCACGATATTCATAAGCTATATGACATCCCAAATGAGAAGATAGATGTGGTGTATGATGGTGTTAACGAACAATATCA
>CAIKKG010000003.1 GCA_903827975.1 uncultured bacterium
GCCAAATACACCAATTTAAATATTGCATTAGGAAATGTGACCCATCTAATTGCATTAGGAGAACTGCTTTATGGCGTTGGCAGGGAATATAAAAATTTTATTTGCATAAACGTATGCACCCCACCACCACCATATTTTTTAGTTGCCACTCAGAGGATAATTTTGCTGTCAAAAGAAGTAAATTATGGATACGAGTAAGAAAGACAAGATGTATGCCCTGGTAGATCAGTGGAGAGAATCAGGCTTAACAAGAAGTGCCTTTTCCAGACAGGTTGGGATTTGTGAAAGGACGTTTTATTATTGGTGTGATAAGCAATCTGACCGGGAGTCGGAGTCATCGGGTGATCCTGAGTTTATTGAACTGGGCTCAAAACCTTCGGTGAGAGAAAAGAGTTCCTGCCCCCGGATAGAGATTGAGCTTGCGGGCAAGGTTGTGATTAAAATCTATTAACTTAAATGCTAGGATTGAGTGCAAACCTGCGGTACTTTTTGTGTTGCAGTGCCATTGACATGAGAAATGGCTTCGATGGACTATCCGGAATTGTGAGAAATCACCTAAAAAAAGACCCCATTTCGGGTGATGTGTTTATTTTTCTGAATAAAACGCGCACCCACATCAAGCTTTTGTATTGGGACGGTGATGGATTTGCCCTTTTTTACAAGCGCCTGGAACGTGGAAGATACGCCTTTACACCCCATAATGAGCCATCGAAACCAATGAAAAGAGAAGAGCTTTTAATGCTTCTCGAAGGTCTCTCGTTCGAGGGGATGAGGCGGAAAAAGCGGTACAAGTTTGGTTGATTATTATATTCGAAAATACGTCAAATGCCTTGTAATATAAGGGTTTTAGCGTATATTCGTGCATGACAAACAGCGAAGAAACAGACCCATTTTCAACTGCATCCATGAAGGCAAAAATTGCCTCTTTGGAGATGGAGATTGCTGAAAAAGATTCCGTAATTGCTGAAAAAGATTCTCTGATTGAGAAAAAAGATTCTGTCATATCAAAGTTAACAACTGACCTTGAAGCTGCCAGGTTTCAAAACGATCAGATGAGGCGTATGATTTTTGGTTCCAAACGTGAACGCTTTGTTTCGGTTATTGACATCAACCAGTTGCGTATCGAGTTTGAGCCTAAATCGGGTGAAATAGCCGAAGAAGTGAAAGCCGAGCGGGAGTTGATCAGGGTGGCCTACGAGCGCAGGAAGATAAAAAAAGAACATCCCGGCCGTATGGCATTGCCATCGCATTTGCCCGTTGTGGAAATCGTTATTGAGCCATCGGAAGATACCACCGGCATGGTGTGTATTGGAAGGGAGGTTACCGAAGAACTGGATTATACCCCTGCCAAGCTTCATATTAACCGCATCATCCGCCCAAAGTACATCACCCGGGAGGATGAACGTGGTAATCAGGCACAGGTCATTGCCGCCCTTAACCGCCCCCTTCCAAAGTGTATTGCCAGTGCTGCCCTGCTGACGATGATTTTCATCAACAAATACATCTATCACCTGCCGCTTTACCGGACACTGAAACAGATCATACAAATGGGCGTTCCTCTGCCAAGTTCCACCCTCGAATCGTGGGTAAAACTGGCAGCCGAGTTACTTCAGCCACTTTATGCCGTTCACCGGTTATACGTTTTCAGGGAAATTTACCAGATGATTGATGAATCGCCCATTAAAGTGCAGGATAAGGATAAACCGGGGGCATGCCACCAGGGTTACATGTGGGTAAGGTATGCCCCATTGTCAAAATCTGCACTTTTCGAATACTATAAAAGCCGTTCTTCCAAAGGGCCGATCGATGATTTGGTGACCTTTAAAGGCTATGTCCAGACCGATGGCTACGTCGGGTACACACACCTGGCTTCGCTACAGGGGATAACACACCTCTCCTGCTGGGCACATGCACGCCGGTACTTTGACAAGGCACTTAAAAATGATCACGAGAGGGCATCGCATGTGATGAAACTCATCCAGCTGCTTTATGCCATCGAGTCACTTGCCCGCGAATCGGAAATGTCGCATGAGCAGCGTCATGCATTAAGACTGGACAAATCATTGCCCATCATCAATGAAATTGGTCAATATATCTACAAGGAGAAAAGCAATGTTACGCCACAAAGTCCAATTGGCAAAGCTTTTGATTATTGCGCCAACCGCTGGACCAGCCTGCAAAACTATTTAAATCACGGAATGCTCGAAATTGACAGCAACCTTATAGAAAACTCAATTCGTCCGCTGGCTTTGGGAAGAAAAAACTACCTGTTTGCAGGTTCTCACGAGGCAGCAAAAGACATTGCCATGTTCTACAGTTTTTTTGCAACATGCACCAAGAACGAGATCGACCCTCAAAGATGGCTGACTCATGTCATCAAAAACATTAATGATACCAAAACATCAGAACTCAAAAATCTGCTGCCCCAATTTATTGATAAAAACCTATTGGATTAGAATGTAGTTGGTGGGGTGGATACCATTGAGCCGATATTTGAAGCAGACTTCGAGGACAGTTCTTACGGATTTCGTCCAAAACGCAGCTCAAAAGATGCGATAACGGCGATAAGGGCGAACCTGAAACAGGGTAAAACAGAGGTTTACGATGCCGATTTGAGCAGGTATTTCGATACGATACCCCACGATAAACTTCAAATAACATTGAAGCAGCGTATCACCGATCCAAGGTTACTGAAGCTGATTAA
>CAIKKG010000004.1 GCA_903827975.1 uncultured bacterium
AATTAGACATTTGAGCTTTGACATTTCCTTTCATCAGAAATCTTCCTTTGGCATTAGACATTTGAGCTTTGACATTAAAAAAATATCCCAGCTTTCGCTGGGATATTTTTATCCTTTTATTTTGCCTCTAATGTAAACGATGGCTTTTCATTCTGATCCTTTGCGTAGGTTGGCCAATCTTTCCAATCATGACGCTTACCTATCAAACGATATGAGAACTCAACTGCCTTCTCTCCGCGGAAAATAATTTTTGTTCCTTCAATCTCGAATGCGATTGCGGTCGGTATGCCATATGGAGTTGCAAAGACTTCCACATTATCCCTTGAGAAATCAACTGCGTTATACCAGACCCAGGCGTCACTTCCTTTCTCAGCCTTAGAAAGGTCGATAATGTATGTATACCCATCTGCGTTATCAGTTGTTAGTTCTAAGTTATTAGTTCTTCCTAGTTTGCCTCGTCCTACATACTCTTCCTTCACTCCACCCGCGATAGATGGGCCATATGTTGCATAATTTGTTCCACCAATATTATATAGAGGGTCAATTGCTAATACAGTAAGCTTGTTCACGCTCGTGATGTTATTGCTGTTCATGCTGAGTGCTCCATTAATAAGTGCCGCCCCGTTTACATAAAGCTTGTTTGCTCCGGGAGCCGCTGTTCCAATTCCAACATTACCAGTTTGTGTTATTGCAATAGCCGTAACACCAGTGCCAAATACATCATTACTTGTTGCGCCAACCCTAATCATTAAATTGCTACTGTAATCGTATGCTATACCAGCCCAGTTTGTATTATTACTGTTAAACACCAACGTTGGAAATGTAGCCGTGAGCATCGCAGTTCTATTCCATCCTGACGTCATACCAGTTCCACCATTGACCTCAAGTGGTGCGCTTGGTGTTCCCGTCATACCAATTCCAACACTTCCAGCAGTCTTCATTGAGACGGCAGCTGATGGGTCAAGGAAATAGACAGCATTGTCTCTATCATAGAATGATGTGGCGTTTATATTTCCAAGTCCATCTGTATAAAAATTTCCTGAGTCAGCTGATAATGTTCCCGCAACAGTTAGTTTGTATGTAGGGCTCGGAGTACCGATTCCGACATTGCCACGAAAATATGCATTATATGAACTACCTGAGCCAGTTACCTCAAAAGAAGAAAGTCCAGATACTTTATCTCCAACTGCAAAACCCTGTCCTGCACCACTAGCAAAACTTAGATAATCAACGTGAGAAGTTGCGAGTGCTCTGGCAAAACCAACGATTGCATCAGTATTATTCATGCCGACTCTCCAATTAACATCGTTATTTGTCCAAAGATAAAAACTATTACCAGCGGAACCCGATATAGCCATATTACCAGAAACATCAAGCTTTTGACCGGGACTTGCTGTTCCTACACCGACATTTCCAGTATTCGAGTTGTAAATATTTGTTCCTGATGTTGTCCATTGTCCGCCACTGCTAAAAGCAACACCATTCTGCCTAAGTGTTCCAGTGAAATTAATATCACCGGTCACATCAAGTTTGTATGCTGGTGCAATATTTCCGATACCTACATTGCCAGAATTGAATGAAAGGACATTGAAGGTGTTACCAGAACCTGTCCCAGCTTGTTGGATGAGGTTGTAGCGGATTCCACCTGAATACCAGTCCTCTTGAATTTTCAGATTCCAGTTAATGTCATGCCCAACATTAAGTAGGTCAGAAACACCTACTGCGGTAAGTGGACTGATTATATGTAACTTAGCGCTGGGAGCCATGGTCCCAATACCCACATTGCCAGAAAAATAAGTATATCCACTTGTGCCTCCAGTTATTGAAAGATAGGCAGCTGTATCGTTATGAATTCCTCCACGCGCCTGAATCGCAGCCTCTGTATAAACATATCCACCGCTAAAGTAAGCGCCACCTGGAGCTACGAAGTATGAGCTAAAGCTAAGGTAAGGATTAGCAACCGTGGCATACATAGTTGTCCCAAATCTCATATCACCATTCACATCAAGTTTGTATGCTGGAGCAGTAGTCCCGATGCCGACATTACCAGCTGTTGCTCCTCCACCACCCTGAATAAACATTCGAACATTTGCAGCGTTATAAGTATCTACACTTGTCATGAATCCAATCCCGTCATATCCAGACATAAGCAAACCATCTGATGAAACATTATTACTTCCCCAATCTCTTACCGTGAGACTTACATTGTGAGTAAAACCATCTCTAAAGAATATTCCACTATTGTCTCCTCTTGCAAAAGAATCCACCAACAAGTTTCCATTCACATGCAATTTCTGACTTGGTGCCGCTGTTCCAATTCCAACATTGCCCCCCCAAGCACTAATTGCAATATCCTTCTTTGCATTATCATCAGTAGCAAGTGTCGCCTGAATAGACATTGCATTTCCAGATTCCTGAATTTTAAGTTTATTAGTTATACCAAAAAAACCAATACCCTGTACGTCTAGTTTTGCCCCGGGACTCGCAGTACCCACGCCAACCCTGCTATTAGTCGCATCAACATAGAAAAGTGCTGCATTTGCCGCATCATTAAAGCGATAATTCGTTCCGGCTGCATCATATGATGAACCGAAAACAGAACCATTACCTCGAACGGCTGTAGCAAGTGTTGCTCCTGAATTTGTGCCAGTAAATGTTCCGGTTATGCTTGAAACAGCATTAATAGTTGTAGCGGTTATTGTTCCGGCTACAGACAATGCCGTTGCAGGTGTTGTAGTACCAATACCTACAAAATTGCTTGAATTAACGAAGATTCCACTGCCAGCACGCGAAGAAATATTAATCGCGCCACCCGTTGTTGAGGTTGTTACAATATCGAGTTGTCCGGCCGTATCACTTATAATTTCATACTGAGAATTACTCAAAAAATGGATATCAGTAAGCGAGGCGCCAAAGGCTGAATCATGAAAAGAAATGAAAAATAAAAACGCAAAAATTATTCCTGAGGCGATAACAAATAATTTAAATGATTTTCTTTGCGTTGTATCCATATTGATTATGGCCTCTTATTTACGATTAGTGTTCCCGCCTGCTCATTTTTACACACTATTGCCTTGCAGGTAATCTTATACTGTCCGAAATCATATCCTTGAAACATTATTGTTCCGGTCTCGCCCTTCTTAATATTCTGGGTAACACCCATATCGCTAATAGAAAAATTATAATCCGCATCAACAGCAGTAAACGCAATCTCAACATTGTCGCGCTCATCAATTACGAATGTGGATGGAGAAAATACTCCATTATTTCCGGTCATCGCGTATTTCCTATATGAGTTAAATTTCTGTGGAACTATGCCAACTGGAACTGCAACATTTGCAGGAACATTCTTCGCCCCAACTTCAGGCGTCGCAATTGTCTCTGAGATAGTCTCACGAGTTCCACCCTCTACTGTCGCAAGTGCTTTCGCGTTATCAGGACGAAATGCATCCTGTCCGAGAACTTTTGTTGAGGTTCCATTATTCGCAGTATTTGATGCGTTCTGCTTCCCTTTTGTACCAAAATAAATGATTGCAAAAATAACGACCAATGCCAAAACACCCGCTCCGATTTCAATTGCTAACTTTTTTTGTTCGTCGTTCAATGGGTTAAATAAATTATAGCACGAACACGCGCACAGTGTATGTGCACAAATATGGGGATTATTGGAGAAATGACAAATGACTAATTTCAAATGACAAAAGTGGAAACTGAATGGGGAGATTATTGGAGAAATGACAAATGACTAATTTCAAATGACAAAAGTGGAAACTGAATGGGGATATTACTGGACAAATGACTAATTTCAAATGACAAAAGCGGAAACTGAATGGGGAGATTATTGGAGAAATGACAAATGACTAATTTCAAATGACAAAATCTTAAGATGCTTCTGCTTAGTAATTAGACATTTGAGCTTTGACATTTCCTTTCATCAGAAATCTTCCTTTGTCATTAGACATTTGAGCTTTGACATTTCCCCCAAATATCTTACTGTCTCTCAAAAGCATAATTTACCTCGATAAGTCCAAGATATGGTGAATAATATTTATTAGCCGGTGGGCGGACAACTGCTCGCCAGAATGCTTTGTATCCATTCTGGTTTTTGAAATTCACAGTATCACCAATTTTTGTCTTAACCCAGTCAACTCCATCATTTGAAAGATAAAAATCAACAGAATCATTTACATCCGAATACTCAGCGCGAGGAATTATTGCGAGTCTCACCGGGAAAAGACGGTTTGTTAAACTTGCAGACACAATTTCTTTTTGTGATGAATTATCAAAACCTTCATCAGTAAACTTCCAATATTCCGTCCCACCATCAGAGATTTTAACATCTAATATGTGTGGATTAGATGATGCTGAGAATTGCATTAATGTCGCGCTAGGAACCATTGGCCCAATTTTTAAGGAGAAGTCTGTCGCACCAACAATTGAATTTGTTCCGTTTTCAAAAAGCTTCACCAATTTAGGATTTCCACTCTTATTCCAAACAAACCATGTAATATCGCCTCCGGCCTCTGTTCGCGTGATTTCTGGATCAAATCCACCTGACATTACGCGAATACCAAAGAAGCGCGAGATGTCTGTAATTGCTGAATTGCGCACGTGGACCGCCTTGCCATCATAGGATCCATATACAGCAACCCAATCAGTATCTATTCCACCAAAGCCGATGGATGCTCCGTATTTTGATAAAAAGACCTCCTTACCCTCCTGCTGAATATTTTTGAACTGAGAACCGTCAAAAATGAAGAGCCAACCTGAATAATCGTCGCCATTCTTGGTTACAATGCCCACTGGCCATTTTGATTTAAGTGAACCAATAGAGACACTTACGATTGTCTCGTTGCGAACCTCGATAGGAAGTAGAACCTGTCGCCCATCAAATGTAAGTGCGTTTCCTTTCTGTGTAAGACACCTGTGGGAAATACACCTATCATCGCTTCCATCAGACTTTCTGCCGATAAATGAGGCGCTCGACGAGAATGAACTCCTTTCAAGTGTGAATTTAGGCGTAAATAGAAATGATGTCATCATCATGTCCTGATAAAGTGTTGTACCACCTCCAATCCAGCCATTACCAGAAAATAAATCAATCAAAACATCATATACAAGATTCTGCTGTTGTGTTTGAACTGATGGGGCAATGCTCGGTGAGCTTTCCTGTGTGTGCGTAAATAAATTAGTCAACATTGGCAACGGCATTGGCGCAACATATTGCGTTATAGGGACCGGCAATGTGTTAGTAGTTGTTGCCTGAGGCAATGCTGATAAATGAAATACTATGCTTTCTGAAATATAATTTTCAATCCAACCACGAAGCGCAAAAACACCCCAAAAGAGGACAATAAAAATTCCGATAATTGCGGCCATTACGGAAAAAGAAATACCGACACCATAAAATACCTTCTTATCAATTCCAAACTTTTTAAAAAAAGAACGATAGTGTCGCATCTAAGAATTATTATAGCAGATAATGATAATTGAAATGACAAATTTCAAATGACAAATGACAAAAGCGGAAATAGAATAAAATGCTACTTATTTTTTGTAATGGCTGAAAAAATAAGTGTTAACTCTTCAGCTTCTTTTCTTAATTGCCAACACTCCTTTTTATGCTCTGGCAATGCAATAGAAATCATATGTAACCAATACATTGTTTCTTTTGACTCCTTTTTTGCAATTCCTATTTTATGCATGAAATCTTTCTTAGACTCTGCACAATCCGCCTCCATATAATTGGCGCCGACTGATGTCGCGGAGCGAATAAATTGAGAAATAATTGGACGTGTAATGGTGGTTATCTTCATTTTTGTAGAAAAAATGATTGAATCCTCTCCAAATTTGGACGTTCTCTCTATAAGATCAAATATTTTTGGCTTCCCATCTTCAGTGGTCATTTTAGATTAGTTCCTTGTATTTATTGATATTTCTTTCTACATTATCTGTTTCTTTATTTGAAATTTGTCATTTGGATTTTGACATTTTAAAAAAATATCCCCGCAAGGATGCGGGGACTATTTTTTATTTCACAACCATCTTTCCTGTCTCACCTCTTCCCGCGTGTCCTGGGATTCCACAACTGAATGTGTACTCACCCTTCTTTGGAGCTACGATTTCTATTGTGCGCGTCTCACCAGGAGAAATGCCGACAGAAAAGTTTGATAATGCTGGATCATCAAACTGAAGTGTGTGCGCGAACTGGTCACCTGAAATAAGCGCGATTGTCACCTTATCGCCAACGTTTACGTTGAACGAGCTAGGAGAAAATCCTCCAGCAGAAGCTGTGAGCTTGAATGCCTTACTCGGGACAACCTCACCCGCCTTAAGAGGCGCTGATTGCTGAGGAATTACCGGAGCTGGTGCGGCTGTTGTCTCAGGCGTCGCAGGAGCCTGATTTGTTACCGGACCTGTTGTTGGCGCAATCTGAGTTGGCGTTGGAGCCGAACCCATCTTTGAAACACCAATAAAGATTACAATTGCTGCTGCAACTACTCCGACCCCAACCCAAAGTCCAATTTTTTCTTTTTCCATAATTTTATTATAATAATTGACTAATAATTTTGAACTAATAACTTATAACAAACTCAATACTAAGAACAACTAACTACTTTTCAATTTCTTCTTAAACCCTCCAAGCTGATTCGAAATAATCTCGACCTTTCTTAAAACATTTTCGAATTCTTCTTCGGTTACCATGTTTACATATCTTAACATATCCACCGCGGCAAGTGTTTCATACAACGAACCCATTGCTATATTCAGAAACCTATTTAATTCCTTATCTGATGACTTTCCACTTCCTTCAGCAATATTCAGATTAACTGACAATGCTGAGCATATCATCTGACTACCAATTTCGTATCTATATTCTTTTGGAATTTTTCTCGCAATGGATAAAATAACAGCAAATAACTCTCTTGAATCTTAATATACTTTCCAATTAATAAATCTAAACTGATTCATTCTTTGTTACTAGTTATCTGTTTTCCGTATCTTTTGTTGTTAGTTCTACGTTCTTAGTTATAAGTTGTTAGTTATAAGTTAAACTTTATCTTTTCCTATTTCAAAATAAATGACGGTACCTCACTCTGGTCTTTCGCAAATGTTGGCCAGTTTTTCCAATCATGACGCTTTCCAATTAAGCGATATGAGAAGCTCGCACTCGCATCTCCGTGGAATATGATCTTTGTTCCGCTAATCTCATACCAGATTGATGCTTTTGATCCATACGGAGTCACAAACACATCAACATTATCCTCAGAGAAGTCCACCGCCCTATACCAGACCCACACATCACTTCCTTTCTCAGCCTTAGAAAGGTCGATAATGTATGTATACCCATCTGCGTTATCAGTTGTTAGTTCTAAGTTATTAGTTCTTCCTAGTTTGCCTCGTCCTACATACTCTTCCTTCACTCCACCGGAAATTGACGCAGCGTATGTTGAATATTTCTTATCACCAATCTGATAGAGAGGGTCAACAGTGGTTACCGTAAGTTTCCTCACGCTTCCGATATCGTTATTATTCAGATTCA
The DNA here is from genome assembly GCA_903827975.1 of uncultured bacterium. Taxonomy (GTDB): domain Bacteria; phylum Patescibacteriota; class Minisyncoccia; order UBA6257; family GWB1-50-10; genus CAIKKG01. The sequence goes on from CAIKKG010000004.1 coordinate 7,544, forward strand.
ATGTGCCCTCGATGAGTGTCGCCCCTTTTACATAAAGCTTGTTTGCTCCGGGAGTATCTGTGTTAATTCCAACATTGCCATTATTTAAAATGACTATTCGCTTTGTAGGAAGATAATTAACGCCAGAAGTTAGACCAGTATCATTCCAAAACTCGGTAGACCCGTCCTGTCTAAAATTAATACCCGATGCAGAAGCATAACTTGGTGTAAATTGATAACTTGAAGCATAAAACGAGTTATTAGATATATAACTTCCAACAGTATCAGCAACTGAACCAAGCCAAAGTCTCTGAGAAGATCCAGAGTTCCAAAATCTTGCTTGATGATAATTTGGACTAACAACATCAAGTCTAGTTAATGGAGTTCCGCTACCTCCGATAATCACGCTACCCGCAGTCTTCAATGACGTAGTTCCTGATGGTTGCAAATAATAGGACGGACTCGCTTTATCAATAAATGAGATGGCATTCAAATTACCTGATGTGTCAGAGAAAATCTGTCCGGAATCAGCACTGAATGAACCAAACACAGAAAACTTATAGGATGGGGCTGTCGCAGCACCAACGCCGACATTTCCAACATTATTGTTATAGATATTACTTGATAAGGTTGTCCAAGGACCAACCGCTCCACCAATACCACTCGTGACCGCAGAATCAACATATGTTTTGTTAACCGCATCATTATTTGCCGTAGGCGTCGCCAAGTTAATAATCTTCTGATTACCAACATCAATTGCAGGCTGGGAACCAGGAACAATTACTAGTCTCGCAGTTGTAGGCGTTGTGGTACTAATACCGACATTGCCTCCATTTGGCTGTAATGACAATGCATTAATGTTATACGCCCACTTCAAGATATTGCTTCCACCCGTTCCGTAAAAATTTACGGTATCTGCAGCACTATAATTCGATTGAATATCAAAATAATAAGTTGAAGGCGAGCTCGCAGTAGATAATCTTAACTTAACACCATCACCCTGAACCTCTAATTTTGCAGCAGGGGTAGTTGTTCCAATACCAACATTACCACTAGTCACTGCGAGATTTGTTCCATAATACGTAGTTAGAGAAGGATTCAGAGCAGTCTGACCATTGCCTATATCCAAAGCATTGTACCAAGTCGTATTCGACTGCGATTGAAACCTAAGTAATAGTCCACCACTGCCAGAATCCACAGAATACATGCGATTACCATAAGAAGTTGGGTATCCATTGACATTAAACTGCATACCGCCAGCAACACCAGCTCCACTTTGCAAGTGCAATAAACTTTGCGGAGTAGTTGTTCCGATACCAACGTTTCCTCCCATTAAAGCGATACCTGCTGCTCCTACAGTCCTCTGTACCGTGGAATCTACAGCACTCGTGCCAGGACCAAATTGAATTGCTGCAATTCCAGATGCCGCTCCATCTCTACTTAGATATACACGCGGATATGCTTCTGTTGACCAATATTCTGACCATGACCCACCATTTATTTTTGAGTAACCAGACGCATTCGTTCCAATACTTAGAATACTAGGGAATGTAAAATTACCATTCCCCTGCAATGAACCAAATGTTCCCGCAGAGACATTACCCGCAGAAAGACCACCAGAGAATGTTGATGCTTGTGCATTTCCAACAACAACCAAAGGAGAAGATGGGGACGCTGTTCCGATACCTACATTACCACTTCCTTTTAGTGTCATAACTGCCGCATTACCACCAGTAGCGTTATTAGCAACCTTAAATTGCAAGGCACTGCCGGTCGTCGGATTTACGCCATCAGAAAATGCGGTAATCAAATTTTGATAACCAGTCGAATTTTGAATTGTTATTCCGTTTGTATAATTATCAACTCCATCAATAACTAATTTTGTTCCAGGACTTGTAGTTCCGATACCCACATTTCCAGTATTGTAATAAATATTTAAACCTGAGGTAGTCCACTGGCTTGTTGCACTAACCTGACTCCATGCAGTTTTACAATCACCATTAATACAAAGACCGCCAGAAGCATTAACCTGCCCTCCCTGAACATCGAGTTTATATCCTGGAGTTGCTGTGCCTACACCAACATTACCACCACTAAGCATGGTCATGTTAACTGTGGCATTGGTGGCAAACTGGAGGGCTTTAGCAGAATTTGAGGAAACCACACCAGCCCCGCCTAGGGCTCCAGTGGCAATACCACCACCAGCGCTACTCTCAACGCCAAAGTATAGGGCGTTCTGGGTATTTCGAACAATATCCTGCATACGAACATCCCCAGAATTCTCAAGGGTAATTGACTGAGGCGTACTACTGATTGAATAAACATGTAGCAATGAGGTCGGTCCGCTGGTGCCGATTCCAACACTACCAGTTCCGGAAAATAGAACATTATTACCAGAATTATTAATTTTTAATGGCTTACTATTCCAAGACTGAAGATATGCATAAGAAGTATCGCTATCAACACTAAAATCACCAGCCTTAGCATAAAAAACTCCGTTAACCGTTAGATTAGCTGGGAATGTATATGCGCCATTTCCCTGCAATGTACCAAATGTGCCTGCAGATACATTGTTAGCAGAAAGACCACCAGAAAACGTAGTTGCTTGAACATTTCCGATAACAACCAAAGGAGAGCCAGGGGTTGTGGTTGCAATACCTACATTGCCGCCATTAGGGTTAATGGCGAGTATCCTACCGGTCCCACCCGAGTTCGAATATGAACCAAGTGTGCCATAAGCACTGCCTGCATTTCCATTAAAGAACACACCTCCGGTTGAATTGTATCTAGAAAGAGATCCAACTGCATTAAATGCATCCGCAAACACGTTTCCGGAAACTTGCAACTTGTCGCCAGCGCTTGTAGTTCCCACCCCCACGTACGTTCCGTTATCATAAATAGAAGAATTTCCAAGTGTGGACGCTGCAGTAAATTTAGAAACATAATTAGCCGTTCCAGAGCCGGTTGAGCTTGTCACACCAGCTATGACTGCTGAATCCACATATATTTTTGTCGCTGCATCATTATTTGATGTGGGTATGGCAACATTAATAATTCTCTGACTTCCAGCATCAATTGAGGGTTGAGAACCAGGAACAATAACCAATTTTGCGGTTGTTGGTGTTGCCGTTCCGATTCCAACATTGCCACCGCTTGCTACTGTTAAATAAGTAGTTGCTGCGGTTGGATCGAGAACATTAAAGGAATAACCACTGCCAGCTATCATAGAAACATTCTGCATTGACTTGAACCTAAACCCACTGCTGTTTGTTATTGAACCAAAATTGTTATATGAGGACCCCAAACCATTTACTCCAAAACTTATCCATGGAGCATCGGTTACATTTTGAGCGGTAACATGGATACCACCCATCGTATTACTATTACCAATTACATTAAGCAAAGCATCTGGAGTTGACGTACCAATTCCAACAGAATCGGTTGAGGTAGTAACATACACATAACTCGATGTGGTATTTCTTGACCAACCAACAGAGCTACCGCCGCTACCACTAGTAAACGCAACGCCATTTTGATAAAGACCTCCAGTAAAGTTAATATCACCAGCAACAGAAAGTTTATAAGCAGGAGTTGTCGTCGCAATACCGACGTTGCCCAATCCTGTTATTCTCATTTTTTCATTAACCGACGTGTTATTAAAACGAGTATAAAACGCTAAGCTACTCTGTTGAGCCGCCCCCTCCCTTGAAGCACCGATTCTCGCTGAATCTGGCGAATATGCAGTGTCGTGAAAAGCAATATACGTACCTATATCAGAACTATTATTAAGTGCGGTAAGTCTAAGGGCTTCATCCATTGAAGATCCATTATTAATTGCTACCTCCAACTTAGCGTTCGGCGCAGTCGTTCCAATGCCCACGTTACCAGAAGTGTTTATTGCTATGCTTTTAGTAGATGAACCAAAATCAGTATCTCCACCGTATGTATTACTTAAATATAAATTAGTATCACCAGCCTTATTTCCTATCATTGCAGAAGCTATTCCAGCCTGCCACAACTTTAATGCGGTCTGAGTTCCACTATTCGTAAAAAGTAATAATTTTGTAGTTGAATTTCCATAGCCAGGATCTCCATCACCAATAATGCTATAGCCAGTACCAATAACTGATAGTTTTCCACCTATTGTTGATGTACCAATACTGACGCTTGATGGAAAAGTAAAGTTTCCACCACCTTGTAAGGAGCCAAAATACCCAGCAGATACGTTACCAGCTGCAATTCCACCAGAAAGTGTTCCAACAAAGGCTGTTGCTGCAACATTTCCATTAACAACCAATTTTTGTGTTGGCGTAGTTGTAGCTATACCGACATTCCCAGCATTCGCGGGCTGTAAAATAAGATCTGTATTATAAAGACCTAAATATTCGATTCCGTTTGGATATGCGGTAAGCGAAAATGAGTGACTGGATTGATAAATTGCGGATAATACGACCCCATATCCAATAAGACTGTTGGAAGGGCGCAATGAAATCGAAGAAGATGCATTTGCTACGATAGTTAAATTTTCAGTCGGACTTGTTGTTCCAATTCCAATCTTGCCAGTGGCTCCCGATATTGCACCAGCCCCAGAACCAGCAGTCTGGCCAACTCCAGGCCCAGTAAACGCCAAAACCTGCCCCGCTGAGAGTATTGCGAGTACTAAAAAGAGCGTACGTGTAATTTTCAGAACCATTTTAAGATTGCCGTCGCTCATTTTTTATATTTTTAAAGCACACGCACAAATTACTTATCTAAAGTGATAATCGTTCCCTGAAATACTTTTCCTGCTGGACAGAAATCTCGGCACTTGAACAAAAATGTTCCTGCCTGCTCGGCCGTATACATAAACGGTTTCATCTCTCCCTTTTTAATTGCCCAGTACATTCCTGATTGCGGAATCTCCATATCATAATCACCATCAACGGACGTGACCTCGATTCTGATTATGTTTCCTTTTTTAACAGTGATTGAGTTTGGATGAAATCCAGAACTATCAATTTTTAGATTATAAAATCCGAGTGATGCATCTGAGCCAGGTGCTGCTGGAGCACTTGCAACAGGAACTGTTGCTGTAGCATTTTTTGGAACCTCTGCGGTATATGTTGCAGGTGTTGAGGTTGATGTCGGATTAGTTTTTAACAAGTCCATTCCGGGCGCATTCTGCCCTGTCTGGTTTATTTCCTGCGGTGATTTAACTCCTGCATTTTGTGTTGTGTCGCCTTTATAAAAAATGGCAGCAAACACGAGGCCAGCAAAAATAATTACACTAGCCCCAATAATGAGAACTTGTTTCTTTTCCATAGGATTATTATATCACAAAGATTTCTCTTCGTATCGCATTTTATTTATGTTTTTATCCACACATGAAATGAAACTTAGAATGATTAACTAATAATGAATAACTAACGAATTAAAACTGAAAACTAATGATTTAGAACTTACAACAAGTGACCCAAAACTGAGAACTAATAACTCATAACCATGAATTAACTACAAACTAACCAAGAATTACTAAGAAGTGAACAAGAATTAAACAAGAATTACTAAGAAGTGAACAAGAATTAAACAAGAATTACTAAGAAGTGAACAAGCACTAACAAAAAATTAACTAAAAATTAAACAAGCACTAACCAAAAATTAACTAAAAATTAAACAAGCACTAACAAAAAATTAACTAAAAATTAAACAAGCACTAACCAAAAAAATACGACTTAAATTAAAAAAACAAAAAGAAAACGCAAATAAAAAAGAAAAAGAAAAATCCACCAATGGCACTACAGTTAACTGTAGTGCCATCTTTTTAATTCCCACGAGTTTTTCCGATTATCGGTTGTTAGTTCTCTGTTCTCTATTCTCCGTTGTTTGTTATTAGTTGTTTGTTATTAGTTGTTTGTTCTCTATTCTCCGTTATTTGTTATTAGTTGTTTGTTCTCTATTCTCCGTTATTTGTTATTAGTTATTTGTTCTTAGTTCTCCGTTGTTAGTTCTCCGTTGTTAGTTCTCCGTTGTTAGTTCTCCGTTGTTAGTTGTTAGTTCTCCGTTGTTAGTTGTTAGTTCTCCGTTGTTAGTTCTCCGTTGTTAGTTCTCCGTTGTTAGTTGTTAGTTCTCCGTTGTTAGTTGTTAGTTCTCCGTTGTTTATTTCTACCTTCATTGAAAATTGGAAATTAAACCTCAAAAATTTTTTATTTCATGCCAATGGTTTATAATATCCATATGAAGAAATGGAATGTATCCTTCTGGATACTTATTGGAATTACCATAGTGCTTGCGATACTAAACTTTTCATATGTATTGCGTGCAAGTGCGGCAACAAATATAAATTCCGACGTTCTGCAACATTTCGCATGGAGTGATATCGAAGGATGGTGGGACCTCTATGGAGCAAATAATATTAATGTTAACGGAATGCGCATGAATGGATATGCGAGTTCTTCTGCGGGAGAAATTTCATTTGATTGTGCAACATCTCCATCTGGAAATATTTGTGGAATCTCAAACTACGGTGTGTGCAACGGACTTGCCACAACGCACAATACGGATGGAACGTGCACGAACTCTGATGCAAGTGGCTCATTATATGGGTATGCGTGGAACGACATAATTGGTTGGGTTGCGCTTAATTGTAGAAATACTGCAAGTAATTGCGGATCTGGTGACTGGGGTGTTTCGGTAAACAATCTAACTGGAGATTTCTCCGGATATGCGTGGAGCGATTTGGAGGGTTGGATAAGTTTTAATTGCGCGAATAACTCATCGTGCGCAAGTTCAAACTTCAAAGTAAATACATCATTCCGAACGACCTCGACAATTGCAATGCTTGATTCGGCAGTTGTTGATACACTATCATCGGGCGGTTCAACACTAAACAGCATCACTTGGACCGGAACCACAAATGCAAATAGCACGGGACAGCAGACATTTGTAGACTTCCAGATTGCGGTCTCAGCAAGCTCAGGTGGTCCTTGGAACTTTATGGGCCCAAGTGGAACAAATCTTGATTACTACGCTGCTTCGTGTGAGTCAGGATATGCGGGTGGTACAGCACAAACAGCACCACAGAACACTCCGATTTGTATAAATCCAACTCAGGTAAAAGATATGCGATATTTGAAATATCGGGTACGATTGAGAAGTGATCTTGGTCAGACCGACACACCACGCGTAGACAACGTAATTTTGAATTGGAGCAAGTAGTAGGATAAATGATAGAGAAATAGCAAAATCCCAATGTCTAATGTCAAAAAAGAACGCTGTCAGATTTTGAAATTAGAAATTGGTCATTGGTCATTTCAGTAAAATAATTATGATTCTCCACAACACGCTAAGCGGGAAAAAAGAAGAAGTTGAAGTAAAAAAAGGCAAAAGGCTTAATATGTTCGTCTGCGGACCGACAGTATACGACGTATCGCATATCGGCCACGCACGAACATACATCGCATTTGACGCACTTGTGCGTTTTTTGCGCTCAGAAAAATACAATGTTTTCTACCTTCAAAACATTACGGATGTTGATGACAAAATAATAGACCGCGCACTTCGCGAAAATACGACGCCAGCGAAACTCTCTAAAGAAAAGGAAAACGAGTACAAGAAAATTATGAAACGCATCGGCGTTATTTCTGTGACGAAATATGCAGAGGCAAGTAAGTATATTCCTGAGATTATAAAACAGATTCAGACACTCATATCGTGTGGTCATGCATATGAGATTGAAGGAAGTGGATATTATTTTGATATAACCTCATTTGAAGATTATGGAAAACTTTCAAGACGCACTGTCGCACAGGCCGAGGATTCGGTTACGCGAATTGATGAGGGAATTAAAAAAAGAAACCGTGGCGATTTTGCACTATGGAAGTATGTGAATGTTGCAGAAAAAAATAAAAAGAAGAAGTTCATACTAGAAAACGGCGAGCCTGCGTGGAATACCAAGCTTGGCTTTGGAAGACCTGGCTGGCACATTGAGGATACCGCAATAACTGAGGCATTTTTTGGACCGCAATATGATATTCATGGAGGTGGCGAGGATTTGAAATTCCCACACCACGATGCTGAGATTGCACAACAAGAAGCAGCCTCAGGAAAAAAACCTTTTGTAAAAATCTGGCTACACACTGGAACCATCAGAGTGGCTGGAGAAAAGATGTCAAAAAGTCTAAACAACTTCGTAACCATTGAAGACTTTTTAAAAACAAATACGGCTGACACACTTCGCTGGCTTATAATCTCACACCACTACCGCTCACCCATTAATTTTGAAAATGAGATTCTAAATAATGCTGTGCAATCACTCGACACACTAAATAGTTTCCGCGAAAAACTTTTGTTTGTTGCAAAGACTAATAAGGGGAAAAAGGATTCTGATAATAACCTAGAATCAAATATTAAAAAGGCGAATGAGAAGTTTTTCGAATCACTTCGCGATGATTTTAACACCCCAGCAGCAATTGCCTCCCTTTTTGAATTTATGACCATATATAAATCCAACCCTTGGGATATGAGTCCAAAAGAGGCAAAAAAGGCAGAGAAAGTCATAAAGGATGCATTTACAATATTCGGCATATCAACAAAAACAGCAGGAATCCCCTCTAAAATCAGCAAATTAGCTAAGGAGCGGGAGTTATGCAGACGTAATAAACAGTTTGCTCAGTCAGACGACTTGCGCCAATCTATAACTCAATTAGGATACTCTATAGACGACACGCCACTTGGGCCCTTCGTGCGAAAGGTTCAATAGCGTCTATAGAGAAATATGTCAGTAATAAAACAGACACAATTTAAAGTTCCGCCTCAGGACCTTGATGCCGAAGTTTCGGTATTGGGTTCCCTCATGCTTGATAAGAACGCGATAATCCACGTTACGGATATTTTATCTCCGTATGATTTTTATCACCCAGCTCATCAAAAAATATACGAGGTTATTTTAGAACTTTTTGAGCGTGGTGAACCGATAGACATTCTGACAGTAGCTCACAAATTAAAAGGTAAAAAAACTTTTAAGGATGTTGGAGGAACTGATTATCTTACAGAACTTGTTTCGCGCGTTCCTACATCAGCTCACATTGAGCAATATGCGACAATCGTAAAAGAAAAGCGCGTGCGCCGAGAAATTATAAATGCATCATCTGTTATAAATGAACAGGCTTTTGAGCATGCTGATTTCGAATCTTTGATTGACCAGGTAGAACAAAAAATATTCGGCATCTCACAGCGCTCAAGACCACAAAAGTTTGCGCACATCAAAGAGGGTCTTCCTGAAGCATATGAACGTCTTGAAAAACTGCATCAGGGTGATAAAAATTCACTTCGTGGAATACCGACTCATTTTACTAAACTTGATAACCTTCTTTCCGGTTTTCAGCGCTCTGACCTAATAATCTTAGGTGCGAGACCTTCAACTGGTAAAACAGCTTTTGCACTTGATATAGCGCGTCAGACAGCATTAAGCGGACATGCGGTTGGCATATTCTCAGTCGAAATGTCCCGAGACCAGATTATCGACCGCTTCATTGCGAGTCAGGCACAGATTCCACTTTGGCGTTTGCGTAGTGGAAGATTAAATGACGAGCTTGAATTTGCTCTTGTACAACAAGCACTTGATGAGCTTTCAAAGGCGCCGATTTTCATTGACGACAGTTCTTCTCCAACTATTTTGCAGATGCGCTCTATTGCGCGCCGTCTTCAATTGGAGCACAAACTTGATTTACTTATCGTTGACTATATTCAACTTATTCGCCCAAACACATCGAGCGACAACGTTGTTGCACAGGTCAGTGAAATATCAAGAGGATTAAAATCTTTGGCGCGTGAATTAAATATTCCAATACTCGCTCTTTCACAACTTTCTCGCGACATCGAAAAGCGTGATTCAAAGCTTCCTAGACTATCTGACCTTCGTGAGTCTGGCAGTTTGGAGCAAGACGCTGACGTTGTAATGTTCCTCTCGCGCGATATGGGTGAGAGATCTGACCTACCTGAAGATGGACAAGGGATAGTTAAGGTTTTCGTTGCAAAACATCGTAACGGACCAACTGGCGCATTTGAACTTGGTTTTGATAAAGAAAAAGCGAGTTTCCGTAACATGGATACCGCGCACATTCCAGAGGATTATTAAAAGAAATCTCAGAAATGATTCCAGAACAGATAAAAAAATTCATAGAAGTTTTTTCGCGCCTACCTTCCATTGGGCCACGCCTCGCAACACGTCTTGCTTTTTATCTTTTAGAACTTGATAAGACTGAGCGAAAGGAACTTGAGGATGCTCTCGCAAAACTAAACACACTGGACAGATGTCCTCGTTGCTTCTTCCTTAAGGGTGAAAATAAAGCGCTTTGTGATATTTGTGCAAACCCTAATAGAGATAAATCAATAATTGCGATAGTGGAAAAAGAAACAGATATTATTTCACTTGAACGCGCACATAGATTTAACGGTCATTATTTGATAATCGGCGAACTTCCAGACAAGGGAACATTAGAAAGTGTACACAAATTACGAATACAACACTTAAAATCAAGAATAGAAAATGAACTTGGCGGAAGTGTAAAAGAACTTATCATTGCACTAAACCCCACCACATTCGGCGACTTTGTTGCGAGTATAATAAAACAAGACTTTAGAAATCTTGCGAAACAAATAACTAGATTGGGACGAGGAATTCCAACTGGCGGAGAGATAGAATTTGCAGATGAGGAAACATTGGGAAGCGCACTTGAACGCAGAATGTAAATAACAAAAATCCCCTTTCGGGGATTTTTTAATATTATACTTTTATAATTTCGATTTCTGTAAGGTGCTGCTTATGCCCCTTCTTTCTTCGTGTTCTTGCTTTAGAGCTATACTTGAAAGTAATCTTCTTATCGTCTCGCATCTGGCGAATTATTGATGCTTCAACTTTTGCGCCTTTTACGAATGGTGTTCCAATAACAACTGAACTCTTATCGGCGGTCAAAAGAACGGAATCAAGCACGATGGCTGTTCCCTTTTCACCTTCTATTTTCTCTACCCTAATTTTTGAGCCGGCTCGGACCTTATACTGCTTTCCTCCGGTCTTTATAATTGCGAATGCCATATCTGAAATAGGATACCCAATATGCAGGAAAAATGCAAGTATTGCCGAAACACAGAACAATATTCAACTATATAAGCAGAAATAGGCCATTAATAACAAAATCCCCGCTGATTCTTACAAATTAGCGGGGACTTTTAAGTTCAGGTAAGACCGATTTAGCCAGTATGATCCTTCATCTTGTTGATGAGGTATGCCGCATAATCCTTACCACCCAAACCGAATGCGATACCACCTGCAATGGCTAGCATTGCCATGAATCCGGTCACTAGGGCCTGGATTATAGAAACTGCTATACCAAGCTGTGTAAGTGTCGCAAGAAGACCAAAAATTACAACTGCCCACCATGTAAGCGTGGACAAGAATCCTGCGGCGCTAAGGCGTGAGCCTTTAATTGTTGCGCTAACAATCTTCCTCAAAACATTAGCAATGACAACCGCTGCGAGCATTATTAGCACAGCAACGATTACATTAGGAACGTAGAGAAGTGCTTCCTTCAAGAACGCTGAAAGCGAGTAGAAGCCCAAAATATCAGTTGCCGCGAGAAGGAAAACCAAAACGAGGAACCAATATACTATCTTGCCAAAAAACTTTCCTGAATTTACAGAAAGACCTGCGCGCTCAAAATACTCATTAAATCCGAGACTTGAGAGTAATTTATCTAGTTTTACCATTGCAACCAATCTCTCAACTAGTGCGCCCAAACCACCTGCAACTACAAGACCGACTAACAAAACAATAACCGCTCCAAGCATATTTGCGATCACACCCATGGTGCCGAGCCACAAATTTTGCAATGAGTTAACAACTGTCGATGTCCAATTTTCAAATACCATAAAATATGTTTTTTTATTTGTGTTTACTTTGTTCTTCGACCTTTTATCAATTACAATTATATCATAAATAATACTAAAATCAGAAAAACTGAAGCACTATGAAAATAAAGATAAATCTACACTTACACACGAACGATGACCCTGAGGATAACATTGATTATTCATTTCTTGAGGCGCTAGATGAGGCTAAAAATCTTGGGTTTGAATGCCTTGCACTCACCTGTCATAACAAATTTATAAACAGTGAGGAGTACAGATTGGCGGCCGAGGAACGCAATATCTTATTTATTCCAGGTATAGAAAAAACAATAGAAAAACGTCACGTAGTAATTCTGAATTCTGACAAGGCGGTTGAGAATATAAAAACGTTTGAGGAATTGCGAGAATACAAAAAAACACATACTGAAATTTTTATACTAGCAGCACACCCATACTTCCCAGGTGGATACTCACTTTGTAAAAAACTTGAAATAAATAAAGACCTATTCGACGCAATAGAACATTCTTGGTTTTATTCAAAACATATTGACCTTAATAAAAAGGCTGAGCGTTTTGCAAAGGATTGGAAAATACCATTCATAGCAACCTCAGATACTCACAAATTGAAATTTTTAGATACAAATTATACTGAGGTAGAGGTTAAAGAAAAAACCATTGGCGAAGTATTTAACGCAATTAAAAATAATAATTTTTCTAATACAACACTACCAAGAAAACTCTTCGTTGAAATGACATCGTACGTACTTAGTAGGTTTATTGATGGGCACAAAAAACCGAACTCAAAATAATCTAGAACTCCTCGTTTTTCTTAATGCTTTTTAAGATTGCCAAATCTTTTGTTTTTAGCTGTTCCAAGATATTCATTTCTGAATTTATTGCTATTGTTTTCCCAAAATATTGACCGGAAGTAAGGTGCGGGAAAAGAACATAATCAGCGCCGGCCTGATATAGCGCATCAGCCTCATCCTCGTTTTCAGCACGCAAAACAACCTTGGGGTGTTTTATGAGCTTCCTAATCTCTGCAAGTAGCGTTAGATTGTCCTCTATGTCTGGGCTTGTAGAAATAACAAGCTCAGCATCGCGAACCTTTGCTGACTCAAATATTTCAGGATCTGAAATATCACCAAATAAATAATTATATCCGGCGCGCTTCAATTTTTTTGTTATCTCAGGATCAAACTCAATGACAAGAAGCTTCTCACGTGGTAGACCCATCGCAATGCTCTCACCCAACCTATGAAATCCGATTAGCACTATTGGCTTATGGTCCTCGCTTAATTCAACTCCTTGCTCAATGTGCTCCTTGCGCTCAAAAATTGAAAGTGCACCCCTAACATAAAGATAAATATACTCACTAAACTGAATCATATATGAGGAAAGCAAAATCGATATCACTCCAGTTGCGGTAATAAGTGCGACGGTCTTCTCATCAACGTGACCCAGCTGTAGACCCAGAGCCATAAGCACCAAACTGAATTCAGAAATCTGAGCCAAAGCGATACCAGTCATAAATCCAGTACGCTTTTTATAACCAAAAATTCCCATCATTGAAAATACTATTAGCGGTTTAATCAAAAGTACAAAAAGTGAAAATGCGATTATTGGAAGAATCATTCCGACAAAATTACTGAAGACTGCCTGCGCACCAAGAATCACAAAGAATGCAATCAAAAAGAAATCTCTTAATGGTCGTATACGTGCGGAAATCTGGTGATGCTCCGATGAGTTTGCTAAAGCGATTCCAGCAAGAAAGCCCGCGATCTCAACAGAAAAGCCCATTTTTGAAACAAGTACAGCCACGAGAAAAACCCAAGCCAAACTCACAAGAAAAAGTAACTCCTGTGACATAGCAATCTTTCCAAATATATAAGGCAGTATTCTTCTTCCTAGATAAAGCATGACCGCGAAAAGAATCGCACCCTTTGCTATGGTAAGGACAATCTGGGTAATTGATATAGCATGTCCGGATTGAATTCCAGCAAGCAATACAAGAATTAGAATTGCAGTAAAGTCCTGAAAAAGTAAAAGCCCGATACTTATCTTTCCATATAAACTGTTAAGTACGCGCTTATCTGATAGAAGTTTTACAACTATAACAGTACTTGAGAATGTTAATGCGATTGCAATATATATCGCAGAAAGAACAGAAAATCCAAATGCGTGTGCCAGAAAATATCCGGCTCCAAAAGTGGCTATAACCTGTCCAACTCCTATTAGAAGTGAGGCTCGCCCAACAAGACGCAGGGATGAATAATTTATTTCCATGCCAACCAAAAAAAGCAAAAGCATTATTCCAAGCTCCGAAAATGAACGGATTGTCTCGTTACCACCGACGGAAAAAAGTCCTACAGAACCTATAAAAATTCCTGTTGCGAGATATGCAATAATTGTCGGCTGTTTCAATAACTTTGCGATTACGCCGAAAGCCGCGCCTATCATCACAACAATTGCGAGATTAAATACTGCGCTTGTCATATAAACAATTCTACATGGATTTCAGATAGTGCGCTAACCAGTTATTAACAATAGATATGGTTTAATTAAAATTAATTTGGAAATTATACATTCCCATTCCACAAGATGCATGAATAACCGAACCCACTTTCTGAGGAGGAATTTCTATCTCCTTTTCTCCAGTTGGTGGAAGATTTGTTCTATACCCCATGCTTGGAATAACAAGATATGATGAGCAATCGAAAGTTCCTCGTGTTTTTACTTTCAAAACAGTCGCAATACCAGCCTGTGCACTATTTTCTCTTGGTGAATATCCTCCTTTCGCATTAATCTCAATGATCTGCTTTCCGTTAACAATACTAATATTATTTGTACTTGGTGGGTTAGTGCCAGACTTAACATCTCCACCATATATCAAAAAACCAAAAACTATTATTCCGACTGCGATTATTATTGATGCTGTAATTGTTTTCATAATTTAAAAATTAAATATTGGTGGAATAATGCCAATAACGACTAACCCACTAATTAGATTAAGTATTGCAAAAATAACTACAATAAGTCCCGCCGTCTTAAAGAAGACACTCGCCTTGCGTCCGCTTCCAATGCTAAATGAACTGAAACTAATAAGCGATAACATGGGAAGTGTACCAAGTGCGAATGAAAGCATTATAAGAGAGCCAACCCAGAAACTTCCGGTAGAAAGTGTGTATATCTGCATTGATTGTGTAAAACCACATGGCAGAAAAAACGTTGCAACTCCTACCAAAAATGGCGTCACCTCATTACTCGTCTTTGAAACAGCGAGCGCTCGACTCGATAAAAATCTTGGCATTGATGGTTGAATCTTTTTCACAAAATCAAATACGTCCAAAAGATTTAAACCCATTATAAGCATGATGATGCCGACCGAGAAGCTTAAAATAGAGCTCCACATTGCATTAAGTTGAAATGCCGAACCAGCGAATCCTATAACACCGCCCAACAAAAAGAAGGATACCAGTCGCCCAACGTGAAACATCATCTGAGGTCTTGCAGAACTTCCCTCCTTAGCAAAAGTTGCTGACATTGAAAGGAGGAGCCCGCCTACAACCGCAGCGCAGGTTGAGAGTGATGCGATAATCCCGATTAAAAATGCGGTTCCATATGATACAGTCCCTGAGGTTATAAGATTAACCAGTCCTAATTTCTGAAGCGCAAAAAATCCAAATATAACTGCTAATGCTATAGGTATGGCTATTTTAAAGTCAGATAAGTTTTTTTCCACAACCTCATACTTAGTTGAAATTGAATATCCATGTTTTTCAACAAGCGCACTTAGCTCACCGGCAATTACATCAGCGCTTTTATCACCAAAATCTCCAGTAATTTTAACAGTGTGTGTCTCTATGTCAGAAGTTACGGACTTTATTCCTGAAAAATTTTTTATCTCACTATCAACTAAAAGTGTGCAGGCCTTACAATGCATTCCTTTTGCATAAAATGTATATGTTTTTATTTCGTTCATAATCTTATAATTTTATTGTTTTTAGTCTAAGTGAATTTCCAACAACAGATACACTTGAGATTGCCATAGCAAGACCAGCAAATATAGGATTTAATAGCCACCCAAATAATGGGTAAAAGAGACCTGCCGCAAGCGGGATTCCAATTATGTTATATGCGAATGCAGAAAAAAGATTTTGCTTAATACCGCGCATTGTTAATTGTGAAAGCCTAATTGCTCTTACAATTTTTGAAATATCTCCATTAAGCAATGTGATACCAGCAGACTCAATCGCAACATCTGTTCCTGTTGCCATAGCAATACCAATATCAGCTTGCGCGAGCGCTGGAGCATCATTAACTCCATCTCCAGCCATAACAACAACTTTATTACCAGCCTGAAGCTCCTTAATTTTATTTAATTTATCCTCGGGCATTACCTCAGCAAAAACCTCATCGATACCAACCTGCCCAGCAATATATTTTGCGGTATTTTTATTATCACCGGTAAGCATTACAACTTTAATTCCAAGAGCGTGCAATCTTGAGACAGCCTCCTTTGCCTCAGGTTTAATAGCATCCGCAATCATAACAATACCTAGAATCTCGTTCCTTGTTGAAAGAATAATTGGCGTGCTTCCGTTAATAGTTTCTTTTTCAATTGAATTCTTATCAAAAGCAATACCAAGATCATCAATCAAATAAGTATTACCAGCATAATACTCAACACCATTAAGGCTACCGCGAATTCCCTTTCCTTTCATAGATTCAAAATTTTCCATTTTAAATTCCTCAATTTTTTTCTCATTAGCATAAGAAATAATTGCGCGGGCAATTGGGTGCTCTGATTTTTTCTCGAGTGAAAACAGAACCTCAATTAACTCGTCATCGCTTTTTTGTGAGAAGTTTTTTATTGAAACAACCTCGGGCCTACCCTTAGTTATTGTTCCAGTTTTATCTACCACAACAATGTTTGCCTTGTGCAGCTTTTCAAGTGTAGTAGCATCCTTAATTAAAATACCTTCGCGCGCGCCCTTGCCGACACCAACTATTATTGCTGTGGGCGTTGCAAGCCCAAGTGCACATGGACAGGCGATTACAAGTACGCTCACAAAAGAAACGAGTCCAAAGGAAAGTGCCTGTGAAAATGGCAGATAGTGAGCTCCTATAAGAAGCCACGCGCCAAGCGACAAAAACGCGAACATCAAAACAACAGGGACAAACACACCTGAGATTTTATCAGCCAAAGCCTGAATAGGCGCTCTACTTCCTTGGGCATCCTCAACCATTCTAATAATGTGTGCGAGCATTGTCTCATCACCAACCTTAGTTGCACGAAATACAAATGCGCCACTCGTATTTATTGTTCCTGAAACAACGGCATCATCAACTCCCTTCTTTACTGGATTTGGCTCACCAGTAATCATGGATTCATCTATATAAGAAGACCCTTCAGTAATCACGCCATCAACAGGAATCCTTCCAGCCGGCTTTATGACAATAAGGTCATCGTGCACTACATCTGATATTGAGATTTCAATCTCCTTTCCATCGCGAATTACGATTGCAGACTTTGCCTGCAAATGAAGTAGTTTCTCTATTGCGTCTCCAGTTTTTAATTTGGATCGCGCCTCTAGATATTCGCCTAGATATACGAATGTTATAACGACAATCACAACATCAAAATAAATATTTTCAGTATTTATAAGGACTGTTAATAGGTCCCTAAATAGCGAAACGAAAATGCTGTATACATACGCAGTAACAGTTCCGATGCCAACCAGCGTATCCATATTCGCCTTCCCATACCGCAAAAATCTGTAAAGACCAACGATATACTGTTTACCAACTACAAAAAGCACGTATGTTGCAGCAATTGGTAGAAGGTACATGAATGCATTACTAAGACCGGGTGGTACAGGTACGATTAATCCGAATTTCGAAGCGATCTCCCAAGCCATAAATACTATGCTTATAGCTGCTAATGGAATTGCAAAAATAAGCTTTCTTTTCATTTCAGAAAGTTCTGCAAGTTTCTCTGACTTTTGCATATTCATTCCTGAGTGAGCTTTATGCTCATCCTCAATAATAAAACTGTATCCAAGCGGTTCAATTTTTTTTGAAAGTATTTCCGGACTTACCTTACTCTCATCAAAATCTACCTTAGCAGTCTCAGTTCCAACATTTACATCAATTGAGTGAACGCCTTCAGAATCCCGAAGTTCCTTACCAATAATTATGGCACATGACGCACAATGCATTCCTTTAATTTTTAATGTTTTTTTCATAAAGCTAATCTGAAATATTATATATTTTAAGCAACTCTTTTACCGCCTCACTTTTATTTTCTTTCAACTGATTTAATGCGCACGTATCAAGATGTCCCGCTAGAAGTTCTTTTCTAAGTGATTTTAGAAGTCCAGAAACACTATCCGCCTGTTGAATAATCTCAGGACAATAAATATCACTCTCTATCATCTCAATAACTTTTATAAGTGTTCCCTGCGCCTGCCTTGCCAGTTTAAGTGACTTTATTTTTTTTGCTGCTACTGGCTTATGTATATGCTTTTTCATAATTAAAATAGAACCTCCCCCATAGGTTACACTAGGGGGAGTCTTAAGTCAAAATATTTAAATGTGGATAAATCTATTCTGACGTTTTCTCGTTAAAATGATCCTCCTCATCCTTCATTGCGTCAGCCTTTGTCTCGTGAATAGTTCCATCTTTATGCTCTGCAGGAGAATATACAGTATATAGCTTCATAGTATTCGTTTCTGAAGTATTAATAATGTTGTGTTTTGTTCCGGCTGGCACAACAATTGCAAAATCCTTATGAATCTCATGGCTCACGTCATCTAATATAGCAACGCCATCCCCCGCCTCAACGCGTAGGAACTGGTCTAGGTGATGAACCTCCTCACCAATCTCCTCCCTTGGTAAGAGACTCATAACCACAAGCTGACTGTGGTGAGCGGTGTAAAGAACCTTCCTAAAGTTCTCATTTTCTATTGTCTCCTTCTCAATGTCTATAATGTATCCTTTCATGCATTTATTATATCAATTTAATAATCTATTAAAGGACTTCTAAATAAATTTGATAAGGTTTTTGTGGACCTGGCGAGAATCGAACTCGCGCCTCAGCAATGCGAATGCTGCATAATACCACTTTACTACAGGCCCATAATTGTTAAGAATAGCTATTCAATTGTAACTAATTTCCCTTAATTTACAACGTTTTACCAATGAAAATAAAACCCCCACGAAAATATATCGTGGGGGGAAAATAAATGACTAGCTAGACGGCAGCGACAACGGCATTCTTACCAAGCACATCCTTCATGCTGGTGAGCGTGATGTTGTGCCAACTCCAACCGCAGTGCCAATAAATGAAAGGCACGCACGGCTCACCACCAGGCGCAGTGAAGACGGAGCCAGGAAAGAAGATGCTGTGCTTCTTCCAACTGGCCGGAATGATCTTGACGTTCTCCATGAGAAAATCCCGCACGCAGACATTCACGGGCCGAAGACCCATCTGGACAGTGCTCGAGAGCACGGCCTCGAGGGACTGCATGATTCCGTGCACGTCCTCGGTAGGGATGAGCACAATCTTGCGCCCATTCATGAGAATCTCGTTCTCGGTAGGAATGAGACTCACCTGGCCCATGCGCAGGTGCGTTCCGGGACGGAGCGGCTGGTTAATCCTTGGCTGATCGGTATCGACCACAAAGGCCTCGACCTTCTTTTCATCAGTCTTTTCGTTCTTCTTGTAGGGGTGGGCCTTGCTCGCCTTACCCATATATATCTCCTTTTATGGCCGCTAAGTTGCAGCTCTCAGCCAATATTTTAATAAATAATAAGCTGAAAGCCACAACCAAGTTCGTAATTAGGATAATTTAAATGTGCTGTAAAACAAAAACATTCTGACAATTATTACGATAAAAGTCAAGTAATGGACTTACTTAGGCCTTACTATCTTTGCAAACTGCTTAGATTTACGAATTGTAATGCTATCCCCAACATTTAATAAAATGGAACCGTCCTGATTATCTGCATATACTACAGCGGGTCCACGAGAAATATGAACAGATATTGTTCTATTTTCTTTCAAAATAATATGATCCGACTGCTCAGTGCTGTTATTAAATGCAAGACCAATTCCTACCTCAAAAAAACTATCAGTGATGCTTCGATAGTACCCGGTTGAACCAAAGGGAGTAGCAACAACAACACCATCACCAATAATACTATTCACCATCTGCACACCATCAATTGATGTTGTGTAGCGCATCGCATGTCTCATATCAGTATTGTGAACCACAATATCATTTAGACCGAGTAACATTTTCCCATTTGCACGAGCCTCGAGTTTCCATACTTTTTCAATTTCAAATTTTCCCTTACTAATTCGCTTTAAAACTTCCTCATTTGGAAATGGTGATGCTTTCTTGCATATTAGACTCCCCTTCAAAATTATTTTAGGAATGCCTGGATATAAGCTCTCAGAAATCATTAGTGTTCCATCTCCTCCATAACTCACAATAAAGTCTGGCTTTTTTTCAACAATTTTAAATCCACACTCCTTAACAAGAGGGATTATTGCACCTGCGTTTTGTCCTACAACGATTACTTTCATAGCGCAATTATAACCCACTCATTAACTTAAATAAAACAAAAAATGCCATGTAGTGCTTTTTTAAATGTCGGGCTGCTGGGAATCGCCTCAAACCTATACTGAGGTTTGAAACCTACAACCCCTCGTCGGGGTTTGCGGCCCGCGGTTCGATTCCAACTACTTTTAAAAATAAAAAGCGCCTCGTGGCGCTTTTTGTAAATGTCGGGCTGCTAGGAATCGAACCCAGTCTATACGCACCCGAAGCGTACGTACTACCGGTATACTACAGCCCGAAATGACTTATCCAATATATATGAGATGCTAGGTTTAGTAAACAATTAGGAATGCACCTATAACACTGCTAATTCAACATTAATTGCAGCACCATAAAACCTAGATGCAAGCGTATTTATTCTATCTGACTGTTCGGTTGAAAAAAATGTATGGTTACCACGCGCAGCCAATTTTTTTTCCAAATCGGGATGTGCTACAAGATATTCTATAATCTTTGGCACAATAATTGTTCCTTGAGAAATTACGCGAACCCCAGCACCAATTTCTTCAAGTAAAATTTTCTCGATTAATGCATAATGCGTACATCCTAAAATTACCGAATCAATCTTTGCTCCATTTTTAAAGAGATTTGATATGTACTTTTTTGCAATCATACGAGTTCCTTCCCACTCATGCTCACCTTCCTCGATTATTGGAACAAATAGCGGACACGCTTCTTCAAAAATACTTATATCTGGGTTTCTCTTTTTAAGTTCGTTGGTAAATGCGCGTGAGCGAACA
Source organism: uncultured bacterium (assembly GCA_903827975.1). Taxonomy (GTDB): domain Bacteria; phylum Patescibacteriota; class Minisyncoccia; order UBA6257; family GWB1-50-10; genus CAIKKG01. Next base: position 28,774 of record CAIKKG010000004.1, read on the forward strand.
GTTGCGGATGTAGCAAGAACCCCCACCGCGCCTTTGGTGTGCAGTACAACCTCCTCCGCTGTTGGGATAATTATTCCAAGAACCCGCTTATCTGGTGCATATTTTGGAAGCCACTCCTGTTGAATTCGTCTAAGCGCTACAGCCGATGCAGTATTACACGCCAAAATAACGAGCTCGGCTCCATTATCAAAAAGAAACTGAACACCCTCACACGTATAGTGATATATTGTCTCCTCGCTTCTTGCGCCATATGGCGTGCGCGCATTATCTCCAAGAAAAATTGTGTCGTACTTAGGAGCGATGTCTGAAAATTTTCTTGCAATGGTTAGCCCACCGAATCCTGAATCAAAAAATCCAATCATTCTTTTTTACCACACGCTATCTTATACATTGCCTTTGATTTTTGCGTTAGTGCAAAAATAGAAAGATTCATTATATATGAAGCAACAGCCTCTGGAGATAATTTATATTTTCCGTCAGACAAGAATGACGCAAACATCAGGAAAAAAATTACAAAGGTCCATAAAATCACAAACTTTTCACCGGGATGCCTTCCGTCATGAATTGAGTACCACCTATCGAATTCCTTTGTTGCGGCATATAAACTAAGTATAGATACATAGATAACGCTGAATGGCGCTACTAGATATGCGAATCTATCCAATACGAAAAAATCATAGATTAAAAACGCTAGGAAAAATACCGTCCAGATATTTGATAAAATTCTCCAAATTTTTTCATCTTTCATAATTTTATTTTACAAAATATTTTTTCTTCATCTCATCTTCTATTCCGGCCTCAAACTCATCTTTATGCTCTGATGCTCTTTCGGCCATGCTGACCAGTTCTACATCGTTAAGTAAATTTAATTCTCGCGCTCTTGCTATTAAATATTCCTTCTCGTTATTTGTTGGGTCCTGAATTACATCTTCTAATAGAATTCCCAATATGTATCCAACTTTTCTACTTGGGGGAATGTTAAGAATCTCCATAAGTTCATTACCATTAAGCTTCAGCATCTTAGGGCTAATAGGATCATTCTTAACCTTATCAATCATAAATAAGAGATGGCGGAGTTTGTATGGAAATGCCTTTGGCACCCCAGAACCAATTCTATCTGCCTCGCGCACCTTTAAAAGATCATCAACATTCTCGGGACCCACGCGACTCAAGAAACGCCTTACCCCGGCCTCTGTTACCTCACCTACGTTGTAATAAAAAAGGTGGCACCTTACAAGATGAGAAACAATCTCAATAATTTCTTTTGAGAATCGTAACCTGTCTAATATTTTTGTAGTCATCTTTGCACCGACAACTTCATGATTATAAAAAGTTGAGTCAGGCCCATCACCACCTTTAGTTCTTGGCTTACCAACATCGTGTAAAAGTGACGCGAGGCGAACCTCAAAAGAATAATTCTTTTCGACGGAATAATTTAATGCACGCACATTATGATCAAATACTGTATATATATGATGCTTATTTTGTCCGCATGCGATTCCCTCCCTAAGTTCTGGAATAACAAATTTCAAAAGACCAAGTTCTTCCATTGCAACCACTCCCATTGCGGCGTTAGGGGTAACTATAAGTTTTGAAAATTCATCTCGAATTCTTTCCTTTGCAATCATTTCAAGTAAGCCAGCATTTTCCCTAATTGCATGTTTTGTAACCTGTTCGATTTCAAATCCAAGTTGCGCAGAAAAACGTACGGCACGCATAAGACGTAATGCATCCTCTTCAAATCTCTTGTTTGCATCCCCAACTGTTCGTAATAATTTTTTCTGCAAATCATCCATTCCATTAAAAGGATCTACTAGGTGTGATTTTGTAATAGTGTGATTTGATAAATTAAATGCAATAGCATTAACAGTAAAATCTCTACGACTTAAATCCTCCTCAATTGTTTTTGCAAAAGTAACCTCATCAGGATGACGCTTGTCCGTATACTTACCCTCAATGCGATAGGTTGTAACCTCTACAATTTTTAATGCCTCGTCTTCTGACTCTGTCTTTATTCCGACAGTGCCAAATGAATTTTCATACACAGTCGCAGGGTCTTCAACAGTTCGCCCGCCATATGTTGCAAAAAGCCCTTGAACTTCTTCAGGTTTTGCGTTTGTTGCAATATCCCAATCCTTTGGAGAAACGCCCAAAAGCATATCTCGCAATGATCCCCCAACAAGGTGCGCCTCAAAACCAGCATCGGTTAGGATGTGTGCGATATTCTCTATTTCATTCGGAATCTTTGTTTTCATATTATCTACATACTCATTCTAACCCCTTGAGAGATAAAAATAAAATTAGGCCTACGGTTCAAATCCTATTCTGTGTGTTTATTTGAAAATTGGAAATTAGACATTGGAAATTAAAAAACGCCTGACTGGCGTTTTTATCCGTGTGCCCCCACTAGGATCTGCCTCTTCCTTTGGTCGAGACGCACTATTTTTCTAATCATTTCACTCATGAAAAATAGGCGCCTACGGTTCAAATCCTATTCTGTGTGTTTATTTGAAAATTGGAAATTAGACATTGGAAATTAAAAAACGCCTGACTGGCGTTTTTATCCGTGTGCCCCCACTAGGA
>CAIKKG010000005.1 GCA_903827975.1 uncultured bacterium
ATATCGAGCAAGTTTCTGAGGTAAAGAAAGTTGCGCCTGAGGTAAAAAAGACCGAATCAAAACCAAATCCAATAACTGCTTGGTTCAATTCTCTTTCGAAAAAAGAAGCGCCAAAAGTAGAGGCACCAAAGAAAGTTGAAGCTCCAGTTATTAAACCTGTCTCCAAGATAAATAAATCATTTGAAAAAGTAAGTTCATTTTTCAAGAAACTCGTTGAGGAGCCAAAAAAAGAACTACCTCACGCACCAGAGATAAAGAAAACAGAAGCTCCGATTGTTAAACCAGTTATCGAGGTTAAGAAGCCAGAGCAAAAACAAATAGAGCAGTTCAAATCGTTCTTCAAGAAACTCGTTGAGGAGCCTAAGAAGGAGACTCCAATTGCAACAGAAGTTAAAAAAGCAGAGGCGCCAATAATCAAAACAGTTGCAGAAATTAAAAAACCAGAACAAGGTGTTGTTACTGAGACGCACGCGCCAGAGGTTATTAAACAGGCGCCAGAAGCACATTTTGAGGCCCCGCGAAGATCAGAGGTTGCAAAACAGGTTACTCAGCATCCGGTTGAGATTCCGCGCGTAGTTGAGGTTAGGAAACCAATTCCTCAGGTTCGTGCTCACGTACCACAACCAGTAGAAGTACAAAAAACAACACCTGAGCCGAAGACTATTTCTTCTCGCATAAACACAAAAAGAATTTGGGAACAGATGAAATTCTTTTTTGGGCAACTCTCATCAGAGCCACGCGTAGGTGGTCTGCATTTAAGTGACTCAGCATTAATTTATTCAGATATATTTGGTGGGCTTAAAACCTCTGGAGTAAGACTAACACCTGGGATTATTGTTGGTGGAAAGATTGTAGATGGAAATCAGTTTCGTGTTGCATTAAAACAACTTCATCTAGCTATAGATCCAAGCGGAAGAAAAACTATACCGGTATCCGTAGCACTTCCAGCTAGTGGTATCTATACGCAAAGTTTCACTACACCAAATGTTGGTCGTGAAAGACTTAATGAGTCAGCCCTTCTTAATTTGCAGATGATATCACCAATGTCGACCGATACTTATTATATGAGCTGGCAGCTCCTTCAGGAGACTCCAGATCAGTTTGAATTATTGGGAGCATTTGCTGATAAAAAAGCTGTAGATGAATTTAGGGCACCACTTGAAGAATCATTATTTTCTCCGGTTGCATTTGAATTTCCAAGTTTAGCACTATCTCGTCTAATCGGCCTAATGGGCAGGGGAGATTCTCATCCCGCAATCCTCCTACAAATCTCAGGGGATGGTTTGAATTTTTCAATATTGAGGAATAATGGTTTGTATTTTGATTATTTCCGCTCCTGGAATTCTATTCAAGAGGGGGAGCGACAGATTACAAGAGAAAAACTCGAGGAGGTTGTGACAACAGAGGTTCAGAAGGTTATGAATTTCACTGTTAGTAAGTTTAAGGAAAGCCCAGCAAGACTTTTCTTAGTCGCCCCAGGATTTGAAAAAGACATGCAGGATTTTATAAAAGGACACTTTGGAATTCCTGTTGCTGTTCTTAAGATAACCACATGGGATGTGTCATCACAGTGGTATGTCGCAATTGGTTCAGCACTTAGAACTAGTGAGGAGGGTAAAAATGAATTCCTTATTAATCTTGCATCTGAGGAGCTAGGAAAGTTTTTCTATCGTGAGCAGACATTAAACTTTATTAGATTATGGAGAGGCATATTAGTTGGTGTATTCGCTTTATTCTTTATATTGTTTGCAGGTAGCTCATACTCACTTGCTCGTGAACTAGAGTCAGTTAACAGTGGGTTCTCAATTTTTACCGCAAACTCATCACTCGCAGAGCTTCAGAAATTAGAAGGAGAGGTTCGTGTTTTCAACTCATTTGTTTCTAATATGCGCTCAGTAAAATCTGTGGCATCAGCATGGCCAACGCTTTTCAAAAAGGTTAGCAATGTATCATCTGCTAATGGAATAACAATTGATAAGCTGGATTCACCATCTATAAGGGACATGATTACACTTGTTGCGCACGCGTCTACAAGAGAACAAATTATTGATTTTAAAAATGCACTATCCGCTGATACAAGTAATTTTTCTAATGTTGACCTTCTCGTGTCTCAGATATCAACAAAAGAAGATGGCTCATCAATGTTTAATATTACCTTCAGATTTGTTGGAGTTGCCCCAGCGAATTAATCTTCTAAATTAACTCCTTCCTAATTACATCAAAAGCATTCTCAAAATGCTTTTTGTGATTTTGTGATAAAGGTTTTAAAACGTATTTTTCTGCACGTATCCTTCTCTTTGTGAAAAAAGTTTTTTGTTCAATACCTACTCGAGCTCTCCAAAATTCTTTCGTGCCAATGTGTTTAACAATAGATTCAATACCATGATGTCCCGCCTCTCCACGCCCAAATTGTATTTTAAGTTCTCCAATTGGAATATCGGCATCATCCTGAATTACAAGCATATGCTCAGGCTTAACACTGAAGTATTTCAAAGCATCACGAATAGCTATTCCTGACTCATTCATAAAGACAAGTGGTTGAATAAAAATCTTCCCATCATTTTTAAAAAATGAAAATGTTCCAGTACTCGCAGTTACAAAATCCGCATTACCTGCGAGATAGTGGAGCCCTAGAAGTCCCGCATTGTGGTATGTGTTTTCATATTCCTTTCCTGGATTTCCAAGCCCGGCTATCAAGACCACATCTTTTGGTCCAACTCCTTTGTTATTCAATGTTTTTAACCCATTGTGTTTCTCACTCATATTCGTTAAAATTATCGCATATTTCGGTTTTTGTTTCTATTAGTCATATTTTTTACGAATGAAAGCATTTTTATGGGCAGTATTCGAAGTAGTTGAAACAGTAGTAATCGCCGTGGTTGCGGTTATTTTAGTTCGAACGTTTGTAGCGCAACCATTTCTTGTAAGCGGTTCAAGTATGGAGCCCGGATTTCAGAATGGTGATTATTTATTAATTGATGAGTTGGTATATCGTTTTCACGAACCAGTACGTGGTGATGTAGTCGTATTTAAATATCCGTTAGATACTCGTTCATATTATATTAAGCGCGTAATCGGTCTTCCTGGTGAGCGCGTTGTAGTAGATGGTAGCTCGGTCACCGTATATGAGAAAAACGGTAATAAAGAGTTACTAAAAGAGGAGTATGTTGCTCGCATGAGTGGTATTGATAAGGGTGATTACACGGTTAAGGATGGCGAGTATTTCGTAATGGGTGATAATCGTGATTTCAGTTATGATTCACGAAGATGGGGGTTGCTTCCAAAAGCAGACCTAGTTGGGTTAGTTCGCTTTAGATTGTGGCCGATAGATAAGGCGATGGCATTCAGCGAGTACGCATATAATTAATTAAAAAATGACCACAAAAATACCACCAAAGAAAAAAGTAAAAAAGGCGGGAAAAGCTAATCTTGAGGCACTTGGTGTTAAAGGAATGTCAGACATTCTTCCTAAAGACGGTGAACTTTGGAAGCTTATTATGGAGACTGGCAGACATCTTAGTGAGTTGTATGATTTTCATTTTATAGAAACACCAACTCTTGAGTCTCCAGAAATCTTTTTGGCAGGACTTGGTGAGAAGGCAGAGGAGGCAGCTAAGAAAATGTATTCATTTAAAACTCCTGAGGGTGAGGACGTTGCTTTGCGTCAGGATCTTTCTGCTCCTGTATTGCGAAGTTACATCGAACATCACCTTGGTTATTTTGCATCACCACTTAAGGTTTATCACACGGGTTCAGTATTTAGATTCGGAAAATTAGACAACGGTAATAATAGAGAAATACGTCAGTGGGGATTTGATATTATTGGAGACAATGATGCTGTTTACGATATGCAGGTCATTCTCGCCTCACTCGAGTTTTTAAAGCAACTTAAGTTTCCTAATCTTAGATTAAAAATAAATACGATGGGTTGCAGGGTTTGTAGAAATAATTATCACGAAAAATTAAAGGCCTATTTCCGTAAGCAAAAAGTTTGTGGAACTTGTAAGGTAAATGTAGAAGAGAGACCTCTTCGCCTTTTCAAGTGTGTTGAGGCTGAGTGCATTGAAGTAAGAAAGGAGGCGCCAATTATTTTAGACCACCTTTGTCAGGCTTGTAACAATCACTTTAAAGCTGTTTTGGAATTAGTTGAGGATAACGGAGTTCTATATGAGCCAGACCCATATTTTGTACGCGAGAAGGAATATTACAGCAGAACAGTATTCGAGATTTATAGTGGTGATTATGAACACTCATTAGCTGGTGGTGGTCGCTATGATTATCTTTCTGAAATGTTATTTAAGAAAATAATTCCTGGTGTAGGATCTGCACTAAGTTTGGATAGAATTCTTGAGCAGGTTAAGTTGAGAAATACAATGCCTCGCGCGAGAAATAATAATAGGGTCTTCTTTATCGCTGTGGGGGAGCAGGCCAAAAAAATGAGTGTGCGTTTCATGAATACTCTGCGCATGAATAATATCGCTGTTGTAGAGGCGCTTGGTAAAAAGACTCTTACTGCACAAATGAAATTTGGAGAAAGGGTACGCGCACCACTTGCACTTATATTCGGACAGAAAGAAGCTTTTGAAAATTCTGTGATTGTTCGTGATACAAAGTCTGGAGCACAGGAGACTGTAATTCTGGAAAAATTGGTTGAGGAGGTTAAAAAGCGCTTACGATAAAATATGACGGACTGCATATTCTGTAAGATAGCTAATAAGGAGATTCCATCAGAAATTGTGTATGAAGACGCGCACACCACAGCGATGCTGGATATAAATCCAATTTCGCCTGGGCACACAATGATTCTTCCAAAGGTTCACGCCGAGAACATCATTGATATAGGAGACGGTGAGATAGAGCCCCTCTTTAACGCTGTTAAACGCGTAACAAGCCTTCTAAACGAAGCACTTCACCCTGATGGGTTCACTATTGGTATTAACCATGGTAAGTGGGCTGGGCAGGCGATAGACCACATACATGTTCATGTAATACCAAGGTGGAAGGATGACGGCGGGACCTCGATTCATGGTGTAGTTTCTAATCCACCAAAGGAATCATTGACGGAAATTAAAAAAAAGATTATAAAGGAATAACTAACTATATGGCAATCGAAGTAAGAAAAAGAGAAAACGAGACGGCTAGCTCAATGCTTTACCGTTTCAGCAAGAGGGTCCAGCACGGTGGCGTGGTAAAGGAGGCGCGAAAGCGTCAGTTTACTACAAGAACCGCAAACAGCACGAAACGTCGTGCCGCAGCGCTTTATCGCATAGAGCGACAGACCGAACTACAAAAGACAAAGAAACGCGGAAAATAATCCCGCGTTTTTCTTTTTTATATTACCTTTGTATACTACTTACATATGACACTTCAAGAAAAAATACGAGCAGACTTTATGACAGCGTTCAAAGCCCGAAATACTGATGTTGTTGAAACACTCAGACTTCTTTCTTCAGACCTTCATAATCGCGGAATAGAAAAGAAGGGCAAGGGAGGGGATGAGGCGCTTACCGACGAGGAGACTCTAGAAATAATTCGTCGTGAGGCAAAGAGACGCAAAGAGGCTATAGTTTTATATACTCAGGGTAATCGAGCTGATCTGGTTGCTCAGGAAGAAAAAGAACTTAAGGTTTTAGAGACATATCTACCTACACTTATGGGAGAGGATGAGATAAGGGTAGTTGTTGAAAAAGTTGTCGCGGATTATGGAGCTATTGATGCAAAGGACTTTGGTAAGGTTATGGGTGTTGCTATGAAAGAGTTAAAAGGAAAGGCAGATGCAGCACTTGTTACAAAAATTCTCAAAGAAAAAATCTCCTAAATTAATAAACTAAATCCGCCAAACCAGGCGGATTTTTTATTGACCGCATATATAAAAAGATGTTTAATGAGCGAAGTAATTTACCACGAAGTGGAGGTGTGTGTGACGCAAGAAAAGCGCATGCCAGGCCTTACACATCTGCCGTTGTGGCAGGAGTGTTTTTATTGGCTCGTACTACGTGATCCACAAAATGCACGAATTGTTATGCATCGCATTAAGGTAGAGCAACTTGATGAAGCAATTCTCATAAAATTTCTTAATTCGGAAACATCAGAGATTCGCGATCTCGGAAGGGAGTTAGTTATCATGAGAGAATTTAAGGAAGAAAAGGCGGGCAGTATCAAGGAGTCGTTCTTTCGCCTATTTATTTTCGTGAGCATGTGTGTGGCACTCGTTTGGTTTTTTTCTTTTGCATTTGTAAAAAAACCAGACATTGTTTCGACAGGGCAGGGGGCCGGGTATCTTGCCGGATTCGGCATACTCTTTGGTGTCGCCGCCTTGTGTGAACTCGCCATTCTTTTCTCACACCTTTATCGTCGTATATTTAAGTAATTGTTTTACAAGCCCCGTTTTCGGGGCTTTTTTGTAAAATTACTTATTTTTTCTTACAATAAGGCTAATGACTCACACTGATAAACTATTAATGAACTTTTCCGACAAGCGCTTTTCTTCTCGTGCAAAAAAAGTAGAGAAAGTTTTGAGTGATGCTCTACTAATTTTAAAGAAAAAAAATGTTTCACTGGAGGTGCATTTATTGACTGATAAAGAGATGAGGTCAGTAAACAAGAAAACGCGTGGTAAAAATGAGCCAACAAATGTACTTAGTTTTGAGACCAATGGGTTTCCGCTTGTAGATGAGGGTGGGGTTGTATATCTCGGGGAGATTTATCTGGCGCCCGATACAATAACTGCGCGCAAGGAAAACATAACATTTCTAGCAATTCATGGACTTTTCCACCTTTTTGGATATACGCATGATGAGAAGCGTGATATTATGAAAATGGAAAGAGCGGAAGATTCACTGCTCGCGAAGCTCGCCGAGCGTTTATAATTTTTGTCACTATTTTTGCACTATGTCATCACTCGTCACAAGCTTAGATATCGGCTCATCACAAATTAAGTGTATTGTTACTGCACCAAAAAAAGACGGAACACTTGCTGTTGTTACGGCATTTAAACGACCCTCGGCTGGATTTAAGCGTGGAGTGTTATCAGATATTGATGATGCTACAAATACACTTCGAGAGGTTGCAATTGATTTGCAACGCATTTCAAAACGCGCAACAGAAAATGTTGTAGCAAATCTTAATAGTGAACACGTATGGTCCAGGAGTTCTAAAGGAATGGCGGCCGTTGGTCGCGCAGACCTTGAGATTCAGCAGGACGATATCGATCGCGCAAAACAGGCTGCAATAGCAGGAAAGGTTTTACAAAATCGAATGTTGCTTCACAATATTTCGCGCGAATTTTTAGTTGATGGCGTTGGAGATATTGCTGACCCACTTGGTATGTCAGGGAATCGACTAGAGGTTAGTACATTTATAGTAGAAGCATTTACTCCACACTACGCAATTCTTACAAAAACATTAGAGCGCGTGGGGCTTTCAATGAATGGAATTGTTTTTAATCCGCTCGCATCTCAAAAGTCTGTACTTTCAAAACATAGAAAAGAACTTGGAGCACTTGTAATTGATTTTGGTTTTGGAACAACATCATTTGCTGCTTATGAGGATGGTAGACCAATTCACGCAAAGAGCATTCCTATCGGCACGAGTCATATTACAAGTGATATTGTTGCAGGATTCACAATTCCATTTGAGGTTGCTGAAAAATTAAAGGTTTCATACGGATATGCAATTTCTAAAGATATAGCTCGCAAAGACCTAATAAGACTTTCCGAAGTTGATCCACAAAACAACACTGAAGTTTCTAAAAAGGTATTAAGTGAGATTATCGAAGCCCGCCTTGAAGAAATATTGGAACTTGTGAATAATGAGATAAAGGGACTTGGAAGAAATATACAATTTCCTGGAGGAGTGGTAATAACTGGTGGTGGCGTTAAGATGCCAGGCATGACAGAGTTTGTGAAGCAGGAGATGAAATTTCCCACTCAGGTTGGCTTCCCAGACTTAAAAAACTTTGAAATAACCAATCCAGCACACGCAGAATTGCTGGACGATCCTGAATTTGCTGTTGCTGTCGGACTTTTTGGCAACATGGAAGAAAGTAGAAGAGCGGACGGCGGTGGAATGTTTGAAAAATTCAAGCACATCCTTAGAAATCTTACCCCATAAAACTCATGAAAAAGAAAAAAGTAGAAGTTAAAAAAATAAAACCAAAGCAGGTAAGCGCTCCAACGAGTCAACCAGCTAGTGCAAAGAAAAAAATTTCTCAGAATTTTGCGAGAATAAAAGTTATTGGTGTTGGTGGTGGAGGAGGTAATGCAATTTCTCGAATGATGAACTCTGATCGTATTCGTGGTGTTCAGTATATTGCAATAAATACAGATGCGCAGGATTTGGATTATGCATCTGCACATAAGAAAATTTATATCGGCAAGGCGCTTACAAAAGGATTGGGCGCAGGAATGAATCCTGAAATCGGTAAGCAGGCAGCAGAAGAGAACCGCTCTGAAATTGGAGAAGAATTAGATGATGCTGATATTGTATTTGTAACAGCAGGACTTGGTGGTGGTACTGGAAGTGGAGCTGGTCCAGTTGTCGCTGAAATCGCAAAAGAAAAAGGAATACTAACAGTGGGTATCGTTACGAGACCATTTATGTTTGAAGGCGCACAACGAGCAGCGATTGCAAATGAGGCGCTTGGAAAATTTAAAGAAAAAGTTGATGCACTTGTTGTAATTCCTAATGACAGAGTTTTTGGACTTATCGATAAAGATACTTCTTTGATAAAAGCATACAGCTTTATTGATGAGGTTTTAAAAAATGGTGTTAAATCTTTGTCCGAATTAATTAATACTCCAGGACTTATCAATGTTGATTTTGCAGATGTGAAAGCAATCTTGCGTGATGCGGGTCAGACACTTATTGGAATAGGAATTGCAGGAGGACAGGATCGAAGTATTAAAGCAGCGAACCTCGCAATCAATTCTCCTCTTCTCGAGGTTTCAATTGATGGGGCAAGAAATGTTTTATTTAGTATTGCCGGAGGTCGCGATGTTAAAATGTCAGAAGTTAATGACATTGCTAGGGCAGTCGCTTCAAATCTCGATGCAAACGCGCGTGTTATTTTCGGAGTTTACAATGACAACAGCTTAAAAGATAAAAGTATTAAGGTCACAGTTATTGCAACTGGTTTTAATGGAACATTTTCAACAAGAATTGTAACCCCAACACTTTTTATGATGGATGAGATTCCTAGTGCACCAAAAGCTACAGAACCAAAAGAGAAAACTTCGACTCCAACTGTTGAAAAGGACAAAACACCTAAAAATATGCCCGATGAGCATGAAGAGTCATGGGACATACCCGCATTTTTGAGAAAAAAGAAGAAATAGTACTGGAATAAGTGAGTAAATGAGCCGCCTTTGACAGGCGGTTTGTTTTTAGTCTTTTTGAGCGGCTTATACACAGATTTTTTGCTATTTTTTTATTCTTTTTTTGGTATAGTTTGTGCTATGGCAAACAAAAAACCCGATTCAAAGAACCAAAAGATAAAGAGCGAAATCACGTTGCGTAGACTTTTTACGCGAGACGGAACTCATCCTTTTGATTCAATAAATTGGGTTCGTCGCGATGCTGTTGTTGGAAGTGGAGACAAAAAAGTTTTTGAACAGAAGGATGTTGAGCTTCCAGATTTTTGGTCACAGAATGCCATAAATATTACAGCAGCAAAATATTTTCGCGGTAAGGTTGGTTCACCTGAAAGAGAAGAAAGTGTTAAACAGATTATTACCCGCGTGAGTTCTACAATGCGTGGATGGGGAGAGAAGTATGGTTATTTTAAAGATGAGGATCAAGCGAGGATTTTTGAAGAAGAACTTGCACACATTCTCGTGCATCAGAAGGGTTCATTCAATAGTCCGGTATGGTTTAATGTCGGAGTAAAAGAAAAACCACAATGTTCCGCGTGTTTTATTTTATCTGTTGACGACGACATGAGTGAGATTTTGAATTGGATTAAAACTGAGGGAATGATTTTCAAAGGTGGCTCGGGCGCTGGTGTAAATCTTTCTACACTTCGTTCAAAAACAGAATCACTTTCAAATGGCGGAAATGCATCTGGTCCAGTTTCATTTATGCGCGGAGCAGATTCTGTTGCTGGAATGATTAAGTCAGGTGGAACAACTCGTCGCGCTGCAAAAATGGTTATTCTAAATGTTGATCATCCAGACATAATGGATTTTGTTCGCGCAAAAGCTGAAGAAGAAAAAAAGGTTCGCGCACTCATGGAGGCTGGATACAATATGTTGGATTTGAATAATGAGGCGTGGAATTCTATTCAGTATCAGAACGCAAATAATTCTGTGCGTATCACTGATGATTTTATGCGAGCAGTTGAGCGTGATGGAATGTGGGAAACAAAGTTTGTAAGGACTGGGCTTCCAGCAAAAGAATATAAAGCACGCGAACTATTAAATGAGATAGCGCTTGCTGCTTGGGAGTGCGGAGATCCTGGAGTTCAGTTTGATTCAATAATTAATAAGTGGCATACAATTCCAAACTCAGGAAGAATCAATGGTTCTAATCCATGTTCGGAATATATGAGCATAGATAATTCCGCGTGTAACTTGGCATCAATTAACCTTGTTAAGTTCCTTCGTCCTGATGGAACATTTATGACAAAGGAGTTTAAACACACAGTTGATGTATTCATTTTGGCCCAGGATATTATCGTTGATGCATCAAGCTATCCAACTGAGAAAATCGGCGAGAGTGCCCATAAATTTAGGCAGTTAGGGCTTGGATTTGCCAATTTAGGAGCACTTATAATGGCAAAGGGCTTTCCATATGATTCTGAAGAAGGACGTGCCGTTGCGGGCGCTATAGCGTCATTAATGTCAGGTGAGGCATATAGGTTCTCTGCGACCATTGCAAGGCATCTTGGGGCGTTTGAGGGGTATGAGATTAATCGTGATCCGATGCTTAACGTTATAAGAATGCACGGTGCAGCATCACACAATATTGACGCATTTTATTTGAACGATAAGGAGCTTGGTCGCGAGTCTCATGAGGTCTGGGAGGAGGCTTATAAACTAGGTGAGAAATTTGGATTTAGAAATTCTCAAGCAACCGTTATTGCTCCAACTGGAACAATCTCATTTATGATGGATTGCGATACAACTGGTATCGAGCCTGACTTCTCACTTGTGAAAATGAAACAGCTTGTGGGTGGTGGATGGATGAAGATTGTAAATGCGGGCGTTGAACCAGCACTTAAGAATTTGGGATATACAGAAAATGAAGTAAGCGATGTTCTTTCTTGGATTGCAGAAAAAAATACAATTGAGGGCGCACCAAGTTTAAAGGAGACGCATCTCGCAGTATTCGATTGCGCGGCTAAAGCACAAAACGGAACGCGCGTTATTTCTTGGAAGGGCCATGTAAAGATGGTTGCTGCAGTACAACCGTTTATCTCAGGAGCAATTTCAAAAACATTTAATATGTTGAATGAGGCGACGAAGGAGGACATTGTTGAAGCGTACATGATGTCTTGGAAGTACGGAATAAAAGCACTCGCGGTATATCGCGATGGTTCAAAAGCCACGCAACCACTTAGCACATCAGCAACAAACAAAAAAGAAAAAGTAGATGCATCTGATGGGGCCATAAGAAGAAAGCTTCCAGCAACAAGAGCTTCTGAGACGCACAGATTTGCAATTGCAGGACATGACGGATATCTCACATACAGTATGTATGATGACGGAACTCTTTCAGAGATATTTATTCGAATGGCAAAACAGGGAAGTACTTTGTCTGGTCTTATAGATGCATTCGCAATTTCTGTATCAATCGCACTTCAATATGGTGTGCCATTAAAAGATCTTGTTCGTAAATTTGTATATACGCGTTTTGAGCCGGCTGGATTTACAGAGAACCCAAATATTCGTATTGCAACAAGTATCGTTGATTATATTTTCCGTTATCTTGCATTACGCTTCTTAGGTCCTGATGATTTGTTGGAGTTTGGAATGGTTCACGCATTAGAAGGTGCAACAGCAGAGGCACCAAAGGAGACAAGTGAGGTTAAGGCTCCAGTTGTTGCCGCTGTCGTAACTGGCACAAGTGGATTTGATACTCAGAAGCCAAAGGCAAATGGTTCAGTAATTTCAGATACTGTTTGTCGCAAGTGTGGTGGTATGATGGTGCGCACTGGAACATGTCTGACGTGTTTGCAGTGTGGTGATTCATCAGGGGGTTGCTCGTAAAAAATCTATAACAATAGTTGTTAATAAATATCGCCATCTCATTGATTGGCGATATTTATTTGCGGAAATTAGTTAACTGTATAAGACTGATACTTATGATACGAAGAGTAGTTACCGCAGCGGTATTAATAATAAGTATATGTATGCCATCAATTTCTTTGGGGGCTAAATTTTCATATGGCGTATGGGTTCCATATTGGAAAAAGGCAGTTGCAATACCCGAGGTTGTCCAAAATGTTAATTCACTTAAAGAGATAAGTCCGTTTTCATATGAGGTTCAAAAAAGTGGAATAGTTCGCGATGCAATGAGACTTACTGATGTATCTTGGTTAACTTTGATGGAGACCGCGTACGGAAGTAATATAAAAATAATCCCAACATTTTCTTGGCAGAATGGAGATGAGATTCATGCGATTCTTTCTTCGAGCACACTTCGCACTGCGCACATTGCCAACATTTTACGAGTGGTAGATGCAAATGATTTTGATGGAATTGATATTGATTATGAGAACAAGAAAGCCGAAACGAGCACCTACTTTTCTAAGTTTCTAACAGAGCTTTCTAAAGCAATTCACGCAAAGAAGAAAACACTCTCCTGCACAATAGAAGCAAGAACTCCACCAAGTTCACGCTTTGTTACTGTTCCAAAGGTATTGGAATACGCGAATGATTTTAAGGTTATTAATACTGTATGCGATGAGGTTCGTATTATGGCGTATGAGCAGGGTAGAGTGGATTTGAAATTAAATAAAACAAAGAGCGCGAGCGGAAATTACTATGCTCCTATCTCCGATTCAGATTGGGTTGAGAAAGTTATACTTGAAGCATTAAAAACAATTAAGAAAGAGAAAATAATGCTTGGTGTTGCAAACTTCGGAAGCGAGTATGATGTTCGACTTGTGAATGGAGTGAGTACATATACTGATTTGCGAAACCTTTCATATAACGAGTTCCAAGTACTTGCGAGTACCACAGCTTCTAAAGTTGTAAGAAATAATGCTGGTGAGAGTGGTTTTATTTATACTGTGAATTCCATAAGTTCCACCAGCACAATAATTGGAACATCAACATTAACGAATGCTACTTCAACGCGCTTCGTTACATTAAGCGATTCAAAAGCAATACAGGCAAAAATTACACTTGCTAAAAAATATAAATTAAAAGGAGTCTTTCTTTTCAAGATAGATGGCGAGAGTGATCCAAATCTTTGGAGTGTATTAAAGT
Source organism: uncultured bacterium (assembly GCA_903827975.1). GTDB lineage: Bacteria > Patescibacteriota > Minisyncoccia > UBA6257 > GWB1-50-10 > CAIKKG01. Next base: position 13,431 of record CAIKKG010000005.1, read on the forward strand.
AATTTTCTTAATATTTAAGAACGAAGGAAATTTATTATTTTTAATATTAAAATAATAAAGAGCTGAATCAAAATATTTGTCAGTATTAGGCTAAGTGCCATTAGGCCAATATTCGTGAAAAAAGTAGACTGAACGAAAAATAGTAAGATAATCGGAAACCACACGTTTTTTAGGTCTTTTGCTGATGGTCCGAGCATTGCACCGACGTTAAAAAATAAAAGAATCATTATCCAGCTCTGCCATTGAAGTAAGTTAAGCTGCGATAAAAATGCGAATGGTTTTGTAAAAATAGAACCCCAATCAGAAATTTTGGATGCAACAAAGTAATCTCCCAAGGCATAGTGATTTACAAGATACAGGAATAGTAGTCCGCCCAATATTGGTGCGAATGATATAAGAGCCTCACCAATTAGTGGGATTTTTGATTTTCTGTGTAGGACGTGAGGCTGTGATGACAAAACTTTGTACTCCTCAATTTTTGCTCCCATAAACAGACAGAGTATTGCATGAGAAGATTCGTGAACAAATGCACCCACGTAATATAGAAGGTGCGTCAGGCGATAATTTAGATAACGCCAATTTAGCCAGTTACTTACGTAGCCGGAAAGAGATATTAGAATTATTACTATTCCAAGACTATTTGTTGGCATTACAATATTCTATTTATTCGTAATAATTGCACCTTCAAAAGACATCGGTGCGCAATTTCCATACTGAACTAATTCCTGGTATTTAATTCCAAGATAGAATGCAATAAATGGGAGCGCTATAAAAACTATTAAAGCGACCGTTTTTGAGAGTGTTGTAACCTCATTCCATTTTATTTTCATATTATAATTCTAGCATTTAAACACACCTGGCCACCCAATGTTTATTCCGTGACTTTTATACTGCCTTTCATCATTGGATGAATAGTGCAGTAGTAATCAAATGACCCAATCTCGGAGAACGTAAAACTAAATGACTTTCCAGTCGTTAGTGTGCCCGAGTTAAGTGGTCCATCAGTATTAGAACTTGTGACTGTGTGTGGCGCCGAATCATTATTAGTCCACGTTACTTTTGTACCAACCTTAATTGTTAGCGCGCCAGGATTAAATGAAAAATTCTTTATGTCTACTGTAATACCTGATGTCGATGCGGTTTCTGTTTGCGGCAACTGTGCACCCTTGATCGCAGAATCTTGAACGGTTGGGCCTGCACTAGGTAAATTTTTAGGAATAATAAGGTAGATTCCTATACCAACAATTATCACTACAATGGTGGCTATGATTTTTTTTGTCATACTCTAATTATATCATCCTTAAAAATAGTAATCTCATTCCTTATACTCATGAAAAATAGGCGCCTACGGTTCAAATCCTATTCTGTGTGTTTATTTGAAAATTGGAAATTAGACATTGGAAATTAAAAAACGCCTGACTGGCGTTTTTATCCGTGTGCCCCCACTAGGATTTGAACCTAGGACCCACTGCTTAAAAGGCAGGTGCTCTACCAGGCTGAGCTATAGGGGCATAAGCATCTCAAAGCTTTTGTTTTGAGCGTTTCTACTATACTAATTTTTTCATTACCTTGCAATATACTTGCCTTTACATCAAGGCTCTTTTTGATACAATAGCTTATGTTCCTTATGAACGGTATTCCCCGGTAGCTCAGTGGTAGAGCGGCGCGCTGTTAACGCGATGGTCGTAGGTTCGAATCCTACCCGGGGAGCACGATAGGTTGAGAGGGCACGAAAGTGCTCTCTTTTCCTTTATTAGAGCCACCTTTCTCCAGTTCGAGAGTTTCATTTACTCGTGGCATCCATTCTGCCAAAAAGCCGAAGGCTTTTGTGTATTCTGGCTTTATTGTTCCTTGCAAAACAGAGATGTTCGAGAAAGCGTAAGCCAACAGCAATCGGCGCTCTTCCGTAGTTGCTTTATCGCTCTGATAGATCTTCCCAGCTCTCAATGCCAGCTCGTGAATCGCCACCCCAACTTTGTAATATTCAGTATTGTCCGAATTTAACTTTCTAAGAGATTCAGTTAAGATCTCTCGCTCTTGTCCAAAACTCTCAACCCTCTGATCATAGAACTCTGTTGAAATTCTGCCATCCAATTTATCTTCGTACATAATCTTTAGACGTTGCTGGATGCGCTGGAGGCTCGCATTAATGCCATTCACCTGCGCTTCGTGAAGTTCGATCTCCTTGCCGTGGCTCTCCTTTAGGGCTTTGTTGAGAATACCCATAATCCTCTCGTTTTTAGGCGCTACAGAGCTAATTTGAGCCATTAGGTGGCTTTCTACGTCCTCCTGTCGTATGTACTTCCTGTCGATGGCTAGCTGTGCCTTGCACTGTTTACACCCGCCATACCATTGTCCTTTTTGGAGTTCCCAAGTGACCGTCTTTTTACAACTGCCGCAAAAGACTTTGCCTCTTAATTCCTTGATGTGCTTAACGTGGTAAGGGGCGCTTGATCGGGTTAACTTGGCTTTAACCTGCTCAAACAAATCACGAGAAATAATGGGTTCTTGTTTACCTTCGTACTCTTTATCCTTCCATATAAATTTACCGTAATAGAATGGGTCTGAAAGTAGCGCGTGGATTTTACTTTTCACAACTCTGCCACCTCCACGACTACGAAAGCCACTCTCGTACATTTTCTCTCCCAAAGAAACTGTTGAGTAATTTCCCGTCGCGTAAAGTGTAAACATCTCTCTTATGCGTGGAGCAACATTTTCATCTATCACGTGGATCTTGTGACCTTTTTCACCAATGGTTTTATATCCTAACGGTGGTTTAGTTGGAAGCCAACCTTGTGCAGTCTTCTCTTTCTGACCTTTCTTAACTTCTTCCGATAAGTTATTGGTATAGAAGCGAGCCATAGCCACTTTCATATCCCATACAAAGTTTTCGTGTGCTCGCGTGTTTTTACTGACAACGAAGTTTTCTTTTACGAAGTGGATTTCACGGCTTGCTCCTTCTAATATCCAGTCACTCGCAGTTGCCGCATCCTTAAGATTACGCGTTAAACGATCAATCTTCTCACACAGAATGACATTGATGTTTTTATTGGTGACGTATTGGATCATCTCAATAAACATCTTTCTTATTTGTTTTCCACTTGCTGACTCTGTAACTTTGTAGATCTTTACCAGCTCAAAACCTTTTTGTTCTGCATAATCCTTCAAGAGTTTTTCTTGCGCCTCCAAAGAATATCCTGTTTCCTCTTGTTCTTTTGAGGATACACGAGCGTAGATTACTGCTTTAATTTTCTTAGTAGTTTCCATATTGGCTCAGTTTAATTTTAACAGTTAAAGTTAATCATTAGTAGTATTTTCAGTGATTCCATTTGGCACTCTCTTGAGTACCTTGTAATAGCAATCTTGAAGAAACATACACATATCCTCCTGAATCTCTTTCTTTACCTCCTGAAAGAACTCGTCTGTCATTTCACCTATGACATCAAGATCTTCTTCTAGGTAATCGCGGCTAAGGATTGCTACAACATCAGGATCACTCCAACGATAATTTTCTCTTTCTTCGGTCATATTTTTTTAATTAAGATTGATAATTTGAGAAGAAGTGTTTGCAGATCTCATCGAGTAAGAAAGAGATTATTGTTCCTTCCGACTTGGAGAATTCCTTGAGCTTCTTGTGCCATTTTTCACTGACTCGCACCTGCACTGTCTTCCGCTTTTCAGCTTTGCGGGCAAAGTATTTTCTGACTGCTTCGTTGTCCGCTTTTGCCTGTTCTATATCGGTGGATGTATAGAGTTTTTTCTGCTTTGTCGACATATTTTAAGAACACTTCTATTTCCCTCATCCCTGTCCTTGATGAGAGGCTGATAATGCTGTGTACGAGATATCTATTGGGGTTTCGACCTTTTCACCCTCAAGCGGTGAACGCCCAATACAGTTGCTCCCTGATGTGCAAATGAGGTCGCCCGTTGAGAAGTGTTCACTCAGAGCGGGCGCTGGTATTTACACACCAAGCGAGTTGCAGTCGGTTTTTTTCAGGAGACTTACTGACGACTCCTGACATCTCGGTTGTCTCAAGGTTCAAACACCCAGATCTGCCTCGAATATATCGGGGCAGATTAAGATTTTTGAGGCTCTGGTCGACTGTCAATTTTTGCGAGCAAGTCAAAATACGCCACAGAGTTCAGCAAGATCTCCGACGCGTCTTTGAGAGTCAGGACTACACCAAATTCTTCTTTGATGGCATCCTGAAATTCCTTAATTGTTTGCTCACTGACCATAGGATCATTAGACACGTTGACCCTATACGCTTTAAATACGCTTTTAGTATCTTTTGCAGTCAAAAAAAGCCCTATTTAGGGCAATGCGAGGAGGATATTAACAGGAGCAAGAGCAGACTTTAGACAAAAGTCTTAATTACCTTGTATGGAGATTTTATACCGTATCCACTGCTTGATTTAGATTCAATAATATCTACCTTCAAAAAGTGATCTATGTTCTTCTTGATTTTACCTATTTCTGACCGTACGTTCTTTAGATCTTTACCGCCCAGATACTCTGAAATATCCTCCGTTCTTTGTAGACCTACATTGTCGACAAGGTAGGTTAAAATTTTTAGACGCTCGCTATCTTCTCCAATATGGTAACAAAGTTTACTTTTATCGCCGTGCCAAAGATCTCCATTTTTATCTAAATAGAGAATTGTGCTCGTACCATTGTTGGTAAGCCCTATCTCGCTCACTAATTCGGAAGCCCTTTCTCTGAAATAGCTAGAGAACCAGATGTTATAGATATCGTAGTCTGGCTCTTCTTCATATTCAGCATCCTTTCCTGACCAGAACTCATATTTCTCAATGAGTCCCTTTTCTTTCAGGTTATCCATAATGCGAATGAGATCTGCTCCGCTAACACCCTCACTCAACAGGTCATCTGCCTTAACCTCGATATGCCGCACCGTTTCTGCTCCCAATAAATGGGTTTGAAGCAGGTTATTGAGAACTATTGATATCTTGGCGTTCGCATCCATATCGTTAATGCCTAACGGTCATCTTTAACAGAGCTCCGAATTCTGTATAGGTCTAGTAAAGATTTCTTAATGCTTTCTTTCAAATTAAGAAGATTGATCGGGGTTAAGACAGCAACGTCCAAGGCATCACGATCAGTCTTTGTAAGCTCATCTTCAAGATTAAAAATACCCCTTCGTTTAATAGCATTAAACTTGTCGAGAATGTCCTTTTTTTGATCCTCGCTATATAGCGATGGATTGAGAATAAATAAATCCTTCTCTAGTTTGTCCTTACTAAGATCAAGAGCTCCCTCACCTCTGCCTGTGCCTAAAGCCTCAATGTAAAAAAGACCGAGAGTGCTATTCAGTAAGGCGTGACAGAGCTCAACATCAGTGCTTAGATCTTTGCGCGTAAAACGAACTAGTCGTTGATTTACGAAGGTTGGTTCTGCAAACTTAGCGAAGAACAATCTATCGCCAAAGTTAATACTCGTGACAATTTCAGCCATTGTAGTGGGTGTCATTGTGTACCACTCTATATTTGGTCTTCGAAGTGCTAAAGGAAGGGCAATGCCCGTGCCGTTAGTTTTAGACTCAAAACTCTTTATCCAATTTATAGCCCCACTTTTACCAGCTCTTTCTAGCTCATCAATAGATTCAGTACAACAAAACGCCACAGCGTCTGGTTCAGCAGTCAGGTTGGTTATGGATCGAGGGGTTCTTAAAACTGGCTTTAAAAATTCTGGCTCAATCGAGTGTGTTCCTTCGGGATAAAACATATCATCCCAGCCTCTGCGTTCTCCTCTTGCTATCTCAAATAGAGTGGAAGCTTTTACAAGGAACGGCTCGAGAGCAGTGATCCAATTATTATCAGTAAATAAACTATTTAAATTTAAGCCAAATTTTTTGAGTGCAGTAATATCGGAATTAGAATACGTATTGATATGAATATCATTTTCATCAACCGCCTCTTTTAGTGAGACCAGAGCGGTAAGTTCACTCATATCTTGATCGCTTATGTGCTTAAGTGGTCGTTTGGTTACAACAAATTTAGTTTTTAGAGCCTCGTCTTTAGCGGGCGTTGACTTCTTCTTCAGGATCACGATATTTGTAACGACTTTGGCGTTATCAAACCATCTTCCACTGCCTGAAGTAATCACTGACTCGATGTGATAAAAAGCACTAAGATTTTCAAAGAAGCCTTCTCCCCATTTCGTTCCAAGCCACGAGTTTGAAATTATGAACGCCAAAGTCCCTTCATTCCTAAGAAGTTTCCAGAAATAAAATGGTAAATATGCATACAAATCACTCCTGCCATCTAGTGCAGTATTTGAACCTAAGGTAGCTTCTATAAAATCATTGATGCTTGGAGCTTCTGGATTTAGAACCTCCATATCCTCTTGTTGCACAAATGGTAAATTTGAAATAATGCAATCGAATTCAGGTATCTTTACCTTAAGCAAACTCCCATTGTAAGGATCGCGTAAATCAATTTCTTTACCGACTTGAATTTTTGTCGCGTCTTCTTTAAAAACCTGCAAGACTTTTCCCATTGCTTCGGGATCAAGCATATTAAACATTGCCATCTGCAATGGAAGAGAAAACTTGTCACTTGCCCAAGTTGTTTTTAAGGCATCCTCAACACCCAAAACAGCTTTCTTTTGCACGAGAATCTCCCTTGCGATTGTTCCACTTCCACAACAAGGATCGATAGCTATCGCATTTTTATTCTTCATCGCAAGACCCACAATGAACTTTGCTAACTCATTTGGGGTTGTAAACTGTCCTGCAAACTTTCTTTTGTTTCTATATACGGTGTGACCGATTAGATCGTGCAAGAGAGTTTTTTCAATATTCTGGAAGTTCAGTGCCTTCAGAAAACCATTGAAATCAATCATATCCGCCCAAACTTCTGCGGAGATATATTTTTCGGTTGGCTGTGTTTGAAATATATTCCAAAAATCCACCTTCTGACTAATGTCTTGAAAGACCTGCAACCCATCTTGCAAGGAAGTTGTTGAGTCTATTTGGTCAATTTTATTTGCGTCGGATTGGTAAGATTTTAAAATATGAGCAAAAAGAAATTTGTTTATGAGATAGATTAAGTTCATCCTTGAAAGAACGACAAACTTGTCGGTTTCTTCTGGGTGATCGTTCTTGGCATATCTCCACCACAGATTTACCTCTGCTTCGATATCAGAATCCTTCACGGATTCATTTTTTAGATTCTCTATATAGCTTCCAATATTCCTATCAATCAACTTTGAGACTTGTTCGCTATTTAAAACACTAACTACAGACGTGGCTTTTATTTGTCCGCTTTGGATATAATCGTTTAAATCATTAAGTATTTTATGCAACTCAATCTTGATCTCATCAGCTTTTTGCTCAACCTCATCTCGAACGTGAATGTGTGATAGCCCATCCCAAATCTTAACTTTTTCAAGAGATCCATCTTCATTAATTTTGTATAGAACAGCAACTGAAACATTCCAAAGCAAGAAGCTGTTGAGAGAAAGTAGATCTGCCTTCTTTTTTGCATTAAGAATAAACTCTTGATCGTTGATATCCGTATCAGGCATCTTTAACTCCCAGCCTTGTACAATTCTTCCCTTTATTTCATCACCAAAAAGCAATACGTCAGGAAAAAGTGACTTCTTGTTTTCCTTCAACGTGTTTTCACCGCCCGCACGTTTTATTGAGGTGTTTTTAGTTGAAGCCCAGAGATTAATCTCGCTAATTAGATCTATTGCCCAACTTCTCTCATTGTAATTAATTGTTGGCATATGTTTTGATTTTCAACTTCGGATTTACTTCCTTGATGCGTTTTTCAGTAATAGAGATCAAATCTACTTTCTTTTTTTGATGCAGATCGGTCTCTTTATTTAGCTCTATTCCTACAAACTTTCTATCCTCCAAAGCAGCAGAGACCAAGAAACTTCCACTCCCAGAAGTATTATCTAGCACCAACTCACCTTTATTTGTGTATGTCCTGATCAAATACTGACCCAATTCAACTGGCTTTTGCGTAGGATGGTACACCTCACCTTCGCTTTCTGCTGTCTTAAAGTAAATAACATCACTAGGGTAGCGCTTACCGTCACTTTTAACTTCTTGCGAGTTAAAATCACCATAACTGCCAGTAAGCTGGTTTTTCCTAAAGCCTTTGTTATACGGCTCACCCTCTGACATTTGAGGGTTGTAAGTAGGTTGGTATATTTTGTTTCTATAAAAAATACAAACATCCTCGTGTTTTCGTAGAGGCTGCTTTTTTGCATTTAAGAAATTAGTCGCCTTGGATTTTACCCAAGAAAGTTTGTACTTAAATAGTGTTGTATTGCTCATAATAAGTTGAGCCGTAAAAACACCTTGTGAAGTAAGAGCGATGACGCCATTAGGCTTTATTATTCGTTCGTACTCCTTCCAAAGTTCTTCAAGGGGTATTATGCTGTCCCATTTGTTTTGGGTTGTACCGTAAGGCAAATCACACAAAATCATATCCACACTCTTATCTGGAAAGCGTGACATCACGCTCAAACAATCACCCTCAAATAGGCTGTTCTCTATTTGTTTTTTTGTAAGCTTTTTAGTTGGCATAATCATTTGATTGTTGTCTTTTTGAGAAAAATCTCAAACTCACTCTTGCCAATCCTGAACTCTTTTCCTATTTTATGAGCTCTAATTTTGTGGGCTTTGATGTAGCGATAAATGGTCATTATATTGACCTGCAACTTGTCCGCTAAATCTTGAGCTGTATAAAATTCTTTATTCATATTCTCTTGAGCTGTTCCATAACTCTACCCGCTAAATCCCTCTTATCAATCATAAATGCGTCCCACTTATTACTATCCTTCTTTTGCTTTCCAGAAACAAAACCGAGTAAGTCGTTTTTGTCTTTGTGCGCCATACGAATGAAGTCTGGAGCTGGCACAAACCAGACATAGTCGTGGACATCGCCCTTAGACGTGTCGAACAGACAAAAAACAAAAGCCATTGAATAATTGTCTACTGCGCTTCGCTGTTTAACCGTTGCAACAAACGGACGACTAAAGTCTTCGCTAAAATTACTTTTAATCTGTATGTAAATAGATTTTAGACTCCCTTTTTCTTTTACAATGAGATCTATACCTTCGTCATCAGAGAGGGGGCGGTAGCACGAAAGATTAGTGCCATAGAGCAGGACTAGTTCCGAGACACGCGCTTCAACAATGTTTCCTTTTTGCACAGACATCAAAGTGTCTGAAACTTTATATTCTTTTTCTTCGTGCTCTTCGCTAAGTTCCTCCTCTTGCTTTATTGTCTTTATTGTCTCGTTTAGTGCAAAAGTACTTGGAGCTGTTTTAATAAAAAGTGAACCTGATCCTTTTTTATTTACATCCACTACAAGTTGGGCGTTCATTGTAGCCGCAGGAGTTTTGCCAGCAGTTTTAAGCCAACCACGCTTTAGGGCAATTTTTGTAATCTCCTCGTAGTGGAGTGGTTTATCAGCTTCTTTGAGGATTTCATAGGCAACGCCCTTAAACGTGTTTACCATAGATTTAATTATACTTTACAATGCTTTACACAACAATTAGATATGTGGATAATGATTGATATATGGCACTTATAGCATCAAGAATATTGAGTGATCGGCTAGATTTTGAAACTCATCTCAAATACGCTTCTCGACTCGCCAAGCTTACAACAGGACTTTCTGTTACTTGTTCTATAAAACCTCTCTTAGTCAAATCAAAAATTACAAATCTTCAAAATAAATCAAAACTGATTGAGCTTACAAAAAAATCAATAAAGGATGAGCACGAGATAGTTCAGTTTGATAAGGAGTATTCCACTGCTTCGGTATTATGGTTACCCATTAAAACTTATTACTTAACCTACCACCTGCTCTGCACAATCGAGTACCTTTTGGGTGGGAATGAGGGATCTTTGTCAGAAAAGCATTACAAGTGTATGGATATTTTCACAAAAAGGCTCTCGGATGGAACTTTAAAATTCAGTGAACCATTACTAAATAGTGTTTTTGATAAATCAATTCTAAATTTTCGAACAACATCAGGTGAACACCTAAGAACAGGTGTTTCGGATGAGATTATCTACAAATTGCTAATGAAAAAAGTTGCCAACGACAAGATAGAGAATTTTAAGGTCGCCAATGGCATACCAGACGTGAGAAGCCTTAAGAATAAGGAACGAGTGGAGAAATTTAAAAACTCTTTAACAGTATCCGTGTTCGACTTTTTTCACCTGATGCGACTAAGAATGAATTACCGAAACTTTGATTTTGTTGATTCTGTAACGTCATCGAATACAAAGGCGTATTTTGAGGAGTATTACAAAGCGTCAGGTTATTTCTATACAGCCCTCAATAACCTAAAAAACAAGATAATAACTGACATTTCAGTTGGAAGCTGAATGTTCTAATTCGGTATACTTTTTCGCAAAATTACCCATCGCTCTTTTGATAAGTGCTATCTGTTCTGGGTCAATACTGTGTCTGTCTGATACTTCACCTGTGTGATGCACCTGCGCCCGTGTTGAGAACTCTAGGGGACGCTTACGTTCAAGATACTTTAAAGCAAGGTCAGCATCGTGCTCTGCCGCGGCTACAACACGTTTACGTAGGACAAAAGAGACTGCGTGCCGTAACTGATCAATTCTGTCCGAAAAGTCGGAGTTTTGCTTACAGAAATCGTAGTACGTATTTCTTGAAATGCCCGCGTAAAGACAGGACTCTTCAACCGTACAGTCATATACAAAAGCGTGTTCTAGTTTTCGGACAACCTCCTGCGTCATTACAGTAGGTCTTCCTGTCCTACCGTGTTTCGGGGCAATCTTGCCCTTAAGCACATAGGCATTGCGCTTGGCGTACTGCTCAACCTCACTTACTTTTGGAAATATTATCTTTTTTCTCGTCATATAAAATTAGTTCGCCAAAGCCAACAACCTACCTATGGTTGCCACGTGATAGTCAGGATTAGGGTAGATACTGACCCAATCCATAGTTCGAAAAGCGTCCCTCCACGCGAGCTAATGAAAATTAAAACGGCATAAATGCCGTTTTAGTTTTTATCTCGGGTAGTATTCGAACCGAAGGTGCCCAAAAACAAAGAGCTGAGCGATTATGTTTTTGGCGCATCTCGACCGAAGAGAGAGGCGAAATCCTACCCGGGGAGCAAAATTTTAAACCATATTTTATAATGGTTATTTTTTGGAGGTTAGTAGAAGCTCGAACCTAGTATATAATACATGGTATGACAAAAAATAATAAAATAATTTATTTGATAATTGTAATTGCGATATTTGCATTTACTTTTTTAATTTGGAGAACTGGAGTTTTTAATAATTATCTTCCATTTTTTCTTACTACTGACGGTTGGAATAAAAATGAACGTGAAATAAATAAACTAAATAATAATTTAGAACCCTCAAGAGAACCTTATCCAGATTGTAAATGGAAAAAAGTAATTGGTGCTGGTCTCGAAATTTGGGGTCAATCTTGTGATTATGGAGATAAAAAATTAGAAGTTAATGCAAGTGAGACATTGCCAGGAATGTTTTTGGAAGATGTTACCAAAGGAAGCCCTGTTGCAATAGAACAATTAATTCAAATTTTTAATTTAGAAAATAAATCTATTGATAGTGTCATTCCATTATTATCTGATAGTAAAGATTGGAAAGTTACAGATAAATGTATTTTTACAAAAGTTTCTATTAATCGAAGTGACGTCGCTAGGTATACATTAATGCCAACAGGGGCTGCTTTAAAAAAATTCGAGAGTGACGGTAAGAATGAACCCATAACAAGTACTTGTGCGGGATACGGTATGGGTAACAGTGGGGTTCAGTATTTTGAAATATATAATTCAAACCCTAATAAAGTTTTATTTATAAATGCTGGACAAGAACTACCTATGTTTGATGAAAATACTATTGTTGTTAAATAATTATGTACTATTGTTCTTCAACAATACTTTTCCGAACATCGTCCCACTTGCGGAGCTAATGAAAATTAAAACGGCATTTACGCCGTTTTAATTTTTATCTCGGGTAGTATTCGAACCTTTTACAGTAGTACTTGAAGATTGGGTGAATTGTACCAATAGAGCTGAGTGATATACTCATATCATGCAAAAGATAGCCACAAATGTATTTATCTACTCATCAATTGTTTTTGGTATTGTTGGAGTTTTAATGATTTTGACACTGCCTGATGGTGGTGATGCCGCGAAATCGGGCCTGAACCTAATACTATCAAGACTTCTATCTGCAACAGTTTTTGTTATTTTACCGTCATTTGCGCTTAGTATTGCTGGTAAGTACCTGGGTGATAAATCATAGTTTTGTGAAGGTATATTGAGGAGGGGGTAATAATGAAATAAAGTGCGTGTTTCTATTGTATTAGTAGTAGAAAGGTCGTAAGTACGATTAATCAATAAAAATACAATTATGAACAATACAAAAAAAGCACTTATTATTTCAGCGTTTGCAGTGGTTGCAGTTGTCGGTTTTTCATCAGTAAGTTCAGCTCTTGCTTATAAGGGAAATTATTCAGTAAAAGGGCCTCAATATACAGCAGAGCGACATGATGCAATGGAGAAGGCATTTGAGAATAATGACTACACAGCATGGAAAAACTTAATGCAGGGCAGTGGTAGAGTAAGTGATGTCATTAATAAAGATAATTTTGCACAATTTGCAAAAGCCCATGAGTTGGCAGAACGTGGAGATGTTGCTGGAGCGAATGCTATTCGCACATCACTAGGACTCGGAATAGGTAATGGTGGGTGTGGTATGAGCGGAAGGACTGGTGGACGCGGTCAGGCTGGACGATAATACATATTATTCCCTCATTTGAATTACAGATGAGGGAATAATATCTTAGAAAATAAAATTTAATCACCACAAATGGAAGATATTACACATTACACTGACGCGCAGGTGGTTAAATATGTGCGCACGGTAGATCAGGAGGCATATCGTGAAGTAGTGAGTAGGTATCAGGAGAAGCTACTCAGGTATGCATATTATCTTACGCAACAAGAACTAGAGTCTGCTGATATAGTTCAACGCTCATTTATAAATGCTTTCATTAATCTAAATAGCTTTAATGAAAAGATGAAGTTTTCTTCGTGGATATATCGCATAGTTCACAATGAGGCGATTAATTCACTTATTAAACACAAGAGCGAGACGCCTATAGAAGATGGAATGGATTTTGAGGGAGGTGAAAGCAGCGAGGAGATTTTTTCAAAAAAAGAGAATCTAGAGCTTGTAAGTTCGTGTCTTTCGAGGATTCCATTGATTTACGCTGAGCCGCTATCTCTTTTTTTTCTTGAAGAGAAATCATATGAAGAGATAAGCGATATCTTAAGAATTCCGGCAAGTACAGTTGGTACAAGAATTAGTCGAGCAAAAGTATTTATGAAAAAAATATGTCAAACCAAAAACAAATAGAAACTCAGGATAATATTTCATCACTTATTAAAAGTGGGAAGATAAAAATGAAACCCAGGTGGTACTTTTTACTTGGCTCAATCGCAATGTTTTCAGGACTTTTTGGTATTGCAACGCTCTCCATATTTTTAACAAGTTTAATAACATTCTCACTTCGTACGCACGGGCCAATGGGGGAGATTAGATATGAGCAGTTGCTTTCAAGCTTTCCATGGTGGGCGATTCCAGTTGTGATTCTTGGAATTGGGGTTGGTATATGGATTTTGCGTGAGTACGATTTTTCATATAAACATAATTTTTTATATATAGTCATTGGTGCTGTGGCAGCAATACTTTTTATCGGTTGGAGTATTAATTATTTCGGATTTGATAGTGGGTGGATGGGGCGTGGAGGTATGCGTGGATTGTATCAGCAATATGACGGTGGAATGATGCGTAGTGGTGGACGTGGCATGCAGCGCGCTATGTATGATGGCAGTCAGATATATTCAAGATAAGAAAAATATAGCGGTGTATTTTTATAAGTGGTAGGATTTAGATATGAACATCTTTAAGCCATACACCTTGAATTGGCAGCATGGGAGTATTTTTAAGATCTCTATGATTTCTGGGGGGATAGCAATCGGGACATACTGGTATCAATTTTTTACCCAGTTTATTTTGTTATTTGTAACCATCGCAGTCATTGGTGGATTATATGTCAGCTATGATTGGTGGAAGCAAATAAAATAAAAAACCTTGGTATTATATTTCTCGGTAAAAAAATATAGAACCGCTGACATGGTTTCAGCGGTTCAGTCATATAAAAGTTGGATTAAAATGAGTAATAATATATTCTAATTTTATGAGCACAAATGTGGCACAAGCTAATGTAAGGAAGTTTAATTTTCACGTTTCATACCTGAATGGATTCGCTCTTATTAGCATTATTTTTATTCATCTTATTGATTGGTCTAATCTATCAATCTCTCCAAGCGCTCAGATAATAAAAGATTTTCTTCGTGCTGGTGTGATATTGTTTGTTTTCGTTGCTGGGGCAGTTACATTCATGGCCTATGAGGGCCGAACTCTTATAGAGTCTACAAAACGCTTATTGCGTAGAGGTATTGAGACGCTCTTTTTTTATTATCTTTATAGTCTAATAAAACTATTTATTTTTAATTTTTCTACACAACCATTTTACGAACAGTTTATAGGAATAGGTAAGTTTAGTTTTTTGGACATTCTTAAATTCCGTAGCTTCTCAGTTCCAATAACAATTCTTATTACATTTGCCTTCCTCTTTATGTTCTCCCCAGTGCTTCTCTATATACATAAGAAAACGAAGAGTCCGATTCGTAATATCGCGCTACTCATTGCGGGACTTCTAGGTATTAATTATCTAACCTCTATTCCATCATTAAATAATCCTATAATTAAGTTTTTATATTCAGATGGATTTGTGCTTTTCCCGCTCGCGCTCTGGATTGTTCCATTCGCACTCGGCTTTTTTGTCGCGCAGAACGGATTTGAAAAGCAGAAGAAAAAGGTTCTTATTGTGAGCGGGTTAATCACGTTTTTTTACGGAGTGATATATTTTGTGCAACAAAAGTCACTTCTCCCATATGACTATGAGTTTCCACTCTCACTATATTTTATATCCTCTGGTATATTCTTTGCCTCATTACTCCTTTATTTATTCTGGTATTTAGAGCACGTACATAAGACTTGGATTATGAAAATAATGGCTGGACTTAGGTTGCTCGGCGATAACACGCTTAACCTATATCTTTTTCACTGGATTGTTATTGATTGTACGATTTGGATGTTTTCACCACACACAGACCTTATACTTGTTTCCGTACCTCTATTTTTCGTATTATATTTTATATTTAACAGAGAGAAATATGCCAAGTATTATATTAGTCAGAAAGGTTTGTCTACGTCTTAGCATCATGATAGTCTGATTTTAGTTCATCCTATATTAAAAAAAGGAGGGGGTATGCGGCTTTCTGTCGTGTGTATTGTTCTAGCACTTATTCTCTATACCGTTGCAGTTTGGTCTGAATGGGCGAAGCAACGTCTGAAATTCTGGATGGTCGCTTTATTCACTTTTGGATTTGTGTTTGATCTTATTGGAACATCACTCATGTTTCTTAGGGCTACACGTATATTTGTATTTAGCGTTCACTCCTTTTTTGGGCTCTTAGCGCTTCTAATAATGCTCCTTCATTTACTCTGGGCATTACTTGCTATTACGAGGCAGGGAATTGCAGAGGCATATTTCACAAGGTTTTCCAGATTCGCCTGGGTATTGTGGCTTATCGCATTTATAAGTGGAATTCCCAAGGGTATGTAAATTACAAACCGCCAGTCATACGTAGACTCGGCGGTTTTTATTTTTATGTGAATAAATGGGTATTGACTGGATGTGAGGGCTGATATATCATTCAAACATTCATTTGAATGAATATGCGTACAAAAAAGGACATAAAAGATATTGCAAAGCTTTTGCGCACCGCGGGAGATATTGGTCGATTAAATATTCTTTGCGTAATTTTTGATAAAAAAGATATTTGCGTTTCTGATATTGCAAAGCAACTTGGTCTAAGCGTGGCCATTACCTCGCATCATCTGAAAGTCATGGCAAAAATAGGCCTACTGATTTCAAATAGATCAGGAAAGAAAATCTGTTATGAGCTTCCTAAAACGCCATTCGTTCGAGATCTGAAGGGTTTCATCTGTAAATATAAATAAATAATTAACATATAAAAACATGAGCACACATTCTGTAACAGTATATTCAACGCCAAGCTGCCCATACTGCGTTATGGCGAAAAACTATTTTAAGAAAAACGGAGTAGAGTTTAATGATATTGATGTGAGCATTGATACAAGTGCAGCAAACGAGATGGTGAGAAAGAGCGGACAGATGGGAGTTCCAGTTGTTGAGATTGATAACCAGATTGTTATTGGGTTTCAGCCAGACGCATTTGAGGAACTTCTTTCAGCATAAGTCTGAGAAAAACGCCCGATGGGCGTTTTTTATTTAGATATGTTTAATAAAATATCTGGTGGTATAATTCTGCATATGGACACACACATTCCAAACCCACGTATTGAGGAGCGCTCTCAGTCAGGTCCGCACCTAACTACACATGAGCACACAGGTTTTAATGGTCGCTTAGCACTTCTTATTACCAATATGGTAAGTACGATGTGGTGTGCATATCTTTTCGCGCTTCTAGCTCTTATAAGTCTTCCAGAGGCCCTAAATGGTGGAACCTCATCAATAATTTCATGGGTCGCACAGACATTTCTCCAGTTGGTTCTTCTCTCGGTTATTATGGTTGGTCAGAAGGTTGCAGCAAAGGCTTCAGATAAACGTGCAATACAGACATATAAGGATACTGAGGCATTACTTAAAATGCAGGATGAAGTATTACAACTTACAAAGGCAAACAGTGAACTTACTAAGCAGATTCATGATTCTTTAATAAAAAAGGCCTAAGCCGAATATGGAGAACCCGGAACACGCACAGAGAGAAGAAAATATAGAAACAAAAGAAGCCCAGCAAAACCCAAACAGGATTGGGGAGCTTTTAAGTGTTGGCACTGATTTAGCAACCTCTCCTGATAAGGTCTATAGAAGTGTCGGTGATATTGGCGCAATAAATGATTTAAAAGAAAGCGGTATTGTTAGAAACGCCAAGTCCGCTGGAGTTAAGGAGAATAGCAGATGGGGAGATGCGGTTTTTTGGAGTCGTGGCAGAGACGGAGGGTATCACATTGTTTCACAGGGCGGATTTGTCATTGAGGCGCCATTTTCTGTTGCAAGTGAGAGGGCGGTTACAAGCGAAGATATTACGGCAATTTATACAAAAAATGAAAAAGGAGAGGTCTCGAACACATTAGCAGTGGAACGCGCGAGCGAGGGGTTAATCAAAAGTGAGCGGGAAGCGTCCGATATCAAGCACTTAGAAGAAGTAAGAAGAAGTCTCGGATTAATAGAATAAGTGTGTTTTGCCTGATGCACAAAATCAGTAATCTGGTATAATGAATCTGTTAGTAAAAGTAGTTTAATAAAACCCCTTGTGAGGAGGGGTTTTATTGTTTTTTTGGGTGGGTTGAGTCGCACGCCGCAAAGTGGCAAAATTAATACATGGGAATATATTTAACATCACTAGTTTCATTACTTGTACTCGACGGGCTTTGGATTACGGTTATTGCAAAATCTTTTTATAAGAAATATCTCGGGTATATTTTTGCAGAACAGTTTGTCTTGTGGCCGGCTGCGTTATTTTATCTACTTTATGCATTTGGCATCTTTTACTTTGTTGTAACCCCAGCGATAGAAGCGAAGTCATTATCAGTTGCGCTTTTTCGCGGTGCACTTCTAGGGTTGTTGGCATATTCAACTTATGATTTAACAAACCATGCAACGATTGCAAGGTGGCCACTTATTATTACGCTCACAGACATTGCGTGGGGAACCTTCGTTACTGCTGTTGTAAGTGCCATCGCATATTTTGTCGCTACAAAATTTTAATTTTCATATATCTCGCTTATTAATATATGAAAAAAGAAACCATTGTTACGGTGCGCGACAAAATGCAGAATAGCTACCAGTATAAACTAACCGAGCCCATCGGAAAGAACTTCACACCAGATTTTAAACCCGATCTTACACCTAAGGAGATGCTCGCACTCGGCGTATTTGGGGGGAAGTATATGACTGATTGTGGAAAGGAGTTTCCACTTAGTTGGTTTTCGCACGCAAAATTCTCCCCTGAATTTTATGATAAAAAGCTAAATTATTTTCATGTGCGTGCGAGTCAGCCTCTTAAGGTATGGCGTGAGAATGGTTGGATAAATGAGGAGCATGATCCACGCGGATGGTTTCAGTGGTATTGCAGATATTATATGGGGCGACGACTTCCTGATGAGGACGTGCATCAAATTAAGAGATGGCGGGCAATGCGCCGACACGTTTCGCAGGTCATGAAGTATTGTAGGCCCGGAGAATTAGAGTGCAGACCCGTTCAACGACAGGCTCTTTTGCACTGGGCATACGATTCTAGAAATATATAGATAATTTTCCAGGAAAAATTATACACAGTTAGATTTAATACCTTAATCAGGTGGTATAATATATATTAGGAAGAAATTAAATATATAAAATAAATGGCCATACAATCAGAAGAAAATATACAAAAAGAATTAACTGCTTCCGAACTACGTTATCGTAGTTTATTCGATTCCTCACAAAATGGAATTCTTTTGCTTGATTTTGAGACTGGGGTTATTACAGATGTAAATAAGTTCCTCATTGATCTACTAGGCTTCTCTAAAGAAGAGCTTCTAAAAAAGTATATCTGGGACATAGGTGTTTTTAAGGATGTAGTTGAGTCAAAAGATAACTTCCAAAAACTGCGGGAAAGTGGGTATATTCGTTTTGAAAACCTTCCACTCGAAACAAAGGTTGGTAAGAAAATTTCCGTCGAGTTTATTTCAAGCGTGTACTTTGTTGCGAATAAAAAAATTATTCAGTGCGATATTCGCGATATTTCTGATAGAGTCAGGGCAGAAAATAAACTTGCTTTTGCGAATTCTAAGTCTCTCGAGATGTTTGAAGCATTGAATGAGGGATTTATTAATGTTGATGATAGTGGAAACTTTACGCAGTTCAATAAAGCTGTGCTAAATATTCTTAATGTTACTGAGTCTCAGTTTAAAAGTAGGTCAGCCACAGATCCGATTTGGAAATCATATCGCCTTGATGAAACTAACTTTCCGTTAGATGAGCAGCCAGTCCCGATTGCTTTTAAAACCGGCAAAAAGAAT
Organism: uncultured bacterium; assembly: GCA_903827975.1. Lineage (GTDB taxonomy): Bacteria > Patescibacteriota > Minisyncoccia > UBA6257 > GWB1-50-10 > CAIKKG01. The sequence goes on from CAIKKG010000005.1 coordinate 32,672, forward strand.
TCTGCAGTAATTGGAGTAGAGTCAATCGCTGGGGATATTCGCTGGATTAACGTTATTGCAACTCCATATTTTTTAATTGATGAATTAACCGGAAAAGAAACAAATGTACGTAACGTGCTTGTTATTTTTGACGATGTAACCCGGTTGAAAGTGCAGTCAGACGAGATGTCAATTTTGAATGAACAGTTTATTTACGCTCAGAAAATTTCAAAAACAGGAAGCTTTTCTCTCGATTTTCATACAAACAAAGCGACACTATCTGATGAGGCTTTAGAAATATACGGTCTTCCAAAAAATGAGCGAACAATAACAAATGAGCATTTTTTGAAACTGGTTAAGCCGAGCGATAGAGAAAGGATTATGAGTGAGATTCAGGCAGTAATAAATAGTGGTGAAAGTAGAAAAAGCATATACAGTGTTTTTGCAGAAAACGATGGCGAGAAAATAATTAGTGCTAAAGTAAATGTAACTAGTGCTAAAATCGGCCACCCAGCAAAACTTGTCGGTGTATTTACTGATATTACAGAGGAAGAAAAAGCAAGGATTGAATTAGAATCAAGTAAGATGCGCTATAGGCGACTATTTGAAACCACGGAAGATGGTATTTTGCTTGTTGATTTAAATACAGGAATTATTGTGGATATTAATCCATTTCTTTCTAAAATTCTTGGCTACTCAAAAGATGATTTAATTGGAAAACATCTATGGGAAATAGGTTCTTTTAAGGATACCATCGCATCGCAAGAAAACTTCAAGAAATTGCAGGAAAGCGGACATATTCGTTTTGAAGATCTTACTCTTGAAACAAAAATGGGTGGAATATTAAGTGTTGATTTTTTGGCAAATTCATTTATTTCAGATGACGAGAAAATTATTCAGTGTAATATTCGCGATATCACACAAAAGAAAAAAAGTGATTTTTTAATTTCTGAATTAGTAAATGCAGTAAATGCATCTGGTGAGGCAATCTTTATGACGAATGCCAATGGTACAATCTCTTTTATTAATGATGAATTTATAAGGCTTTACGGATATACGAGAGAAGAGGTTTTAGATAGGACAACGCCACGCATATTAAAGAGTAGTGGTAGAAAGCCTGAGGAGCATGCAGAGCTTTGGGGTAAATTAATTAGCGGTGAGATAGTTAGAGAAGAGCATATAAATAAGGCAAAAGATGGGAGATTAATAACTGTTGATAGTGTTTCAAGTCCAATTTTTGATAATGATAAAAATCTCGTTGGCTTTTTTTCAATTCAGCGTGATATTTCAGATCGCGCGATTTCAGAAGCTCGCATTAAACAATTGAATGAGTTGCGTGGAAGATTTCTTAATATTATTGCTCATCAACTAAGAACTCCACTCTCATCAATCAACTGGAATCTTGAAATGTTGATTGATGGTGATATGGGCAAGATGCAGGAATTGCAGAAGAAATTTATTCAGGTTACTCATGCAGAAAGCAAAAAGATTTCAAATAGACTCAACGAGCTCCTATCTGCAATAGACATTGAAGACAATAAAGTATCCTTAATTAAAGAAAAAACGCCATTTGAAAGCATTTTAGCCTCAGCATTTAGTGAGCTAAAGGATAGGTTTAATCAGAAAGAGTTAAAAGTTAATTATGATGTGCCAATTACTTCTTTGCCATTGATCGAAGTTGATTCAGAAAAAACCAGGTCGGCCATTCTCGCAATTCTCGAGAACTCAGTTGATTATACGAAGGAGGGTGGCTCTGTTGTGATTAAGCTTTCTCAAGAGGGTGATGTTATTCACCTTGATGTGACGGATACTGGAGTTGGTGTGCCAAAAGCGGAACAGGACAGGGTTTATGAGCGTTTTTACCGCGCATCTAATGCCTCCGTTATGCATCCTGATGGCTTTGGTCTTGGTCTTTATGTTGCAAAGAGCTTTGTTGAATTAAATGGTGGCAAGATTGGATTTGAAAGTGAGGAGAACAAGGGAAGTAGGTTTTGGATTGAGTTTCCTCATAAATAAACTGTTTATTGGATGACTTACCGCATCGCCTAGTTTTGGCGTATAATAATTAATACACATGCGTAAGTTTTTCAGAAAACATTCATATCAGTTATTTAAAGCTGGAATATTTATTAAAGCCGGAATTGCAATTGCCGAGATTATAGTAGGCGTCGCATTTTATTTCCTAAGTTACGAGACAATGAATGCTATTCTTACATCTGTTTTACAGATTGTTGTAAAAAACCCAGAAAGTGGTATCTGGAGCATGGTAAACTCAGGGTTTAGAGATTTAATTATTTACTCAACTTCATTCTGGGCATTTATATTCCTTTCTCACGGCATTACGAAAATTCTACTTACTAGAGGCCTATTAAAAAATAAGGCGTGGGCATATATTGCATCATTGGTCGTATTTTCCTACTTTATTATTAATCAGATTTATCAAACACTGCAACACCCATCATTTGCACTCGAGTTAATTACTGTGTTCGATATTATCGTGGTCTACTTAATATTTTACGAGTATAGGAGGAGTATATCGAGGAGAAAGTCTGAAGATGTGTCATTGCAACAGAATTAAAATATCAAAAATAGTATAATAAACATATGGAGAAAGAAATAAAAAACTCAAAGCATAAATTCGGAACATGTGGTATGGCATGCGGGAGCGTATGGTGTACTGCAGTTAAGTGGTTGATACTTGTTGTTGCATTCGCAATTGTCTTTGTTCTAGGAATGATTAACGGAGCAGTGCGCACAGCTAATTATTATGAGCTAGACACACTAACAAACGCAGGCACGGGATTGCGCTATGGAATGATGAATGGATATGGGGCTGAGCGTGGTGGATTCGGAATGATGCGCGGATATAAGGATGATACAAGAAGTCTTGAAAAGGTATTTGGCTCAATTACAAACATAACTGGAAATACTATAAGTATTTTAGATAATGGTGGAAATACTGTATCAATATTTTCTTCTGCTAATACTGCTATTTTTTCTGGTCAGAGCGAGACGAGTATCAACTCTCTTGTTGTCGGGCAGGACGCATCAGTCTTCGGCACTCGTGATTTAGATGGAAGGATGAGGGCACAGTATATTTACACCAAATAAGCAGTAAAATAGAACTCCACCACTCATTTGAGTGGTGGTTTTTATTATTAGCCAGAGTTTGCTGTGTTGGTATATACTTAAGTATATGAGAAAAAGGCTTTGGAAATGGTTCATGTATCTAACTAATAATGAGGAGGTCTCGCGTCACGAGGAGCACTTTGATGTTGTTTTCTTTGTGGTAAACACAATAGCGGTCATGGTTGGTGTCTACCTTTTTATTTCAAAGGGTGAGGCTCAGTGGATTCCAGTTCTTGTAATCGAATATGCGTGGGCACTTGATAATATGCGCCACAATAGGCCATAAAGCGTAATAAAAAAATCCCCGCGTAAATGCGGGGAGTTTTTTAATATGATTATTTTATATAAGAAAGTAAAAGATAGGCGATAAAGTACCAGTAGAAAACGGTTGCTCCACCCATCATTATATTGGTGAATATCCCAGGTCTCAGTTCTTTTTCTAACTTAGTATTATTTAAGTAGATAAGAACAGGCGTATATATTCCCATTGTTATTCCTCCAAGCGCTGCGCTTATTGTGAGAAGTACAAGTGGCTGTTGCATCGGAAGTAGAAGCGCACTTGTAAATACAAGAATCACAATTGATGAGTAGTATAATTTGCTCGCAGGTATTTCTTTGAATAATGTAAGATATTTTTTAAATGGACCTATATGAGAGTTTACATATATGATGTCGCTCACAATGCGAGTGAATGCATCGAGTACTGTCCACATAACAGAGAAGAGCATTAAGAATGCCATTATGAGAAATACATTTGCACCAATTGGTCCCATAGAGTCTCCGAATATATGTGCCTGCACTACAGCAATATTTAATCCGTCAGGCACCAATCCTTTTGGAGTTAGTGTCGCATACGCATTTACACTTAAGAGTAATAGAGTTGTAAGTCCGAGAAACCAGAAAATAATTCCCTGATCTATGCGTATAAAGCGCATCCACTTTTTCCAACGTGAAATATTCTCATCATTTATATCGAACCTATAACTTGTTATGGATACTGATTCGTTTTTCCCAGTAATCGGATTAATTATGCGCCCGACGTATTTTCCCATACCAGTCTGCTTATCCCTGTACCAGAGTGATGTGCATAGATTTAACATTCCTCCCGCACCCGCAAATACTATTGCACCAAGGAAGACCGCCATATCAATTCCCTTTGGAAAGAAACCAAAATTTAATATTCCTTTGAACATTCCACTGAAGTCTGTTGTTGATACGTTATAGAAACTAGAAACAAGAAGAAGTAGAAAAAATGTCGGGACAATTATTTTTAGGGTTTTTTCAAGTATCTGATACGCAATTTTTCCTGAGAATGTTAATACGAGCACACCAAGAAGACTTACGAATGCCCAAGAAATATAATTTCCAAATCCGAAGAGTTCTTTAAGTATTGTGCCTATCGTGCTTGCCCAACCTGGCCAGACATAAAGCATTACGCTTGATATGATCCAGAACGGTGCAAACCACTTGAGCATTCTTGAGGTTGATGTAAAGAAGCTCTCTCCAGTCGCAATCGAGTGTCTAGCAACCTCCTGATTGATAAAGTATTGAAATGTAATTCCAAGAAGTGCTGCCCACAATACACCAAATCCAAACTTGGTCACTAGGTGTGGCCACATAATAAGCTCACCCGTACCAATTGAGAGGCCAACAATCACAACGCCAACACCAAGCGCATCCTTCCAGTGCGGTGGTGGTGGAAGTTCTCTTGTTTCAAATTCTCCATAATCCTGAGTCATTTCTTTATTATAAACTATGCCAAATAGTGGAAATTATTTTTTCTGGTGGTACAATGGCGTTAATGAAAAAAGTTGCCATATTCGACATTGACGGGACTATTTTCCGCTCAAGTCTACTGATAGAGATTACAGAGGCTCTTATCCAGGAGGGGATTTTTCCTGAGAAAGCAGAAAAGATTTATTCTGGCGCATTCAAGAATTGGTTGGATAGAAAGGGAAGCTATGATGAGTATATTCATGGAGTTATTGATGCGTTTGAGAAGTATATTGTAGGAATCAAGGAGTCAGATTTTTCCCGAATTGCAAAACGCGTTGTAGCATTTCATAAAAACAGAGTTTATAGATTTACACGAGACCTTGTTGCTGAATTACATGAGAAAAATTATTACATCATAGCAATCTCAAACTCACCAAAGGAGACGGTTGATGAGTTCTGTAAGACGATGGGTTTCGATAGATCATATGGGCGTATTTATGCAACAGACAAAAACGGAAAATTAAATGGTGAGACATTGCACCTTGAATTAATGAGAGATAAGGCGAAGCTTCTTAAATTTATTGCGAAGGAACATGGTTTTTCTCTAAAGGGTTCTGTGGGTGTGGGTGATTCAGAAGCTGACATTCCATTTTTGAAACTTGTAGATAGACCGATATGTTTTAACCCTAACAGTAAATTATATGCGCATGCGCGCCGAGCAGGTTGGGAGATTGTGGTTGAGCGCAAGGATGTCGTTTATCATCTCCAATAATTTGTAATAAATAAAACTAATTAATGCGCCCTAAAAAGGCGCATTGAGTTTGCTATTGGTATAAAGTCTGTCATGAAGTTATATGCAGCCGCGCCCTCGGGTCCCAAAATATGCATTGATACAAGTACAAGGCCAACTATATTTACAGAGCCCCATATCGCAAAATTTTGTTTTACAACACGCATAGTGTCGCGTCCGAGTTCTATCATCTCAGGGATTTTTGCAAAGTCATCCTTCATTAGTGCAACGTCAGCCGCCTCAATTGCTGAGTCTGAGCCAATCGTTCCCATCGCAATTCCAATATCAGCAAGAGAAAGTGCAGCTGCGTCGTTTACGCCATCTCCAACCATAGCCAATCTTTTTTTAGGGTTTGCACTTAGCTTTACATACTCAAGTTTTTCTTCTGGGAGCATGTGCGCGTGGTACTCTGTTATTCCTACGCTTGATGCTATGCGCGAAGCGACATTCTCATTGTCTCCCGTAAGCATAACGATTGACTCAACGCCAAGAGTTTTTAGTTTCTGAATAGCAGTTTTTACATCTGGACGAAGTTCGTCTGCTGATGTTATTATTCCGACAACCTTTGAGTCTAGTCCAAATATGGTTACGTTTAATCCAGCCTTTTCAGCCGTAATTAGTCTTTCTCGAATCTCAGCATCAAATACGACACCCGTCGATTCTACGAATAAAGCATTTCCTGAGACTATTGTTTTGGTTCCGAGCTTGGCCCGCATTCCTTTACCTGGAAGTTCCTCAACATTGTCAGGTTTTTCAATTTTTGTTTTCTCACGTTTTAAATATTCAACAATCGCACGGGACACCGGGTGACTTGAATAGACCGCGGTCATCCCAGCATATTTAAGAAGCTCTTCTTTTGTTATGCCATTAAATGTGTGTACCTCATGAACAATTAATTTTCCAAAGGTTAGCGTGCCAGTTTTATCAACGATTATTGTTTTAACATTTGCGAGTCCTTCCAAGAAATTACTTCCTTTTATTATGACTCCACGGTGCGCCGCGTTTGCAATGCTTGCTAGGAAGCCCATCGGTATTGCTATCGCAATATCATCAGCACATGCAACAAGTAGAAGTGAGAGAAGTAGGGGAATGTCCTGAAATATTATGTATACGGCAACTGAACAGATAAGGGTGAAAATTATATACCACTTAGCAAATGAGTCTGCGACTGTTTTTATTCGCGCTTTATTTTTTTGAGCATTTTCTATAAGAGATATTATGTGTTCAAGTGTAGTATCTTTTCCGACACGTTCCGCACGAACCGTGAGCGTTCCTGAAGAAAGTAGTGTTCCACTCCAGACCTTCTCACCGATTATTTTAGTAATTGGAATTGACTCGCCCGTAAGAGATGACTGATCAACCTCACCGGTACCGTCCACAACAACACCATCAATCGCAATTCGTTCTCCCATCTCTATAATTACCACATCACTTAATGAGACTGATTCTGTTGGAATATCTTCAACTGAATCACCACGCCTCACTCTTATTGTTTTTGGGCGAAGTTTTAGAATACTTCTAATTGCACTATGTGTGCGCGCTGCGGTGTAATAATCAAAAAGACGCGCAGAGGTGAGCATTAGGTTTATGAATGTGGCAGAACCCCACTCGTTAGATAGGATTGCAGCAATAAGGGCTACACTAGCAAGAAGGTCAACTGAAACAACCTTATTTTTTAGAGATTTAAAAGCGCTAAAAGCAACCGGAATAAGCCCACTAAGGGAGGCAATAAGAAGTATCGCGCTATCTATTGAGGGCGGAATTACTTTTAGTGAGTGAAGTATTAAAAGTATTAAAAAAGATACGAAGAGTGATATATCAAATAGTGGTTTTTTTGGTTCATCCATTGTTATATTTTACATCTTTCTCTTTTTTGATGCGATGATATAATGGAAGGATAATGGATACAATCTACAATATAAGAGATATAAAAGGGCATAACATCGGAAGGGTGGATGATAATTGCATTGTATTTGATTTGCACGGCAAGAAGGTTGGTCATATTTCAAATGATGGATATGTGTTTGATGCAAAGAACGATAAGGCTGGGCACGTTGGACCTGACGGCAAGGTGCATGACGATATGATGAAGCACGTTGGTATTGTTCGAGATGACGGTTCAGCACTTGATATGATGGGTCATGTTGTTGGTAAGGCAATTCCTCCGCATATGCAGTTTGCTGGCGCGGCCTTCCTACTCCTTTTTAGATAAAATAAAATCCGGCAGAAATGTCGGATTTTTTTGTTATTTGGGTTGGTGGTATTATGCATACATATATATGCAAGGAGATGAATTCGAAAAACGATATAGTTTATTAAATACGGAGCAAAAGGAGGCGGTGGATGCTGTTGAGGGTCCTGTTATGGTTGTCGCGGGTCCTGGCACTGGCAAGACACAGATACTCACGCTTCGAATCGCCAACATTCTTAGAAATACAGACACTAACCCTGGGAATATTTTAGCGCTAACTTTTACAGAGGCTGGAGTAAGTACTATGCGCCGAAGGCTTTTAGAATTTATCGGGGCTGACGCATATTCAGTCGGCATTAATACATTTCATGGATTTTGTAATGGAGTAATTAAAGAGTACCCAGAAGAGTTTCCACGCATCATAGGCTCAGAGAGTATTACAGAAGTTGATCAGATTTCACTTATTGAGGAAATAATAACTTCTACAACCTTACCGATATTAAAACCTTTTGGCGAGCCACTTCATCACGTGCGCGGAATTTTGAAAGCAATAAACGATTTGAAGCGCGAGGGAATAGATCCAGAGCAGTTTATTGAGATTATAAAAAAAGAGAAAGAACGATTTTTTGAAACACCAGATCTATATCACGAGAAAGGTGTACACAAAGGTAAGATGAAGGGCGAGTTCAAAGATGAGTTAAAACATATTGAGAAAAATGAAGAGCTTTGTATTTTGTATGGCGCTTATGAAGAAAAACTTAGCACGCGTCGGATGTATGACTATGGGGATATGATTATGGAGGTTCTTCATGCGCTTACAAATAATGGTGATTTGCTTTTAATTTTGCAGGAAAAACATCAGTATATTTTGGTTGATGAGCATCAGGACACAAACAACGCGCAAAATAAAATTCTTGAACTTCTTGCCAACTTCCATGAGAATCCGAATATATTTGTAGTGGGTGATGAGAAGCAGGCAATTTTTAGATTTCAGGGCGCCTCATTACAGAATTTTTTGCATTTTAAAGAACTATATCCGGAGGCTAAGCTTATTGTCCTTCAGGAAAATTACAGGTCTTCTCAACTTATATTGGACTCAGCACACTCACTTATTGAGAGTAAAAAAGTATTGCATGCAAATACAACTAATAAGAATGAGTTGGTTCATCTTTTTGAATTTTCAAGGCCTGAGGTTGAGTCACATTTTTTGGCCGAGGATATAAGAAAGAAACTTGATGCTGGGTGTGCGCCGTCAGACATAGCAGTTTTGTACAGAAATAATCGTGACGCACTTCCGCTCGTTCCAGAACTTGAGCGAGCTGGTGTGCCTTTCGTTATTGAGTCAGACGAGAATGTTTTAAGTGATCTTGATATACGCAAGATAATTGTATTGTTAAGAGCGATAAATGAGTTCGGTGAGGATTCGCGTGTTGCCGAGGCAATGCATATAGATTTCTTAAAGCTTGATCCACTTGATGTGTACAGGGTTATACGAGCCTCACGTGATTTACGCGCACCACTTTACGACGTTCTTCGCTCAGAGAAAGTTTTGCGCGAATTAAATCTTGAGAATGCTGACGCAATAAAACTTTTTTACGGTAAGTTGAAAGAACTTTCAGTTGCTGGGAAAAACAAAGGGCTTCAGGAATTTTTTGGAATGGTTTTGCGCGAGTCAGGATTTTTGTCATATGCGCTTGGTCATGAGGACATGATTCAGAAAATGGAGAGGGTTAATGGATTTTTTGATGAGATACAGAAGTTAACAGAAAGAAAGCCAGACACAAAGCTTAGCGAGTTTTTGTCTTACATTGCTACAATTGAGGCTAATAAAATTCTCATTAAGAAAAGTTCGTTCTCCGCATTTGGGAATCGTGTCCGTCTTATGACCGCACACAAATCAAAAGGGCAGGAGTTTGAGTATGTATATATGATAGGTGCGTTTGATGGTCACTGGGGTAATAAAAAAAATAAGGATTCAATTAAATTGCCGGGTTCCGTGTTCTCGCTCTCTCAAGATTTAAAAATTGAAAATAATTCTATAGACGATGAGCGTAGACTTTTCTATGTCTCTCTAACGCGTGCAAAAAAGTCCGTCACTATTTCGTATGCAAAAGAAAGTATATCTGGACGAGAGCAGCTGCCGACACAATTTCTTAGTGAGATGAAGGCGGAACTTATTGAGAATTGCGATACAAGTAATTTTGAGAAAGAGTTTTCAGATCATAAGGAGTTATTATTTGCACCAACTGCGCCGTCACACGCGAGTATAAAAGATAAGGAATTCATTCGTAATCTTTTTGCTGAGCGTGGACTCTCTGCGACAGCTCTTAATAATTATCTTGATTGTCCTTGGAAATATTTTTATCAGAACCTTATTCGAATTCCTTCGGCCAAAGAGCCACATCAATTATTTGGAACCGCAATTCATGCGGCACTTGATGATTTTTTCAGCTCATTTTCTGAGGGTGGTAAATCAACAAAGCAATATTTATTGGATAGATTTGCATTCCATTTTGATAGGCAGTCATTTTTGGAGAGTGATAAGGCTGATTATATGGCGCGTGGTGAGAAGGCACTCTCTGGTTATTTTGATTCATATCACGCAACCTGGGCAACAAACGTAAAGACGGAGTTTGATGTTAAAGGTATTCTATTTACGCCAGAAATTGCTCTTTCTGGAAAGCTAGATAAATTAGAGTTTGCTGATGATATGCGCGAGGTTAACGTTGTTGATTATAAAACTGGCAAGCCAAAGACGCGCGGAGTTATTGAGGGAACGACAGAGAGTTCAAATGGAAATATAAAGAGGCAGTTAGTTTTCTATAAAATTTTATTAGACCGTTATGAGAAAGGAAAATATCATATGGTTTCGGCTGATATTGATTTTGTTGAGCCGGATGATAAGGGACGTTATAAGAAAGAGCGATTTTACGTGACTGACGAGGAGGTGAGTGAATTGAGTGATACTATTACTCGCGTAGTTGCAGAAATCCACGCACTTTCATTTTGGGAGACTCGATGTGGAGAAGAAAAATGTGAGTTTTGTAAGTTGAGAGATATGATGGGCTAATTGGTTTTAGTTTTCTTATGATTGTTTTTGTGGTATTAGTGTATGTATGAATGGTAAGAAAAATACGTCATGGGGTGGGGTCGCCGAATGGTATAGCGAACTTCTTGGTAAGGAGGGGACATATCAAAAAGAGGTGGTTCTACCAAATCTTTTGAGAATGATGAATCTCCAAAAAGGCGAGACCATACTTGATCTTGCGTGCGGAGAGGGATTTTTTTCGCGCGCATTTGCCGAGTTTGATGTTAAGATAATTGGCGTTGATGTTGCAAGAAATTTAATTGATATAGCAAAGAAGACACCAAGTAAACGAATTGCATATAAGGTTTCAGCCGCACACAAGCTTGAATTTTTAGATTCTGGAAGTATTGATAAGGTAGCAATCATACTATCTGTTCAGAACATGGAGGATATACAGAAAGTATTTGCCGAGTGTGCGCGCGTTTTGAAGGTTGGCGGAACAATGCACATGGTTATGAATCATCCAGCCTTTCGCGTTCCAAAGCGTTCAAGTTGGGGTTGGGATGAGAAGGAGCTTGCACAGTACAGGAGACTAGATGCATATATGTCAGAAAGCACCGAGAAGATTCAGATGCATCCTGGAGATAAACCGTCTGAGTACACGTTGTCATTCCACAGACCGCTTCAGGTGTATTTTAAAAATTTAAAAAAGAGCGGACTTCTTGTCCGTGGATTAGAAGAGTGGATTTCAAATAGGAAAAGCGAGCCCGGTCCAAGAGCAGGTGAGGAAAATAGAATCCGTAAGGAGATACCACTTTTTCTTACATTAGAAATTGTAAAGGTGTAATATATAAATATATGAGTGAGATAGAAAATAAAAACGAAAAAACGAAAGCCGAAGAAGTTTTCTCGGAAAAGGTTACTAGGTTGATTGGTTCAACTGGTTCTCTTGTCGTACATACAATTCTTTTTGCTGGAGCGATAGGTCTAATATTTTTTGGAGTCTCAACCGACTCAGTTCTTTTAGTATTAACGACAATCGTCTCACTGGAGGCAATTTATCTTTCCATTTTTATTCAGATTACAGTTAATCGTCATGCAGAAAGTTTGGAGGATGTTGAGGAAGATTTGGACGAGATTCAGGAAGACGTGAAAGAAATTTCCGAAGACGTTGATGAGATTTCAAAAGATATTGATGAGATTCAGGAAGACGTTGATGAGATTTCAAAAGATATTGATGAGATTCAGGAAGACGTTGATGAGATTCAGGAGCATGATGAGGAGGAGGAGAAAGCATCTTTTGATAAGATTGAGACACTTCTTAAAAAAGCTGTTGAGGATTTAGAGAGACTTAAAAAACAGCAGTAATAATTTGCAATAGAGTTAATAAAAACCCCCGATATTTTTCGGGGGTTTAAGTATTTATTCATCGTCTCTTACAATAACAATATAGTCTTCTTTTGCTTCCCAGACTTTTTTACTGCCGAGAGGGTCTACAAAAACGCTCGCCGCGGTATTTGCATCAATAAGGACCATGGCAACAAAGTAATTTTGTGCATCTCTGAAAAGGAAGAAGGCCATGTTGCAGTTTTTTGACATCCACTTTCGATTATCCCTCACAAACTCAATAATCTGATTTTGTGTTAAACAAAGTTGATCAAGATTGCACGAGATAGATGTAAAAATCTGAACGAATTTGGAGTCGCGCACAAGCTTGAATCCCGCCGTTTGAGTTTTTTCGTTTGAAAAAGACTCCTCGAAGTCAGTAAAATTCTTGAAATCATCCTCTTTATAAAGAAAAACATCAGAGTCTAATATTTTCTTCTCACCACGAGTTGCTCGAATTACCTTACCGCAACCAAGTATTGGAGCGACCATGCTCTGCGCAGATTTCCCGTTCACGACAATCTCCTTTTGATTAAGTTTCTATAAAAAGTTTTATCACTAAAAATGATATGTGTCAACGAATAGTTTGACAAAGCCTGTATTTATGCGTATTCTTAGGAAGGATAAATTTGGAAAGGCCTCGCGCGAGGCATTTTTATATGGATACAATACGAAAAGACATAAGAAATATTGCTATTATTGCGCACGTCGACCATGGAAAGACAACGCTTGTTGACGCACTTTTAAAGCAGTCTGAGAACTTCCGTTTGAAGGCAGATGACGATAAGGATTTGATAATGGATTCAAACGAACTCGAAAGAGAGCGTGGAATTACTATTTTTTCAAAAAACGCGACAATTCACTACAAGGGTGTGAAGGTTAACATTGTTGATACTCCAGGACACGCTGATTTCGGTGGAGAGGTTGAGCGAATCATGCGTATGGTTGATGGTGTTTTGCTTTTAGTTGATGCAAAGGAGGGCCCGATGCCGCAGACAAAATTTGTTTTAAGAAAAGCTATTCAGGCAGGACACAAGGTTATTGTAGTTGTGAACAAAATTGATAAGCCCGATGCACGACCAATGTGGGCACTTGATCAGACATTTGATTTGTTTATTGAGCTTGGTGCTTCTGATGAGCAGTCAAATTTCCCAGTAATTTATGCAGCTGGCTCACAAGGTAAGGCTGGATTAGTACCTGAGCTTGATACGATGAATGACGTCATTCCACTTTTTGATGCAATTTTGCGTTATATGCCCGGTCCAAGAATTTCAGAGGTAAATCCACTTCAGATGTTAACGGTCAGTTTGTTTTATGATAACTATAAAGGAAAGATTGCAATTGGACGTTTGTACTCAGGAACTCTAAAAAAGGGAATGCGTGTTATGCACGTAAACCGCAAGGGCGAGATGAAGAAAGTTGAGATTGCTTCCGTTTTGGGTTTTGACGGAATGAAGCGTATTGATGTAGATGAGGCAACGGCCGGAGATATAGTGTGTATAAGCGGAATTTCTGATGTATCTATTGGAGAGACAATTACTGATATTGAGAATCCGATGCCATTGCCACCAATTGAGATTGATGAGCCGACAATCAAAATGGTTTTTGGTGTTAACACATCACCATTTACTGGTAAGGAGGGTTCATATTCAACATCACGCAATTTGCGCGAAAGATTGATGCGTGAGCTAGAGACTGATGTAGCACTTTCTGTAACAGCAACTGATTCGCCAGATAAGTGGACTGTAGCAGGACGCGGAGAGTTACACCTCTCAATCATCATTGAGAAGATGAGACGTGAGGGATTTGAACTTGAGGTTTCTAAGCCACAGGTTATTTTTCATGAAACAGATGGTAAGAAAAAAGAACCAGTTGAACTTGTCTCATTTGAGGTTCCCGAGGAGTTTGGTGGAACTGTTATCGAAATGATGGGACGTAGACTCGGCATTATGAAAGATATGCGCGTGGATCGTGGAACAACGCACATGGACTTTAATGTTCCGACAAGAGGTCTTATTGGAATTAGAAATGCATTCCTTACAAGTACAAAAGGAAAGGGTATTATGAATAGCATCTTTTTGGGATATGAGGATTATAAAGGTGATCTTCCACCAGAACTTCATGGCTCTCTTGTATCATCTGATAATGGCGAATCTAATAGTTATGGTCTTATTACTGCACAGGGCAGAGGAAGGCTTTTCATCGGCCCAGCAATACAGGTGTATGAGGGTATGGTTATTGGTCAGAATGCAAAAGCGGATGATATTTTATTGAACATTTGTAAAACAAAAGAGCTTACCAATTTTAGAACAAAAAACTTCGGTATTCAGGAAACTCTTGATGTGCCAAAGGAGATGGGACTTGAGGACGCACTTGATTATATTGCGGACGATGAGCTTGTAGAGGTAACGCCAAAGACCATTCGCATTAGAAAAACTTTCCTTAGGGAGAGTGATAGAAAGAAGTTTGATAGGGATTCAAAGAATTCAAAGGCTGAGCAGGTAATATAGGCTTTAGGATTACCTCTAAAATAATGATATAATTTACACATAAAGATGTGTGATGCATTTTCGCGTTACAAATCTGAAAAAAAGTCGCTTATAAAAAATTATTTTTAGATGAAAATAGATATTTCGTGTGTGGGACTGGATCTAACACAGGCATTTAGTGATTATGTTGAGGAGAAGATTGGTTCATGCAGTGATTTCGTAAAGCGATTTGAAGAAAAAGGAGAACTAAATTTATTCTTTAAAATTGCAAGAACAACAAAGCACCACATACATGGAGATGTGTTTACTGCGGAGGCAATGATTCAACTTCCTGGAAAAATGGTTCATGCTAAGTCAATAGGTTCCGATGCACGAGCAGTTGTTGATGAGTTGAAGGATGAATTGAAAATTGAATTAAGAAAACAAAAAGAAAAGGCCGTTTCAAAATCAAAAGGGAGAAAATAAATTTAAAATAATGAAAAAATCAAAAAGAAAATATGTATGGCTCTCCATTCTACTGGTAATATTATCAATCGGTGGATTTTTTTGGATGCGCGCAAATAGCAAGCCAATATATGAAAAAGCAACAGTTACGCGTGGTGATATAACAGAAAATGTTTCAGTAACTGGAAGAGTTAAATCTTCTGAGAGCGTTACGCTCGCATTTGAGAAGGGTGGCAAGGTTGCAAATGTAAATGTAAAAATTGGTGACAAGGTTTCTGCTGGTCAACAACTAGCTCGCCTTGATTCAACAGATCTTTCGGCACAATTACTTCAGGCAGAAGCTAATGTTGATATGCAGAGAGCAAAGCTTGAAGAATTGAAGAGCGGTACTCGTCCTGAGCAGATTTCAGTAAAGCGTGCGGAGCTTCAGAAGGCTGAGCGGGATCTTACCAATCTTTATTCAAGTGTTCACGATGTTATAAATGATGCATATGTGAAGGCGGACGATGCGGTTCGTTCAAAGGCTGACCAGTTATTTACAAATGCTGATACCGAAGTATTACAACTTGCGATTTCAGTTTCTGATTCTCAGGTACAGGTTGATGCGACTAACCTAAGACGTCAGTCATCAGTTCATCTTGCTGATTGGAAAAGGGAGTTAGCATCTTTTTCATCTTCAACAACCCGCACGGAATTAGATTCCATGTTAAAGGGTAGTGAGGCACATCTCAGCGTTATCAGAAATTTTTTGGCTAGAGCGTTTGATGTGGTTGATAAGTCTGTTGGTATTTCTCAAACAAGTATTAGCACATTTAAATCGAATATCGGCATTGGTAGGGCTAATGTGAGTCTTGCGATTTCTGCAATAACCGGACAGGAGCAGGCGATCTCAGCACAACTTACAACCGTTGAGCGTGTTAATAATGAATTAGCTCTTTTAGAGGCTGGCTCTACCCCGCAGAGCATTTCTGCTCAAGATGCTCAGGTAAAACAGGCTGAGGCGAGCGTCTCATCTATAAATGCGCAAATAACAAAAACATTTTTGTATTCACCGATTTCAGGAATTGTTACAAAGCAGGATGTAAAGACTGGCGAGATTGCTGTTCCAAATATTGCACTTGTTTCTGTTATGGCTGAGGCCAGTCTTGAGATTGAGGCAAATATTCCGGAAGTTGATGTTGGTCGCATTGCTGTTGGAAATGTTGTTAGCATCACACTCGACGCATTTCCAGGGGAGACTTTTGCTGGAAAGGTATCTTACATTGACCCAGCAGAGACAATCATTGATGGGGTTGTAAACTTTAAGATCACAATATTATTTAATGAGATGAATGCGAAATTCAGAAGTGGTCTTACAGCAAACCTTGAGATTGAGAGTGCTAAGAAGATGGGGGTTTTAATACTTCCTGAATTTGCTGTCGTAGAAAATGACAATGGTAAGTTCGTTCGAAGATTAAATGTAGATGGTACAACAACAGACATTCCTGTAAAAATTGGAATTCGAAGCAGTGACGGATTTGTAGAGATTAAGGATGGAGTTGTGGAGGGCGCCTCATTTATAAATGTAGGTCTGAAGACTAGCACGGCTAACTAATGATTCATCTAAAGAATTTAGAGAAAAAATATGTTGATGATGGCGAGACGACCAATGCGTTGCGCGATGTTTCGTTTGAAATTAAAAAAGGAGAGTTTGTCGCTATAATGGGTCCGTCAGGTTCTGGAAAATCTACGCTTCTTCACATACTAAGTTTTTTAGATAGACCGACTAACGGAGAATACGTATTTAACGGGAAAAGTATTTCAGAATTAACGGATAAGGAGATGGCTCATATTCGAAACAAGGAGATGGGGTTCGTTTTTCAGTCTTTCAATTTGTTATCGAGGCTTTCCGTGTTTGAAAATGTGTCTATGCCACTTATGTATTCACTCGACATAACAATTGCAAAAAGAAAACACCTTGTTGAAAAAGCAGTTGCAAGTGTGGGACTTACTGAAAAACTGTATGCGGAGGCTGGTAAGCTTTCTGGTGGTCAGAAACAACGCGTAGCAATAGCTCGCGCACTTGTTAATGACCCAGATGTTATATTTGCTGATGAGCCAACAGGCAATTTAGACTCTAAGTCAGGAGCCCAGGTAATGGAGATTTTGCACGACTTACATGAAGATGGGCACACAATCATACTTGTTACACACGAGACTTATACTTCTGAATTTGCTAACCGCTTAATTCATATTAAGGATGGCCTCGTTGAGTCTGATGAGCCAATTAAGAAGACAAGAAAAGCAAGGTCAGAATTTTTCAAATAATGAGAACCCAAGATTCAATAAAAATAGCACTATCAAGTGTTCAACACGCAAAGACAAGATCATTCTTAACAATGCTCGGAATTGTTATTGGAATCTCCTCGGTTATTTTACTAATGTCTATCGGTAATTCAGCGCAAGCTCTCATTGTTAATCAGGTTAAGGGTGTAGGATCAAATCTCATATTCGTTATTCCAGGTGGTTCAAAGAGTGGAAGATTTTCTGCGCCAGCATCATCACAAGGCGTAATTATTAAAACATTGGTTAAGGATGATATATCAACACTTGAGAGGAATGCTGCAATAACAGGCGTTGAGCCTGAGGTACGTGGTCAAGCAAAGATTGTTTATGGAAACAATGATACAACTGTTACATTTTTAGGTGTGCGAGGAAATTTCTTTAATATTCGTAGTTACAATGTTGATAGGGGGCGACCATTTACTAATAGTGATGTTGAGTCATATGAGCACGTTGTTGTATTGGGCTCAGAGACCGCAAAAACTCTTTTTGGTAATTATGACCCAGTTGGAAAATCTGTTCGTTTAAAAGATATATCATTTCGCGTTGTCGGGATTCTTGAGAAGAAGGGGGTTGGCGCTTTTGGTATAGATCAGGATAATCTCGCAGTTGTTCCTCTTACTGTTGGGCAGAAGCAGTTACTTGGAATAGATTATTATAATGCGATTACTGTTCAGGCAAGTGATGCATATACACCAGAGTTTGTAAAAGCACGAGTAACTTCAATAGTTCGCGAGAGTCATAGAATTACAGATCCAAATAAAGACGACTTCACGGTTAGAACGCAGGAGGACATCCTATCGCTTTTGGGTAATATTACTTCAATTCTTACATTGTTCCTTACATCCATCGCATTTATTTCTCTTGTTGTTGGAGGCATAGGAATTATGAATATCATGTTGGTCGCTGTTATTGAGCGAACTAGAGAGATAGGATTACGCAAAGCAGTTGGTGCAACAAACTCCGATATTTTACAACAGTTTTTATGGGAGTCTGTTATCCTTACGTTTTTCGGTGGATTGATAGGAATATTTTTCGGAGCACTTTTTACTGTCGTACTGTATTTTATTCTTGTGTACTTCGTTCAGATTGATTGGGTTTTCGCATTACCAATGTCTGCAATTTGGCTCTCGGTCGGCGTATCAACGTTTACTGGAATTTTGTTTGGTATCTACCCATCGCGAGAAGCAGCGAAGAAAAATCCTATTGAGGCATTGCGATACGAGTAGAAAAAAGAATCTAACAAATCTATGAAAATAAAATCTATTCACGCACGAGAAATATTAGACTCACGAGGAAATCCAACCATTGAGACAGATGTTATATTGGAGGATGGAACGCCTGGAAGGGCATCTGTACCCTCAGGTGCATCTACCGGGGCACACGAGGCTCATGAGCTAAGAGACATAGATTTAAAAAGGTTTAATGGACTTGGTGTATTGCGTGCAGTAGAAAATGTAAATAATGAGATTGCGAATGCACTTATTGGTATGGAAGCTGATAATCAGAGTGCAATCGATGAGAAATTGATTGCTCTTGATGGTACTGAGAATAAAGAAAGATTGGGCGCAAATGCAATTCTATCAGTTTCGCTTGCTGTGGCACACGCAGTCGCGCATTACAAAAAGCTGCCATTATTCGCATATATACAAACGCTCTCAGATATTAAGCGCGATTTTATATTACCACTCCCGTTATGCAATGTTATAAACGGTGGCGCTCATGCAGAAAATTCAACTGATATACAGGAGTTTATGATTGCTCCTGTGGGATTTACCTCATTTCATGAGGCGCTTCGCGCATCTTCTGAGGTATTTCATTGTTTGAAAAAAGCATTATCAGACCGTGGGTATGCAACAACAGTCGGTGATGAGGGTGGTTATGCTCCTAACCTGAAAAATGGAAACGCAGAAGCACTAGATTGTATTTCAGAGGCGGTTACATCGGCTGGATATGAACTTAAAAAGGATTTTGTGCTTGCGCTTGATGTCGCATCATCCGAATTTTTTCATGATGGAAAATATACACTCAAACAGGAGGGGAAAGTGTTTTCTTCTGATGAGATGATTGATTGGGTTTCCGATTTAAGAGAAAAATATGAGATAGCTTCTATTGAGGACGGACTTTCCGAGGATGACTGGGCCGGCTGGACTAAGCTTACCGAGTCACTTGGGTCCACAACACAATTAGTAGGTGATGACCTTCTTGTAACTAATACTAAATTTTTGGAGCGAGCAATAAGAGAAAAATCTGGGAACGCTATTCTAATTAAAATGAATCAGATAGGGACACTTACAGAAACGATTAGAGCAATTCGCATGGCTCAAGAGGTTGGGTGGAATACAATTATTTCACATCGCTCTGGTGAGACAGATGATACTACCATTGCACATCTATCAGTTGGATTGGGAGTATTAGAAATAAAAACTGGTTCATTGAGTAGGGGCGAGAGAACTGCAAAATATAATGAGTTATTGCGTATTGAGGAGGCACTTGGCAATAATGCGCGGTTTGCGGGAGGTAGCGCGTTTACTAAGTAATTTTATATATGAAACATTTTGAATTTATTTTATTTGCTATATTTGCAGTCGGTTTATTATATATTGGGTATTCAATGCTAGGTGCTAGATAATATGACATGCCCAACCAAGCAGAAGAAAAGAATTTAAAAAAGAGAGCATTAAAAATAGTTACGACTTTAAAGAAAATTTATCCGCGTGAGCGTGTTTTTTTGAACTTTAAAACACCGTTAGAACTTCTTATTGCTGTGATTCTTTCTGCACAGTGTACAGACAAAAAGGTTAATGAGGTAACTGAAAAATTATTTAAAAAATATAAGACCCTAAATGCATATTTAAATGCTGATAAAACCGAGTTCGAAAATGACATTAGGCCCACCGGGTTTTATAAAACAAAAGCAAAACATATTTTAGCAACGGTTAAATTAATAAAGTCACAATTTCGAGGTTGCGTTCCAAATACAATGGAGGAACTTTTAACACTTAAGGGTGTTGGTAGGAAAACTGCAAATATAGTTCTTGAAAGCGCTTACGGCATCATAGTCGGGATTCCCGTTGATACTCATGTTCGGCGTCTCGCTAGGATTTGGGGTCTTACAAAAGAGAGTAATCCTGTAAAAATCGAAAAAGACCTAATGGAACTTATCCCCAGGAAGGAGTGGGCTGGGCTTTCATATAGGATAATCGCATACGGGAGAGAGCATTGCCCGTCAAAAAAGCATCAGCATAAAGAGTGTCCAATTTCAAAGATAGCAGTATAATATATACATGAAGTCGCACATTGTTGTATTCGGAATGGGCGATATAGGAAGTGCAATCGCATCTATTTTGCGGAAAAATAAGCACGCAGTTAATCCTTGGGACAAGTCTCCAGGGAGGGTTAGTGGGCAGAAATCACTTTTTGAAATTGTTCCACGCGCTGAAATTATATTTTTATGTGTACCATCGTGGTGTCTACCATCAGTAGTGCGTTCAATAAAACCATTTGTTCATAAGCAGACGATTCTCGTAAGTCTTTCAAAAGGACTTCAGGCAGACAGTAAGAAAAATGCACATGAGTTTCTTTCCGATGCATTCCCTGATAATCCTATAATGTATTTTGGCGGTGCGATGCTTGCAAACGAGCTTAAGGCTGGAATGCCTGGATTTGGTGTTTTAGCCGGAAAAAATTCCGTAGCAAGAGAGCGAGTCGCAAATCTTTTTAAAGGCTCACCACTTAAGGTAACAACTTCTAGTGATATTGTTGGTGTTGTGTCTTCTGGTGTTTTGAAAAATATATACGCGATAGGTTTAGGAATGGCAAAGGAACTTAATTGGGGGGAGAATGCCCGTGCATGGTTTGCATTTAATGCGAATAGTGAGATGGAATTAATTGTTGCACATTTGGGTGGTAAAAAGGGCACGGCAAGTGGTGTTGCTGGAACAATTGATCTTATCGCAACTGGTTTTAGTACATATTCAAAAAATGTTGAGGCTGGAGAGATGATTGTGAAGAAAAATAAATCAATTCCACAGACCGAGGGAGTATTATCCATTGAACCACTATCTAAAATTCTAAAATCAGAAATTAATAAATTTCCTTTTTTGCGCGCAGTTTATAGAGCATCAACAAATAAAGAAGAGCCACAAGAAGTTTTTCGTAAATTATTAAAATAATGCGTATTGTTGCACATATAGATATGGATGCTTTTTTTGCGTCTGTGGAAGAGCGGGATAATGAGAGATTTGTCGGACTTCCTATTGTGGTTGGCTCGGATCCAGAGGGTGGTAAGGGTAGGGGTGTTGTTTCAACCGCAAATTATAAAGCACGTGAATATGGAATTCGCTCAGCACTTCCAATATCCAAAGCATGGGAGTATTCGGAGAATGCAAAGCGAGCTGGAAAACCACCGGCAATTTTTTTAGGTGTAAACATGAGGCTTTATTCTGATGTATCAAGTCATATTATGGAGATTGTTGAACAATACTCAGAAGAATTTGAACAGGCGAGCGTTGACGAGATGTATTTTGATTTAAGCCATCTTGGTAGTTTTGAAGAGGCAGAGAGGGCGTGCAAAAAACTAAAAAAAGAAATAAAAGACAGAGAGCGCCTATCATGCTCAATAGGTATTGGGCCAAACAAACTTATTGCAAAAATTGCTTCAGATTTTCAAAAACCTGATGGACTAACAGTTGTAACAAATTCTGAGGCCGAGAAGTTTCTAGAGCCGCTAACAATCCGGAAAATTCCTGGCATAGGCCCAAAAACCGAGGAGATACTAAATAATAAGGGAATTAATAAGGTTAAGGATTTAAAGAAATTTGAATTAGGCGAGCTAAAGGAACTACTTGGTAAATTTGGCGGTGATCTATATCTAAAGGTTCGCGGAATTGATAACACTGAGATTGTCGAGGAGCATGAGGCTAAATCAATAGGCGAGCAGGAAACATTTATGCAAAACACACTTGACGCGAATGTTATTACTGAAAGATTAAATCACTTGTGCACGACAGTCTTCAAAAGGTTCGCTAAAAGCGGATTTAAATATTTTCGTACAATCTCAATAACTGTTCGCTTTGGTGACTTTGAAACTAAATCTCGAGCACATACATTTAGTGAAAACGTGAAAGAATTAAGTGTTCTTGAATTTGAGTCGTTGAAACTTCTCTTGCCTTTTTTTGATGCGCGTGAGAATCCTAAGAGAAAAGCAATACGTCTTGTCGGTGTGAAGGTGGAAAAACTATCTTAATAGTATAACGTTTGATTATTCTGTTGTGCGTGAATACAATGAACTTAACTAACAAGTATAGTAACCGATTTCAGAATTGAAAATAAACATGAATAAGAAAAAAAGTAAAAATCCATTTAGTAGTAAAAAATTGATAGGAACGCTTGGCGTTACCAGAAAGTTATTTGGCCTTTTGTGGCAGTGGGAGCCAAGTATAGTTATTCAGAGTTTTATTACATATTCGATACCGGCGATTTTACCTTTTATAAATGCTTATATTTATAAACTTATTATTGACCTTGTTATTGCTTCAGTTGGATCGGGCTTAGTTGATTACAAGCAATTAGCCATATATCTAATATTTCGTTTCATCTCACTTCTCGCTTTAGATGTTTCATATACGTTCCAGGACATAATAGATAAAAAGCTATGGATTAGGTTTCCAGCAAAGTTTTACACGATGATTCTTTCTAAGATTTCCTCGTTGGAGCTTGAATATTTTGAAGACCCTGAATTTCGTAATAAGCTTCAGAATTTGCGCGAGAGTTATATAACTAGGCCAATAAATACAATCTCATTTGTTTTTTACCTTTGGCAGTCATTTCTGCAGTTTTGTATTGCCATAGCCGCACTTTCTCTACTTAACTGGTGGATTCTATTTCCAATACTTCTAACGGCTGTGCCAATTTTTCTTACTCGTAAATCACACTCAGAGTTTGCTTGGGGAATCTGGAATGGAAACTCACCTTATCGTAAGAAGTTTTGGTATCTATCTGAACTTATACAGGGTGGCGAAGGTATTAAGGAGATTAAAATTTTCCAACTCAGCAAGAAGTTTATTGGTGAGCTACACAGCATGTATGAGCGTTTTTTGAAGGAGAACGAGGTTGTTTTAAAGAAGTATCTAATTTCAAACAACCTACTAAATGTTTTCTCAAATATTGTATATGGTGGTATTGAGATATTCATTATTTATCTTGCAATATTAAAGACAATCACTATTGGTAGCATCAGCTATTATACGAGCGTTATGAATAATCTGCAGAATGGTGTGAGTGGTATGCTGAGGAACGCTGCGCGGCTTTATGAAAATGCAATGTATATCGTTGACATGTTTGAGGTTCTAGAATCGCCAAGTAAAATCATTGTTCCAGAGAGTCCAACAAAAATTGATTATTTATCCGCACCAAAAATCGAATTTAAAAATGTAACATTTAGTTATCCAAAGGCATCGAAAGCTTCGCTGGAAGATTTCTCAATGGTTATTGAACCAGGTGAAAAAATTGCTATTGTCGGAGAGAATGGTGCAGGTAAGACAACATTAATTAAGTTACTCGCGAGACTATATGATGTGTCTTCAGGAGAGATATTAATTAATGGTGTTAATGTAAGGGAACTTGATCTTGATAGGTGGCATGCTGCATTGGGAATACTGCTTCAAGACTTTATAAAATACGAATATTCGATTAAGGATAATATTTATTTTGGGAATACAGAATTTAAAGAGGACATTGAGAAAATTAAAGAGGCGGCAAAGAATTCAGGCGCAGATTCTGTAGCGTCTAATTATAAAGATGGTTATGATCAGATGCTTGGAAAGACATTCGAAAATTCAGTTGAGCTTTCCGCTGGGCAGTGGCAGAAGGTTGCACTAGGGCGCGCATTTTTTAGAAATTCACCAATACTCATATTGGATGAGCCAACTGCTTCTGTAGATGCGAAAGCCGAGGCCGAGATTTTCGAGCATGTTGAGAGATTGGCTAAGAATAAGACTGTTATCATTATTTCGCACAGATTTTCAACTGTTAAAAATGCTGATAAAATATTTGTTATTAATGAAGGAAAGATAATTGAGGCGGGGGCACATAAGGAGCTAATTAAGAAAAAGGGGACATATGCAACTCTTTTCAACTTGCAGGCAAAGGCATATAAATAAGCAATTATTAATTAAACATCATGAAGCACCCATTAAGAACAAGAATTAAAAAAGACATCGTTTCTGAGTTTGTTCCTCCATCGGTTCGAACTTCTGATGTAATTATTTTATGTTCTGGAATGCCCGGATATCCCGCTCAGAGCGAACTTATGTTTTTGCTCGCAAAACTGGGGTACTGGGTTTTTCTACCTAGATATCGCGGAAGTTGGGAGAGTGGAGGCTCACTTCTTAAAATTTCACCACATGAAGATATACTTGATTTAATAGATTCACTTTCTGATGGGTTTACGAGTATTTGGGATGGTAAGGTATATAAAATAAATAATCCAAAAGTTCGAATAATTGGTTCAAGTTTTGGAGGGCCAGCGGCAATTCTTGCCTCAACACATAAAAACGTTAAGAAGGTTGTTGCACTTTCTCCAGTTATCGATTGGCGTATTGAGTCTGAGACTGAGCCACTAAACAAATTAAAAGATTTTACACTCGGGGCATTTGGTAATGGGTATCGCGTAAATATAAAAGATTGGAATAAACTAAAGTCAGGCTCATTTTACAATCCTATTTCTGTTGTCGGGTCTCTTAATAAAAAAAAGATTTATGTAATACACGCAAAAGATGATGATGTCGTGTATCCAAGCGGTTCAATATTATTTGCAGAGAAGCTTGGGTGTTCATTTACGTTGCTAAAGAGTGGTGGGCATCTTTCTCTTTCAGATATATGGAGAAATGCTTCTATGAGAAAAAAAGTTCTAGAATTTTTGGGTTAATATATTTGGTGCTATACTTTACTTATGTGGCTTTTATATGCATTTTTATCTGCGCTTACAGCATCGCTTGTTGCGATTTTTGGTAAGTTGGGCCTTAAGGGGATTGACCCCACGCTAGCTACTACAATTCGCTCAATAATAATGGCTGGGTTTCTTGTATTAACCAGTTTATTCCTGAAAAAATTTAATGGGTTTTCATTTGATTCATTCAGCTCAAGGGACTGGACACTTATTATTTTGTCCGGCATTGCGGGCGCACTCTCGTGGTTATTTTATTTTTTTGCACTTAGATCGGCAGACGCTTCAAAAGTTGTTGCTGTAGATAGGATGAGTATAGTTTTTGTTGTTCTCCTAGCGGCAATATTTTTAGGGGAGACGCTTGGGTGGAAATCTGTACTAGGAGCACTTTTAATGGTTGCCGGGGCGATAATGATCTCGCTTTAAAAATTTACTAATTACGCGTTTTTAATTATATTTTCTAAATATATGGGAATTGAACAAATACCACTATCTCAAGCAAAGTTACCAGAAAAGGATTTTAGATTTGAGGAGAAATTTAAAGAACGTGAAGTTATTAAATTGCCAGGTGGCGATATTAAGGTTTTAGACGTATCACCAGAGCATCTTCTACATGAAAATCCGACACTTCTTATTCCAGGATATAGTGACAATGCTCCAGAAAGTAGGAAGGCAAATATAAGTACTTTATATGAAGAGGGGCGAAGGGCACTTATGGTGGAGAGCGCAAGTGGTGCCGATGTAGAAATTTCGGACCCTAAAGTAAATGAATTTTCCGATTCGCTTCTTCGCCAAGTAGCCGCTATTGAGCCAGTATTAGAGCAAAAAAATATTAAGGTTGATGCTATTGGTGAATCGCGTGGTGGCGTTGTAGTACTTTTGGCTGCATATCTATATCCTGAAAAATTTAATAATATCGTTCTTATTGACCCCGCTGGAATGGTTGAATCTATGAATGCTGCAAAGCTTACCATGAGATTTATTATGACTGGGATAGCCGAGGGTAGAATTTTTGCAAAGCGTGAAAAAATGGGTGATGTTTCAGCAATGGCTAAAGAGCAGGTTGTGTGGGGAACCGCAAATTTTGTGAAATGGGTTGCGAGCAACCCAATGAAAAGAGTTGAAGAAATAAAAGACCTATCTCACGTAGAGGTGGCACATTTGTTATCAGAAATTAAAGCACTGGGAATTGGAATTTCAATTATACACGGTGTTAATGATAAGGTTTTTCCAATGGAGGACATGCAAGCAAGTATAACGAATGAAATAAATAAAGTTAGAGAAAAAATGAAAAATGAAGGAGCTCATGAGGATGAAATTGCTAATGCCTATAAAAAGGTTGTTGATGGGTTTTATTCTGTTAGGGGTGGGCATGGTGATTTTAATACAAACCCTGAAAAATATACCTGGTTAGCATCTAATGCGCTTACCGCATTAGAAGAGAAGAAGAAAAACAAAAAAGCTGATAAACCGCAATAAATAAAACCCCCTAATTTCGCGAGGGGGTTTTAAGTATTACCAACTAGCTTCTTCTAGGAATTTCAGCGTCTTCTCATTCGTAAGCATCTCTTCTATGTAACTCCTAAATGCTTCTGGGTTTGTGTCTGTGTAGTGGGTTGCTGCATGTTCCACTTCTTTTTCTACTTCTTTTTCGTCTGCTTTTATACCTTCTTTTGTTGCAATTGCTTTCAATATGAATTTTGTTTTGAATTGGCGCTCAATCGCTTCTTTCCTTTCCTTCATATATTCCTCCTCAGTTTTCTTTATTAGTTTAAAGTAATCCTCCTCACTCATCTTCCTTTTCTCAAGCTCGCGGTGTAGTCTTCCGTGTGCGGCATACATCTCATCTTCAACAAGAAGTGATGGAAGTTTAATTTTTGATTCATCTGCGAGCTTTTTCGCAAGCTCCTCATATCGCATGCGAGCTGATTCCATTTCTTTCTCGGCTTTAATATTTGTTTTTAGTTTTTCCTTGAAATCAACAACATTTTCAAATTTACCAATTGTTTTTACAAAATCATCAGTTAGTTCAGGCAATTTACCATCCTCGCCTTGGCGCATTGTTAATAACTGCTTAATTATTTCTTCCACCTCTTCGTCGGTTGCCTCGGCTTGTTTTTTTGTATCTTTTACAGCTTTAGCAATTTTCTTGTAATTCGGAAGATCCACTTCTGGCTCAACCGCTATACTAATTTTAAATTCGAGTGGGCTACCAAGCGCAAGTTTTACAAATGTTACGCGTGGTGAGCTTATCGGTACAATATGATTATCATCAAGTATTGCTGGATAGGCGATACTAAGGGCTTCCTCAGCTGCATCCTCAAGAACATGATTCATGTCTAATTGCTTAAGAACCATTTCTTCTGGGGCATTTCCTTTGCGGAATCCGGGTATCTCAGCCTCCTGTTTTACCTCATCAAGAACTTCTTGTCGGTGAAATTCAATTATATTTGTAGGAATTTCTCCTTCAATTTCAATAACACTGTCTTTTGGCTTTCCGACTTTGAGATTTGTATAGAGTTTTTTGTCTTCCATAAGTCAATAGATTACTACACGAAACGCGTATCGGCAAGTATAAAAAAATCGTCTATAATTAGATTCATTATATGCAGATTAATAGGACACAATTTAGTTTTTTTGGAAGGCGGGAGGTAAAGGCACTTTATGGAACACTAGCTCTCATTACGTTTGGAGAGGGTCTTATTAATATATTCGTGCCTATTTTCTTATGGAAAATGGGGTTCGCAATTTGGCAG
This sequence comes from uncultured bacterium, assembly GCA_903827975.1. Lineage (GTDB taxonomy): Bacteria > Patescibacteriota > Minisyncoccia > UBA6257 > GWB1-50-10 > CAIKKG01. The sequence continues at coordinate 60,850 of CAIKKG010000005.1, forward strand.
ATTCTATTTTTTTACTTTCTGCATTCTGTTTATTTTGTTATATTAACATTCGCTACACTACCAATTCTTGATAGGATGAGTGACAAAATGATGATGTTCCTTAGTGTGCCACTCATGATTCTTTATTTTTTTGGCTTGAATTACATAGCGGAGATTCCGTATTTATTTCTAATACTCCCACTTATACTTGCCCTGAATACGTTGTTTTTTGATGTTGGATATAACCTCGATTTTTCACAAACCGTTGATGATAAGAAGATTGGTCGTGAGATTGGAACAAGAAATACGATTTCAGCACTTGTACATTTCAGCGCACCATTTATAGGAGGGGCGCTCATCGTTTTTTACGGTTTTTCAGTAACTTTTTTTATAGCATCATTAATTCTTTTTGGTGCCGTTGTTCCCTTGTTCTTTTTCCCGCATCGCCACCTAGCAACAAATCTAAAGAGAGGGCAGATTTTAAGATTCCTTTTTGGGCGCGGTATTCAGAATTTTAATATTTCTGGTATCGGATATTCCACAGAGTTGATAATAGGAGGCCTACTTTGGCCAATGTTTATATTTTTCGCAGTTAATAACATAGAATCTTTAGGCGGTATAATTTCAGTCGGCTTATTTGCCTCAGCTATTACAACATATTTTGTTGGCCTTCTCTCGGATTCTGGGGACAGAAGAAAAATATTAAGCATAACCACAATTCTTTTCGCGACTATCTGGGCAACAAGAATTTTTACAACAAGTCCTAACGCAATTATTATTTCAAATGTTATTGGGAATATTATTGCCGCCGCACTGATGGTCGCTTGGTCTAGTCAGTTTTATAAAATTGCTAAGGCTGTTACACACCCAAGTCTATTTATTTTAAGTCGCGAGGTCCTTTATTTTTTGTCGCGAATCGTGTTTTTACCAATATTAATGGTTCTATCATGTGTCCTAACAATACAGAATTTTTTCATGGTAAGCTTCGGTCTGGCCGCACTTCTTCAGCTCCTATTTCTTTTTGCAAACAGGTTCCATCTTAATGACCTTACTGCAATGAATGAATAGTGGTAGACTTTTTAAACAATTATTTTTATGACAGCTAAAAAAACACAGGATTTGTTTTCAGAATTTGAGCCGGAGCGCGAGATTAAAGAGGAGCTTGAAAAAGTTTTCTCAGTTTCAGAATTCGTTGATTTTTTAAATGAATATCTTAAGCCAGCAAAGGTTATTGTTCATGGTGAGATAGGCGAGAAGATGAGCACATACCCTGGGTTCACCTTTCTTAATTTGTTAGATACAGAGGACAAGTCATCTGTTCAATGTTTTGTTACTAGCGATGTGCTGAGAGCTCTCGGCATTAGTCTTCAGCCTGGAATGGCAGTTAAGATTCACGGATATCCATCAGTCTTCAAGAAGAATGGAGGATTAAATCTAAGGGTTATGCGTATTGAGCTTGTTGGTGAGGGAATGCTAAAGAAACAGTTTGAAATTCTAAAAAAGAAACTTGGTGATCTTGGGTTATTTGATATAAAAAGGAAGAGGGTATTACCGCAATTTACAGAGAGTGTGGGTTTGATTACTTCAAAATTTGGTAGGGGTGCGCTAAAAGATTTTGTAACTAATTTAGATAATTTTAATATTTCACTTTTTTTGTATCCTGTTAAGGTTGAGGGTGCTTCTGCTGTTGGTGAGATTACGGATGCAATCAAATGGCTTAATGAAAATAAACCTGAGCTGAGTATAATTGTTCTTGCTCGCGGCGGAGGAAGCTGGGAGAGCTTACAGGCTTTTAATAGTGAGGATGTTGTTCGTGCAATTGCTGCATCAAAAATTCCAGTTCTTACCGGAATTGGTCATGAGGATGATGTAACACTAGCTGATCTTGTTGCAGATTTTCGTGCTTCAACCCCGACACATGCTGCAAAAGTTCTAAGTGATCCGTGGGTACTCGCAAGAGAAAATGTTTTACAGTCTGAAAGAGCTATTGCAATGGCAATGCGTACGAGTCTTCGTACTGCTCTAGAGTCATTGAAGAGTGCCGAGTCATCAATAACAACACTTGTAAGTAAGCAGATATCTGAGCCTAAGCGCTCACTAGACACTAAACTAAGATTCATTTCTGCAAGATTTCAGGAATTTCCAAAACAGTTCTCCTTACAGGAGAAAAACTTTTTCGATAATTCTCAAAAGTGGCTCATACATCTTAAACGAATTCTTTTTCAGCATGAAGAAAAACTCGGGCTTTCAAGTCCTCTTTTCAAATTGCGACAAGGGTATACAATTACCACAACAGAGTCGGGTGAAGTTGTTAAGGATTTAGAAAAGTTGAAGAAATCAGATATAATCACAACTAGATTTACTAAAGGCAGGATAACGTCGAAAATAGAAGAAATAAAAATTCAAAACAATGGCTGATAAAAAAATTAATTTCACAGAGAGTTATAAGGAGCTTGAGAAGATAAATGAATGGTTTCAGAGCGAGAATATAAACTTAGATGAGGCACTAGAAAAATATGAGAGAGGTTTAGACCTTATTAAGAAGTGTAAGGAGCGATTGAAAGAAGCTGAGAATAAGTTCGAGGAAATAAAAAGCAAGTATGCAAGTGGTGATGAGTAGAATATTTTAGATAAATATTTATTCACAGGCTTGTGCTGACATATTAATTTTATTTGATATAATTTTCACATGATTCATTACGTATGTTTGGGGGATTGCGGTAGCGTGATAGATGAGTTTGGTCTATGTGAGTCCTCAGATTGTTCACAAAACGGCCTTCCTCTTGAAAAATGTAAGTGTTCAGATGGTCTTCATAGCTCGCTTTTCGATGATTTAGGTGAGGAAACAGACAATAACATGTAGACTGTCTAAGTTTGGTTTGTTGGGGGTTGCTTTTTTTCTACGATATGGTATAAATACAGCGTCAGTAGGTTTCTCAGTTGGGGTAATCCTTTTGCCACGTTAAGTGTGTAAGGAGCCAAGTGAGTGGTCGCCCTACGAAGCAAAATACACACAAATGGCAAAGAGATTATATATTGGAGGTTTGCCGTACTCTTCCACAGATGCTGACATGAAAGCAGCATTTGAGAAGGTGGGACCGGTTACGTCTGCAACGATCATCATCGATAAGATGACAGGTCGCTCACGCGGATTCGGTTTCGTCGAAATGGAAAACGAGGCAGATATTTCAAAGGCTATCGAGATGTGGAACGGAAAAGATTTTGACGGTCGCACGCTTACGGTAAACGAGGCGCGCCCGATGGAGTCACGTCCTGCACGCGGTGGTTTCGGAGGAGGAAGGAGAGACTACTAAATTTCTCAATCTAACTTGGACAAAAATCCCCTTAACGGGGATTTTTGATTTTATGTCATTAAATTAAATTAGTGCCGAGCAGTTAAAACGGTGGTATTATTTATATATATGTATAGTCCACCAAGAGTGCAAAATATGTTTAATCCAGACTCAACACAGCCATTTAAGTTGAGTCGCAGTAAGATAGAAAATTTTATTAGATGTGAGAGATGCTTTTATTTGGATCGTAGGTTGGGAATTGATATTCCACCAACACCATCGTTCACATTGAATAATGCGGTAGATACGCTTTTAAAAAAAGAATTTGATGTGCACCGCGCGGCAGGAACCTCACACCCAATTATGGATGCATACGGAGTCGATGCGGTTCCACTTCAGCATGAAAAAATGGATGCATGGCGCGATGCAATAAGACGAGGTATCCAATTTTTGTATGAGCCTGAAAATCTTTTGATAACTGGTGGCATCGATGATGTGTGGGTGAATCCAGATGGCGAATTAATTATTGTTGACTATAAGGCAACCTCTAAAGATGGCGAGGTGACTCTTGAGGGCTCGGGATGGGAGATGAGTTATAAGCGTCAGATGGAAATATATCAGTGGCTCTTTAGACAAAATAATTTTAAGGTGAGTGAGGTTGGATATTTCGTATATTGTAATGGAACTACGGACAGGAAAGCGTTTGATAAAAAATTAGAGTTTAATGTATCAGTCCTTCCTTACAAAGGAAGCGATGAATGGATTCCGCAGGCGTTAAAGAAAATTAAAAAATGTTTGATGAGTAAAAATATTCCTGATCCAAACGAAATGTGTGATTATTGTAAATATAGAAAAGCCGCAGGTAAGGTCGAATAATAAATTTATTAAATAAAAAACATGAATGAATTAAATGCTTTGCTTTCGCAAAATGGTCAAAATCCAAAAGTTATGATTTTAATAGTGATTTGGGTTTTAATCTGGAAGGGTCTGGCTTTATGGAAGGCCGCAAGAAAGAATGATCGATGGTGGTTTATTGCATTGCTGGTAATAAATTTGCTCGGTATTTTAGAAATTTTTTACTATTTTGTATTTAGCGAGAGAAAAAGTTTAGTTG
>CAIKKG010000006.1 GCA_903827975.1 uncultured bacterium
AGCTTCACCTGTGGCGTGCACCTCATAAGAATGATGACATGTGGGCTGATGCAGGCTGGAACAGATCTGGACTTCGCGAAATAAAATGGACTACCCAGAGTGTCACAGTTAGTCAGTATTATCCATTTACTGCGACAATAACCGTCCGTATGATAGGAGCGGGTAAAAATAACTTTACTGTAAATCACGATGTCGTCTACACTATCAGCGGAGATGGCACAATTAAGTCGGAAAACAAGATCACTTCGAGTGATCCGAAACAGGTTGTTGCTCATAGGGGTGTAAGGATGTTCCTCGACAAACAGTTCGATCAGGCATCTTATTTCGGCCGCGGACCAATGGAAAACTATTCCGACCGCAAACGAGGATTTGATATAGGCCTCTATACCAGCACAGTAAAGGATTTGATGACACCATACGAAAAGCCGATGGATTGCGGAAATCATGAGGATGTAAGATGGGCAAAATTAACCAACTCCGCTGGCGCTGGAATAATGGTACAATCGGACGAGAACCTTATGCAGGTCTCGATGCTCCCATACAGTGATGAAGATATGGACAAGGTGGAATACCGTGCTGATCTGCCACAGAGTACAGCTACAGTATTCTGTATCAACCACCAGACTTTGGGTGTGGGTTCCTCAAGTTGCGGCCCGAGGCAGCTTCCGCAGTACACTGTGTACGCTTCACCGGCTGTTTTTAGTTATAGTATTAAGCTGCTGTAGAGGGTATTAAATAGGGTTTGCTGAAAAACTAAAATAATGCTCACATATTGTTAATAATCAGCCATGTATGTTAATATCTTAGGCTCGAATTAATAGTAAAAATGCAAATTAAAACATAAATTACCATAGTAATATTTGCATTTATGGTAAAATATAATTCTGATCGCCAGTTGACAATTGAAGAGTTCAAAACTCCATTCCAGACATCATTACTATCTGATAATAGGTGGGTTAAGCTTAGTAAAGTAGTTCCATGGGATAGATTTGCTTCAGCCTATATGGCCATGATGAATGTTGATTTTGGACGTCCCGGAATTTCTCCGCGGATTGTTCTTGGAGCCTTAATCATAAAACACATTGAAAAGCTCGACGACAGAGGAGTGATCGCTGCCATACAGGAGAATATTTATATGCAATATTTTATAGGGCTGAAGGAATTTACAGCACAACCGGTGTTTGATCCATCATTATTTGTAGATATCAGAAAGCGAGCCGGACACAAGGTATTCGATTCTCTCAATGTTGAATTAATAAAATCGGTCATCGAGAAAGACGAGAAAAAGAAAAACCTGAAAAAGGAAAACCTGAAAAAGAAAGATACAGACAACACTAATGCGAAGAACAAGGGGAAAATGCAGGCAGACGCAACCGTTGCTGACCAGTATATTACTTACCCAACCGATAATGGAATTTTAAATCAAAGCCGCAAACAGTGTGAGAAATTTATCGACAAGCTTTATACTAAGAGTGGTAAAGAAGGTGTAAAACCCAGAACTTACCGGCGGGAAATAGATAAGGCATACCTGGATTACTCAAAGCAAAAAAAGAAAAGAGAGGCTACACATCGGAAGATGACAAGAAAATTACTTGAATGTGTGAAACGTGATATCAAGCATATTAACAACATGTTGGATGTTTTTGAATCGAAAGGATCTCTATTTCCTCTAAAGCACCCGGAACAAAGAATGTTTTGGGTAATCAACACGGCGTATGGCCAGCAGAAATTTATGTACGATACAAAGACACATAGTTGCCCTGATAGAATTGTAAGCATATTCCAGCCCCATGTAAGGCCAATCCCGAGAGGCAAAACCAAAGCTCAGATAGAGTTTGGCTCTAAGTTGGGAGTAAGTCTTGATAACGGTTTTGCAAGAATTAATACATTTAGCTGGAATGCATACCATGAAGGAGGTGATTTGATTAACCAGGTTGAATCATACAAGGAGTTACATGGTCATTATCCTGAACTGGTTCAGGTTGATAAGATTTATGCTACAAGAGAAAACAGAAGCTGGTTAAAGGAAAGGAATATCAGAATAACTGCAATGGCTCTTGGCCGCAGAAAAAACAAAGAGAATGAGACCTATTATCAGAAACGAAAACGTAGAAGAGAAGCTGCGGAAAGAAATCATATCGAAGGTAAGTTTGGTCAAGGGAAAAACGGATACAATCTGAATGAAATAAGGGCGAGACTAAAGAGTACCTCTGAGAGCTGGGTAGCATGCATCTTCTTTATAATGAACTTAATACTCTACGAAAAAGGGTGTTTTTTTGGCTCAATTTTGGCCAAGGTTAATATAATACTGGTAAGCATAAAGGAATATATGGAGCAAATTTTGGTCATTACTTTTCCAGAAGAAGATTACCTCCCCAAGGAGATGAATTTAAAATATTTATAAGTTTACTTTAACAGCAAACCCTAATATAGTCAAATTTTGGCACATAAGGATTTTTTAAGCAGACAATTAACATAAATGGCAATTTTTTTTCAACCATGTTGCCACGTGAGAAGCCTGAAGTGTACAAGAATAAATTTGAGGGGGCCGTTTTCAAGTTCTCAGTGGAACAGTGATTCCTCTGTGATCTTGGTGTACGTTCTTAAAAATCTGTATTACAGATTAAAACAGAGATGCCACAGAAGCCCACAGGGGCATTATCACAACTGTGTTCCCGTGATTAACCCGGCAT
>CAIKKG010000007.1 GCA_903827975.1 uncultured bacterium
GATTGTAAGAAAGTAGGGAACACAAAGAGTTCAACTGGAGAACAATAGAAAAACAAATACCGCCCCTCATACGAGAGGCGGTATTTTTGTTTGAGCACAAATCACAAACAATTTCCAAAATGATATACTAATAAGTAATGATTGACCTTGGAATATCGGGATTCTTTTCCGACATTAAAAATGTTTTTTCGCGCTCAAATGTGCTCGGAATTGATATAGGAACAACCTCAATTAAATTGGTAGAGGTTTCAAAAAAAGGTGAGAATATGACATTGGAAAATTACGGCATCTTGGAGACCCAGGAGTATTTAAAGCGAGGCAATGCGGCATTACAGACAAGCGCATTGAAACTTTCAGAGCGAGACGTACTCCCAGTTTTAAAAAAAATTATAAGCGAGACAAAACCAAAAACGAAAATTGTTGCAGCGTCTATTCCAATATTCAATGCGTTTTTTGTGACCATAGATATGCCAGAACTTCAACCAAAAGAAATCGCAGGCGCTATTAAGTTTCAAGCAAAACAGTATGTACCAATACCGATGGATCAGGTAAACCTTGAATGGGTAAGACTCGATAATTTCCAAAATGAGAGGGGACAGATTCAACAAAAGTATTTATTAACTGTAGTTCCGCTTGCAACAATAGAATCAATGAGGTCAATTTTTAAAAAAGCAGGACTTAAGTTGGCCGCACTTGAAGTAGAAAATAAGTCTATTGCTAGATCACTAACGTCCTCGAGTAATCCAATTACGCAAATAATTGATATTGGTAGTGAGTCAACAAGTATTTTCATTGTTGATGGCGGGGTTGTGAAGAGGGTTGCGCAGATTGATAACGGTGGGGCATCGTTAACGCGCTCACTTGCACGCACTCTTGATATCTCAGCGTTCCGTTCAGAAAATTTAAAACGTAGAAAGGGACTACTCGGCTCTGGTGGTGAGTACGAGATTTCACGAGCACTTATACCATTTATAGATATCATTCTAAATGAGTGCACGCGCATTCGGGTAGAATATGAAAATAATACAAATAAAAAAGTACAAGATGTACTTATAACAGGCGGTGGGGCGAATCTTTTGGGGATCGAGGATTATGTTAAGAAGGTTACGGGTCTACAGATTAAGTCTGGCGATGCGCTAAAGCTTTTTGAGATGGATGTTAATGCTGAACCAATGAGAAAATCATTGTCTCGTTCACTCTCTGTGGCTTCTGGGCTAGCTCTCCAGTTTTTTGTATAGTGTGCGTGTGATATAATAAATTCAATGAATGGTTTTCCAGACACACAAGTCTCACAAGCGGGAATGGGCAACCAGTTTTCAAAAGAAGCTACAACAGCAGGACTTCCCTGGAAACTAATGACATTCGCAATTGTGTTTTTTATATTCGCGATTTTTGTGTATGCCGGCCTAAGGTATGGCTATGAGGGGTATCTTAATAAGAGAGATGTTACTGCGCAAACAGAAACGAACTTATTAGCAAAGAAAATTATTCCAAAAGAGCAGAATGATTTTATTAACTTCTATTCGCAGGTAAAGAATATGAACAGGGTTCTTGCTGCACATTCCTATAGTACTAACGTTTTTAAATTTCTAGAAACCAAGACTGTAAAGGATGTTTATTACAAGAGTGCAAAATATAGCAAAGAAAATTTCCGTGTTGATTTAGAAGGTTATGCAGTTTCAACTGCGGCGCTTGTTCAACAACTCGCAGCATTTGACGGTGCAACAGCAGATATAAGTGAATCAGTTCTAACACAGATGGGTTATGATGAGGCCGGAAGATTAACTTTTGGAATTAGAATTAAATTTAAGTCAGATTCAATGGCTCAGCCAAAATAAAATGAGAGAATCATCAAAAAGAGCATTAAGCGTCGGATTAGCAGGAATATTTTTTATTGCTACTATCGTGGTTTATGCATCACTAATTAAACCAAAAATGGACAGTATGGTTATAATGCGAGCGAGTGTTGTAGAAAAAGAAAATTTTTTGGAAAAACAAAAACAGGCAACCACGGCAGCTAATGAGGCTGTAACAAAAATGAACAGCGCTAAAACTGCCAAGGACACGATGTCTCTCGCAATTCCAGTAGGGCCTGGAATGACGCAGGCACTTAGTCAGATAGATTCTATGGCTGTTGCAAGTAAAGTGTCGGTTGATTCGTTCACTATTACACCAGCAACCCCAGAAGCGAGTGCTGAGGCACTTGTTAAGCGATTAGGTAAGCTAGATATTAATATGACAGTTTCTGGGAATTATGACTCAGCAAAAGGTTTTCTAAAATTACTCGAGACAAATATTAGAGTTGTTAATGTTAAGAGTTTTGAGTTCATTCCAGGTACCGGACAGCAGGATGCGGCACCATATTCATTAAAAATAGTCGCAGAAATGTTTTATCAGGAAAACTAATACAAAACACCATGGCAATAATGATGGAACAAGAGGAGAGACAGGTTGATTGGGCTTTAATAGTCGGAGCCTCTATTTTTGTGCTTGTTATTTTTGCTGGTACATATTACTTGTTATTCACAAACCCAAGTTCAATTGAAAAGATTCTCCCATCAAATACTCAGGAGCAGACAGAAAAGATAGCAATAGCGCCACTGAAATATGATGCGGTAATTGCTCAGTTACAAAACTATAAAAATAATTTCCCAGCAGTAGTAAAAACATCTGACATGGGCAGGCCAAATCCGTTTCAACCATAAGGCCTCAGAAGTTCTAGGACAATGGAAAAGATTCATAAGCAGAGACTTTTTGAAATTGCTGTTGCAATAATTATAAGCGGACTCGTTATTACGACGTCCGTTGTTTGGTTTACAGATTTGAAAAAGAGCGCTCGCGATGAGAGGCGTGAGAGTGATATAAAGCAGATTCAGAAAGAACTACTTAGTTACTTTAGTGAGAATAAGGAATATCCAAAAACTAAAGAGCTATACAACGCGGTTAGCTTATTACCAAAAGACCCAGCAGACGCAGAATATTCATATGAGAATACGGGTGTAGATTCGTATATACTAGGAACGTGTCTTGAGGTTCCACGCAGTACGGAAATGCAGAGCTATTCAAGAGCCGATGCGGAAAACTATGAAATAACTGGCGCCTCAAACTCATGCACGTGCGCCAGCATAAACGCATACTGCATAAATCAGGATTTATAATATGACACCATTCTTTTATCTTGTGATGATGTTTTTATTTGGAACTGCAATTGGCAGTTTTTCAAATGTATTAATTTTCAGATACAATCCGGATCTTAATGTTTTTTCACCGCCACATATCTCAGGCCGTTCCCATTGTCCTAAGTGCGGGCATAATCTATCGTGGTATGAGTTAATTCCTGTGGTCAGCTTCCTCATTCAGGGTGGGAGATGTAGGTCGTGCAACGCAAAAATTTCATGGCAATATATTATTGTCGAGCTTATTGGGGGTTCAATATTTGCTGGAATTCCTCTTTTCCTAAACTCATTTTATGGAATTGCTGGTAAGGCATTTTTCGCATTTTCATTGCCATACTGGTACTACTGCCTTATCGCATCATGGATTCTTGTATTTTGGGTCTTACTTCTAATTACAGTAATTGATTTACGCCTATTCATTATTCCAGATGAGCTGACCATTTTTCTTATTGTGCTAGGCGCGGGGATTACTTTCTTCCTATCACAAAATATACACGGGCTACTCACCCCATTCCGAACATCATTTTTACAACAGTATGAGCTTTTACTCGCACCAATTTCAAGTATTTGGTTAAGTCATATTGCTGGCGCAATCGGCGGATTTCTTTTCTTTCTCGCATTAAGTATTTTGACGCGGGGCAGGGGAATAGGATTTGGAGACGTTAAACTTTCTTTTGCTCTTGGAATTATATTTGGGTGGCCGGACATCGCAATTCTTTCAATACTAGCATTTATTGTTGGTGGGTTGTGGAGCGTTGGGCTAGTTATTTTGGGTGCAAAAAAGATGAAGGATAAGGTTCCATTTGCACCATTTTTTGTAGTTGGAACACTTCTTACATTTTTCTTTGGCATGGCAATTGTTAAGGGGTATCTTGGGGCCTTCGGATTATAAGGACTTTATCTACCAGGAATAGGAGGGTAGAATAATAGAGATGGACAGAAAAACTGCAAAAACGCGCATTGATGCGCTCAAAAAAGAGATTAATCGCTATCGCTATGCATATCACGTGCACGACGAGGAGGTCATATCTCAGTCAGCATTAGACTCTTTGAAAAAAGAGCTTTTTGATTTGGAAACAGAATTTCCAGAACTTGTGACACCCGATTCGCCAACACAACGAATCGGTGGAAAACCACTTCCGGAATTTAAGAAAATAAAACACGAGGCAAGAATGCTCTCTTTTAATGACGCTTTTTCAGAAAAGGATATGAGTGATTGGTTTCTGCGTCTCGAAAATTATCTTGGGTACGACACAAAACCCGATTTTTATTGTGAGTTAAAAATTGATGGCCTCGCTATTGAACTTATATATGAGAATGGAATTTTTGTGCAGGGCTCAACGCGTGGAGACGGTCATGTTGGTGAGGACGTAACTCAGAACTTAAAAACGATTGAGGCAATACCGCTTAAACTTACAAGCAGTGAGGATGCACAGAAAATTATTAAAGAATCGGGCCTAAATCCATCACTCTATAATCTGAGTCCAAAACGGCTTGTTGTACGCGGAGAAATATTTTTAAGTACAAAGGAGTTTGCGCGTATTAACAAAGAAGCGGTTGCGAAGGGAGAGAAGTCATATGCAAATCCACGTAATGTTGCTGCTGGCTCAATAAGACAGCTTGATCCGCGTGTGGTTGCTGGAAGAAAGCTGGATTCATTTGAATATGCAATTGTAACTGACCTAGGACAGAAAGTTCACGAGGAGGAGCACATTATTTTAAAGGCGCTTGGTTTTAAAACAAATCCACACAACAAACTCGTTCACGCATTAAACGATGTATATTCATTTCGTAATTACTGGGATGAGCATCGCGAGAAGCTAGCCTATGAAATCGATGGAGTTGTTGTTATTGCAAATAATAATGCGACATTTGGCGAGGGCGGTGTTGCTGGAAAGGCGCCTAGGGGGGCAATAGCATATAAATTTTCACCAATAGAAGCCACAACAATAGTAAATAATATTTTCGTTCAGGTTGGGCGAACTGGAGCTCTCACGCCAGTTGCAGAGCTGGAACCAGTGTTGGTTGGTGGCGTAACAATTCGCCATGCAACACTACATAATTATGACGAGATAAAAAGATTGGGAGTAAAGATTGGAGATACAGTAATAATAAATCGCGCAGGAGATGTTATACCAAAAATCACATCGGTTCTACCAAAGCTTAGAACGGGTAAGGAGAAGGAATTTAGGATGCCGAAAAAATGTCCGATGGATGGCGCGCCAGTTGTTAAGGATGGCGTTGCTTATCGATGCTCAAACCCTAAGTGTGGTGCAAGGAGAAGAGAGACACTCTATCATTTCGTGTCTCGTGGAGCATTTGATATGCGTGGGTTAGGTCCAAAAATTATAGACAGATTTTTAGACGAGGGATTGATTGCTGATGCAGCAGATATATTTTCTTTATATGATGGAGACATTAAGGCGCTTCCGAGATTTGGAGAAAAGTCCGCAGAAAAAATTGTGACCGAGATATATGAAAAGAAGGCAACCACGCTTGCGCGATTTATTTACTCGCTCGGCATATTTCATGTTGGAGAGGAGACTGCCCGCACATTATCCGATGAGGCTGTGCAAAATGATGCCGAAATAAAAACACCAAAAGATGTAATTGCATATTTTAAGGCATTTTCAAAAGAAAAATTGATGCAGATGGAGGATGTGGGTCCGAAAGTTGCAGAGAGTATTTATGAGTGGTTTCATGATGCGCATAACGCGGAATTATTAAATAAGTTTTATAAAGGTGGTGTGGAAATTCAGATGCCGAAAAGATTACCGAAGGCAAAGGCAACTTTCAAAGGAAAAACGTTTGTACTTACTGGAACACTTGAAACAATGACGCGTGATGAGGCAAAAGAAAAAGTGAGAGGTGTGGGCGGTGATGTTGCCGAAAGCGTTTCAAAACAGACGAACTATGTGGTTGCCGGAGAAAATGCAGGCTCAAAACTTAAGAGGGCGGGGGAGCTTGGGGTAACGATTTTGTCAGAAAGAGAGTTTATAAAAATGCTAAAAAACTAAACACCTTTTTGGTTGTTTGGGGCAAGTTGTAAGTAGTGTTTTCTTGGTTTAATATCATATACATATGATTTCTAAAAGTGAGGTTAAACATCTCGCAGAGCTTTCAAGGATTGAGCTTACAGACGAAGAGGAGGAACGACTCGCCCATGATTTGGGTAAGATTCTTGACCACTTCGCTGAATTAAAAGAGGTTGATACCGAGAAGGTCTCACCACTTACCGGTGGGGCATTAATAATGAATGCTTTGCGTGATGATTCGGACAGCAGGGGAAGAATTGAGAATGATATGGCTGTTGAGGAGTTCCCAGATAAGGCCGGGGGTCTATTAAAGGTTCCGCCAGTATTTTCTTAATATGAATGTAAAAGATTTCACAATTAAATCATTTGGTGAGGGCTTTAAGGCGAAGGAATTTTCAGCGCTAGAATTTGCACAAGAATTATTTAAAGAGATTGAGAGTGGTGATAAGGAGATTGGCGCCTACCTTTCTCTAATTAAGGATGGTGCATTTCTTGAGGCTGGGAGGGCGGACTTATTGCGCGCAGAAGGCGGAGAACTATTACCTCTAACCGGAGTTCCTTTGGCGATTAAGGACAATATGCTCATTAAGGGATATCCAGCAACCGCAAGTTCAAGAATGCTTGAGAATTATGTGGCGGCATATGACGCAACAGTTATTACAAAGCTGAAAAATGAGCACGCAGTATTTTTGGGCAAGACAAATTTAGATGAGTTTGCAATGGGCTCGTCAACAGAAAACTCAGCATTTCATACAACAAAAAATCCACACGATACGAGTCGTGTTGCTGGCGGTTCATCGGGCGGTTCGGCTGCAGCAGTCGCATCAGGTCTTGCAGTTGCGGCACTTGGTTCGGATACAGGTGGTTCTATCAGACAGCCAGCAGCACTTTGTGGAGTGGTTGGTATGAAACCAACATATGGAACAGTCTCCCGTTTAGGACTCATTGCTATGGCATCGAGTCTTGATCAGATTGGCCCATTTACAAAAACAGTTGAGGACTCAAAAATTCTTTTCGATGCTGTTAGGGGTATGGATATTCACGACGCCACAAGTACGAATTCACACTACAAAATCTCAAAGGAAGAAATTAAAAAGTTAAAGATTGGAATTCCAAAAGAATATTTTGTTGACGGAATTGATCCAGCAGTCGTAAAGGGGGTAGAGGAGGCAATACAAAAATTAAAGAAACTTGGATTCTCATTTAAGGAGGTAAGCCTTCCCAATACAAAGTACGCGCTCTCAGTGTATTACATTATTATGCCAGCAGAAGTCTCAACAAATCTTGCGCGCTTGGATGGCATCAGATACTCACGCGACGTGCAGGATGTAAAAAGCCTAAGAGATTTATACGTAAAGAATCGTGCACACGGATTTGGTCCAGAAACGCGCCGCAGAGTACTTCTCGGAACATTCGTCTTGTCATCAGGTTATTACGATGCATATTATTCAAAGGCACAAAAAGTGCGAAGGTTAATACAGGAGGATTTTGATAATGCATTCAATGAGGTGGATGTGATTTTGAGTCCTGTAACCCCAACACCAGCATTTAAGGTTGGTGAGAAGACGGCAGACCCACTTTCAATGTATCTGTCGGATATCTTCACAATTCCAGCAAACCTCGCAGGAATACCAGCAATCTCAATCCCTGTGAAGAAATATGTTGTCGGTAGTGGAGAGTTACCAATTGGATTCCAGTTGATGGGGAAGAATTTTCATGAGGAAGACTTGTTCGGCATAGGAGAGATGTATGAGGCGGAATAAGTAATCCAAAAAAACGCCCGATAGGCGTTTTTTGATTTTACTTATCCGAATAATTCATCCGCAGTTTTTAGATCTTCCTGATTTGCTATCGGGAACCAGAAGCGCGCTGTGACTACTTTAATTTTTTTGTGTTCTGCAAGTTGTGCAAGAGAGTCTGAGAGATAGAATTCACCAGTTCGCGGATGTTGTGCTGGCGGATAATCAAATATCTCTGGTGATAATTTGTAGCAGTTAGTGAGTACGAGGTTCGATGGGGGATGTTCAGGCTTCTCAACAATCCCTTTAATATAACCATCCTCATCAACATCAAGAACTCCAAATGGACGAGGATCGGGAACGTGTGCTGCAACGACTGCGAGTGGCTCTCGTGCACATTCCGCAATTGTTCGCGCATCAAGTATGTCGTCCGCAAAGAAAAGCATAAAAGGTTCATTGCTAAGATACTCGCGACAGAGTTCAAGTGCGGGGTAGGTTCCTTTGCGTTCGGTCTGCGTAACGTATGTCACATGTCTGCCGAGAAACTCATCTCCACAATACTCTCGAATCTTTTCGCCGAGATATCCGACAATAATAATCAACTCATCAACCTCTGGGGGGAGTGCGCGTACGAGTCTTTCTAATAGAGGCCGTCCAGCGACCTTGAGTAATGGTTTTGGTGTTTCGAGCGTAAGTGGGCGTAGTCTTGTACCCTCTCCCGCTGCTAAAATTACAGCTTTCATAATTTGATGTTAGCACTAGAGATTTCGATTATCAAACAAGTTTCCACGACCCCCTTCTTGTTCGAGCCCATCACGCGCTAAACAAAATTCCCACTTTCGTGGGAATCGTTGTCTATTTGCGCGGTGGAAGGGAGGTCGAACTACTCGTTCGCAAAAGGCGAACTGCGTTTTCAAACCAATCGGTTTGAATAATTCCGCCACGGGGAAACAAGTTTCCCCGACCCCCTTCTTGTTCGAGCCCCTCACGCGCTAAACAAAATTCCCACTTTCGTGGGAATCGTTGTCTATTTGCGCGGTGGAAGGGGCTCGAACCCTCGACCTCTGCCGTGACAGGGCAGCGCTCTAACCAGCTGAGCTACCACCGCATTCATAACGTGACTTATTCTATCAACTCTTTATTGCTTTTGCAATTCTAAGGGACGGGTAATTCGCACCAAAGGCTTTGTTTTCTCGATGACATCATTAAGCTCACGCACCTCTACACCACCCTCCTCAACCACAGGATTCTCCTGAACTCTACGCGAGCCAGCGTGAATAACCTTACCATCGCCAATATACATAACAACATGGCCAATTCCTTCCGGAAATTTTGCATTATAGTGGCCACGGGTTCCATGAACGAATATTAAATCGCCAATTTCCAATTGGGAAATATCAGAAACTAGAGTTCCGATTTCCGCCTGTTCTATGGTGCTTCTAGGTAGTTCAATATTTAATGAACCAAATACATATTGAACAAATAACGAGCAATCAAATGCATTTGGAATGTCTGATTTTGTAGCACCATATTTATATGGAGCTCCAATACATTGAGTTGCAGTATCAAGCAGTTTTTTCTGTTCTTCTGTCATATTATTTGAAATCCCGCAGTCGGCGGGGAATTGGTGTGGCGGAGGTGGGGATTGAACCCACGACCTAACGCTTATGAAGCGCTCGCTCTAACCACTGAGCTACTCCGCCATTTCATATTTGTTGCGGGGATGGGATTCGAACCCATGACCTTCAGGTTATGAGCCTGACGAGCAACCGGACCGCTCTCCCCCGCGAAATAACCATACCAGCAAAAACATGAAAGTTCAAGGGATTTTGCATTGAAATGTAATGAAGGTATAATTAAAAAACGTTATGGATATTGAAACAATTCGTGAGAAAGCAAAAAATGACATTAGGGATGCAAATGATGCGCAGGCCTGTGAGGTCGTGCGCGTAAGGTATCTCGGAAGAAAGGATGGCGAGCTAACAAACATTCTTAAATCACTTAAAGATATGTCGCTTGAAGAAAAGCGTAAGTTTGGTGTGGGGGCAAACGAACTTAAAATTGAGTTAAATGAGCTAATCGAAAACAAGTTGAAGGAGCTCTCTACAAAAAAAGAGAGACATCTAGACGTAACAAAGCCAGGAAAGAAAGTTGCCCTAGGTCACTTACATCCATTAACACATATTGATAAGCAGATAAGAGATATTTTTTCTTCAATTAATTTCACAATTGTTGACGGACCCGAGCTTGAGGACGAGTATCACAATTTTGACGCACTAAACATTCCAGCAGATCATCCTGCACGCGATATGTGGGACACATTTTGGATTAAACAAAAAACAAAAGAAGATGGTAATAAGCATATTGGTAAGTTTTTGATGCGCACGCACACATCTCCTATGCAAATTAGGTACATGGAGACACACAAGCCACCATTCCAGATTCTTGTTCCTGGGCGCACATTCAGATATGAGGCAACGGATGCATCACACGAAATAAATTTTTATCAGGTTGAAGGTCTTATGGTTGGACCAGACGTCACACTCGCAAATTTTAAATTTGTAATAGAAACATTTTTCAAAAAGTTTTTCGGAAAAGAGTTAGAGTTTAGATATCGCCCAAGTTATTTTCCGTTTGTTGAACCAGGAGTTGAATTAGATATTCGATTGCCAGGCGGGAAGTGGCTCGAGGTTATGGGAGCGGGAATGGTGCATAGAAATGTATTTGATGCAGTGAAATATGAAAGGCGCGAGGTCCAGGGCTTTGCATTTGGCATGGGGCTTGATAGGTTAGCAATGATTAAATACGGAATTCCTGATATCCGCCTTTTCTATTCTGGCGACGCAAGATTTACTGAACAATTTTAAATCATGAAATTCTCATACACATTACTAAAGCAGTTTCTACCTAAATTAAAAAATAAGGAGAGCGTTATAGATGCACTCTCAATGTATTCATTTGAGGCGGAGGAGGCAGAAGGGAATACAATAGAAATTAGTCTTCCACCGAATAGATATTCGGATGCTGTCTCACACGTTGGTGTTGCCCGCGAGTTGGCGGCCAGTTTTAAGCTAAAGCTTGATAAGCGAGGCATCAAGGATTTGCCATACGGAGCACCTAACACAAAACCGAAAAAAGGAACAAAGCTTTTTACGGTTACCGTAAAAGATAAAAAAGTCTGTCCACGATATTCGGCACAGTATTTCGAAAATATTAAAATTGGTCCTTCACCAAAGTGGATGCAGGATGTTTTAAATGAGTGCGGACTTCGTCCTATAAATAATGTCGTAGACATAATGAATTATGTGATGCTCGAGACCGGACAGCCGCTTCACGCATTTGATTATGATAAATTAGTTAAAAAGGGAAAGGCAAAACTTATTGTGAGATATGCATCACCAAATGAGTCCCTTGTCTCAATAGATGGAATAAAATATGAGCTAACACAGGATATGCTTGTTATTGCAGACGGAGAAAAGCCATTAGTAATTGCTGGAATAAAAGGAGGAACAGGATGCGAGGTCACAGAACACACAAAGAGGATCATTGTAGAGTCTGCGAATTTTGATTTTGTTTCCATTCTAAAAACTTCAAGGAAGCTCGGCCTTTTAACGGATGCATCACAAAGATTTTCTCATAATCTAAGCACGGCACTTGTAGAAATCGGACTAAATCGTGCAGAGGACGCACTCGTAAAAATTGTGAAGGCAAAGGCGGGTGAGAGGTCTGATTCACAGATTAAGTTACCATCTAAGCGATTGGTTAAGTTTAGTGTTGAGTCGTGCAATAAACTCATTGGTATCTCACTAACTGAGAAGCAGGCATCCACGTACCTACAGGAACTAGGATTTAAAAATCTTAAAAAGAATCTATGGGAGGTTCCAAAAACAAGAAATGATATTGAGACCGAGGAAGATGTGACTGAGGAGATTGTGCGTATGTATGGATATGCGAACGTGAGGCCAATGGCTCCAAAGGCGCTTTTATTACCACCAGAAACAAATGATGCGGTAATGCTTCGCGAATTATTACGTAATAAACTCGTTGGTCTCGGATTTAATGAGGTGTACAATCACTCGTTTATTTCAAATGATGACATTATAGAAAGTCAGTTGTGGCGTGAAAATGCAATATCGCTTGCGAATCCAACAAGTGCAGAATTCGAATATCTTCGTCCGACACTCATGCCATCATTACTAAAAAATGTTGAAGCGAATTCACGATACTTTGAGAAGGTCCGCTTATTTGAAATAGGAAATACATTTTTGAATGTTGATGGCGTTGCACGAGAGACTTCAAAACTCGGACTCGTAATGTCGGAGAAGGGAAGCGGAACATTCTTTGAGCTTAAGGGTGTTGTTATGAGCGTATTAAAAGGCGCCGGACTCTCAGATTTTTATATGAAGGAGGTTCACTCAAAAGACAATCCACTTTTCATTGGTGGGTATCTCGAACTAAAGTCTGGAAATATAAAAATAGGATATCTTGGTGTATCACGTGAAAGGGTAAGTGTTGCAGAGATTGATCTTACAGCTCTTCTGCCTTTGGTGCAGGGCGAGCACGAATTTAAACCACTTCAGAAGTATCCGACTGTTATGCGCGACATTTCCATGTTTGTACCGATTGATGTTCGAATTGGCGAACTTATAAAAACGATACAGGAAGAAAATACAAAACTTATTTCAGACGTTGATCTGGTTGATGAGTATATTGATGATAAGTGGGCGGATATTCAAAGCGTGACACTCCGGGTGATGTTCGAGGCAAAAGACAGAACACTCACAAGCGAGGAGGTGGACGGAGAGATGAAAAAAATTGCGAGTGTTCTAGAAAAAGAGTTTGGAGCAAAATTAAGATAAAAAAATCCCCCGCTAATGCGGGGGATACATGTTTAAAACTTGAAGTCAAAAGTGCTCTTTAAAGCAGACCACCAAGCAATGAGCAGGAGGAGTATTATACCAATACGACCCCAGGTCAGTGGTGAACCATCCATTACCAGTGCAACTATAAGCGAGACGGTCAACAGTATATTCAAGGCCAGTCCTAAGAATACAATTAATTTCCCCATTTCTTCTCCCTTGGCGCCTTGCGCCACGCATGCTTGAGTATGGACTCGGAAAAGCGGACCACCCACCCTTCTCAAGTTAATCAAGTTTCTGAAAGTATAATATAATTTATTTCAAAAATGTCAATTAATAATTAACATTTTTTTGTTACAGAGTACTATTATTCCCAATGAACGTCCTTCCTGAATTCTGCTAGGTGCTCCCGAATAAGTGGGTTTTTCTTTAGGGTTCTATCAGTCTCTAGAATTTGTTGCGCAACCTCACGCGCGTGCTTTACAAGGTCTGGATTCTGTATAGCTTTCATTGCGAGGTCTGGCATTCCTGTCTGAGCCTCGCCCATAAACTCTCCAGGACCTCTAATTTTTAAATCTTTCTCGGCAAGCTCAAATCCATTTTTTGCTTCTACAAGTGAGCGTAACCTTGTCTTTGTTGTTACTGATGATGAATCAGTAAACAACAGGCAGTATGACTGATGTTCTGCGCGTCCGACTCTTCCTCTGAACTGATGAAGCTGTGCAAGTCCGAACCTTTCAGAACCCTCAATCATCATTATCGTAGCGTTTGGAATATCAACACCAACCTCAATTACAGAAGTAGCGATAAGTATATTAATTTTATTTTCAGAAAACGCGCGCATAATAGATTCCTTTTCTTTTGCGGGCATTTTACCGTGAAGCATTTCTACTGAGAGATCAGGAAATATTTTGGTTGATAGTTTTTCATGCTCTTCCTTCACTGAGCGAACTTGTAGTTGCTGCCACGCCGCGTTATCACTCTCCTCCGGCTTTTCTATGCGCGGACATATAACAAACACCTGTCTTCCATTCTTAACCTCATCTCTAATAAACTGATGCGTCATTGTGCGCTCATCTGGCATTACTATTCGGGTGATAATTGGCTTCCTATTTTTTGGTAGTTCTGTAATTAGTGATAAATCTAAATCTCCAAATAGTGTGAGTGAGAGTGTGCGGGGAATAGGAGTGGCAGACATTGATAAAAAGTGAGGTGTAATCTTTTCATTCTGCTCAAGTACTGCGCGCTGACGTACGCCGAACCGGTGTTGTTCATCAACAATCACAAAAGCGAGATTTTTGAACGAGACATTTTTCTGAATAAGTGCGTGTGTGCCTATAATTATTTTTACATTTCCAGAAGCAATCTCTTTTATTAGTGCGGGTTTTTTTGTAATTGACTCAAGCGCATTGCCGTACGAAATACGTGATTCGCTTGCTGTAAGAAGCGCAATGCCATGTTCATAGCCAGGGAATAGTTTCAAAAAAGTATGGTAATGCTGACGAGCAAGAATCTCAGTTGGTGCCATAAAAGCTGACTGGAATCCAGCTGAGGCAACCTCGTGCGCAGCGAGCCCAGCAATAACAGTTTTTCCTGAGCCTACATCACCCTGCAGTAGGCGATTCATAGGGTGAGGCCTTTCGATATCCTGAATTATTTCCCAAAGAGACTTCTTTTGTGATGTAGTTAATTCAAATGGAAGCGACTCAATAAGAGATTTTACTGATTCAATATTTACATTAATTTTATTTGCATTTTTTTCTGCAAGCTTAATCCGCTCAGAAATATTTTTAAGCTGTAAAAAGAAAAGATCTTCAAATGCAAAACGACGCCTGGCCCTAAGAGCCTCGTCTGTAGTCTCGGGGAAGTGTATTGATTGAAGTGCCTCATTCACTTCTGGTATATCATCACTTTCAAGGATATCCGCGGGGAAGATTTCAGGAATCTCTTCAAGTCTTTTTAAGACGGGTTGAATGAGAAAGCGCAATCCTTTTGATGTTAGTCCTCTGGTTTCCGAATATACTGGAACAATGCGAGCTGTGTGTTTGGTCTCGTGGTCCGAGTGTTCAGACACGAGCTCGTACGTAGGGTTTGAGAGATACATCTCTCCGGTATTTTTTGACTGAACAACTTTACCGGCAAAATTAGCACTCCTTCCTGGCTGAAGAACATTTTTTATGTATGGCTGATTAAACCATGTTGCGCGAATAACGCCCGTCTCATCAATAAGGTCTGCCTCCACCATAAAAAGCCCACGCTTCCATGTGTTACGGCTTTTTATTGACTCAACGGTTGCTGTTATTGTTACCTCACTTCCAGGGGTTAGCTCCTCAATTTTATAGACATGAGAAAAGTCCTCGTACCGAACAGGAAAGTGAAAAATTAAATCACGCACGGTCTCTATACCCAGTTTTTTTAACTTTGTGATGAAGCGGGTTTGAATTCCCTGAATTTTAGAAAGTGGGGTTGATAAGGAGACCATAACCGCCACATTATACGATTTTTGGGCTATTTTTTCAATCGGGTTGCATAAGATAAGTTTGTTCCATAGAATCTAAACATGAAGGAAGTAATCGCCGTCCTCAGTGACATAAGGAGTATTCATAATGTGGGCTCAATTTTTAGAACAGCAGATTCCGCTGGTATCAAAGAGTTATATCTTTGTGGTATTACACCATCCCCACTTGATAGATTCGGGAGGGTTAGACCAGAGTTCGCGAAGGTTGCACTCGGAGCAGAGCGGTTTGTTAAATGGGAATCAAAAAAATCCACAGTAAGCACCCTTAGTACGTTATCAAAAAAAGGATATGCAATTGTTGCGATTGAGCAGGCTGATACATCAAAACCATATACAATTATGCGAAAAAATAATGGCAAGGTTGCACTTGTAGTAGGGAATGAAGTTGATGGGCTTTCAAAAATAGTTTTAAAAAAAGCAGACACAATTATTGAAATTCCTATGCGTGGGGAAAAAGAATCACTTAACGTATCGGTTGCGTTCGGAGTGGTCGCGTACGGAATACAATATTAAGCGTATAATAAAAATTAATTATGAAGAGAAATGCTTGGATAACTGGATTGGTTGCATTGGGCATAATTGTCGCAATTGGCATGTCCGGTTTTTCAAAAAAATCACAGCAAGCAAACATAAGTAGCCCTTTAAATAAGGGGACTGAGATAATCATAGGGAGCGCTCAAATAGCTACTGAGGTCATGAGAACCGACAAAGAGATGGCGCGCGGTCTTGGCGGAAGAAATCAGATTGGTTGGCAGGAGGGAATGTTGTTTGCATATAAAAATGCAGCCTACCCCTCATTTTGGATGAAGGATATGAGGTTTCCTATTGATATAGTCTGGATTCGCGAGAACAAGGTAATTTGCGTAACTGAAAATATTGATCCGCAAATTGGCGCCTCTCAGTCTGCACTAAGATTATATGAGCCGACGGACTTTATTGATAATGTGCTTGAACTTCACGCGGGCGCTGTAAGAAAATTTAATATAAAACAGGGCGATTCAGTTGATATACGCACGTTTACTGGAAATACAGTACAATAATGTAACTAATATTTATATGCAAAAAATTCTAGGTATACCACGAAATGTATTTTTTCTCGGATTGGTCAGCATGTTTAATGACTTCTCATCCGAGATGGTCCAGTCGGTAATGCCGTTATTTTTAACCACAGTACTTGGGGCGCCGATTATTATGGTTGGTGTTATTGAGGGGGTAGCAGATGTGGTAGCAAGCACACTTAAGATTATCTCCGGATGGTTATCTGATAAATTTAATAACAGAAAGTCTTTCGCAGTATTGGGGTATCTATTATCAGTAATTACACGACCATTTTTAATTCTTTCTAAGGGATATGGAAGTGTTTTCGCTTTGCGAGCAATAGACAGGATTGGAAAGGGTATGCGTGACTCACCAAGAGATGCGCTAATTTCAGAATCAACAACGCCAGAAACAATAAGTTTTTCATTTGGTTATCATCGCGCGATGGATGCTGTTGGTGGAATGCTTGGGCCACTCGCGGCGCTAGCCATTCTATCAGCCACCGCATATTCATATAAGACAGTATTTGCCGTCGCATTTGGGGTTGGTCTACTCGCAATTATCTCATTTTTATTTGTAAAAGAAATTAAAAGGCGTGATACAGCCGTTGCTCCAAGGTTTGATATAAAAATGTTGCGCTCAAACCATAGGTTTATGGTTTTTCTAATATCTGTTTTTGTATTTGGTCTTGGAGCTCTTCCATTGCCACTCATGGTTTTGAGAGCGCCTGAGATCGGGCTAAGTAAGGCAACCGTCCCACTATTTTTCTTTGTCGCAAGCATTTCCTTTGTTCTTGCTGCAATTCCATTTGGAAAATTTGCTGACTCATTTGGAAAAAGGAAGATGGTTAGCTTGGGATTCTTGTCAGCATTTTTCGCGTACTCATTATTAGTTGTTGGGCATAGCTTCTGGACACTTGCACTCGCATTTATTTTTATAGGATTTTATAACGCAGCAACGGATGGTATTCAGAGAGCTATGGTAGTTCGACTTGTCGACCCACAAATTAGGGCAACGGGCCAGGGGTTCCTTAATGCGGCTGTAGGAGTCTCAGCGCTTCTTGCTGGTGTAATTGGAGGTTGGCTCTGGACTTATGTCGGCGCAGAGGCTGCGTTCGTATATGCGGCAGCAATGTCATTTTCTGGTCTGATTTTATTCCTAATTCTTATGCAGGTGCGATTTAGAGAGTAATAGCTTATAATTAAAAAATGGCAAATATAGCAATTAACGGTTTTGGGCGTATCGGGAGATTATTTTTAAAGAGCGCATTAAAAGATCCGTCATTTAATATCGTTGCAATAAACGATTTAGGTGATGTTCAGAATCTAGCGTACTTATTAAAATATGACACTGTATATGGGCGATACTCTGGTGAGGTATCAGCCGAGAATGGAAAACTTATCGTAGACGGACGAGAGATAATTTTTCTTCAGGAAAAAGACGCCACAAAGTTGCCGTGGAAGGATTTAAATATTGATGTTGTTATCGAATCAACGGGAGTTTTTGAATCATATGAGAAGGCGAGCGTTCATATTGCATCTGGTGCGAAACGCGTTGTAATAACAGCGCCAGCAAAAGACGAGGATGGAATTTTGGGAAAAACAGTATTGCTTGGAGTAAATGAGGCTGATGCGTCTTCCGTATCAATAACCTCAAATGGTTCTTGCACGACAAATGCAACCTCACCAGTAATACAGGTAATGTCAGAAAATCCTGGAATATTAAAAGCAGTACTTTCAACAACCCACGCATACACAGCAACTCAGTCAATCGTAGATAGCCCAACAAAGGGAGCTGATTACAGACGTGGACGCGCTGCAGCTCAGAATATGTCACCATCAACAACTGGGGCGGCAATTGCAGTGACAAGAGCATTTAAGGAGCTTAGCGGTAAGTTCGATGGGATAGCGGTTCGAGTACCGGTTCCAGCTGGCTCACTTGCAGACATTACGTTTATTGCAAAAAGAAAGACCTCAGTTGAGGAGGTTAATGAAATATTCAGAACTGCTGCAAAAGATCCAAAGTGGAAAAATATTTTAAAAGTTACAGATGAACAATTGGTGTCTTCAGACATTCTAGGGGAGCCGTTTGGTTCAATTGTTGATTTGGGATTCACAAAGGTTATTGACGGAGATTTAGTTAAGGTGCTTGCATGGTACGATAACGAGGCTGGATATGTTGCAACACTTGTTGAACACGCTAAAAGAGTCGCAACGCTTGTATAAAATAAACAGATTTATGGAAGGAAGAAAAATAATCCACACCGTACTTGCGTGCGGATTATTTTTTGCCGGATTTTTTTGTATCTCTCTAACATATGGTGAGATTGATAAGCACGCAGAGCCAAAAATTGTTTTGCATGATACTACGAGCACAATCATTTTTGTTGGAGACATAATGCTCTCTCGTGATATCGAAAAACAGATGAAAAAAAATGCAGACTTTTCATTCCCATTTAGACTTATTGCTAGTACAACTAGCATGGCGGACCTGACAATCGGCAATCTTGAAGGGCCTATTTCAGAGAGGGGTAAAAAGATAGGTAGTATCTACTCATTTAGAGCAGACCCAAAAGTAATAGAAGGACTTTCATTTGCAGGTTTTGATGTCTTATCATTGGCAAATAATCATATGTTTGACTGGGGTCGCGACGCCATAAGCGACACAGTCTCTCTTTTAAATGACGCGGGCATAAAAACAGTGGGGGCGGGGAGAAATGAGGTTGAGGCAAACGAGCCTGTAATTACTAATCTGAAAAACGCGAAGGTGGCGGTCCTTTCATTTACAAACTTATACCCAAAGAATCTATGGGCGAATGGAGACGTGCCAGGAATTAGTAGATTTATTGAGGGCGAGATTAAAGAAAAAATTATAAAAATTCGATCTGAGGCGGATATAGTAATAATCTCAATTCACTGGGGAGATGAGTATAAAACGGAGGCAAATGATTATCAGAAAAAATTCGGCAGAGAACTTATAGATGCGGGTGCTGATATTGTCGTGGGGCATCATCCACATGTTAGGGAGGAGATAGAGCAATATAAAAATGGATGGATCGCGTACAGTCTAGGAAATTTTGTGTTTGACCAGTATTTTTCCACAGAAACATTAACTGGTGCATTGCTTGAAATTAAAATAAAAAATAAAAAAATTGAGAGTGTGAATGCTAGAACAGTTCTAATGAATAGCGAGTTTCAACCTGAGGAGATTAAATAATAAAACCCCCGCCGTAGCGGGGGATTAATTAAACAAACTTCTTCCACTGAATAACTATGCATGAATCAAAAACTGCTGGCCAGACAGTCTTATCGTTGAATGTGTAAACATCCACACCAAACGCAGTTCTGTTGGCATTCTGGAAAACAGCAGCAACGCAGACCTGATCCCTATATCTGAAGGGGAAGTAGGTCGTTCTTCTGGTGTTCATCCAAGAATGATTTTTTTTCAGGAAGTTTATTACCTGACTCTCGGTGAATGCGAGGTCTTCGATGTGCTCACGCAGAGAACTAAACATCTGCTCGAACGTTGCCTCGCTATTTAGCCTGAGGCCTATCGCGATGGCACGCTCTCTCGGCTCTGAGTGGCCACCAGCGTAGGTATTGATAAAGCTCGGCGTCACATAAAAAAAGTCCTTAGACTTCACAAAAATCTCACTTCCGTCCACCGCTTCAATCGGCATACCGAAGTAGATGAGTGAGAGTAGCTTCTTATCAATCTTGGAAATAAGATTTCCGCTCATACATTCTCCTTTGGGTTGGTTTTGGGAATTTACTGCCTGCATTTTGCCACAGATTTTACAACTGGTCAATCATATAAATAATCAGGATTTTAAAGTTTGGTCAGATTCGGTTATACTATATTCAATGGTTATTTATATTGGCTCGGATCATAAGGGTTATCAATTAAAAAAGGAAATCGTATTAATGCTAAAGAACGGCGGATATGAGGTCTCAGATCTTGGTAATGTCGCCCAGGATGAGAATGATGATTATCCTGATTTTGCGGCTAAGGTTGCTGAGCGGGTGAGTAGGGATATTGAAAACGCAAAAGGAATTTTAATATGCGGTTCTGGAGTCGGAATGTGTGTAGTTGCAAATAAGTTTGCAAATATACGTGCAGCACTTGTTGCATCAAGCGATCAGGCTTTTGATAGTAAGAATGATGATAATGCAAATATATTGTGCCTTGGCGCAAATTACCTAAGTGCTGAGCAGGCTAAAAAAATAGTTCTTACCTGGTCTCAGACCCCGTTTTCCGAAGAAGAACGCCACACACGAAGATTGCAAAAAATTGAACAGGTTGAACAGCAACTTTTAAAAACAACCGGAGAACAATAACAAACCAAATGGAGGCAATACCAGCAATTAATTGTTCAACAAAGGAATGTGTGCAAGAAAAGTTCACTGAAATAAGGGGACTGGGTGCTGTTTGGGCACACGTCGATATAACAGACGGAAATTTTTCAAGCACGGTAACTTGCAACGATGTGAATGAGTATAAGTACAGTAGATTATTTTTAGAAATTCATCTGATGGTAAAAAACCCAGAACTCATAATAGATGAGTGGCTTTCGATTGGCGCAAAAAGAATAATAGTTCACGTAGAATCATTTATTGGAAGGGATGATGAGGTGATTAGAGAGATTTCAACAAAGTGTAAAAAGAACGGGGCGGAACTTATGCTTTCAGAAAATCCAGACACTGCCGTTGAGGAATTGTTTGCACACGCAGGTGCAGTTGATTCATTTCAATTATTAGCCGTAAACCCCGGACCATCGGGGCAGGGCTTCGATGAGGGTACGATAGGAAAAATAAAAAAGCTTAGGGAAAAAATGCCAAACAGTTTAATTGAGGTTGATGGAGGTATTACTCCTGATATTGCAATGCGTGCGATGCACGCTGGGGCTGATGTTGTTGTTTCCGCATCATATATTTTTGGAAGTAAAGATCCTCAGGCGGCATTTAATGCACTCAAAATTTTATAAGGTGGTATAATAAATAAACGATGGAGCCCTTGCACGAAAAAAAATTAAAACATCTCGAAGAGGTGGCAAATCGCGTACGCGAAGGAATAGTTGACATGTTATTTGAGGCTGGTTCCGGTCACTCGGCTGGACCACTTGGCATGGCTGATATTTTTACAGCCATGTATTTTCACGTTTTAAATCATGACCCAAAGAAACCAAACTGGCCTGAAAGAGATAGGCTCGTATTATCAAACGGCCACATCTGTCCGGTACAGTATGTAGCAATGGCGTACGCTGGTTATTTCCCTATAGATGAACTTAGTACACTAAGAAAGCTAAACACGCGACTTCAGGGACACCCACATCGCGGAGCACTTCCAGGAATTGAAACAACCTCGGGTCCTTTGGGTTCAGGTCTTTCTCAAGCAATTGGAATGGCACTTGCATCAAAGTTAGATAAGAAGAAAAATCGCATTTACTGCATGCTCTCCGACGGCGAGCACGAAGAGGGGAATCACTGGGAAGCGGTAATGTTTGCGGGTAAGAATAAATTATCAAATCTTACTGCTGTAATTGATAGAAATAATATTCAGATAGATGGAGACACGGAAAGTGTAATGCCGCTTGAGTCATTGCGTGATAAGTATGAATCATTCCGTTGGAATGTTATTGATGTAGATGGTCATAATATTGAGCGTTTCGTGGATGCAGTATTTGAAGCAAAGGCAATTTATGAGAGGCCGACTGTTATAATTGCACATACGATTCCAGGTAAAGGAGTGAGCTTTATGGAAAAAGATTATAAGTGGCACGGAAAGCCACCAAATAAAGAGGAGGCAAGGGAAGCACTATCAGAACTCAGAACGCTTGGCAGAAGAATAAAATCGGAACACGAATAGATTCAATATTTATGATTAACCCAAAAGCAAAATTGAATCCAAAATTGTTTGATGAAGACGTGGAGAAGTTCCCGATACGTAACGGATTCGGAGAGGGTATTTTGATTGCTGGCGAGACAGATTCAAATGTGGTTGTGCTTTGTGCGGACCTCACAGAATCAACTCGCTCGGATGGATTTGCAAAAAAGTTTCCTGAGCGATTCTTTGAACTTGGTGTTGCAGAACAAAATATGGCTACGGTTGCCGCTGGTCTTGGTGTTTCGGGAAAAATTCCTTACATTACCTCATATGCAACCTTTTCTCCTGGAAGAAACTGGGAACAGATTAGAACAACCATTGCGTATAATGATTCAAATGTTAAGGTTGCCGGACATCATGCTGGAATTTCAGTCGGTCCTGATGGCGCGACTCACCAGGCAGTTGAGGATATTGCAACAATGCGTGTAATGGCAAATATGAAGGTCTTTGTGCCTTGTGATTCTATTGAGGCAAGGAAGGTGACGGTTGCATCAGCAAAAATCTGGGGCCCTGTTTATCTTAGGTATGCGCGCGAGGGGACGCCAGTTGTAACAACCAACGAATCAAAGTTTATTCCAGGTAAGGCAGAAATATTTTGGGAATCAAAAAAACCTCAAGTCGTTATTATTGCCTGTGGTACGTTAGTACATTCCGCACTACTTGCTGCAAAAAAATTGGAGAAGGAAAAAATTGGAGTAATAGTTGTAAATAATCACACAATTAAGCCATTAGACGAAAAGACTATTCTTGATGTTGTAAAAAAGACAGGCGCTGTAGTGACTGCAGAGGAGCATCAGGTGATAGGAGGGTTAGGCGGCGCAATTTCAGAACTTCTCGCGAAGAATATGCCAACTCCACAGGAATTCGTAGGTCTTCAAGGCGTGTTTGGAGAGTCTGGTAAGCCAGAGGAGCTTATGGAGAAGTATGGAATGGGGGTAAGGGACATAATTAGTGCGGTACACAAAGTAATAAAAAGAAAATAATATATAACAAATTTGGATAGGAATCCCGCATTTTGCGGGGTTTTTGTTATAAAGCTATAAAAAGCGTATAATAGAGATATTATGTTTGATGTAATAACAATTGGTACGGCGACGAGGGATATTTTTTTAGGAAGTCCATTGTTTAAGGTATTGAACGATCCTAAACATTTGGCCAATATCGGACTTGAGTCAGGCGAGGCACAGTGCTTTGCACTCGGGTCAAAAGTTAAGGTAGAGACATTTGTTAGTGCAACTGGTGGAGATTCAGCAAATGCAGCTGTTACATTTGCACGTCAGGGATTGAAGACTGCTATGGTTGCGAGAGTGGGTGATGATGAGGCTGGTAACTCAATATTAAAAGAATTAAAAGAAGAAAAAATTACTATTCTTAATACGCACCATAATGGTGAGACAGATTATTCAACGATTCTCATGGCTCCTGGGGGAGAGAGAACAATTCTTGTTCATCGCGGAACACAGTTTTCAAGGAAGGACATTCCTTTTACAAAATTAAAAGCTAAGTGGGCTTATATTGCTCCAGCAAATATCTCACCAGCAATAATGAGGGATATTTTTGCAACACTCAAAAAAAATAAGGTGCGCATCGCAATTAATCCTTCAAGATATTATATAGAAAAGGCAACAAAAGACTTAAAAGCATTTATGTTGGAGGCTGATATTGTTATAATGAATCGTGAAGAGTGTGCCGAGCTGACTGGTATTCCGCAAGCAAAGGAAAAACTTCTCTTTAAAAAGTTTTTAGATATGGTGAAGGGTATCGGAATAGTTACAGATGGTCCACGTGGAGCACTAGCATCATTCGGGCAGAATGTTTACAGGTGCGGAACATTTAAAGAGTCTGGTCCAGTTTATAGAACTGGAGCTGGTGATGCATTTGGTTCTGGATTTCTTGCCGGGTTTATTAGAACGAATGATATCGGACATTCTCTTAGGCTTGCTGCAGCAAACTCAACTTCAGTTATTGAGCAAATAGGTGCGCAAAAAGGGATTCTGACAAAAAAGAAATTTGATGATAAGCGTTGGAAGTTTTTGAATTTAGACGTTGACTCATCTTTTTAGAATATTATTAAAATAGAAATATGGGAGCAGTAGAAAGAATTGCTAAAATATTACGAACTGATAAAGATTTTGTTTACGCAGTAGAAAAGCGCCTATCTTCTGTAACAGGAAAGGGTGGTGTTTTTGAAAAAATAATATTTGAAAACGATGCACGAATAAAAGATAGATTAGAACGGCTCCGTGTTCCAAATGAGGCGCGCGCTAAAGACGTGTATGATGCTCTTATTTCAAAGGTGGAGAGTCATGACTCGATGCTCTGCTCTGGTACTGGCATAAATAAGTGCAGTATGCCTAGCGATTTTGAGAGGACTGTTGAGATTGCAAAAAAAGTAGCAAAGATTCCAAAGGGTTATTTCATGAAAATGGAAAAGGCTGCGGAGCTTTTAATGAAGGAGCCACCAAGAAGGATTCTCGCTTATTTAAAATATGAAACAGTTGATGAGATGCTTGCAAAAGAGGATATCATTGAGGTTTTGGCCGCACTGCGTTTTGTAGAGGGGAGTGATTGGTTGAATTCAACATTCTTCCCACAGTATGCAAGTCTGACACCCGACGATTTTGAGGAGCGCGATGTTGAGATTAGAGCACTTTCAGAAAAGTGGAACAAGTACGCAAAAATTTTCGTTATGAAGAAGTGGCACAATGTCAGCCATCTGAAAGAATTCGGAATTCTTTTTGTGATTCCGGTTTCTTTGGGTATCTCAGGAGAGTTGCTACGTATGTTAAATCTAATTTTCCACTATACGCACGAGATTCCTTTTTACTCGGATATATTCAGAAAGATTGCTGAAAAACCTGAGACGTTTTCTGAAAACCTACAGTCACTTTTGCGTGGCGACACTCTTGATAAGAGATATCCAGATGATGACAAATCAAACTGGTTAGTAATTCAAAGGTATCTAGCGAAGGAAGATGAGAATGATTGGCGCCTTTTTGTGCCACACATAAATCCTGAGGCACTGCACTGGTCTAGAGCTGAGGATGATTTGGAGGCATCAGCAAACGAGTTGGGAAGATTTGGTCACGAACTTAGATTTTGGAATGACCTAGACTGGGTTGGTGATTATTTCAGGGATGAGTCTGGAAATAATGTGCTCGTTAGTTTTGACCTCGTAGATACGGTAATGGGCCTGGTAAAGAAGCATGAGCGCGTGAAGTTCTTATATCACCACCAGGAGGCATTATGGAATAAGATTTTTATTGAGTATTTTGGTGAGCCACAATTGGAGGAGTATGCAAAGAGTTACATTTTAAAAGGCCACTTCGAAATATAAATATGAAATTAATCGAAGCAATAGAGAATGCCGAGAAAAAGGGAATAGCAATGGGTCATTTTAATATCGGGAATCTTGAGCAGTTAAAAGCAATTGCTCACGTAGGCGTTCGGCTAAACATCCCTATAATTATCGGAGTTTCTGAGGGGGAACGAGCATATCTTGGTGTGCATCATGTAGTTGATTTCATTAAAAGCTATAATGATGAACACTCACGAGATGGAGGATTCAGATTATTTTTGAATGCTGATCATACACATTCATTAGATAAGGTACGAGAGGCAGCAGAAGCCGGTTTTGATGCAATTCTTTTTGATGGAGGTAAACTATCACTCGAAGAAAATATTGCACAAGCAAAAGAGGCTGTAAAAATTGTAAAAAATATTGACCCATCAATAATTGTTGAGGGTGAGCTTGGATATATCGGAAGCTCCTCAGAGATATTAGAAAAACTTCCTGAGGGTGCAGCAATTAAGCCCGAGGACTTAACTACCGTAGAAGAGGCAAAAAAATTTGTTGATGCAACTGGAGTAGATATGCTAGCTCCTGCGGTGGGGAATATTCATGGTATGTTTGCAAATGCCCCAAACCCAAGACTTGATATTATGAGAGTAAAAGAAATTAAAGATGCAGTTAAAATTCCACTCGTGTTGCATGGTGGTTCTGGAACAGCTGACGAGGATTTTACAGAGGCAATTAATGCGGGAATTTCAATAGTACACATATCTACAGAACTTAGATATATATGGAGAAAGGAATTGGAGATTGCGCTACGTGAGCACCCAATTGAGATTGCACCATATAAGGTGATGCCAGAGGTTATTAAAGCGATTGAAGAGGTTGTAGAAAAAAGGTTAAAACTTTTTTCAAAAATATAGGTAGTGGTGTTGGCCAGAAGGTCAGGTAAATGCTTGACTTTTTTTGTTTATTATTTTGTTGTGCAATCACAACTTGTGCAGTTGCCATTTTATTAGGGAGAAAGCTTATGCACATTAAAAAAGAGTTAGGTGAAGAACATTGCCTTGAGCAGTGCAGCCACGGAAAGTGTCTCGGACATACGTCGTCATGGGAAGATTTAGGAGAAGGGAGATTTGAACCAAGAATAAATTTCTTGGGTATAATCAAAAAATCGTGGGCGTTCAGATGTTGCGACAAATGGATGATTAGAGGAATGCGAATTCAAAAGATGCGATGCATAAAATGCAATGCAACCAGAGAATATATTAAAGAGGAATTTCTCTGTCAGTGTTGCGGCTTAAGTCACCGTGCAAGAATATGATAGTTTAGGCGGGGTAATAACCCCGCCTTTTTTTATTCTTTCTTGTCGAGAGGCCGATTTTGGGGTTTAATTAATAGCATTATGAGTGATATAGCAAACATAAACAAAATTATTTTAGAAGTTAGGGCCGGCACAGGAGGTGACGAGGCCTCACTTTTTGCAGGAGATTTAATGCGTATGTATCAGAAGTATGCAATAAAGCGGGGATGGGGCTTTGCAATTCTTGATGCGTCTGAGTCTGGTGCAAAGGGTTATAAGACAGCAGTTGCAGAGATAAGGGGGCAGGGAGTTTATGATTCTCTAAAACAGGAGTCGGGCGTTCACCGCGTTCAGAGAACTCCAGCAACGGAAAGACAGGGAAGAATACACACATCAACCGCTTCAGTTGCAATACTTCCAATAGTTGATGCAAAGGAAGTCGTTCTTAAGGATACTGATTTAGAAGTAACATTTTCACGCGCTGGAGGTCCTGGCGGACAGAACGTTAACAAGGTTGAGAGTGCGGTACGTATTACACATAAACCAACCGGTATCGTGGTCTCCTGTCGTGAGGAGCGCACACAACATGCAAATAGAGACAAGGCGATGGAAGTATTACGCGCAAAACTCTTCACCATTCAAAGAGAGCAGGCCGTGGGTTCAATTGATCAGATTAGGAGAGACCAGATTGGTAGTGGGGAGCGTTCAGAAAAAATAAGAACATATAATTATCCAGATGACAGAATTACAGACCACCGTATCGGTAAGAAGTGGGGAAACCTGGAAAAGATTATTGAGGGTGACCTTGATCCGATAATGAAGGCATTTAATCAGCCAACAAGTAACAAGTAACTTTAAATGCATAAATAAAACGCCCCGTTCCGGGGCGTTTTATTTAGTTTCCTTTTAATACGGCGATATCTTTTTCAAAGGCATCTGCCTTTGTGACAACCGGCTCCCCATACCAGAATCTGTATGTGTACCAATTTGCACCTGAATAGTATTTTGCTGCGGCACATCTCTCAATCAATTTTTTTGAGTCGCTCGGAATCTGGTTTCCATAATCAATACACGACTTTGAGCTCATTAGGTCGCTTATATATATTCCAGTTGCCATAAAGGCATCGGAATTATTCCATGGATTTGCTGGTGTGTTTTTTGTAGCAGCAGAAATTCTTGCTTCATAAAGTTTCCAAGTTGAAGGAATGAATTGAGCTGGTCCCATTGCACCTCCATATGCACCATGCGAATTTGCACACGAAACCTTCGCTGCATTTGATTGAGGATCTATCCCAAGTTTTGCAAGGAGTTGTAAGAAGTAGGGGATGTCGCGCGTAGGATGCATGGCGTTTGTGTAAGTGCACTGCCCGACATTTTTTCCTAGAAGAGATTCACGACTAAGTATGGCAAGAATTAAAGAGGAGCGGACACCTGTTGAGCCCTCAGCTAACTTTGCATAGTTATATGCTTTCTCGAATGTTAACTCACCACCACCAAGTAATTCGAATATTCTACTTCTTATTTGAGCGGCGCTCGCCTGAGTTGCTTTTAGTATTTTCTGATATTCGGCCTCCTTACCTTTTGTTTCTTTTAGAATCTTCGCTTTATCAGCCTGTACCTGTTCGCTACTTTTTTTCTGTGCGAGTTGTGCAGCCCTAAGATTCTCCTGATCCTCCTTCTTTGAGGAAAGCTCATCCTTCGTAGCTATAAGATTCTGTCTAAGATCAGTTATCTCAGAAAGTTTCGAATGTATTCCTTCGCGAAGTAGCATCACATCATTTACTGCGCCAAAGTACTCAGAAAGAGTATTATGTGCAAATAAAACAACTATGAGATTCGTGTGGTCCAGTTCATTAACCTCCTGAATGGCTGAGGCTAGGGCCTGCTTGTTAATATCTATTTTTGTCTCCGTTCCGTTTATACTTTTTTGAGTTTCAGCTATCTCTCCATTTAATTTTGTAAGAGCAAGGCCAATACCCTTAACCTTTAGATTTAGAGTCGCAATCTGTGTGTTAATTTTAGAAATCTCAGTGGTTAGTGTCTTACCACTCTTCTGGTATTCACTTATAGTTTTCTGATTAGCCTCAATCTGTTTTTCTAGGTCAGCAAGCTGACTCTCATATTCTATGCGTTGTTCCTGTTTTATCTGCGCATCTGTTTTTACAATTACGACCGGCGCCGTAGTTGTAGCAGTTTCTGCGCGCGTAATAGGGGTCCAAGAAAAAACAAGAGAGAGTAAGACAAACAAAAAGAAGAGAATAACAATATTCCTCCTTTTCTCAATTTTGTTTCCATTTTCTGACATCATTATTTATTATATACTGAGTTTCTTTCTTAGAGTAGTCCTATTTAAGTAAAAACCCCGTTTAGTCGGGGTTTTTACTGTTAGATTATTATTCGGATTTTTCTTTTTCTGCTCCTTCAACTGGTGCAACATCAGTGTCTGGTGCTGGAGGCGCTACCTCTTCAGCAGTTTTCTCTCCAACGGTTGCGATAACAGCGTCTTCTTCAAGAAGAATCTCAACGCCCTTAGGTACTTTAATATCTTTTATATATATTGTCTTTCCAAGCTCATTGAGAACTGAGAGATCTACTGTGAATTTGTGTGGCATGTTTGCCGGAAGAGTCTCAATCTCAACTTCATCAAGAACCTTAATAATAGGGAAGCCATTTTTTTCTGCTGGTGCTTCACCCACAAACTCGATAGGAATATTTACTGTCAATTTCTCATCCATGCGAACGGCATAAAAATCTGCTGAAAGGAAAACGCCTGATATTGCATCGCGCTGCGCGCTGGTGATTAGTGTCTGAATCGGAGTCTCAACTCCAACCTTTAGGGTTACCAACTCGTGCTCGCCAGCGGCTTTATATATTTTAGCGAACTCTTTATGAGAAAGAGTAAGGTGTTTATTTTTTAAACCACGGCCAAAAAACTCAGCTGGCATAGCGCCAGTTTTACGAAGTTCCTTAACTTTCTTTCCAAGTACTTCACGAATTGTAGCTTTAAGTTCCATATATTAGATTTATACCTTCTTTACTACCTTTTTTACTGTTTTCTTATCAGTTGTAACTTTCTTTACGCGGGGCTTCTTTTCTGCCTTTGTAGCAACCTTCTCTTTTCTAGCTTTAAAGCGCTCGATACGTCCGGCTGTGTCTACCAACATTTGTTTACCTGTATAAAAAGGATGACATTTTGAACAAATTTCAATGCCGATTTCCTTTGCTGTAGATCCAACGGTGAATTCATTGCCGCAGGCGCATTTCACTTTTGTTTTTGGATTGTATTGTGGGTGAATCTCTTTTTTCATAAGCCTGGATATAATACAAACAACTCAATAAAAAATCAACCCCCCAGGGCAAATATTTGAGAGTAGGCGAAAATATGGCAGAAAGGTTGCGCATATTGTGGTTTAGTGTTATTTTATGCTCAGTATTTTAACAACCCAACCACCCATTTCTAAGGAGAAATACAATGAGAAATACAGTCTGGTTTTCGAAGTTTTTGCTTTCCAGTGTTTTGTTTTTGATTGGTTGTTTGGACACAAGTCGTTCAAGCAACACAGTTATTAACAATAATAACGGCACGGACACCACTCGGCCAACGGTCGTTTCGGTTCTTCCTGTGTCGGGCGCCACAAGCGTTGCTGTCAGTACTTCGGTTTCCGCAACATTTTCAGAACCCGTCACACCAGCAACAACGAACGCAAGTTCGTACAAGGTGTACGCGGGAACAACTGAAGTTAGTGGAACTGTTTCACTTGATTCAACAAACAAGATCTTAACTTTTGCTCCGGTAACTACGCTTGCATACGCAACC
>CAIKKG010000008.1 GCA_903827975.1 uncultured bacterium
CCGGATAAGAATCCTCTTTTATTGTGGGAAGCTGGAAATGCAACTTTAGATGGTGAAGTAAAATGAAATTTAGTTTCCATTAACTTCCGCGAAATGCCGAAATTTTAAAGTACGTTTAGCCTTTTTTGCAGATGTTGATTCATTTATAGAAAAAAGTCTCTTATGCTTCAAGATACAGCAAAATAACCAGTTATAGCGAAAAAAACAACCCTAATCTAAGGTGGCAACACATTAACATCTGAGAAGAGTGACTGATGTTTTAGCAAAATCTATTAAAAATATAAGGCATTATAATAAAGTATCTTACGGTCGTTTTGAATCTCTTGTCGTACGATTTTTTCCCTTTTCTGAAGCGACCCCGATTTGGTCGCCGGACTTCAGAAACAAGGGGTTCGGTTCAAAAGTCTTTCCGATGCGATTGATACCGGTACGCCATCAGGCCGTTTTTTCTTTCACGTCATGGCAAGCCTCGCTGAAATGGAGCGGGAACTGACGGTTGAGCGTACTCGTGCAGGATTGGAAATGGCTCGCCAACTTGGCAGGAAGGGTGGCCGCAAGCGCCTGATGACGGACAGTATAAATCTTACAGCAAAAAAGTTGCTGGCTAACAGTGTTCCACCACGGGATGTGGCAAAAAATCTCGGGGTATCTGTTCCGACGCTGTACCGGTGGATTCCGGCATCCAATAATCCTTAACGTACTTTAAAATCCGTTTCCTGAAGCGACCCCATTTCGCGTTTTCTATGCATGGAGGTGAGACCGAGTAAGAGGGGCACCTCCAACTATAATTACACAAAATTGATCCAGTTTATACTATTAAAGCACATCTATTGCAATTACAACTGCAATGGCTAATTCTCTGGCAACCCGCATTCAATATATTCTTGTATCCTTCCTCATCCTCAGTAAAGAAATCTTTATGAAACCCCATATCCACTTCTTTCTCGATATACTCGCAATTGTTATTGCCCTCATCTTCAACGAGATTTAAATTTAACATGGTTTAGCTCCTTTTAAATTATTAAGTGGTAAGATAATAATAATACGGGTAAATCAAGCGTTAATTTTTTTATTTAAAATGAACTGCCCTACTTTTTTAAGAGAATCGCAATCTGATTTACTAGAAAGTCGCCTATCTGGACAATCTCCAGCACAATGGTATTTAGCAAAACAGTCAGCACATTGATCATAACTGAGAACATTCATATTTCTAATATTATTGAGCTTAAACTCATCAATAAAAACGGTGGAATCCTTAAAATTAAGACGGCCAAAAGTAAATTCATCCGGCGCACCATCTCTTGAACAGCAAACGATTTCTCCTGTCATTAAAACTGTCCAATTAGGAATACCTACTCCGGAACAAAAAACAGGTCTTACAATGGTATATTCAGATGCGGCAGAATTAGCTATGTCAATATTTTTTTTGTCAGTATAGTCAAATACTTTAATTAATTCATCGCCGAATTTCTTTGCATCGGGTGCCTTTATTATCGTATTCCTTATAGCTCTACCAACAACTATTAGAGGCTCTAATCCAAGATGCACACCAGGAAAATTATGTTCGAAAAAATCAATAATCTCCTCCAAATAGTTTAAACTATAGTCTGATATTGTAGATCTTAAGGCAAAAGGGAATTTGACTTCATAAAAGTATTTTGC
Organism: uncultured bacterium; assembly: GCA_903827975.1. Taxonomy (GTDB): domain Bacteria; phylum Patescibacteriota; class Minisyncoccia; order UBA6257; family GWB1-50-10; genus CAIKKG01. The sequence continues at coordinate 1,663 of CAIKKG010000008.1, forward strand.
TGTTGCATATACATGCTCAAATGATGGGTGCCCATTAGCAAAGGGTCTATGAAGATTTTGGATATGGCTTGTTCCATCGAAAGACAAAGACACTTCACTAAAATTTCTTGTTATATATTCTCTAATATCTTGTCCATAACAGCCATTGGTCGCCATTGTAAATGCACATTTAATATTCCGCTGCGAGGCAATATCTTTTGCTTTATTTATGGCATACGATAACTTATTAAACTCGTATGTAGGCTCTCCTCCGCCTGTGAAATTTATTTTTACATTTTCTGTATTTTCATTTATATTGTTGAAATAACATTTTAAGATTGAGTCAATCATTACCTCATCCATTGATTCTTTTTTATGCTCTTCTCCTGCGGAGGCATGGCAGTACGTACATCTTAAATTACAGTCGTCTGTAATTGGGATAGATAATTCTTGTGTAACGCGCTGTAAGTCACTTAATATTTTATTAACATCAATTAGAGGGCGATTAGTTATTTTACCCATAAGCATTTTTCTAACATCAGAAGTGCTATCAGATAAGAAAATCTCCATATTTTTTTTACTTATCAACGCCATATAACTTCGTAACGGAGCATATATAATTATTTTTTCTGAATCTTTTTCGTAATCCACAAAAAATATTTCTTCATTCGAAATATACATCAAAACCTCCATTCAGTTATTAATCCCAACCCACTGTAGCCCAATTACCTAAAGTACCTTTTTGCTGTTTCTTAATCACAGTGTCATAATAATAATAATGTTCCGATGTAGATCTTGAATGCAATAGTTTTAGATAAATATCCATACTTTTGTTTTTTGCAAAAAGTAAAGCTTGAACAAGAATCCTATTCCTTTCTTCTTCCCCAATAGCATACTGATTATGATTCACATTATGAATTTGAATTTTTCGCACTCCAAGATTATATAGGTTTTCAATATCATTTATAAGTGAATTCGCATTTGCTATTTGTAATGTCATGTTTATAATGATGTTTAAGTTATCACCTATAGATTTTATAATAGATTCACGAACTACTTGTTCTGTGTTACTATTATTATTGGTTTTACGATAAACATCATGCGTCGTTTGGCCATCATAGCTAATACCAACCAATATATTATATTGTTTAAGAATATTGATCTTATCAGTAGTCAAGTGCAAGCCATTTGTTGACGTTATGAGAGGCGTTTTTCGATCATTACAAAATTTTAATATCGCCTGAAATATTTTCCAGTTTAATAACGGTTCGCCTCCAAATACTTCTATCATATCCGGATTAGCGTCAATCAAATATATTTTTTTAAGAATGAGATTTATTCGTGATATACTAATATGAGATCTTATTTTATTTTCTTCATAACAATAAGAGCAGTTCATTGAACAGTCTCGTGTTATGTAAATTGTATGAACAGCCATTTCCTTATAGTTTGGCAGTGTAAGAATATGTTAAAATTAGTTTACAATATTTCTAATCACATCAAAAAAAAGGACAAAAGAAGACATTATTGTGTATTTTGACAGCTATGGGTAGATTTACAGAAATATGATATAAGCACTCAATAAAAAATTACTCCATAATCCGTTCCGAAAGAAGGCAAAATTTTACTGACATAGCAGATTATAAGCTATTTAGAATTATCTCAAGGTTTACCTAACCCCCAAAGCATATATAAGAGGTAAACTGCTCCACCTATTAACAGCCAAGGAATAGCCCAGACTATAAGAGATCCTATTGCTGCGCCAACTGCGGCCCCTAATAGAATTCCAACAATAGCACCCCCGATTCCGGCGCCCTGAAAACCGATAAACAGACCTATTATTGCGCCAGCAATTCCCCCGATTTGCGAGAATCTTACAACCGGGTCAAACCAAAAATAACTTGACATTTTTGCTTAAGCGCTCATTAGAAATTCATTCCGTAATCCAGACCAAAACCAGATAGTATTTTACAGACATATTCCTCAAGGGTTTGGACATTTCACGTTTTAAATTCCATCAATTCATACTTCACCTTGTGCCAAAACTTTTCAATTCGATTGAGTTCTGGGCTGTGAGGTGACAGGAAATAGAGCTTCAGTCCTTTTTGAGCCAGCACCTTCAACATCGGTTGGACTACTTTCACTTTGTGAAATGACGCATTGTCCAGAATGACCGTCAACGGCTTGCCCACGTAATTCATCAGCAGACCAAGTAAGCCTGTAAACAACAGTGAATTATTTGTTTGCCACATCGCAACTGAGAAAAAATCACCCGTTGAAAGCATGGCACCGATGACATTCAGACGTTTGCCGCGATTGGCATCAATCTTATGGCATGTACCTAAAAGCGACCAGGCACTGCGGTTTGGCTGGGCCAGAGAAAAACCAGACTCATCCACATAGGCTAAGGTGATTTCGCCGCGTTCGGCTTGCGCTCTCATCTCTTCGATTTCTAACCGTGATTGTAAGTTCATTTCGTTTTTTTTCAAGCTGCGGCGTGTGGGTTTCCAGATAAAACCCAGCCTCTTCAACACATTACTCACCGTACTAACGCTCACTTTTACATTGTGCTCTTCCTTTAATCGTACCACTATCGCTCGGGCTGTCAGCGCCTCCTCTTACGCCCAAGTTTTGATCTGCTCAAGGTGAATTGTGCTCAGTTTCGGCGTCGCGCCGCTTCGATACGCATCAATTATATTATATTATATGTATAATAACAACTTATTCGTGTCGAAATAAATGAAAAAAATGCCACTTTTTCCTCTACAATCCCAAATACCGGTAATAACTCGCCCGTGAAATCTTCAGCGTGTCACAGATCTCGCCGATGCTGATGTTCATATTCTTGCTCATCTTTTTGGCCATCTGCACTCTCGGATCCTCCTTCGAGATTTTCGGTCTCCCTCCTTTTTTTCCTCTCGCCCTTGCTGCCGTCAGGCCTGCATGGGTACGCTCCTGAATTAATCGGCGTTCGAACTGAGCCAACGTACCGAAGATATTGAATATCATTTCCCCGGATGCTGTTGTGGTATCAATGCCGCCGTCATCGATTGAGCGGAATCCCACTCCCCTTTTCTGCAACTGCTCGACAATATCGATCAGGTTCCGGAGTGAGCGGCCAAGCCGGTCCAGCCTCCAGATGATGAGGGTGTCGCCTTTTTTCAGTTCCTTCAGGCATTCGGCAAGCCCCGGCCGTTCAGCTTTAGAACCGCTGATCTGGTCGGTAAAGATATGCTGCTTTTTGCATCCAGCTTGCTTGAGTGCATAAAGCTGCATGTTCAGTTCCTGGCCTGAAGTTGATACCCTGTCATAACAGATCAATCGA
>CAIKKG010000009.1 GCA_903827975.1 uncultured bacterium
GGCTTCATCCAGTTTTCCATCTAAATAAAACGAACTCCGAAGCAATTCCACCGATTTCGTAAGTAATAGGTCTAATCCTTCGTTTGTTGTGTCAACTTTGGCTGGTGGCGTCAGTGTTCTTTTATCCACTAGACCCGATCCGTGGGGTTGATTAAACCACGATAATAATCCACGGTGATCGCAGGGGTCGTCGGGCAATACAACCGTTGAGACAGCAACTCCGTCAACATCAATAGTTACTGTTGACGGGTGTTTCAGTTCATCAGTTTGCGGAAATGAATTGGGATTCAATCCCCATTTGGAACAATTAATGCCAATATTCGGGAAATTATCTATCTGATAGGATTTCTCTCTAAAATATTTGCTTTGATTCATTCGCGAAGAAAGTTCAGCTATAAAAGTAACTTTTTGGGGAACTTTATCGCTTGTAATTTCAAACTCATAATCTACATAACCGCTCCCTAATCCGATAAATTTGGAATTATGCTGTGTAAGTAGATTTTTCAGACTCCAACTAGCTTCTTTGAACGACGCTGCCGGTTTTGAAACTACGACTGTATCTATTGGAACGGCAAAACTTGCATTGGAACGAACACGGAAAGGTACGAAATTACAATGCAGCGTATCTCCTTTATTACTGATTAAATAAGTGCAATATGTAGCCACACATTCTTCGTTTGGAGCAACAAATTGCAAGGGTTGAAGCACGTTGGTACTATACGAAACGGCATCCAACGTTGTTCCTTGTGTTGAATAGCTTTTTAAATCACCAAAATGATTCCAATAAATTACTTTTGTTTTAAGACGAAGTTTTTGACTCGCTATTTTCTCTAAGAAAGAGACGGTGATTGGCATTTTCACCACTTGTGAAGCATCATAGATTTCCTCAAAACTTTTCCCCGGAATCACATAATTCACCGAAGCAAAGTCGACAAACGTCATCCCGGGACACAATTCTTCCACGCCAAATTCCTTTGCACCACGGTTGTAACGATAATATCCATTGAACTCATTATTTACATCGTGAAGCTCTGTAAAGAGATATCCGGCTAATTTGGGACGACGTTTGAATTCATTTATCATTTGGTGATAATCGTAGGTCAGGTCAATATCGCCCGCACCGTTTTTATATCCCCAAACACCGCCACATTCGGCATTAATCATTGGAGCATCAGTTTGTTTGTAACCTTTGGTATAATTCCATTGTGAACCTGGATAAGTATAAGCACAAACCGAATCGAGGCAATTGGCCCACGAATAACCCGGCAAGTATTCATGCCACGAATTAAAATCTGAAACGATATGATCTTCCTTACATGCCGAATTATCATCAATCAAACGGGTTGGATCTTCTGCTTTGTATTTGTGATACATATCCAACACCCATTTTTTTGTTTCGGGTAAATAGATTTTATCGTTCCCCACCGGAGTCAGTAGTCCCCACGATTCATTAAAAAGTATCCACGAAAAAATACAAGGGTGATTAAAATCACGTTCCACCTGTTTATCAGCCAAAAGCTCCCACATACGCATTGCATTCTGACGCTCTTTCTTGTCTGCCGGCGAATTGCGGTAATCCACCATATCCGCCATCATCAACATGCCGAGCTTATCAGCCCAATAAATTTTACGTGGAATTTCTACTTTTATGTGTGACCGAATGGTATTCAAACCGAGTGCTTTGGTTTTCAATACATCTTCTTTCATAAACTGATCGGTGGGGTATGTGCCAAAACCTTCGTTGTGATAAGCCTGATCGAGCGTCATTTGCAGGTAAATGGGCTCGTTGTTCAAATAAACGTAACTAAAATCACCACCCGGATATTTTGCATAACTTACCTTCCGCATTCCAAAATAGGTATTCACTTCGTCGGTTCCGTTTTTATCCGAAATCTGAACTTTTACTTCGTACAAATACGGATCTTTCAGACTCCATAACCGCATATTTTTTATCGGCATAGTAAAACGAGCTGTGCTAGCTCCTTCCGGAACTTCGTACTGAAACATA
>CAIKKG010000010.1 GCA_903827975.1 uncultured bacterium
ACGTACTTTTTAGTGCTATTTGTAAGGAGATAGATTAGTAGATATTAAGAAATGGAATCATACTATTTAATGCAATCAATTTGAAAACTTAGCTTAATTCTACTTTGACAGATTAAAAAATAATCTCTAAGGTAGCTGATATTTAGATAATTTGAGTATCTTAAGGGTATAGAAAAACAAGTTTATCGTTCTCCGAAATGTCAAATACAAGTTAAAAACTGGAAAAGAAATGGAAAAACACTGGCCTCCCCATTAAGGAGGCTAATGAGCTATATCTCTGAATATGAATATGTTTTCCACAACAGGACGAAACGGTTTTTTGACAAAGCAATAAAATATACCGAAGGAGTTTTAAAAAGCGAGATGCGCAATATCGGGAGAATAAGCGAAGATACCGGTAGTGAATATTACGGTATGCAGCACTTTATTACTGAGTCAAACTGGGATGCCAGGGAATTAATAGACAGGATTGCAGTAAATGTCAGTAAGCTCTTACCCAAAAGAAAGATGACGGGACTGATTATTGACGAGAGTGGCTGGGTAAAAAAAGGAGAAAAGAGCGTTGGTGTAGGTCATCAGTATTGTGGCAATGTAGGCAAAGTATCAAACAGTCAGGTTGCCGTCTTTTCCTGCCTGAGTAATGGTGATTTTGCCTCGATGACAGATGCCAGGCTTTTTATACCGAAAGACTGGTGCGATGATGAGAAAAGGTGCAAGGAGGCAGGTATTCCACCGTCAGAGATGCGTTTTAAAACGAAACTCGAAATAGCCTTGGACATAATACGTCACCAGGTGTCGAATGGGATATCGTTCGATTTTATTAGTGCAGATGGTTATTATGGGAATGATGCATCGTTTGCCAGAGAAATAGACAACCTTGGTTATGTTTATATGCTTGACATACATTCTGACACTGAGATTTACCTTGAAAAACCTGAACTGATTATACCGGAGAAGAAAAGCAACAGAGGCCCGAATCCTAAGAAGCTAAAGTCGACCATCACTCCCATAAAAGTGAACGACTACCTCTCAACACTTAAGGGTAAGGACTGGCAGGAATTAAAGGTAAGAAATACTGCCAAGGGTGTATTGAAAGCAGACTATCATTTTGTGAGAGCCTGGATATGGGATAAACGTACACACGAGCCGGAGCGAAGATTGCTTATGATCCGCAAGAATAGATCAAAGAAGGGGAGCATTGATATAAAATACTCATTCACAAATGCAAACCTTGATCAATACAAGCCTGAAGGACTGGCCTATATGCAAGCTGAAAGGTATTTTATTGAACACAGCATAAAGGAGTCGAAACATATACTCGGAATGGATCAGTATCAGACAAGGAAATGGCTGGCCTGGCAGCACCAGATAGCGTTAAACTTCATGGTGTCGTCATTCATGCTAAAGGAAAAGCTTGAGTTCTTCGATGAAATGCCTCTGTTATCAGCAAGGGATATAAAGGAACAAGTTGTCAGAGAACTTTTTAACCAGATGACATCTAATCAGATGATGGATCGTATAGCAAGACGACATGCCATTCGACAAAAGGACATTAACCGACATTACAAGAAATAACCTAATCTGTCAAAGTAGAACTAAGTAATCCGGTTCTGAATATCCATTTGGTGTAATACCGAATTCTGCTTCTAAGGTATATCCACCACAATTGGGTGCTTCGCAAGGTTGAAGGTTACCAAGTCCATCCAGTCGTTTTGATTTTATCCATCCTAACTGGTGAAT
>CAIKKG010000011.1 GCA_903827975.1 uncultured bacterium
CAGCAACATCCCCAACCCAAACCCCGCCAAGCCACCCGCTACCTCAAAAACGCCGCCTTCCAACTCTTCACCCAATGCAAAGCCCTAAAACCCTAACCCCCTAAAACCCCCGCCACCGCTACATCCAGTCTCATTTCCCCACCGCTGGGAGACCAGGTTCAGGGGAGAAGGGAAGTTGTTTGAAGAAACGCAAGTTACTTCACAACAAACACAATCTTCATTACAACCCATATCAAGGTGGATGCGTCGCTGTACCCGTGGTTTTGTTGTGTCTGGTAATGATATGGCTAAAAACGAAGTTTTATATTGATTTAATGAGCTAAAAGCGCGTTAAAGATTGAATATTCATTTTTTTATTTTACATTGTACATGTATGGAAAGCTAAAAATAGAACATCAAATGTTAGTCCACTTTTCGGTGTCGAATTTCTCATCGATCAAAGATGAGACGGTTTTAAGTATGATTCCGGCAAAAAGTCGGAACATGAAAGACCATATTATCACGGATATTGAGGGGAAAAAAATTCAAGTTTTGCCTGTTGCGTGTATATATGGTGCAAATGCAAGTGGTAAAACCAATTTTATTAAGGCAATTGAGTTTGCTCAAGCGCTCATTACTGTAGGCACTAAACCGAATAGCTCAATAGGTATAATATCTCATTTACTTGACCCGATAGAAGAGGTCAAGCCAAGTAGGTTTGAGTTTGTATTTAAACATGATCATGTTTTATATACATATGGATTTGTTATAGATAAAAAGACGGTGTTAGAAGAATGGCTGTTTGCATATTACACATCACAGGAATCGAAGATTTTTGAAAGAATAACAAAAAATGATAAAACAAAAGTTTTTCCAGGAGCTCGTTTAAAAGAAGGAAATGGAGAGAAATTCCTTAAATATGTGGAGAAAGGAACCAGATTAAATCAACTTTTTCTTACTGAAGCAATTGAAAAAAATATAGAAATTTTGAAACCAGTGTTCCATTGGTTTCAAGAGCATTTAGTAGTTGTTCGGCCTGATTATCGTTACATTTCGCTAACTAAACGTGTGTCTGAAGAAAAGGATTTTGAAGTTTTTCTTGCTGATTTTTTAAGATTGGCAGATACTGGTATAAGTAATATCCATGTCCAAAAAGAAAAATTTGATACAGATACACATTTGAGAAATATGCCAGATAATCTTAAGGAAAAACTGTTAAGTGATTTATTGTCAGATGATTCTAAAGAAGTATTTATTCAAGGGTCATCAGAAACTTTTATTGTACGTAAAGATAAAGATGCTCAGACTGATAGAGATTTAACGTATCTACGCTTGCAAACTGAGCATCTAAAGACAGATGGTACTCATATTTGTTTTGATCCGGCGGTAGAGTCTGACGGAACTAAAAGGTTAATGGATCTTGCACCAATGTTGTTTGACGTTTGGGATAGAGAGCGAGTTTATGTAATTGATGAATTGGATAGAAGTTTACACACTTTTCTTTCAAGATTATTTTTGCAAATGTGTGTGTCTCGCGATCATGATAAGAAATCTTTTGGTCAATTTATTTTAACAACACATGATACTAATCTTTTAGATAGAAGTTTGCTGAGAAAGGATGAGATATGGTTTATGGAAAAAGATAGAGATGGAGCGAGTCATTTAACAAGTTTAATGGATTATAAAGTCAGTGATGGTTTGAATTATGAGAACGGATACTTAAATGGCCGTTTTGGTGCGATACCTCTTGTTAAAAATTGGAAAGAAATATTTCATTAAGTGGTTTTGCAGATGGGTATAACATCTAGAAAAAAAATACTTGCCACGTCAAGAAAAATCTCTTATTTAAGAGATGCAAGTTTAATTATTATCGCTTCAGAAGGGCGGCAGACAGAGAAACAATATTTTGAGTCAGATTGTTTTAGTAGTAGTCGTTTAAAAATAATTGTATTAGAAAGTATAGATAATAAATCCGCGCCAAGTCATGTATTGCATAGAATAAAAGAGCATATAAACAGTCAGCTAAAAGGAGGTGAAAAAGATCTTCAACGTGGTGATCAGTTTTGGTTAGTAGTTGATAAGGATAATTGGACTGAGAAAATGTTATCAAATGTGTGCGCGTCAGCACAACAGATGAAAAAGGTTACTTTAAATGTTGCGCTTAGCAACCCGTGTTTTGAATTGTGGCTATATTTACACCATGATGAATGGAAAACCGGTGAGGTGAAAAGTATTGATTTAGAGGAAATTTTAAAACAAAAAATCGGCGGATACAATAAATCAAAAGTCAATATGGAGATTTTTTGTTCTAAAGTATGTAATGCTATATCAAGAGCTGAGATACTGGATCAAAGAGCAACTGATCGTTGGCCAAGTAATCCTGGTACGCATGTATATAAGTTAGCAAAGGTAATAAAAAGTCTTTTAAAATAGCTTGATTTGAACTACAGCACCTTATTCAGCCATGTCTATGTGGGTTACTCCCTATTGTTAGGACAACATTTCCTCATTAATTAATTGCACTTCATTCCACTAAATGTGGCGAAAAACCCTCTGTTTATCCGTTTGATTGCCTCCTCGGCAAAATGAAAAGGGGAGCTTCGCTTCATATTAATCGTTTAATCGCGATGAACGATTTATGGGGTTTATCAACCATTCTTTCCTTGCACCAGCGCAAAGCTGCCTGATAACCCATACCCCATCAAGCCGCCCGGTACCTGAAAAACCCCGCCGATCCAAAACGAACCCATTCAGCTAAAAGCGCTCCCTCTTTGGCATATCGCGATGACGAGGATGCAGGGCGACGAGTTACGGTCGATGTTTTTTTTGTTTACCTGTTTGGAATTATGATTAGATGTTGTACTTTTGAAGTATTAGTTCGTTTAACGGCAACACCCTGTGAAGCCGGAGATTTTGTATCGTGAACCACCTGGTTGAACCTCCGCAACTTGACCCCAGAGCGGAGAGCATAAGCCCGAGCGCCACGGATCATTGTTTTTTGTGCCCGTCACCTGCTGTCACTCTCCGGCAGAGGGTACGGTTTATCAATTTTTGCTCTTGCTTCCTATGAGTCAGCAACCCCTTTCCGATTCCGGCCAAACC
>CAIKKG010000012.1 GCA_903827975.1 uncultured bacterium
GTCGTTAGGCCCTGGCAGTACAGAAAGGAGAGCACGATGAGCAACGAACAGGTGGCACTCGAGACGAAAGGTATTACGCTGGAGTGAAATCATGACTTACAAAGGGTATACTGCTCATATTGAGTTTATCGAGGATGCAGGATTATTTCACGGTGAAGTCATTGGCACTAAAGATGTAATAACGTTTCAGGGATCATTCGTTAAGGAACTTAAGAAGGCCTTTAACGATTCGGTGGATGATTATCTGGAATTTTGTAAATCAAGGGGTGAGGAGCCAGACAAACCCTTTTCCGGGAAATTCGTCTTGCGATTACCCAAAGCGCTTCATCGGAAAATTTATATTAAAGCAATCAAGAGCGGTCAAAGTCTTAATAATTATATCGCACCAGTAGTGTCCCGTTATAAGTCGAATAAATACAACTGGTTATCAGTTGATGGAGTCACAATTTGCAGAGGTAACTCCGTAAGTAGTTGAGAAATAAGGGTTTTCTCAAATAGTGAGACACTCAATATTTGTAGAATTGTGTAGAGCGATAATTTGCTGTTCAGTTTTTTTCGCATAATCGCAATGAGAACATATGTTGAGATCGCAATCCACACTTGAGTTTTAACCGCATTCGAACTTGTTCCGAAAAACGATTTGATCCGTAAATGTTGTTTGATCCATTTGAAAAATGTTTCAACACCCCAGCGCGCACGGTAGAGTTCCGCAATTGTAAAAGAGTTCAGCTTAAAATTATTTGTCAAGTAGATGTATGTGTGATCATGCACTGAATCGTAATATTTTATTCGCCTCAACTGATCCGGATAATCGAGCAGAGCCTGGAAGCCATGAAACTTAATTCGTTGGTCAACCATCACTCCCTTTGTTTTATCGACAGAGAATGATTCGATGCGCGTGAATCGTAAATTGTGTTTAGCGCGAATTACAAAGAATGCTTTTTCGTTTTCAATTCGGTGCAGACGCAAGAAATCATAATAGCCTCTATCGTAAATATAAAAAGCACCTGGTTCATACAATAATGTATCCATGAAATTTACATCGTGTGCTATTGCTTCAGAAACCCTAATGAAAGTGGGGATTTTCTGCTGCACCTCAAAGAGCGTGTGAATTTTTATTGCGGCGTTCGTTTTCTGATACGCCGCTGCACGCGCCCATGGAAAAAGAGTCAAACAGAGATCTATTGTTGTTGAGTCAAATGCATAGACCGCGGCATCAATATCAGAAAACAATTTTTCGTCACGATAAAGATATCTTGCTTCTTTAATCAGATGCAAAGCAAGATCTTGATATATTTGCCACGGACGATTTTCATTTGCTTCAGCGAGTGTTGACCGCGACACGATTGAATGAATGCCGGCATGATATAATCTTTTCCCAACGGCTCGCAGACATGTTTCAACATCGCGTAAGCTTTCTCGGTTTGTCAGTTGTGCAAAGAACATGCAGAGAAATTGTTCCCAACATTCATGCCAAAGCTCCGTAAAAATGGTCAGGGGGAAAAATAAAAATACCATTTTTGGAGCAATGAAATTCA
>CAIKKG010000013.1 GCA_903827975.1 uncultured bacterium
CAATATAAAATCACTTCATCTTCAAAAAACATTTTCATTACAGATTCCTCTTAGCTTTTATCTTCTTCCACGCCGATTTGTTCACCGAAGCCGAAAGTGCTTCCACATCTGCCTCTTTTGCTTTCGACAGTGCCGTCAATTCTTTATACTTCAAGTAATCTAACATATCTTGAAGCTCCGACAAATCAACATAAGAAGGTAATCTTACCAATATTTCCGAATTTGTTCTTTCAAGTATCATATTTTTATTTTTTACGAAAATTTATTCTATCTCATCTTATCTTTTACAAAGGTAATGCTTTTCAGATGAATTCGCTTACAAAATCCTTATAATCTCTAATAACTATTAATTATTCCCAATTAACTCCGAACTCGAAACCACGAACTCCGAACTAAGAACTATGAACTCAAAACTAAACTCTCACGCCTCTTCCTTAAAAAATACCTTATAATAATACATCCCTGTCTCCTCATCATAGCCCCGCTCGATATATTCGCGGTTCCCGTGCACATAAATATGGAAATTCTTATCCAATTTAATCACACTCTTAAACACCCTTTGTTGCTTCTTGACCGCCGCCGCCGAAACATCAAACTCATCCGCAATCTCCATGTCGTGTTCTTCAGCAAATTGGTGCTTATATTTATTAAATGCTTCAATCACCTCAGGATTCTGCATCACTTCGCCCGTAAACTCGTCCATCACGAACGTTTCATTGTCCTTAAAAAACTTCACCGACTTATTCAGCATATCCGCTTGGTCCGCCCGATTGGCTTCAAACTCCGTCGGCAGCTTCTCCACCACAAAATTCTTGCACAGCGTCAACAAATTCTGCGTCTGATGATAATTATCCCGCCTCTGACGCACGTTCAGGAAGTCATCCTTCCAATATTGCGTCTCGCTACCCTTCTGCGGATTATCCACCAACGCCACCAAATAGCCCTCATCCGGCGTCGTATTAAAAATAATACAACCTTTGTCCAACTTATTGATGTTGATGCCTTCCTCCCCGTTGATATGATAATTACCATTCTCCAAAAACACCTTCAGAAACGCCTCTCTGTTTTCCGATTTAAACAAACCCACGGCATCCACCTTCTCATTTTCAATCAGACAGTCCTTAAAATACACCACATAAAACTCGCCCGCTTTAATCTTTGGATGCGAAGTCTGCTCAAACAGATGCTTCGCGATATTGATGCTCTGCGCAAACAAATTATCGGGATTTGCGAAGATATCATGCACGTAGGCATACACCTCATTCAACTGCAAACTGCTATCATGATAAAGATTATAAAACTCTTCGCTCTTAAAAGAAGCCGTAAAGTACTTCAAAAGCAGATTATTGATCTGATAACTCGCAATCTTGAACGGAGTTTTCGAATAAGTGTTCGGTTCACCCGAAAGTTTGTTGCCCACACCGTGCACGCATACCTGCTGAATGTCTGTAATAACCATTTTTGTAAAATTTTAGAGTCTGTAACGTATCTGTAAGGAATTTTTTGACGCCTGAACTACACCGAGGATAGCATGAAGTGTCTAAGTTTCTGTCCGAAATATGAAGCCTTACGGCATCTTATAAATCATCGCATTCACATTCATGCCTGCGCCCACCGAAGCAAAAATCAGATGCTCCCCGCTGTTCATTGCGGTGCTCTCCAATTCCCCTTTAAACATCATATCAAACAAAATCGGCAAAGTAGCCACCGAATTATTTCCTAGAAAAGAAATCGTCATCGGCATAATGTCCCTGCCCACTTCCTTCATGCCATAAAGTTTATACAGACGCTCCAAAATCGCATAATCCATCTTAGCATTTGCCTGATGAATGATCAATTTTTTCACATCGGTGAACAAAACCTTCGACTTCTCGATACAATCTTTCACCAACTGCGGAACCGTGCTCAGCGCATATTCGTAGAGCTTTCTGCCATTCATCTTTAAGAAGATATCATCGTTGTCCACTTCTTTATCATAAGAAG
>CAIKKG010000014.1 GCA_903827975.1 uncultured bacterium
AATACATAAACGGATAAGCGTAAAAATCACGTCGAAATTAGTAGGTTTCGACGCTGATAAATATATAGGAACATTTTCGTGAATGGTCCTTTTTGAAATAATAAAAATCAAAATGTATAATTATATTAATAGATGTTAAAGCTTATTAGTTCAAAAATTACAAAATTTGAAGCATCGGTTATAATTTCAGGCTTAGTATTTTTTATAGCAGAATTTTTTGGTGATTCTTGGTTTAATCTCATGGCTAATTCTAATTGTTTTAAGTATCTAGGGTGCAATATCGGTTTTTTTGGATATGATGCAATAGTACATTTTTTCAGTGGAGTATTTGAGGTTCTACTAATTGTTTGGCTTTGCACAAGATTTGGGAGATTTAGTATTCTTCATGCTGGTAATGCATGGAAAAATGCATTTATTCTTATTTCTGCGGTTGCACTTCTATCGGTTGGGTGGGAGATTTTTGAGTTTTCCGCGGATCAATTTAGGATGAAAATACTAGGATACAATCTTACAAATCCTAATGTATTGGCACAACCAAGTAATAGTGACACAATGGGTGATTTTACATTCGCACTTTCAGGATTTTTGGCTGGTGCAATGATAACCAGATTTGTATATCCAAGGTCATTGGAGGAAAAAAGTTAATATACATATGAAAAAGCACCCTCATTTTTTCTATCTAATTATCGGAATCATAATATTGATTGTAGGGTTTCTTGTGTACTTCGACCTGGCTGCAAAAACCATCTAATAAAAAACCGCACGTGTCCGTGCGGTTTGAAATTTATAAAACAAATCTTACTTTTAGCCATACAGTGAGTGTTTTTGATTGAGATAAAAATATAGGCGGTGGCCGTTCTTTTTTTGTTTCGCATGTGAATATAACATCACATGTCCTAAGTTTAATGCGTATTCTTGAAAATTGTGGATTTGTTAAGCCATTGTTTGTTAGGGCATCACTATTTGCCACAACCTTTTCAATTTCTATGGCTTTTATGCATTCAGCAAATGCAGGTGGGGAATATCCAAGTGACATTAGGGCGGTTAAAAACAATACATATGGCCGTTCCATCTCACACCTCCTTAAAGGTAAGTATTCAGGTTTAAAATGCTTTATACATTGTAGTTTGATATATAGAATTCGGCAATATATCAAACATTTTGTGGTGTTTTTCCGGCAATTTGTATTTTTTTGAGAATTAACTTGCCACCACGCAACTCCGATTCTAGTAATTTTGTGCGTTCTCCATTAAGGATTGTGTATACGCCAGGCTCAGGATTAAGCGCTCGTATTTTCCTATCGATTATTATGGATAGCTCGGCGTTTTTGTCTGATACCGCATCGTTCAATGAATTTTCATCAACGAAGCCGTCCTCTGTTATAAATTTTTTGGTAAATGTAACTTGCGCATCATCTTGATGAGTAAGCTCTATTTTCTCTACGCCAATTCTTGGTATTAAATCCACGAGCATTTCCGCGCCAAGATTCGCAAGAGAGTCGTGTAAATTCGCATAGGTTATCGAATTCATATCACATTCAAGAGACTCATTTGAAATTATTGGGCCATTATCTACAAATGCATCAACCATAAATAATGAGACTCCAGTTTCTTTTTCTCCAAAGAGAATTGAACTTTGGATTGGGGAGGATCCACGAAGTTTTGGTAGTAGAGATGGATGAACGCCCACAGTTCCAAACTTCGGGATCTCTAAAATAGCTTTAGAGATAATCTTGCCGTAAGCAGCAATTACAAATAAATCAAAATTTCCATCTCTTAATACGCTTTCAATCTCCTTAACTTTTTCCGGCTGATAAATTGATATTTGTTCGCGTATGTTTTCGTCCTGGTCAAGTATGCTTTGTTTTGCAGGAGGGGGAGTGACTATTTTTTTTCTTCCAACTGGCCTATCTGGATTACACACAACAGCCGCAGGTGGAAGGCCAGCGCTTATTAATTTTTCAAGCACAATAGATGCAAATTCGGGCGTTCCAAAAAATGCGTATTTTATCATTTTATTTTTTTGCTCTCGGAGCAACTTTTGTTATGGCTTTTGCTTTATCAATAAAAAGTTTCCCATCTAGATGGTCAACCTCATGCTGGAATACTCTAGCAAGAAGACCCCATGCTTTTATTTTTATTTTTTTTCCATTTGCGTCATATCCGTCCAATGTTACACGATATGAGCGTGGTGTCTGACCGTATGATCTAGGAACACTAAGACAGCCTTCTTCTATGTTGGATAATTCGGTGGACATCTTTGTAATTTGTGGATTAAATATCGCATAGAATTCAGGCTTACCCTGGGTATTTGGAATTTGTGCGACAAAAAATCTTTCATTGCGCCCAATCTGATTTGCGCTTAATCCTACGCCATCAGCCTTTTTCATTGTTTCGCGCATAACGCGTATCAGTTCACGCAACTCCTTTTTTGTGAATTTTGAAAAATCAAAAGGAACGGTTTTCGTTCTTAAAAATGCCTCACCCTCCTTTTTTTCAATTGTTACTATTGGTTCTGTCATTCCTTAGAGTGTAAAACCTTCATAAAGTATGCCCCTTTATTTTTTATATTTTTCATACCAGAAATTCTTTTTGCAAGGTTTAAAAGCTTATCCGAATCGTGTTGTTTTGCCAGTTTTATATATAAAGCCTTGTGTTTCTCATCACATAAAAGCTCCGTAAGTGTTAATCCGACATCCTGAAACTGGGCATAAACTCTGCTTTTTTTGCCGCGTTCCTTGAGTGTCGACATGTAGTTTTCGCTAAGCGGCATTAGATTTATTGTATGATATTATAAATGTAATGAAAAGACGCTTATTTTTAGGTATCTCACTATCCAAGGAGGTAGTCGAAAAGGTAGAAATACAGGCAGATTTGCTAAAGCAGAGATTTATTGAATCTGTTCGATTTGTGCCAAGTAAGAACTGGCACATGACTCTTATTTTCCTTGGCGATCAGGATGAGGAAAATATACAAAAAATTAGTGATTCTGTTGACTTGGTGATTTCAGGTTCATCTAATAATGCAATAGCTTTTGACGACATAACATATGGTCCACCAGAACATAAACCAAGGATGATATGGTTGAATGCAACCAAGACAACATCAGAGTATCTAGACTCACTTAGGAAGCAGATTGCAAAAGAATTAAAAACAATAGGTATTTTTTGGGATGATGACGGTCGCGCATTTCACGGGCACATAACACTCGCAAGATTTAACGAAGAATCAGATGAAATTAATATGCCGCTGTTAGTGCGTGGTAGTACGGCGTGCAAAGATTATACGGTTGAATTATTTTCGGTCACTTTAACACCAGCCGGCTCGGAATATAAGTCATTGCACTCAGTTTCAGTAGAATAGTTATTCATTGCGAATATGGTGGAATTTTGGTTAAATTGAGTTACATGAATACGAAATATAAAATTGGAATAGCCACAGCACTTCTTATCGTTGCTCTTGGTGGCTCTGCATATGGAGGATATTATTTTGGAAATAAACGCTCTGTTGTTGTAACCGACAGCAAACAGCTTATTAATGGTGACTTTAATCTATTTTGGGAAGCGGTTGATATTGTTAAGGGGAAACATGTTGATGGCTCCGGTAGTGATGAAAATAAATTGGTGTATGGGGCAATCAAGGGAATGCTATCCGCTTATGACGACCCATATACAGCATTTTTCAATCCAGCAGATGCAAAAAAATTCAACGAAGACCTCAGTGGAAACTTTGGTGGAATTGGCGCCCAGATAGGAATGCGAAATGAACAGCTTTTGGTAATTGCACCACTTAAGGGGACTCCTGCGGAGAAGGCTGGATTAAGACCATTGGATAAGATTTGGAAGATTGATGATAAGGATACTTCAGGACTTTTAGTTGAAGAGGCAATAAAACTAATCAGAGGAAAAGAAGGAACCACCGTAAAGCTTTCTATTTATAGAGAGGGTTGGAAAAATTCAAAAGATTTTAGTATTACTCGAGGAATTATTCAGGTGCCGACACTTGATTTAAGCATGAAGACACTTAAGTCTGGCAAGAAGGTTGCTGTAATAAGTTTGTATAATTTTAATTCAAATGTCCCAGGAATATTTAAGAATGCTGCTTTAGAGGCAATCTCTAGTGGTGCGGAAGGAATAGTATTTGATCTTCGTAATAACCCTGGTGGATTTTTGGATGTAGCTACTAATCTGAGTGGGTGGTTTATGAAAAAGGGAAGTGTTGTTGTAATTGAAAAAAATAGATCCGGAAATGACGAGAAATTATTTGCTGATGGTAATGCAGCGCTATCAAATCTTCCTGTTGTTGTTGTTGTAAATGGTGGGTCAGCCTCAGCATCAGAAATCGTTGCCGGTGCACTTCATGACAATGTTGGTGCAAAAATTATTGGAGAAAAAACTTTTGGAAAGGGAAGTGTGCAGGAGGTTGATACTATGTCAGACGGTTCAACACTTAAGGTTACAATAGCGCATTGGTTTACACCTAACGGTACAATAATAAATAAGGTTGGACTAAAACCAGACATAGAGGTTGCTCTTACTGATGCTGATGTGGAAAAAGGTATTGATACTCAGATGGATAAGGCACTCAAGGTAATTGATTCTGAGATTCTCGCTAAGAAACAATAAAGAATTATGAAGATTATTTTATTAAAAGATATTAAAGGCTTTGGCAAGAAGGGTGATGTGATGGAGGTGAACGATGGATACGCACGTAACTCTCTAATTCCCAAGAAGCTTGCAGAGATCGCCACTTCCTCAATTATTGGGGTTGTTAGGAACACAATCGCACTTAAGAAGGGTTCTCATGATGCGAAGATTGCGCGTTCAAAAGAAATAGCAAAATCAATTGAAAATACCAAGATATCTTTTTTCTTAAAAACCGGAAACAAGGGTGAGCTTTTCGGTTCAGTCTCTATTAAAGACATTCAGAATGAACTTAAGAAGTTTAACCTGAGTGATGCAGAGGTTGTCCTTGAACATCAGATTAAAACCGTCGGTACTCATCCAGTAATTATAGATTTTGGAGACGGAATACATGCAACTATTCAGGTAGACGTTCTAGCAGAAAAAAAATAGTGTAAATAAAAACCCCCGCAAAGCGCGGGGATTTTTTTAGATTAATACGTTTACTATCTTGATTCTCTTAAATGAGCCATCAAAGTTTTCCTTTTTCTTTGATGCAAATTTGATTACTCCTGCTTTTTTTGCGTAGAGTGTATCATCTCCTCCTCTTAGAACGTTTGTTCCAGGGTAGAATTTTGTGCCACGCTGGCGAATAATAACACCACCAGCATTTACTTTCTGACCGTCAAAAAGTTTAACGCCAAGACGTTTTGATTCGGAATCGCGACCTAATTTAGTAGAGCCTTTAGCTTTTGTATGTGCCATATCTTCTTATAAACGCCGCCTCTTGGCGGTCTTTTCTTATGCAATGTATAATAATGCAAATAGGGCTTTTATGTCAACTCTATATATGAATAAGCTAAACTTACAAACTTACGGTGTCAGGGTGGCCATATTGGGAGGGGTATTACTGCTGATTTTCGTATTTGGCTTGGCCCTCGGGTATTTGTTGAGGGGTGATATTAGACAGGCTCAGATAGTTATAGAAAAGTGCTCTGAGGTGGGCAATTGAATTTTTATTAATTGTTTGTTATTATTTTGCGGTACATTGCGCGGGTGGCGAAACTGGCAGACGCACTACCTTGAGGTGGTAGCGCCCGTAAGGGCTTGCAGGTTCAACTCCTGTCCCGCGCACTAATTACAAAATACACTCCTTCTGAGTGTTTTTTGTTATTTACATATAATATGGAGTTGAACCATTGGCGCCCAGAAAAAAGGAATCTGAATGACTATTTTTCTGGTGCGTTTCGAGTGAAACTAGAGGCAACTCCTGTCCCGCGCACTAATTACAAAATACACTCCTTCTGAGTGTTTTTTGTTATTTACATATAATATGGAGTTGAACCTAATAAAGAGATATATATAAAACCCCGCGCTATGCGCGGGGAGATAAATTAAATTCAGCTTTTTGGAACAACGACTATATGATGGAATTCAGAAAGCCACTCACTTGGATAATCAAGTATAAACATACCAATGAGTAGATCCCCATCAGCTTTTGCGGAGATTTCAGCAACCCAGAACTGCCCCTTAGATTTGAAAAGAATGAATGTGCCAGCGCCAGACTTACCAAGCCAGGTTGGATAGAGTTTAGCAACCTCTTTGATCTGATGTTGTGTTAAGCAAAGATCATCAAGTCCTTTTTCAAATTTTTTTGCAATCCATTCGAACATTTCTCTAAATGTTGCATCTTTTTGAAGCTCAAATGGCACCAAAGAAATCCTTGGTGTTGCCTTTGAGGGCTCATAGAACCTTCTAAATGAAGGGTCTATTTTATCGAAAATGTATCTTGCAGAAAAAATAGTCTCGGTTCCGGAAGTTGCTTCAATCATTACAGCACTGTAATTAAGTTTAAACATGTCTTTTTTGCGAGAAAACACGTTACGAAGAAAATTAATCAGGCCCATGGCACCCTCCTTTTGGTTTGACTATAGGCAGGAATTTTTAAAGAACTTACTAGTATTTTTACATAAACTAGGCATATTCGCCAATCTACCCAATATTTAATATTTCCGTGTTTAGATATATAATGGGTACTGATGATTCCTTATTTATTCAAAAAACACAGGGTATTTTCAGCGCTAGTTTTAATAACACTTTTGCTTACATTAGTTTCTCTTTTAATTTTAGCCCTCAATTATGGAAGATTAGGTCAATCAATAGTTTTGCACTTTGATCAGTTCCACGGAGTAGATGTTTTTGGTTCGCGTTCAAGTATTTTGTGGATCTGGTTATTAGGCATTGCAGTTTTGAGTGTTAATTCCGGTTTGATTTATGAGTTTTATAATCGCGAAAGATTTCTCTCTTACATTTTTCTTGGCGCAAGCGTTCTTTCATCCCTTTTCGTTCTTATTGTGATAAGTGTTATTGTTTCTATAAATTAAAACATGAATGAATCACTTTTCTTTTTCATTATAGTTATCGCGGTAATCATTACTGGGTTTTTTATTATTTTCCGCGTTATTAAAAAAAAGATTGAACCAAAGGATGCTCAATCGTTCGTGCTTTTACAAAATCAGATTCAGGAATTGAATAGGACGCTCGATTCGAAGATGGGTGAGTCTTCTCGCTTTATGCAATTCCAGCATGGAGAGTCGGCGAAGCTTATTAGAGACGTAACTGAGCGCCTTACAAAGTTAGATGAGACAAATCGCCAGGTTGTGAATTTTGCAGACCAACTACAGTCGCTTCAGGATATTTTAAAAAATCCAAAACAGCGCGGAGTGCTAGGCGAATATTATTTGGAAACCCTTTTGAAAAATGTACTTCCAACAGGAAGTTATGAGGTTCAGTATCACATGGGAATGGACGAAAAGACGGGTAAGGAGCTTATTGTTGATGCTGTAGTTTTTGTTAAAGATAAAATTATTCCAATAGACTCTAAATTTTCTTTGGAAAATTATAATCGTCTAGCTGAGGAGAGAGATCCAGCTGAGCGCGAACGCCTAGAGAAATTATTTAGAAATGATTTAAAAAACAGGATAGATGAGACGGCAAAATATGTACGCCCTACAAAAGGGACAATGGATTTTGCTTTTATGTTTATTCCACATGAGGCCATTTATTATGACCTACTTGTTGCGCAGGTTGGCGCTGTTAAGGTAAATACAAGAGATTTAATAGAATACGCATTTAAAGAAAAACATGTAATCATTGTTTCTCCAACATCATTTTTGGCTTATCTACAGACTGTTTTGCAGGGCTTAAAAGCATTACAGATAGAGGAGTCTGCCAAGGATATTATTAAGCGCGTAGAGGAATTGGGGCGTCATGTGGCGAGCTATGAGTCCTACCTGCAGAAATTAGGAAATCATCTTGGTACTTCAGTTAGTACATATAATTTGGCGTATAAAGAATTCGCTAAGATAGACAAGGATGTTACGAGAGTTACTGGAATTGTTTCGAAAGTCGAACCAATCACATTAGAGAGTCCTACGCACCGTGAGGAGGAGTAGCGAGAAAGTTATTAAGGATTTATTTGAATTTTATGGCACTCTCGGGCGCCCGTTAACTTTTATTGAGCTTAGTATTAGAACGGTGTCGGATGAAGTTACTTATGACGAGCTCGTTCAGTTTTTAGAAGTTGGTGTTAGTTCTGGTAAAATCATAACGGAAGATGGTTTTTATTGGAGTAGAGAATTTAAACTTTCTAGTATTGGAAGGCGAGAGCAGGACCTTTTCCTTGATGAGAAATGGAAAAAACTAGAATCTCTTTCACATTGGTTTAGGCATGTCCCATTTTTTGATTTCGTAATGGCTAATGGCTCTATGGCGTTCGGAAATGTGAATGCAAATTCTGATTTTGATGTTCTAACTGGCGTACGAAAAGGAAGAATATTTACTGCCCGATATTTTTCAAGCGCTTTATTTTCGATTTTGCGTGCGAGAAGGTTCGATGATCTTCAGGAGAGTAGCCCTGATAAGTTGTGCTTCAATCACTTTATTACAAGAGATGCATATATGAAGCCGCCATTTAATTATTATAGGCGTGAATCATATAGGAATATGGTTCCACTCTGGTGCAGTGATCTATCATGCAAAGAATTCATTGTTAAAAATGGCTGGTCAGGACTTACGGCGAGCGTTCTTTTGGATTTGCACAGAGTAACAAAGCAGAAAAGTTTATTCGCTATATTTTTCGAAAAAATTCTCGGAGGACGGCTAGGGGATTTTGTAGAGAAGCGAATCTCAAAGCCAATAGCAATGCGTCGTCTTAATGTATATCTTTCAAATAAAAGCACGGGAAATAGCGAAGAGGAGCGCATAACAATAGGGGATAATGAATTAGAGTTTCACTTTTCTTTAAAATATGAAAAAAGTTTTGGGCATCTGGATGCTAATAAAGTACCACAATAATTGCGACTTATTATGCGAATAATCTCATCATTGTGACCTCTTGCATTTTTTAAAAAACTGTGTTATATTTTTGGAGTTGAGCAGTGCTGGGTTCTTCGTTTGCAAGTAGGTATTAATTTATTTGGTTGTTCAGGAAGAATCCTATCTGGTTCCAATCCCGCCGCAAGGCGGGATTGGTTTTTTATTACTCGGGTGATATACTAGGAATGAGCTGATTTTATTGGGTTGTATGAGCGGCAGCGGATGCGCACTCGCTCAACAATGTAAAAATTGGAGGTCACCACCGCAGCCGCTCATACAACCTAATACAGCAATTTTATGATGTCGTTTTTGTCAAAATTATTTCCGGATAGTAATTTAAAGCGCCTAGAGGGCGTTGTTTTTAGTATTAACGAGCTTGAGCCCGAGATAAAAAAAATGTCCTCAGATGAGTTAATAGCAGAGTCAAATTTACTTAAATCTAAAGTTATAGAGAGTGAGAGCGACGCGGTTTTAAAAAATGAAACATTAATTCGGGCGTTTGCACTCGTACGCGAGGCTAGTAGCAGGACCCTAGGTCAGCGTCATTTCGATGTTCAACTTATTGGAGGTGCTGTATTAAATGATGGAAAGATAGCAGAAATGTTGACTGGTGAGGGTAAGACATTAACTGCGACATCAGCTGTGTATTTTAATGCACTTTCTGGAAAGGGAGCCCACGTTGTTACCGTTAACGATTATTTAGCAAAGCGCGATGCAGTCTGGATGGGACAGATTTATAATGCACTTGGTCTTTCTGTTTCGTGCATAGTTCATGATTCAGCATATATATATGATCCAAAATTTGAATCAGAAGCATTAGATAAGGAGCGTGATGAGGTTGGTGGATTTCGTATTGTGGAAAAGTTTTTGCGCCCTATTTCAAGAAGGGAAGCATATGCGTGCGATATTACCTATGGAACAAATCATGAGTTTGGATTTGATTTTTTACGTGATAATTTAACACTCAACCTAAGTGAGCGCGTACAGCGAGAGCCTCATTTTGCAATAATCGATGAGGTGGATAGTATTTTGATTGATGAGGCTAGGACTCCGCTTATCATTGCATCTCCCGATGAAGAATCTAGTGAATACTATAAAACATTTGCAAAAATAGTTGCCAGAATGATTCCTGAAGAAGATTATATTGCCGACGAAAAATTACGAACCGTATCCGCTACCGATGCTGGAATTGAGAAGGCTGAGAAGACATTAAATATAGATAATCTTTTTTCTCCAGAGAACGCACGGCTTGTTCATTATTTAAATGAAAGCTTGAAAGCGAAAGCCTTATTTCAGAAGGATAAGCAGTATCTTATTAAAAACGATGAGGTTTTAATTGTCGATGAGTTTACCGGACGCGTACTTCAGGGAAGGCGATATTCAGGTGGTCTTCATCAGGCAATCGAGGCAAAGGAAGGCGTCTTTGTTAAAAAAGAAAACCGCACCTATGCCCAGATTACTATTCAGAATTATTTCAGACTTTATAAAAAGATTTCGGGTATGACTGGTACTGCTCAGACATCAGCAGAGGAGTTTCATAAAGTTTATGGATTAGATGTGGTTAGTATTCCAGCGAATAGGCCACTTGTGCGTAAGGACTTGTCTGACCTTATTTATAAAAGTAAGGAAGCGAAGTATCGCGCAATTGCTGAGGATGTTAAGGAGAGACACAAACTTGGACAGCCAGTTCTTATTGGAACAACATCAATCGCGAACAACGAAATTATTTCTGAGTATCTAGCAGGACAGCATATTCCACATGAAGTTTTAAATGCAAAGAACAATGAGCGTGAAGGTTCTATAATCGCACAGGCAGGACGTGTAGGCGCTGTTACTGTTGCAACAAACATGGCCGGAAGAGGAGTTGATATTTTGCTTGGTGGAAATCCACGCAATGATGAAGAAGCGAAAAAAATATTAGACCTCGGAGGATTACACGTAATCGGCACTGAGCGTCACGAGGCGCGTCGTATTGATAATCAGTTGCGTGGTCGCGCAGGTAGGCAGGGCGATCCTGGCTCCTCAAGATTCTTTTTGTCTATGGAGGACGATTTGATGAGAATCTTTGGCGGGGACAGAATGAAAAACCTGATGCAGATGGTAAACCTACCAGATGATGTTCCTATTGAGTCAAAAATGGTCTCACGATCAGTTAACCAGGCTCAGCAGAAAGTTGAAGGTAATAATTTCGACGCCAGAAAACATCTTTTGGATTTTGACGATGTTCTTAATAAGCAACGTTCCGCAATTTATAATAAACGCACAAAATATTTACAGATGGGTGAGAGTGGAGAAATACTTCCACTTGTGCATGAAGTTTTAGAACACTTTGTTGAGATGTATGAGAGACAACACAAAGCGGGTATTTATAGTGCAGAAGGATCCAAACTAGTAGAAGAGGCGAAGTCAAAACTCGTGCTTATTCCTGAGACTGTTGAAAAAGAGCGCTCTATAATGCTAGGACAGCATCTTGTTCGCATATTGGATATGCTTTGGGTAGAGCACTTGGAAAATCTTGAATCACTTCGTGATACCGTAAATATAAGGGCATATGGTCAACACGAACCTCTTGTTGAATACAGAAAGGAGGCATTCCAATTATTCCAGAGATTACAGATGAATTTTGAGCAGTATGCATTTAATTCTGTATTTTCTTTATTTGAACTTGATTCGAACAAAATTAAAGTGCAGGAGGCTGTGCCTAATAATGTAAAACCTGAAGAGGCGAGAGAGCTTGGTCGTAATGACCCATGCTATTGTGGAAGCGGGAAAAAGTATAAGCATTGTCACGGCAAATAATATGTACGAACGACCCCTTACTATTGCAGAAATAAGGGAACAATATCCTGATAAAGCCGAAGCACTTTTGAAGGATCCTGTGCACGTATGGCGAGCTGAGACTGGAATAGAATTGATTCATAAAGAGCCAACAATGGATGAGCAAATAAGGATTTGGAATAATTGGAATGAGATGACCGATGAGATGAAAAAGAAAAGCGACGGAAAAAGTAAGGAATTATTTGGTAGTGAGAATGCTTTGCATAACGAGGAAATAATGCGAAATTTGAGATAATAATAAGCCTTATCATACTAAGTAAAATCCCCGCCAATATGGCGGGGATTTGTTTAGAAGAAAACTCTGTCTAATAGTTTACTTAATTTTTTTTGCAAAGTTGATTTGCTAAAATATTTTTCCGAAATTTCAGGAATTCTTAAAATTGATTTTCTCGTTTTATCGCCGTTAATGTGCTCAATTTCTACTCGGATTGTACCACAAATCATGCACCAACGAATTACATCGATTGTTCCTAGTGGTGCTATACCACAATAAATTACTGTAAAATCGTGAAGCTCCTTAGAGCACTTTACTGGAGTTCCTTCAATCTGAATTTTTTGATTTTCGCGCACCGGTTACTCCTTTTAAATAACTTTTTTTATCGTAGACGTACAAAGGAAAAAGAGCAACTTATTTTAAATATCCCGCCTTCGTAAGCCACTCCGCATTTTCCCACTCCCAAAGTTTTTTAGCGCCTAGGAATGCAGTGAAATCTTCCTGCCAGTAAGGGGATTCCTTGAGTTCTATATGACCTTGCATCGCGCCCCATTCGTGTCTGCATGAGCGCATGACTGGATCATTCCATTGTATTTTTATCTGCGGTCTACCACCCTTGTTTCTTAAAAAGCCACCGCAAAAAATACATGGTCTACTCTGATCAATGCGCAATATCCAGCGCGTTTCTAAACCCTTAACATCGTCCTTCATTGCAGCAAGATACGCTGATGTCTGAAGATTATAGTCACGATAAATTTCCTGTGATGTCTTAATGTCTAATATTCCAAGTTTCCCATCTATAAGAGCAATTGCATCAAGTGTACCAGCGTATCTGTGCTCATGGTTTACAAGACGAGCCTCAACATATTCCGGATCAACATGAATTTTTTTCTCTGACATAAAATTTCTCAATGCAGAAATAGAAGCTTCTATTGATTCAGGAACATCCACAGGCTGATTTAAAAATATTTTTTCTGCAGTCTCGTGAATTAGGGTGCCCTCTACGGCCGACTGATTTTTTATTCGCTCTCCCTCGGCAAAACTAGAGACCTTACCATAAAATCTATAGAGGGCTGGCTTCGCCTTAATTTCTAATATTCTAGTTACGCGTGGATACCAACCTGTATCAATTTCGTACCCACAACCGCTTTTAAATTCCTCAAGTGTTTTAAATTCATCCATAATGTTTGTGATATGTATGATACCAGTAAAAAGCACTGTCTGGCAGTTGACCCAAAACGAGTTAAGTGGGGGAATATGAATTTATATAAAAGAATATAAATCCAGTGCAAATATTTTTTTATATTTCAAAACAAGAAACAGTAGCAAAGTAAAAATAAAATATATTTATATTTTATCTATTAAATATGAGTTCGGGTGCGATATGAAGGTTTATGAGTTCTATACCTCAAACCCAAGGGGAAGTGTGGTTTTAAGAGGATTAAAACAGATTAGACGTGTCGCACAATATATCTTTTACGACATAACAATGGTTTTTCTCCCTGTTATATAAAACTTATCACTTTACTCACTAGCTCTATTATTAATAGGATTATTCGCTTTATAAAGTCTACCGCCCACGTTACAAGCGCTGGTGTATTTAATAAATTCATCTTCTCCTTTACCCACTCTCCCATATTTAAGATCCAATTTTTTATTGATTCAAATGTAATGCCATTTCTTTGAAGCCAATTTGTAATTCCACCGGTATCAATATTTCCACTAACGCCTGAGACCTTGTTTGAAATCTGGTTTGTTAGGTCTTCTACGGGCCCTTTAAGCTCATCTATTGGCCCATTTACGGTGTTTTTAAGCGCATCTACGGTATTTGTACCTACCTGAGCCATTGTGCTCAAAGGGAGTGAAAATAGGCCTAAAACACCAATAATTCCACATGTTACAAGTGTTACATGTATACTTTTACAAAATTTAGTGCGTTTCATCTGCTTATTATACCATTTTGGCATTATTTGCAGGATGAATCACTGGAGTGCGAAACATTAGAAATATCAGGTATATAGTCAATGGGATTTACCGTAATACCAATTGGCACGACGCCAGCTGCTGGTGGTACTGATTTAAACTGAATACTTGGTGCCCAGAAAACCGTGAAGTGGAGATGTGGACCGAATGTGTAGCCGGTATTTCCGCTATAGCCTATTACATCACCGCGATTTACAACCTGGCCTTCTTTAACAATTATGCGTGAAAGGTGTGCGTATAAAGTTGCGAGATTATTGTTGTGTTTGATAATAATATATTTTCCATATTGAAATTTATTCCAGCGAGATGTTCCTCGGTCATTATTTCCAACCTTAAGTATTGTTCCAGATTCCGCAGCAAGTATAGGCGTTCCTATAGCACCACCAAAATCAACGCCATTATGCATTTTTGAACGATATGCACGGGCCGCAAATTTTGTAGGACCATAGCACTGTGTTATGTATGGCTCCTCTGCGGGAAAACCGAGTACACCAGTCCGCTTCAATGGTAGTAGCGTAGGATCAAATGTTGATCGAAGTTTATACTCAGCATCATCTATAACCGCGCTTATCTCGGCCTGCTTCTTATCTAGTTCTTCAATTTGTTGTGCATAAAATTGTTCCTGACTTTTTGTCTGTTCCAGAATCTTCTGCTTTTCATTTTTCTGTTCATTAACAATTATTTGAAGGTTAACTAAATTACTTGTCTGCGCCTGCTTAGTAACTTTTTTCTGTTTATTCTCGTCAATTTTATTTGTATAATCCTCTCTAAGATTTTTTAATTCAGTTATATTAGTACTAAGTGCTGTGTTTAGCGTTGTTATACTTTGAACCTCTGCAATGCTCTCACTTAATGAATTGCCCTTCAGTATGCGCGTAAATAAATCCTCACTTTCTTTTTGTTGTAACTCAGTGAGAAGATTTGCAATTGCCTGTTTCCTTATTGATATTGAAGAGCCGATTCCTCCGATTTGTCCGGAGAGAGAATTTATTTCAAGTTCTAACTTATTTACATTTACAGAATTAGCCTTAATTGAAAGATTAAGCTCGTTAATACTCGTGTTATATGTCTGAATATCTTTTTTGATTGAGTTTCCAGACTTACTAATTTCCTCTAGAGTGTTATTTAATATTTCTCTCTGAGCCTGGATTTTTTGGAGTTCCGTGCCCTTCTCATCTATGCGCTTTTGAAGCTCCTCAAGGCTTGCTGATGACGATTGAGCAATATCTGCTGCGACCACATACGAAATATTATTTACCAAAAGGGCGGACACAAAAATAAACACAATACTTTTTTTAAAAAAGTTGCTCATAAATTATGATGACACTTCTAATTTGCGAAGCGCAATATTAATACGCTCTATGGATTCAGCGCGACCAAGCACATAAAGAAGATCTGTTGGGCCTGGAGAGGACTCCATTCCAGATAGGGCTGTTCGTAGAGGCCACAATACATTACCTCTCCCCTCTTCATCGGCAAATTTAAGTATCGCGTCTTTTAATTCGGTACTAGGAAAATTTTCGTCAATTTCGTTTTTTATTAAATCCAAAATATTTTTTAGATTTTTAATAGCATCTTGCTGTGTTGTATCTTTCCATGGGATGGTTTCAACTTTATATTCCGGCAAGGTAAATATAAATTTTGAGTCATTCTGGAAGTCACATAAATTTTTAAGTCTATCTTTTGATATTATTACTGAGCGATTAAATTTTGCTGAATCACTTAACCAGTCTGTTGGTACAAATGGAATTAGATTCTTTGAAAGTTCCTCGCTATCCATAGCTCTTATATGCATGAAGTTCAACCAGTCTAATTTTTCAGGGTTAAAAACGGCGCCAGCCTTTTGCACTCTTTTTATGGCAAACTCATTGACCATTTCAAAAATTGATAACACTTCCCTATCTTCCTTTGGGTGCCAACCAAGTAAAACAAGAAAATTCAAAACTGCGGATGGAAGATACCCTTTATTTTTATAGTCTGATAGAGAATTTGTTAAAAATCTTTTTGAAAGTTTCTTCTTATCTGCGCCTAAAATAAGTGGAAGATGGGCATAAGTTACTAAAGGAAATCCAAGTGCCTCCTGTATGACTATTTGTTTAGGGGTATTTGATAGGTGTTCCTCGCCTCTTATAACGTGAGTTATTCTTTGTTCCTCATCATCAACCACAACAGCCAGATTGTATAGTGGTTCTCTTAGTCCTTTGGCAATAATAATATCTCCGAATAGTTTTGTATCGAATTCAACTTTTCCGCGAATCATGTCAGAAAACGAAATAATTCGTTCTGGCATTTTCAATCTTATTACAGCCGACGAAGATTTTAGTTTGATTTCAAGATTTTCTTTTGAAATATTTTTACACTTCCCACTATATTTAGGAATTATTCCCTGAGAGAGTTGTGCTTGATATTCCTCCTCCAGTTCTTTTGAGGAGCAGAAACAATAATATGCCTTGTTTTCTTCAAGGAGTTGCTTAAGAAATTTTTCGTATGCATCAAGACGATCTGTCTGACGAATTATAGGTTCATCTGGCACAATCCCAAGCCATTCAAGGTTTTGGAGTATGTCATCTTCAAATCTTTTTTCCGAGCGCTCTTTGTCGGTATCCTCAATACGTAATAAAAATTTACCGCCCTCGTTTCTGGCAAAAAGCCAGTTAAATAAAGCAGTTCTTACGCCTCCAAGATGTAAAAATCCTGTTGGTGAAGGTGCGAATCGCACTCGTACATCCATGGTTCAGATTATACCCCGAAATATGAACTTTGTCACCCAAACTTAGATTATATGCCGTGCGCAAGTCTAAGTATCTCATCCGAAATATCCTGAGCTGCTCTTGGTTTGAAAAAGTTTTTTGCCGCCATTTCTATTGATTTTATTTTGTTCTCATCCTTAAGCATTGAATGAATTAAAGAAAGAACCAGATTTGTAGTTAGGTTTGACTCCTCTACTACTTGTGCTGCGCCGGTTTTGGAGTATGAATAAGCATTTTCTTTCTGGTGGTCATTTGCAGAGTCACTAAGTGGAATTAATATCGAAGGTCTTCCTAGTGCTGCAATTTCAAATATTGCGCCGGACCCAGCTCTTGAAATAACTATATCCGCAGATCCAAGTGCCTCTCTCATTCTGTTTTGAGCAAAATATGGAAATGGATGATAGTGGGCTCGAGTTGCAGAGTCTAATCCCATAAGTATCGATGAAGCTTGCGACTGAATCTCATCAAAGTTTAAATCCCCAGTCTGGTGCGTAATCTGCATATCAGTAAGAAATGTAGGTAGTGATTCAAGTATAAATAAATTTATTCTCGTTGATCCCTGAGAACCACCAAGCACAAGAATATTAATTTTATTAGGGTCTAGTTGCATGCCTCTTTTTATAGCTGGCATATCACCTATGTCTCCAGTTAATTCCCTTCTTACTGGATTTCCAACAACCCTAGCTTTTTTAGCCGAAAAATACTGAGCTGACTCCTCAAATGACAAGAGTACTCTTTTCGCAAATTTAGCCGAAATTCTATTTGTTAATCCTGGAACTGCATCTGATTCGTGAATAACAATCGGAATCATGTACCACTTGGCCGCAATTATTACAGGTAGTGCCCCTGGGCCACCTTTTGAAAAAATAACGTCCGGCATTTCAAAATATAGTTTTACTAATGCCTGTAATATTCCGAAAAAGAATTTTGGAATGTCTATTATATTTTGAATATCAAAATATCTTCGTAACTTACTTGGTGCAATATTGTGAATAGAAATATTTCGTCTTTCAAACTCATCCATCATCGAATTTCTTGGTCCAAAATAAGAAAGTCGTAAATTATTTGAGGTTGCTTGTAATTCATCTGCAACCGCAAGAAGCGGA
The DNA here is from genome assembly GCA_903827975.1 of uncultured bacterium. Taxonomy (GTDB): domain Bacteria; phylum Patescibacteriota; class Minisyncoccia; order UBA6257; family GWB1-50-10; genus CAIKKG01. Next base: position 17,890 of record CAIKKG010000014.1, read on the forward strand.
TATAAATGTCCTCCTGTTCCGCCACCCACAAAAGCAACTCTGGTAATCATTTTAGCGTCTGTATTTAGATATATTAGCAATTATGCCGCACATGGTCAAAAAAACTGCGAGCGCGGTGCCACCATAGCTTATGAATGGTAGAGGAACTCCAGTCATCGGAATAACTCCTGAGATTGCACCGATATTAACAAATGCCTGTAGGCCGAACATGCACATAAAACTTGTGGCTAGGTAGCGGGCAAAAGTGTCCGATGAGTCGCGAGCAATTTTTAAACCACGCCAAAGGAACGCGAGGAATGCAATTAGTAGTGCTCCAGCACCAACAAATCCAAGCTCTTCAGAAATAACAGCAAAAATAGAATCACCCATAGGTTCAGGAAGGTAATATTTTGTTGTAGATTTTCCGAATCCAACTCCAAATAGTCCACCTGAACCTATTGCCAGCTGTGCCTGTGCAATATGATATCCCTTGCCTTGTGGGTCGCTCGCTGCATTTACAAACGTATCTAGACGAGCTGTTCTATATGATTTAAAAGAAAAAAGTCCTATAACACCTAAGCAAGCTATTAATACAAGTGCTGCTAAAAATCGTATTTTTGCACCTGACGTGAAGTATACAAAAAGTGATGTGAAGAAAATTAATCCCGCCATTGATGTTGCTGGTTGTAATAGTAATAGTGACATCACGAGCCCGATGAGTATTGTAAATGGAGCAAGGCCCTCCAAAAAGTTTTTCCCTCTCTGTATATTTTTACTAATCCAGGCGGACAGGTAAATAAAAAAAGTCAGCTTCATTATTTCCCCGGGCTGGAAGGAAAATGTGCCTAGGTTTATCCATCTCGTTCCGCCTTTTAGTGTAACCCCAACGTGTGGAATTAAAACAAGAACAAGTAAAATTATTCCAGTTATTAAAATATAAGGAGCGAGTTTTTCCCATATCCTGTAGTAAATAAAATATCCAAGTAAAAACCCAATTATTCCTGGGATAAGACCACTTAATATCTGGTGCTTAACATAGTAGGCACTGTCATTAAATGCGCTTCTCGCACCTTCTGATGACGCACTCATAAGCATTACAAGTCCGAAAATTACAAAAATAACAACAAAGGAAATAAATACCATGTCGGCGCCCGAACTTTTTGGATTTGAAAAACGCAAATTCATTATTATTTTTTTAGAACTGAACCAGCTAGTAGGTGCATTGACTTGCCATCATTTAATGCGAGCTCACCATTTATAAACACGTGCGTTGGTTCAAAATTAGATAGGATTGTAATGTCAGCAAAATAACCCTCTTCAATTTTACCGCGATTTTTTATTCCGTACTTTTGAGCTGGAATTGATGTGGACTTATGAATAGCCTTTTCAACACTTAGTAATTTTGAGCCGTCAGCAAATCTCAAAAATGAAGGAAATGTCTCTGTGCTTGGTGTAAACTTGAACTCCTTTTTACCAAATGCTGCGCTGTTTGTTGAAATTATTGAGTTTGGGTGTGCTAGAAAAGAGTTTAGTGTGTCAGTGTCAACATTTTTTATCGCCAAAGTCGCCCTTAGATGCGTAAGCTCCATAATTTTTAATATTCCCTCCTCATATTTTATTCCGTTACGAAGCGAGAATTCCTTTATTGACTTGCCTTCCAAATATTTTAGTGACGGGTCTGTTACGTGCGTAATAAAGCAATCTCGTGGAGCATTCTCCTTGAGGTATGGTAGAAGCCTTTCTCTGCCAGCTCTAGTTAATGCTTTCTTATGCATTATTTCTATATTCTCCTCATTAAACCATTTAGGAAGTAGTTCATAAATTAATGATGGAATTGAATCAAAAGGATTAACATCAAAATTTATGCGGTGTCTCGCCGACTCTTTTTCTATTCTTTTCGCCGCTTCTTCGTATAGGTTTTTATATTTCTTTAAAGGTTGTAAGTGTTGTATTTCTATATTTGCATTTGTTTCATCCGCTAATTCAAGTGTCTCATCTATCGCGGAATTAAGTCCTTCTTGTGTGTCTCGTAAGTGAGTTGCATATACAGCATTATGACTTGAAACGGTCTTAACCAGTTCTTTCAATTCTGAAAAAGGTGTTCTTATTGCGTGCGTGTGTTCTAATCCTACCGAAAGTCCAAATGCACCTTCCTTTATAGAATCGCTAACCATTTTTTTCAACATCTCTAATTCACTTTCTGTAAGATCTCTAAACTTATTTTGAGTTATTGCTCTACGCATTGATGTGTGACCAACCAATGTGCCAAAATTAACTCCAATCTTTCTTTTTGAAAGCGTTGAGAGAAAATCTTTTACTGAGTGCCAGTTTATATTTGTCCCCATTACATTTCCCCACTCTCTAATAGATTCGAGCGAGCCATTTAAAATCGGAGCAAGTGATACGCCACAATTTCCACCTATAATTGTAGTTATTCCTTGTTTAATAAAATCCTCTTGGTGAGGCTCATAGAAAATAGACATGTGGTGATCCGAGTGCGATGTTATATCTATAAAGCCAGGCATGACAGATGCGCCTCCCGCATCAATTACTACATCAGCTTGTTCGCGAGAAAGCGTACCGCATTTAGCTATATATTTTCCTCGTATTAAAATATCTCTTCTGGACGGCGCAGAACCGCTTCCGTCATAAACTAGGCCGTTTTTAATAAGCGTTTTCATTTACTATATTATTTTAGCATTTTACCTACAAAAATCTTTCTAAAAAGAAAAGTGCAAGACCTATTATCGTTGTCACAATAGAAATAATCCAAAAACGCATTGTAATCTGACTCTCTGGCCAGCCGAGTGCTTCGAAGTGGTGATGAATAGGGGTCGAGAGAAAAACCTTCTTATGCCTTACTTTTTTGCTTATCACCTGGATTATTACCGTTGCCGATTCAAAGATAAGTATTGAGCCAAAAAATGGAAGAAAGAGTGCTGTATTTGTAAGCATGACCATAACACCGAGCGTTATGCCAAGTGACATTGAGCCGGTATCACCCATAAAGAATCTGGCTGGATGAATATTGAACCAGAGGAATGCAAGAATGGCGCCAAGTATTACAGCATTCATTGCTGCAAGATCAAAGCGATGCATCGCAAATGAAATTACTGCGAGTGCTCCAAATGCAAAAAATAAAGTTCCAGCTGCAAGCCCATCGAGGCCATCCGTCTCATTTGTTGAAAATGCTGTGGCGATTAAAATAAAAAGGAAAAATGGTATGTACCACCAACCCATAGTTATATTCCCGTAAAAAGGAACGTATAGAGTATTCCAACCAAGGCGGAAGTAGAACCACCAGGCTCCAACCGCAGAAATAGCTGTATATAAAATTAATTTTTGTTTAACGCTCAATCCTCCTCCATGAGGACCTTTTCCCATAATTCCGTAAATGTCGTCAATTAAGCCTATTATCGCCGCAAAGAAAAGCGATGCGAGCGGAAGATATGTTTCTGATCTGCTTACAAAATTAAAATAGTTGGCAAACCCTGCAAATAATTTTTGTAGTATGAAAAATAATAATGCCAGCCCTATTACTGTTCCCCATATAATTATTCCTCCCATTGTCGGAGTATCAGCCTTTTTCTTGTGGAACTGGTAGAAAATCGGAGCACTACTCTCATCTCTAATATTTGTTTTCTTAATGTTCAACTTTTTAAGTAGGGCAACAACGAATGGCGTTAAAAACATCGCCACAACGAATCCGAGTGCAAACAATATAAGAATGCGAATTGCTTCAAAAATAATCATTTTAGTTAAATATGTATGCTTGATTTATCCAGTCTAGAATTTTGTCTGTCTGTGTAATTCGGTTATGTGTTCCGAGGATAATGTATATTATACGGTCATTATTAAATGAGAAAAGAGCTAGTAGATTTTCTCTAGCTTCAGGTGATGTTCCAGTCTTACCACCAAGAAATCTTGTTTGAGCTGCAAAATCATTAATGTTCCGCACATCCCTACTTACAGATGTATTTACTGGTTGGACTCTTATTGTTTGTAGTCGTGTCCAGTCAATAATTTCAGGATGTTTTTCGATAAGATACTTAGCCAATTTTAGTAAGTCTCCAGTAGTAGAAATATTTTTTTCTGAGAGGCCAGAGCCATCAAAAAAAGTAGTATGAGTCATTTCTAGTTCAAGTGCTTTTTTATTTTGCATTGCTGAGAATAAGTCTCTACCACCAGCATATTCTTCAAATGCCGTCGCTGCACGATTTGAAGAGACCATGAGCATTATTTTCATGAGATCTTCAGATGAATAAGACTCACCACTTTTTAATTCTCCAGCAATCCCCTCAACTGAAACGGCTGTTTTTGAGATTGGGATTTTTTTATTAAGCCCATATTCTTCTGTTATAACAATCGCAGTCATTAATTTCGTAAGAGATGCAATTGGCCATTGTTTTTCTGTGTTGTAATTAAAAAGCGGAAAATCTGAGTTGAGTGACTCAACTAAAATTGATTCAGCATCAACCTGCGGATCAAGCACGTCCATTTTGCGTACAGGAATTTTGCGTACGTCTTTTTTCGTTTCTTCTTGAACAATCGTCTGAGTTGTTCCGGTGTCAACGGTTGCTGATGCAACTTTTGCTTCTGAATTAAAATCACTAACTATGTTTGAAGAAAATATTTTTGCCAGTAGCAGTGTTATTGAAATAACGCTTACCGCGATTATTAGTTGTGATCGTGGTTTCATTTTTATTGCTCTGTAGGAATTTGTACCGGCTTTATTTCAACTGGCTTTTGTAATTGCTCTTCATATTGATGAAGTGTTTCCTTGTATTTATCGTATTCCGGCAACTGCTCGACAGACGTAAGTCCCATGTGTTTCAAAAATCTCTCGGTTATTCTGTAATGGAATGAATTACCCTTCTCATCTCCACGCTCAACCAAACCCCTCATTACAAGGCTTCTAATTGTAAAACTGGAATTTACACCACGAATATAATCAACCGTTGCTCTAGGAACCGGACCAAGATATGCAATAAGTGACAATGTTTCAAGTGCTGCTGGTGTAAGTTGTTCACGGAACTCATCCTTAATAATTGCCTCACCTATGTGTGTAAGTTCTGGCTTAGTTACTAACTGAACCTTATTTTCCTTACGAAGTAATAAAAGTCCTCGTGCCTCACTTTCATGTAGTGTTTTTTCAATTTCAGTGATGGCTGTTTCACAATCAACCTCCTCAATTTTTAAAATTTCGGAAATCTTTTTTATTTCGATTGCTTCTCCGTAATAAAATAGAACTGCTTCAATTTGTGCAATAATGTTCATAATAATTATTCTGGCTCTATATCACTATTGTATTCGTCGACATTGTTTTTCGCAATTGTTATCTCCTCAAAATGCCCTGCTTGTTCAACTTGAACGAGCTGTTGTTTTATTAGATGCAAAATAGCCAGGAACAGAACAACTATTTCTCCGCGTGTTCCGCTCCCGCCATGTAGTTTATCAAATGTAGTTGGCGCACTTGTGAGTCGCGCTGCAATTTCCTGAATCTTTGCGCGAAGATTTACAATCTGGTTCTTCACTGTGGCCTTGGGCTTAAAGAGCTGTTCAAGATCTCCAACAATCTTTTGAATTGGGGCTAGCATGTCGCTCGGTGTTAGTCCGCTTGGAGGATAGAACAAAGGCTCATCAGATGTTAAAAATTCGCGTGAGTACATCTGTGGCGTCTCGCTCCATAGCGCTGTTATGTGTTCCTGTGTTTTCTTAAATTCACGATAAAGTGTGAGTCTGTGTTCAAGATCCTTAATCTCACCTTCTTCCTCTTCACTTAATTCAAGCGATGGTAATAAGGACTTAGATTTAATTAAAAGTAATCTTGAAGCAACAACTAGAAAATCAGCAAGAAGTTCTGGTGGTGCATCAAAAAGCGGAGAGTCCTCGTTAGTGATGTTTTCTGTAAGAGCTATCTTAAACTGATCAAGATAGTTTAAAAAATCATTAGTAACGTTCGCAAGGTTTATCTGCGAGACTTCCATCTTTTTCTCCTCAATCAAACTGAGCAGTTTGTCTAGAGGACCCTGAAAATATTCTAAGTGCAATTCAAAATTTTGCATTTCGTAATTTTATCCGTGGCGAATAACCATCACATCTCCGTCCTGTACTATGTAATCCTTTCCCTCAAGACGCATCCAGCCTTTTTGTTTTGACTGACTCCAACCTCCCGCCTCCATTAATTTTTGCCAGTTAACAACCTCCGCGCGAATAAATGTTTTTTCAAAATCAGTGTGGATTGTTCCTGCAGCCTGAGGTGCTTTCCAACCACGCTCAATTGTCCATGCGCGTGTCTCATCCTCACCAGTTGTTAGGAAACTTATTAAATCAAGAATCTCATACGCCTTTTTAATTAGCTCATCTATATTTTCCGCACTCGCCAAATTCATTGTTATGTAGCCACCACCAACTTCTTCAATTTTCTTTTTTAATTCTTCTGAAACATCATCCTCATCACCATTTAATAAAAAGACCTGCTCCTTTGCGGTAAGTAGTTCTAAGTCACGCACGATATCTTCGTGTTTATATTTTTTTGCTGTATTCCCTCTTTCTAAATCCTCTTTTACAGATTTTAAAACACCCGCATCATGTGCCGCCTTTTTATCTCCTGAGCGTACGTCCTTATCAAGCTTATCTAATCGCTTTGTAACAGTTTCTAAATCTTTAAATATTAATTCAGTGGCGATGATGTCCATATCGCGCAATGGATCAGTTGTTCCCTCAACGTGGATTATATCTCCAAGTGGAAAACAACGAAGCACCTGAACAATCGCCTTACATTCACGAATATTTGCCAAAAATTGATTACCAAGCCCCTCACCCTCGCTCGCGCCTTTTACTAGTCCCGCGATATCATAAAACTCAACAACTGCTGGAACCTTCTTTTTTGAATTAGAAAGCTTTGCTAATTGTTCAATACGCTCGTCTGGAACTGTAACCACGCCGACATTCGGATCTATGGTTGCAAAAGGATAGTTTGCGATGTGCACCTCCTGCTTTGTTAAAATTTTGAAAAGTGTTGATTTGCCTACGTTTGGAAGTCCAACAATTCCTATGGATAGTTTCATATTTTTCTTATTCTACCTCACTTATTTGATTTATAAAAGACTGCGCAGTTCTGATAAAATTTCTTTAGGAATAGGGTCTCTTGATGGGCTTTTACCTGGATAACGCCAGGCAGTTATTACCCTAATTTTCTTATTGGGTAGAAAGTAATTTGCAATTGATTTTTCAACAAAATCTTTTTTTTCTGTGGGTGATTCCTTTTTGGGAGTAAAAATGGAATACATAACCCAGATTTCCTGCTGGCCTTTTGCACCAGCTGGTTGCATTGCAGCAATAGTATCTTCAGCAACACCTTCTTCTACGCGCTTAGGAAACCGAATGATGCGCTTAATTCGTTGCTCAGAAATTGCATAATGTTGCATTTTTCCCCAAGCATGTGATGTCCAAGTATATTTGGAATCGTTTTTTGGAGGCTTCATTAAATTTATTGCCTACCGTAAAGCCCGACGATGCTTGTGTGCGCAATAATGTGTTTTTCCATTGCGCGGAGTAATTCTTCTTTATTTGCTCCCTGAGCAAGTGTTAGTGATTCGCTTAGTGCGTAAAGCGTGAACACATAATGATGTGCGGGCTTTCCCTTCTGTGGACATGGCCCCCCATATTTTTGCTTACCCCAACTGTTAGCACCAAAAATAGCATTAGAAGGAAGATTGTCTTCTGAAATATACTGAGTCTTTGGGTCTATGTTCCAAACTATCCAGTGATCAAAAGGAACGCCACGGGAGGCATCGGGGTCGTCCATAATTAGAGCCAGAGATTTTGCTTCAGCTGGAACGTTTCGGATTTCCAAAAGTGGATTCACATCCTCGCCATCGCAAGTGTATTTTGAGGGAATCATCTCCCCCTCCTTAAATGCCGAGCTTTTTAATTTAAATTCATTCATGGTTTGTTCTCCTGTCATTATTTGTTTTGCCGGCATCAGGTATATAAATACACCTAATAGTATTAATAAAATGGTTAATGAGGCCCACTTCATTTGTTCTATTATACCATGTATAATTCCCTTTGTATGGCACTCGCATTATATCGCAAATATCGCCCATCCACGTTTGAGGACCTTCTTGGACAGGATATTATCTCGCGTATTTTGCGTGAGGAGGCAAGGCAGAACAAACTTGCGCACGCATATCTATTTGCTGGTTCTAGAGGTACTGGAAAAACTACGACAGCAAGACTTGTTGCTAAGATTGCGAATTGCGAGAAACGTCAGAGTGATGAGAAATTCCGCGCAAAAGGAGAGCCATGTAATGCATGCAGAATGTGCTCTGAGATTGATGAGGGAAAAAACCTAGATGTAATTGAGATTGATGCCGCGTCAACACGTGGTATTGATGATATCCGCGACCTAAAGGAGAATGTGCGCGTCTCACCGAGTTATGCGCGTAATAAGGTATTTATTATCGACGAGGCTCATCAGCTTACAAAGGATGCATGGAATGCACTTCTTAAAACACTAGAAGAGCCACCTGAGTATGTAATATTAATTCTCGCGACCACTGAGGCAGATAGAGTTCCAGCTACGATCATCTCACGCACACAACAGTTTCACTTTAAGCACATCTCGCTTACAACACTTGTTAAGAAGCTAAAGCATATTGCAAAAGAAGAAGGTATCGATATCTCTGATGATGCTTTAGAGCTCGTTGCATCTTCTGCGGAAGGAAGTTTCCGTGACGCGGAATCATTACTCGATCAGCTCGTTTCGTTTAATGATAAAAAGATAAGTATTACTGAGGTTGAATCAATGGTTGGAAAGATAGGATTTGATAAGCTTTCCGCATTTGCAGAACTTTTATTGGATAAGAATATTAAGGATTCGATAAGAATTCTTTCTGAGATTTATGACGGAGGATATAATATCGTGCAATTTACCAAGGATTTAATTCAGTATATGCGTCGCGTTGCAGTGCTCTCACATAATGCGGAAATGAAAGAAGTGTTTGCGAATGAGTTAATGGCAGACCACGTATCTCGTTTAGAGGTTCACTCAAAAAAGTTCGAGGATAAACACATTTTGCTTCTTAAGAATCTTATTAAGGCATATGGGGAGATGCGCTATAGTCAGTTCCCTATCATTCCATTAGAGGTTGCGATAATTGAAAGCCTCAAATAAGTGCTATTCACATTATTATTTTATTTTTAGAATTTGTTTTGTCCTAATCTATTCGCTCTGGTTAATCTTTTCAAATGAAGTCTTCCAATATTCTATAAGTTTGATTCCATCAATAAGCTCGATTCTTGGATCGCCTGAGGCTGCATATTTTGCCATTTCAGAAATATTACCAGTGGTTACAAAAAATCCTTTGTCGGCGTGATCATTAACATTTTTTATTGTTCCTAGAAAATCCCTAACATCGTGAGGAGTTACTTCTGTATTTTCACTATATTTCTTACATTGAATGAAATATATTTTCTCATCTTTTTTTGCTTTAATATCAATCCCGTGATCATTTGCACCACCAACATTAGTGGTTGTGTAGCCCAATCTACCAAACATTTCAGCTATCTTGTGTTCGAATTCTTGCGCCGGCATTCCTTTCAGCATGTAGAGTGTATCTTCATCGTCTAACTCCCATTTTGTTTTGGAGTATTTCATTTTCTTTCCTTTTGTGACTAAAAGAATTATTATTTTAATAGTAAGTATTCCTAAGCCAACATAAATTAATATGCGCCAAAACATCGCACGATTTACAAAAAATAATATTACTAGTGAAACTATGGTAAATGGCGCAATGTCTATTCCAATGCTCCATAGTTTATCACTAGTACTTTTGTCTCTATTTCTTTTCATTTTCTTAATTATACAATAATCCGCAAATCAATTATCTTATTAAATTAACTTCCAAAAATAAATCCTCGCATACCAATACTGCTATATATAATTCTCGCAGTAAATAACGGACCGACTACGATTTTTCTTTAAGACTTAAAATGTAGAGAATCAGCCAGTAGTTGCATGGTGTTGGTATCGCAACTTTTGCTGAAACCCTAAGTGAATGATAATTAATTCACTTCATAATTTTTTCCATGCTTCGGTGCACTGATTATCTTCTATTACATTCGTCGTACTTCCATGACCAACGAATATTGCTGGCATTTTTTCACTCATTAGATTTTATATGTGTTTTTGAACTGAGTTGTTAGGTATGGTTTTAGAGTCTCCCAATCAAGTGTAAATTCCGGCGCTCCTGATGAGCCTGGTGCAACCTGATACTCACTAAATACAAATGTAATTCCACCATCATTAATTACAAAGTTCTGGAAATTAGATGGGAAAAAGAATCCGTCGCAGTGACACTTTTCTTTATCGAGTGTTACTCCATCTGGCTTTAGATATGCAAGTCCTAGTCCGCTATCAATCATCTCCCTATCACTATACGCACCAGCATCAGCATATATTTTATCTGAAAGAACTCTGGATAGCGCAATGTCATTATTGTTATCTACAAAATTTATAATTGCATCAATCGCTAACTGGCCTGTTTTATCAAATGTAAATGTGGTAATCGTAGTGTTCCCATTAGCACCTCCAGTGAATTCATATGTTGAGAATACATAAGAAACAGTTCCGAATTTTTTAGACTCGGCTTTTGTATAACTTATGAAGTACTGATACTCCATTTTTGGTCTGTCAGGAAAATCAATATTTGTTTGTTGCTCAGCTTTATAGGTTTCACCACCAATCTTCCAGTCTTCTTTTTTCTGTGCAACCTGATATTTAACAAATCTCTCCATTGCGCCACTCGTGTCCAATACTTCAATTGGATATGCGGTGTTTATGGTGTAGAAATCAGTTTTTTCCACAATACTTTTTTCAGTTGTTGAGGTAGCGATTCCGCTATTAACGGTAATCTGAATATTTTTTGGTGAGTAATAATAAATAACCGCAATAATTAGAACAAACAAAAGTGAGATAGGAATAAGATATTTCTTCATGTGTATATATATTTATTTTAGTTTTTCGAACACTTTCCGTTATAGAAATCGATTGTACTGCATTCCTTACCATCCTTCCATTTGCAGACAGAGTTTGGAACCGCAAAAGTTGATCCCCCACTCCAAGCACAGTATTTCTGGTCAATCGTGTCATATCCAGTCGTTTTCATTCCGCCGACCTGACACTCTCCTCTAAACAATGCCCATTCCTCACATGCGCGCGCATCTTCGAAATAACAAAGTCCATACTCACTTCCATCTTCTTTTTTCTGCATTTGTAGATTGCCGCCAACTTTAACACAGTTTTCTGATGCAGGATTTGCGATTTGTGGATTTGGTGGTTGTGGTTCCGGCTCTGATATTACTGGTGCATTTTTAACCTCATTCATTCTAGGAATCGAGATGATCGTATATATGATTGTAGATAATATTACTAAACCAAATATGCCAAGCATCCACGTGTCTTCCTTGTTTGGATTCTTAAATTGTGCGCGAATACTTACCACTAGACCATAAAGCAACCCGCCAAATAGGAATACTAGGCTTGTTGGAATAAGCCAGAATGGTTCCTGGAGTACCCCATTATCCAAAACCTTTGAGCCAATGAGTGTATATGCAATAAGGCAGACGATTCCTAAAATAAATAAAATAAAAGAGATAAAATATTTCTTCATATTTTGATTGTAACACAGAGAATTAGTGCACCACCCATTTACACCTTTAAAATTATTTCTATTGTGTCTCTAATAACATCTGGATCACTGAATATCTGATTGCCATCGGTAATCAGTACAAGCGGGGCTGATATAACCCTCGGGTCTTCTGATTTATTAAATAAATCTAGAATTCCTTTGCTTTCTAATGAATATTTCAAAAGTACTTCATTAGGAATTGTCGCGTTGTTACATATAATATAATCCGCATTTCTTCCTAATCGTTTTTCAATACTCTCCACGAAATCAGCGGCAGTATAATTATCCGTCTCTCCCTTTTTAGTCATAATATTCAGAATCAAAATTATTTTTGAATTTGATTTCTGAATCGCTTCTTTTACTCCTTTTGGTAATAAAGTTGGAATAATACTCGAATATAAGTCCCCCGGGCAGATGATTATATAATCAGACTTTTCAATTGCATCTAAAGTTGCAATTGATGCACTGACTTCAGGCTTAAGATAGATATCTGATATTGAATGCACACTTGGATTCCACAAAGGATTCTTCGCAATCATATCAATATTTGTTTCTCCTGAAATTGTATTTCCAATATTTAGCCTTGCGCACAATTCTGTTTTCTCATTTGTTACTGGCAATATTCTGTGGTCTCCCAATCCGCACAACCTCCCCATCAATTTTGGAGCTTCTTCATACCCACCAACTTTTTCAAGTGCGTGGAACAATACATTTTTTACCGAGTGACTATGCAACGGTCCATTCTCATATCGAAACATGAGTGTCTTTGCAAGAAGTTCGTCCTCGCATAATGCTGCGATGCATTTTGTCACATCGCCTGTATATCCACTTCCGTCATACTCATTTTGTAATATGCCGGTTGATCCGCCCGAATCAGTGCTTGGGCAGATGCCGGTAATTCGAATATCTTCTAATTGTTTGAGGGCCTTAAGAACTTGTGAGTGTCCGCTTCCTCCCCCAAATGTCACGACATGTTTCATACAGTTTTAGTATACCCGAGGGGTGTGTCTGTGCAATCGGCCTAATGTGTGGGTTTGGCAACTAAATCAGGAATCCAAGGGTGTGTCCTCATTCAATTTATGCCAACTAGTGATACACTTTATTCATATGGAACTATCACTCATTATTGTTGTACTAGTCTTAATCGCATGGTCACTCATTGGATACTTCTCTTCTAGAGTAGAACAGACCGAATATTCCACACTAAAGAAGGCGGAGGGTTACGAAATCCGCAAATACCCTGCTCATATAGTTGCAGAGACGATTGTTTCAGGGCCATATCGCGAAGCATTGAGTCAAGGATTTCGCATAGTAGCCGGTTATATATTTGGTGGAAACACAAAGAAGGAGAGTATCTCGATGACTGCGCCTGTTACTCAGCAAACGTCCCGTGGGCAGTCAATTGCAATGACCGCACCCGTAATCGCAAGTATTGATGGAGAGTCTCACACGATTGCATTTGGAATGCCTCGCTCACATACATTAGCAACACTCCCCACACCTACTGACTCGCGTGTAAGTATTGTTGAAGTGCCAGCAAAGAAGATGGCGGCAAAAAGATTCACTATGTGGCGCACTGGTGTAGGTTTTCAATCTAAAAAACAAGAACTCCTTTCAGCATTAGAAAAAGATAAAATTACTGTAATCGGAGAACCTCAATATGCTGGATACAATGCACCATGGACTCCACCATGGATGATGCGCAACGAAGTATTAGTAGAAATTTTATAACGTCTTTCGCCTTATATTTTATTTGGCAATAAATACCTCAAGACACTTTCCCAATCCGGAAATGTTTCGGAGCCGAAATGGATGAATTCACCCGCAAATTCAGATGCTCCATTTTTCATCCGGTCATCAATTAAGTAATCACCCATATTTAGATTTTTGTGGTGCGTAAGAATGAGCCGTTTATGTGCTGGCTGTCCGAGATATTTTTTCACCCACTCCAACTTATCAGACCATGCAGACGGATTGTTCCATGGCGAGGTAGATAAAATATATACATCAAAAACCTGCGATAATTCCTCAAAAGCGCTAATTGCCCCATCGATTGGATCCATAAGTGCGAATATTCCCGGTATGTCGTCCTTGTCTCCAGGGGCGTCTAAAATACTTTTATCTAATTTTGGAAAGGCCGAAGGGAAATTTACCAGTACATTGTCTAGGTCGATGTAGAGAATTTTCTTCATACAGTGATTTTACACTTAAAATTTATCTTGTGGTACTTTTTGGTGAAGTATGAGTATTTTTTGTGAGCAATTACACATACTTGCTTTTCCAAAACACATAACGCAGAGTATGAATAGAACCTAATGGTTTCTTTAAACCATTAACAAAAAAAGGAGGATATATGAGCTCAGATTGTCGCTGTAATCAGTGCGGTTGTACTTTTGAACCTGTTTGGCTTGGCTCCCACTCTCTTTGCTCAGATTGTGAGAGTGAGGCCAATGAGGCCGCTAGTTTAGCAGCAGCAGAAGCGAGAGAGTCCTTGACGGATATGGGTTACACTGGGGATATTGAAGGCGCTTCTCATACTGTACGCTGTCGCGTTTTTCACAGCCAGGAATCCAGTGGAAGGTTCGAGGGTGGCGATATCCACCGCTGTGCTCGTTGTGAGTGCGAGATTAAGTCAGATTTTTCAATGTGTGAAAGTTGCCTCTCAACGGCCAGAGCTGAGAGTGAGGAAAGAGACCGGCAGAGAGAATACGAACAGTCGAAAATTGACTCTGAGCTTGATAGTATCGTTAGGCGTTATACTTAGTAAATTAACCCGCCAAATTGGCGGGTTTTTATTTTGTGCTTTTTAGGTAATAGATGGAGTACTAACTCAAACAAAAATAAAAAGTAGTGATGATTATGATTTGGAAAAGGATTGCCATTAAAATCCTTTTGATGCCTGCGAACGATAAAATAGAAACGCGATAAAACGCGCTTGTTTTTGAAGGATTGAATAAATATACCGATAGCGATAAAAAATATATTATAGCTGACATTACCATAACCACCAGAAGATTCGGACCCTCCGGATCATTGAAAAAAAAGAACATTGTCCTAGAACACACGATGGACATTAGACCCAAGATTAGTAGTGAGGTCTTTTTTGATTTGAAGTACATATCTAAAATTATATCGGAAAATTTATCAGCGTCGAAACCTACTAATTTCGACGTGATTTTTACGTATACTTATTTACTTCTTGTGTCCCTAACTGGACATCCGCGAAGCGAATTCGAGCTTTTTACAAAGCCTAAAGCAATACTAATCAGCGTCGAAACCTACTAATTTCGACGTGATTTTTACGCTTAAAAATCAGCTGAGGGACTAGGAATCGGACCTAGATTCACGGCTTCAAAGGCCGCTGTCCTACCATTAGACGATCCCTCAATTTTGTAATCTTTCGATAATACTTAATTTCTCTTTTGCTCCTCCATAGCTTTTGAGAAATTTCTCACGCTGTCTCGCTTCCATTCTATATTGGAAAGATTCTGTATGTATTAACTCGAATGGTCTTCTGCTCTTCGTTGATCTTACGCGTCCTTTATTATGATATTCCAATCGCTTTGAAATATCACTCGTTAATCCAACGTAGTGTTTATTATCCTTAAGACTTTTGAGAATGTATACAAAATACATAATGCGGTCCTACCATTAGCCTGCCCGCGGACGGGCCTACCCGGCCAGGGACGATCCCTCAATATACTTAGACTATCAGTAATCGTAGTTATATCTACGCACCTATCTATCCACGGACTGCGACTCGCTTTGCTCGCTTGCACTGCTGTTTGTAATCAATCGAAGACTCTTGAACAAACAGGGAGCCTACCATTAGCCTGCCCGCAGACGGGTACCCGGCCAGGGACGATCCCGCAATTGGTGAACTAGTATATTTAACAATAGAAACGCGATAAAATCTAGGGTTACTATTAAAATGTACGTAAACTGAATTTGTGTTTACAAGGCATTGTGAATTAAGCATATTCTAGTTAGTTCAATGTAGGTTTTTGATTCGATATTAACAAACGAAAGGAGGTGTTTATATGCGAATTTTGTTTGAAATTACCTCTCACATTTTGAAGATTTGTGCAGATTGTCGTAAGGGCGATCATTGTGGAGAGTGCAATTGTTGCAAGTAGTTGATTTACAAAGGGCCACGAAATTTCGTGGCCTTTATATATGATTTAAAGCACTTATAATGGATAAGTAATGAAAAATGATTTGAGCAAAAAAATTGAAGAGCTCAGTTTAATAAATGATGAGTGGGGTGGCATAGATAAGAAAATAGTTATGCTTGTTGCCGCTCTAAATCTATCAGGAGTAAAGACCTCTATTTCTTGTGCTGGACATGTTGATAGGAGTTCCCAATTTCCTTATGTTACATTTCGCGGTTCGCGGCGGACAGTCGGAAAGTTTTTATCGGAGTTTTATAAGAATCGAAGAGTCAAAAAAGACACAAGAATTAATATTTATAAAGGTAAGGATGGTTTTTGGCTTTATAGTGGTGCTGGATTTTTAGTGTGGAAAAAAAAGGTACAGGAAAAAGCAAAAAAAATCTCTGAGGGTAAAAAAGTAGAAAGCCATAATCGCACAAGAGAAGAAAAACTTAAAATTAAAGTTAAGTTACTTTGTTATCAAAAGGAAATGAACGAATTTGCAAAGTTTTTGGAATATAAAATAAATGGTTAAAATATATGTGTTTCTGCGCTGAAATATTGTAAAATGATATTAATATGAAAAAAAAAACATGTGAGAGTTGTTTGATGCCCCTCTCAAAGGACACGGGGGTTGGAGAGTCAGATAAGTATTGCAGTTTTTGCTTTAGGGATGGAAAGTTGGTCTATGAAGGAAACGATGTGAATGAGTTTAAGAAAAGAGCACACGAAGGAATGATAAAAAAAGGTATGAATCCCCTTCTCGCGAAATTCTACACATGGATGATTGGATTTGCGCCACGATGGAATAATAAACATGAGTAAGACTCATGAGGAGCACATAAAGGATTTTCACACTGCATTTGGGCTTGATATTGGCTCGGAGCCGACTGTGAGATTATTAAAACTTCGTCGCGCACTTATCGATGAAGAAACAAAAGAATTGTTTGCCGATATTGATTCGGCTATTTTGCATTTGGAAAAAGGAGAGTTGGTCCCCCATGAGCTCTATGTAAATATGCTAAAGGAGCTTTCTGATGTGCAGGTTGTCGTGTCTGGTACTGCGGTTGCGGTTAAGCCGTTGGAAAAGTTGGATGAGGCATTTATTCGTGTTCATGAATCGAATATGAGTAAGCTTGGGGATGATGGAAAGCCGATATATCGAGAGGATGGGAAGGTTTTGAAAGGTCCTAACTATTTTAAACCTGATCTTACTGATCTCGTTTCATAAATACTATGCCACACGAATCGAGCGACCCATTGCACGGAAAGACATTAGAATCCATTCTTAATTTTTTAGTTGAGCGATATGGTTGGGGTGAGCTCGGAAATCGAATCAAGATTAAGTGCTTCATGAATGATCCGAGTATTAAATCGAGTCTTACATTTTTACGCAAAACTCCATGGGCGAGAGAAAAGGTTGAATTGTTATATCTAATTACAATTCAGCGCGAACAGGCATAATGTATTACGTTTATATTTTGAAATGTGCGGATGGGTCTTTATATGCGGGGAGTACGAATAATCTTGAGAAAAGACTGAAGCAACACAACGAAGCAAAGTCGGGGGCGCATTATACGAAAATCAGACGACCCGTTGAGCTGGTCTATAAAGAAGAGTGTGCCACGTATTCACTAGCCCGCACACGTGAGGCAGAGATTAAACGCCTTTCGAGAGAGAAGAAGTTAGGGTTGATTGAGAAATAAAAAACGCCAGAAGGCGTTTTTCTTTTTGTTGTAAGTTGTATGTTAAATCTTTTCCAGTATCCCCAAAATCTTTACCATCACCTCGGTGTCGCGTTCGCAATACTTCAACATGTTTTCGTAGAGCGCTTTCTCTTCTTCTTTCGGAAGTGTGTGATTCACAAGTGTGAGCCAGCCATTTGATGCCTCCATACCCTCCTGAATCTCTAATTCAGAATAGGAAAGCTCTGGTACCATAACAGGCGCCACAACTTTCAATGAGCTACTCTTTCCAAACTCATTTCGTCGATATAACCTCTCTTTGAAAATAGTCATTAGGTCATACATACGCTTTTTATTCACTGCGCGTAAAAATAGCGCGTATTCTGGATGCATCACTGCCATCTCCTTGTTTCTTCCCTTCTCAAATGTCTCATACCAGACAATCACACTTCCTTTTTCTCCTAAGTCCTCCTGCATCTGTTTCAAAAGTGCGGGAATAGGATTCTCTTTTTCTTTTGCCAAAAAATACTTGTGTGTCGTTGGGCCTCCGCGATTCTCCTGGATATGCACCGAGTACTGAAACGGCATATTCTGATATGGGTGGAATCCATCAAAAAATGGAATGGCGGGTGCGTAGGTTTCGTAATCAAAAAAGTAGAGTGGATAGACAAGCTTTTGTAACTCCGCCTTTATTGCCGGCGCGTTGCAAATTTGCTCTCCACGCACTTCGGGTACCGTGGTGCCGAGTGTGGTAACTGCCTCAGGGGAAAGCTTACGTAGAAAATCTAATGCACCATTGGGGCATAATTTTTTGAATACTACCGCAGGATCTGTATCTCCCGAGATTTTCAATGCATTTAAGGCCCCCGCAATATCCGCCCATATCTCTTTCATCATTTCGCGGGCATCGTTTGTCACGTCTTCTTTTATGAAGAATCCTTCCGATGGGTCGCCATCACAAAACTCTGCGCGCACCTCTCCCGCGCGGATGAACTCCTTATTTACATAGATGATATAACTCTTATCAATCTCTATTCCCGCCTTCTCCCAGCAGATGCGTTGAAATGCAACATCGATAATGTGATTCTCATAGCGCTTTAACCCTTCGCCACGTTTGACTGAAGTAGTGCTTTTTACCTCATAAAGGTTCCATTTCTTTGACTCCGCATTGAAAACTAGCATGTCCGCGCGTGAGGTAAGCTCATCAGTCATTACAGTTGGTTGTATAAGGGTAGTCTTTCCGCTCTCGATTGCCTGCTTTGTGGCTTCAAATCCCTTTATACCAAACCCCTCAATCGCGAACCCATCAGGAAAAAGGCCTTTTGAAAGCTCATCAATCTCCTTTCCCTCGTCAATTTGCTTTCCTTCTACCACAAGCAACTCCTGAGGAAGGAGGTCTTTGCGATACATAAAAAGCCATAGGTGGATGGGGCTTTCTAGATACTTCTTAAAATTTGTCTTAGTGAGCATGGGTTATTGCCTTTACATTACCTTAATTAAGGATAATTAGAAACTCCAGCGTTTCGCTGGAGTTTCTTTGGTGCTTTCTTAAAAAGTTTATAGCGTTTGTTGATTTAGATTCCCCTATCCGCAAGCGCCATTCACTGGTTTATATCCTTCGTGCGTTTCATCAATTAGATTTTGTAAGAACTCCACATTTTCTTTATAGAATTTCACCTTGCACTTAGTTTCCAGATCTATTGTCGCGCTTGTGCTTACTCTTTGTTCGAGAAAACATCTGTTACTTAGATACGAATCAACCTGCGAGTGCCATTTTATAATTCCTTCTTTAATCGAATCATACGAAAATGCTTGGCATAACTCCGTTTCATTTATAAAACCATCTAATTTTTTCAGGTATTCTTTGTACTTAGACTCCTGCAATTTTTTAAATGATTGATAGAGCCCATCAACGCAATTATTATATGCACCGCTACTTTCGGACATGTCACACTCCATGGTCGGGTTTTTCGTGAGCTTATCGTTATATATCTTCATATTTCTATCGCAATTCTCCTCGAAATTTCGCTGGATTTCTGCGGGGCCAAATTCCTGTGTTGAGGAGCCCTCCCCGTATTCCATATAGTCGCTCAAAACTAGATTTGCGACCTCCCAATTTATATTGTCGGTTGCTGGGCATACCTTCGAAATCGTGGAGGTTCCCATAGCGTCTGAATAGAAATAAAGAAGAGATATCTCCCCATCTGAGGTATTCGGCTTCTGTGCATTTTTTAATCCGTTTGTTTTATAAAAATAAAATGAAACTATCGCAACAATTAGTAGCGCTAAGATTATTAATACATTCCCCTTCTTTTTAAGAATTTCCATTGTTTTCTTTTTTATCTTCCTCATAATATCCTTCATGCTTCATAATCAGATAAATCTGCCAGGCGTAGCGGAATGGAAGGATTGGCCCTAGGAAATTTCCAGCTCGATTCTTTGGGGTGTATTCATCCACAATATCTAGAACATGGAACTGTTCTTCATCTGTCACACTTCTGCCGATATGTTTAGAAAGATATTCCATCATATCGTCTATATCCGTTATATTCATCTCAATTTCCTCTGGGTCTTTTGCAATCACATCTAAGAGTGTGTATTTCGGAATGATGTCGGAGAGTTTTTTCCTTTTCGTGTGCTTATCCATATTGTGCATTCTCTATTTAGGTATAATAACAATATGACAGATGTACGCAATGAGCAGAATGCGAATGGAATAGCAGTATTTGGAGGAGGGTGCTTTTGGTGCACGGAGGCGATATTTAAGGAGCTTAGGGGTGTGATTGGGGTTACTCCCGGATATACGGGTGGAACGGTTGCGAATCCTACATATGAGGATGTCTCGAGTGGGACGACGGGACATGTGGAGGCCACAAAGATTGAGTATGACCAAAAGGAAGTCTCATATAAGACACTTCTTACGGTATTTTTTGCGACTCATGACCCAACGAGTTTGAACCGACAAGGGAATGATGTGGGTACGCAGTATCGATCCGCAATCTTTTATGCGGATGAGATGCAGAAAGAGGAGGTGAAAAAGTTTATTGAGGAATTAAATAAGGAGGGTGGGAATGCGATTGTGACTGAGCTTAATCCCCTTTCTGAATTCTATGTGGCTGAGGATTATCATATGAATTATTACGAGAGTCATAAGAATGCACCATATTGCATGCTTGTGATTGCGCCGAAGCTTGAGAAACTACATCACACATTTGCAGAATTATTAAAATCAAACGAACAAAAATAATTATTAATGAAAAAAGACGAAGAATTACCGAAGGATTTGTATGCTATCGCTCGAGAGAAAGGAACCGAGATGCCCTACACCGGAAAGTATTGGAATGAGCATTCTGCAGGGACATATAAATGTGCGATATGTGGCGCGGAGCTTTTTAGTTCGGATACGAAGTTTGATTCAGGAACTGGGTGGCCGAGTTTTAGTGAGCCGACTAACTTACAGCACATACAACTAACAACTGATAACAGCGGAGGGATGCAACGGACCGAGGTTACGTGCAAAAATTGTAGGGCACATCTTGGACATTTGTTTGATGATGGGCCGAGTGAGAAAGGTGGAAAGAGATATTGTATTAATTCCGCATGTCTTGAGTTAGATAAGAAAGGAGTACAATAAAGACATATGGACTTCTTTAAAAGACATTATGAATACCTTAAGGATAATCCTGAAGGGCTATGGTTTAAGCGAAAGCTATATGGATGGGGTTGGACGCCAGTAAGATGGCAGGGATGGGCTGTAATAGGCCTTTTTGTGGCGTATATGACCTGGATTATCGTTGGATTGCCTAAGGGAAGGAATCCAGTGGATGCGGTTATGTATCTCTATTTAGCGAAGGTTGCTGTGGGTGTCGCCGTGCTTATATTCATCTGCTACAAGAAAGGAGAAAAGCCTCGGTGGCAGTGGGGGTTGAAGAAATAAATAACTACAAACATGCACGCAGAAATGCGTGTTTGTTTTTTTATTGATGCTATTGTAAAATTCTCCCTGGTACGATAAGCTTTTCGTCGGTACCTTAACCAAAAAGGAGAGCAAATAATATGAATACAGAAAAGAAACATCAGTCGCTTATGAAGAAGCATCACACAGAAAGTGTGAAGAAGAACCTTGCAGGAGTTTCGACTCCGCATGGCTTTACTCTTGATGATGCTATTCGTTCAGGTGTGGAAAATGAAGATTCGGGTGTCGGCATTTATGCCGGTGACGAAGAGTCGTACGTTCTTTTTTCAGAGATTTTTGATCCCGTTATTGAAGAGTATCACGGTGGCTACAAGCCAACTGATATGCATACTGCGGATCTTGATTCAGAGAAGCTTATTGCGGACAGCATTGATCCTGATGGCACCTTTGTCGTCTCGACACGCATCCGTGTGGGCCGTAACTTGAAGGGCACAGGATTCTCCCCCGCCATCAAGCAGGACGAGCGTCGTGAAGTGGAACAGAATGTAGTGAATGCACTTTCTACGTTGTCCGGCGAATTGAGCGGAGAGTATTATCCGATTTTGGGCATGAACGAAGAAATTCGTGAAAGGCTCGTCACTGACCATTTCTTATTTAAGCAGGGTGACCGATTCCTCGCATCCGCAGGCGCAAACCGCGACTGGCCGGAAGGACGAGGTATTTTCCACTCAGGCGACAAGCGTTTTCTTGTCTGGGTCAATGAAGAAGACCAGCTTCGCATTATTTCCATGCAGGAAGGTGGTGGCATCCGAGAGGTGTTCGAACGTCTCTCAGGTGGCATCCGCACATTGCAGGAGAAACTTGCGTTCGCATACACGGACCATCTCGGATATCTTTCGAGCTGCCCGACGAACCTCGGAACTGCGATGCGCGCCAGCGTGCATGTGAAGTTGCCGAAGCTAGGCAAGAACGAGGAGCACTTGAAGCGAATCTGTAAGGAATTGAAACTCTCTGTGCGTGGCATTAATGGTGAGCACTCAGATAGTGAAGGTGGTGTCTATGACATTTCGAACAAACAGCGCCTTGGAATTTCCGAGGTGAATGCAGTAAACCTGCTCATTCGAGGTGTTGGCACTCTCATTATGCTTGAAAAGTGCGCAGACTAATGTTTCGCAAGTAATTAAAAAAACTCCCGCTAATCCCGGGAGTTTATTTTTTTCATTAAAACAAAAAACCCCGATTTAATTCGGAGTTTTTTGTTTTCTTACTTTATCGTGATGTCTGCATTTTCTTTAACACATCCATCATGTAATTTAACTGTTCAATTATTGATGCCTGAATTTGAGAATTATCTGGCTTAATAATAGCGGGTTGGATAATTATATTTCCCGTACTATATTCGCATGCCTGCGATTGCCAGTTATCTGTGGACAAGCAGACATTTAGTTTATACACGCCAGGGTCAACATTTGGTGAAAATATTGCAGAATTTGAACCAGCAGTACCCTGAGTCGATTGCTGTTCCTGCTGATACCCAGAGTCCGTTGTTAAATAGATTTTTATTGATCCATTAACATTTTGATTCCATTTTGCAGTAATGGATCTCATCGGCATGTATGAGCCAGACTGTGGAGATGTCAGGGTAACTGTAGGAGTTACACTTATTATTGGTGTTGGTATAAGAGTGAAGCTCGATAAATTGCTATAGCCGGTACCTTTGGCAATAACACGAATATTATAGTACTGACTAGAACCAGATCCCTGCAATTTTAGAACCTCATCTGTAAGTTTAAGGATTACATCATCTGCCATTGTGAACTGAACAGAGTCTGTTGTGGAATTTGTTGAGAATGAGATGTTATTTGAGGTTATCGTAGTTTTCAGCACCCCTCCACTATAAAACTCAACTGCATAAACATATGCGAGATTTGTACCATTAATAGTAACTGTGGTATTTATATCTCCGCGTACAGGATTAACCGACGTTATTTTTGGCGATGTTTCTGAATTGAGGCAGAATGTACCATCGCTTTGATCAAGATTTGTTCCGTATGGTAATTGCAAAGCAATTTTATAGTCGCAACCCGCTACTGGCGTTGAGTTATTAGTGGTTGCGCCTGCGTCCCACCATATGGTGCCTGATCCTATACTTCCATCATCTGAACCGGTTTGAAGGGTGGAAAAAATCGTACCCACATTAACACCTCCTTTGACCAGAACAACACTTGGCTTTGCGCCAGACTTGTATTTATACGTTATGATCGTCGACTGGCCCTGGGTGAACTGTTCTCCACCATTTGGACTTACTACTCTATATGTCGATGTTGCAACGCTATCACCCCTCATTGTTACGGTGGCAAGTGACGCACTGTTGATGGAAAGCTGGAACGTATCCCCATTATTTCCCGTGTTCGCTGTCTTAACTGTTAGATATCTGAAGCCGCCGATAGCAATATCGCGAGCCATCTTAGAAACATTTGAGATATCAAGGAAGCAGATTCCCTTATCGCAAGGAGTGTTTGATCCATACGAGTACATCGTGTCGCTTTGTGAGCCACCATCAGCAGAAGCGAACAGATTAAATTTCATTTCTGACTGAGTGCTACCGCTATTCGAAATCGTGAATGGTTCATTCAGAACATATAGAGATGAGCCATTGTTTGTGAGCTTGAATACTCCAATGGTTTGTCCCGCTGAGGTTCCAACTTGCGTTGCGCTGAGTGGTGAAATTGAAGTTATTGTAGGAGTTACACTTATTATTGGTGTTGGTATAAGAGTGAAGCCATAGGAATTGCTATAGCCGGTACCTTTGGCAATAACACGAATATCATAGTACTGACTAGAACCAGATCCCTGTAACTTTAGAACCTCATTTGCAAGTTTAAGGATTACATTATCTGCCATTGTGAACCGAACAGAGTCTGTTGTGGAATTTTTTGAGAATGAGATGTTATTTGAGGTTATCGTAGTTTTCAGCACCCCTCCACTATAAAACTCAACTGCATAAACATATGCAAGATTTGTACCATTAATAGTAACGGCGGTATCTATATCTCCGCGTACAGGATTAACCGACGTTATTTTAGGAGCGTCAGACTGAAGTGCATTTAATGTGAAATTAAAACGGTTACTATTGCATCCGCCTTGGCAGGCATTTGTAACCACTCCAAGTTGGTATGTGCCTGGTTCCACATTTGCAGCAAAGATGCTAGCTACGGTAAATACAACACTATTTGCGGATACTGAAGATGGGAAGATGGTCGCCGCAAGAGAGTTATTTGAGTTGTAGAATTCAACATTTGATGTGCCGGAAAGATTAGTACCATAAATAGTTACACTAGTTCCAGAAGTTCCTGAGGTTGGCGAAATTGAAGAGATTGATGGCATGCTTTTGGTATTTGGATAAGTAAGCGTGAAAGCGACCTTGTTACTTGTTCCGTTTGATGTTACAACATCAATCCAAAATGTTCCTGAATATCCGAGTAAATCCATTAAGCTCTTTGTTATCAAAAACCCTGCTGGACTTGCAGCTGAAATATCTGAACCCGATAGTGTGGCTAGAATATTTCCATTACCAGAAACAAATTCAATCGACTTTACAACGCCGTAGATATTATTTCCATATATAGCAATAGTATTATTTATCGTACCCTGTGATGGTCTGATATCTGTAATATATGGGGTTGCTGAATTAGATTCAATTAGGATGCTAATGCTAACTACATTGCTGCCAACGCCACCACCTAATAAAACCTGAATTACATCAGAACCAACTCCTGGGGGTACTACAAATGTAAGTTGTGAACTGGAGAGTACTTTTGCCCATGCACCCACTGAAGTTTTTAGAAATACTACTGACGCACCTTCTGTAAAGTTAGTCCCATATACTGTAACAGTATCACCTATTTTTGCAGTTGTCGGATAAATTGAAGTGATTGTAGGAGTGGTAGATGTGGATGTTATTATTTTTGAACTAATTACTGTAAATGACTGAGTTCTCGCAATTGCGCAGCTATATGTTTTCTCACAGAGGCCCGTCTGGGTCATTGAGAGTGTGTATGATGCCGGTATTACATTTGTCGGGATTTTAAACGCCTCCTTATTAGCATAAGCCGTAGAATATGATTTTACGTTTCCGAGAGTGTACTCATAACCGCCCTTAACATCGGATGTTGAGATTCTTACTACAAACTGGTCACCAATTTTTGATGGTTTGTATGTTAATCCAATCTTGTCACCGACGGTGAAGGTTTCTCCGCCAGATGGGTTTACAATTGAAACCGATGAAGATGGCTTCTTCTTTGCTAATTCTGTTTCGGAGCCACCAGAAGTTGCAGATGAGCTATCTAATGAAGCACTTCCTGATGCTGAACTGTTTGATGAAGAATTGTCTGAGGTTGAGCTAACATCTGAGCCAGATGACTGTGTTACGCAAGAACTTAGACCACCAAGTGCTTTAAGTGTTGCGCTATCAACCATTCCTGAGACACCAAGACCGTTTTCATCCTGAAAACTCTTAAGAGCAATCTGTGTCATTGAACCAAAATAACCCGTCGGTTTAGCGGATAAGTATCCGTTATCGTTTAGGATTTTTTGTAATTTTGATACGGCTGAGCTTGAGCTTCCTTTCTTTAGTCCGCTAAAGCCTGATGTGTCACAGGACGTAGTTACTGAGGTTATTGAATCAGATGAAGCACTTGAGCCAGACGATGAGCCTGACTGGCTATTTTGCGAATCTACTTTTGCTTGAAGCAGCTTTAACTGCGCCATCAAAGCCTGAATCTGAGAGGACAGATCTGATGTCTGTGCCTGACCTTTTGCTGGGATGACTACTCCTGCAAAAATGAGAACTACTGCAAAACCTATGACGAGAAACCTTTTCATAATGAACTGGATATATTTTATTATTTAAATTGTGTATCCGACCTTTCATTAAACTGCTGTTACTATTAAAAATACCCCCCCCCCACTGGGAAACGCAATGAAAATTTGGGGATAAGTATTAGGAGTTTTCTATTCTACTACTGAATTTCCCGCGACAAAGCCAGTCGTCCAGCAGAGCTGAAGACTATATCCGCCAGATGGCCTATCAATGTCTAAAATATCGCCTACGAGATAAAGATTTGGATATAGACGTGAACGCATTGTTTTAAAATCAACCTCGCTGAGTGTTACCCCACCACTTGTGACAATCGCCTTATCAAGACCAAGGAGTTTATCAACATTCATTGGAATCGCTTTTAATAAATGAATGAGCTTTATGCGCGACTCACGTGTTACGCTGTGGCACTTTGTTTCTGGATTTATTCCAGAGAGTTCAATAATAATCGGTGCGATTGATGAGGGAATAAGATTTACGAGTGCATTTCCAAAATTTTTCTTATCGTGCTCCTTAAACAATTCTTGAAGTTTTGTATTTAGCATTCCGTAGTCCTCCTTTGGTAATACATCAAGCGATAGAATCACGCTCCCATATTTTAAGAGCTCGCCCACATCCTTACTCATATTTAATATTGTTGGACCACTTAATCCAACATGTGTGAAAAGAATCTTTCCTTTTGAAACGCCCTGCTTCTCATTATTTTGAAAAATTGTGATTTTAACATTCTCCAAGCTAACACCTGAAAGTTGTCTGACCCATTTATCTTTTATTGCGATAGGTACAAGTGATGCCTCTGGCTTTATGATTGTGTGGCCAATGTCTCTTAACCACGAATATCCGTCTCCAGTTGAGCCAGTTTCTGGGCGTGAGGTTCCTCCTGTTGCTATGATTACAGAATTTCCTCGGATTATTTTCTTATTTTTTAATTTAACTCCGATTATTTTTTTATCCTCGCGAGCTATCTCAACAACTCCCGAATTTGAAAGAATGGTCACATTGTGTGCCTTCATATATTCCGAAAGGACGTGTAGCACGGATTTTGAGGAGTCTGATGTTGGAAATACGCGCAGACCAGCCTCTACTTTCGTAGGCATTCCTTTTGTATGAAAAAATTCTAGTGTCTCCCCTACGCTCCACTGAGAAAATGCGGAAAATAAAAATTGTTCTGCCACCTTGAATTTTGCTAGAAGCTTTCTTGTATCAGTCTCCGCATTTGTGAGATTGCACCTGCCTCCACCCGTTATTAGAAGCTTCTTCCCGAGGGACTCATTTTTCTCAACTAAAAGCACGCGCGCGCCTTTCTCTGCGGCTCTTCCGGCTGACATCATTCCAGCAGGACCACCACCAACCACAATTACGTCCCAGACTGAGTTATCTTCCATTTAGGCCATACTAACAGAAAAACTGAATAGTATAAACAAAAAACGCCACCCCGCAAGGGTGGCGTAATTATTAACTTAATAGATAATTCATCGCATCTTGTGCGAAATAATCCCCCTCATCGTCCTTCATTATGAGTTTCAGGAAGCTCAGATCATCACCCATTGTAATTATTGGTGCCTCACTAGGATTCCCGAGATCAACTGCGGACATGAGTCCATTGCAGAGACAGCCACGACCTTCACAATCCGCAACGTTACCACCTTTCACAAAGAAGTTCGTTAAGGGTTCACTCGCACATCTGTATCCTATCGTTCCATCGGCCTTTTCGTAAAGTGAGACCAACTCACCCTGATTACAAATGCGAGCTCGTTCATTGTAGACACCTGAATCAGCAATTGTTTCACCAAGCTCAACAACCTTAAAAGGAAATCCAGTTGGTGAGATTCGCATGTCTGTTCGAATTGTTAGTTCGTTATTAAATCCAAGCTTACGGATTTTTTTGCGAAGTTCAGGATTCATTCCAGATTCCTCACAGAGTGCGAAGATTGAACCGGCTTGAATACCACTTGCGCCGACTGAGAGTGCCCATTTTAATTTTTCTGGTGATGCATGCGAGCCACCAATCCAGAATGGAATCCCAAGTTTGGCAAGTAAGGGATAATCAACAAAATCTTTTTCACCATACACTGGAAGCGGTTCACCCTGTGCACCCAACAAGAGCTTTCTCGGTGGCGCATTGTGTCCGCCAGCAGTTGGTTCCTCAACTACGAATCCATCAATACTTCCTGCTGGCAGTTTCTTCATGAACATATTTGCGAGCAGATTTGATGCGATGATTGGAACGAATCCAGGCTTCTTCATTTTGGGAAGTCGGTCTCCAAAAAACTTCTCGGCATCAAACTTCATTGTGTGACTTTTAATATCATCCCCAATTACTGGAACTCTGTAGCTTGCTTCTCTTCCATTATAAATATCATCAATCAATTTCGGAATCTGAAGCGGAATGCCAGCACCCATTGTTATGTAATCAACTCCAGCAAGCATTGCACCAGTAATTGCATACACATGATGCATGGCAATTTTTTCCAGATAATTAATGCTTATTGGATTTGGATTATTTTCCTTTGCTAGCCAGACGAATGCAAAATTTGAGCAAACCGTAAGAGCAATCAGTAAGCTAGTCGGGTTTACTGTGAACATTGGAACTGACTTAAAAGACTTTCCTTTCGGAATACCACCCTCAACAAAATAGATTTTAATGAGAGGTTCTGAAATATGCGGGAATGGAAAATGCGAAAGTGCACGACGCATGTGTCCGCCAGGATCACCTAACTGCAAAACTCTTGGAAGTAGTCTTTGCAAGACCACTCCAGAGATTGTTCCTCTTCCTCCTAAAAGTGATACTGAACGTGCAAGGTGCCATCCTGACACATTTACGCCCATTCCACCCTGAATGACCTTCGGTAATGCCGTGTATGATTCCATGATTTTCTCCTTTTTGAATCATCTATTTATGAAATTGTGTAGTGCTATTAATAGGTATACCACTCGTAGATGAGCGTATCAAGTAAGAATAAACACGATGCACCAAATAATGAACCTTAGTTGTATTATTTATATAGCAATCTGTTGGGTCTTAAAAAAACTCTATTTTTGTGCTAGACTAGTTTACATTACAATTATGCAATTAAAACAAATTCAAAAACTAATTCTGTCAACTTTTATCGTCACGTCATTCAGTGGTTATGTATATTGGTTGCGTTCCAGCGCCATGGTTGTTACAAATGTGGCACCTGTAACAGATGAGAACACAAAGGTAATAGATAAGGTAGTTCCGGTTGTTCCAGTAGTTCCAGTTGTTCTACCAGTGATAGAGCCAGTAAAAGAGCCAGTAAAAGTAGTTATTCCAGTCGTTGTTCCTGAGACGCCAGTTACTCCAACTGAGACAACAACAACCTGCATAACAACATACACGCTTATTGATGTCCCTGTAATTAATTCAAATCGCGAGGATGATGATGAGGATAATCGCTCATCGGTTCCTGCCACGGTTCAGAGGCAAGTTCCTGTAGTTACTTGTACTACTTCTAATGTTGCGTCAGCTGGACCAAAACCCCCAGTAAGTGTTCCAGTTACACCTGCACCAACTCCGACACCAACTCCGACACCAACTCCGACACCAACTCCGACACCTACACCTGTACCTACACCAACTCCGACACCTGTACCGACCGGAATGTATAAGAATGGAACATATGCTAATACAATAACGTATTCGCGTGGCGTGTTTAATGTTTCTCTAATAGTGAGTGGTGGAAAAATTACCAATGTTCAGTTTACTGATACCTCAGGAAGTGGAACATCACAGCAGATTAATGCGGGAGCATTTCCTATATTGAAGACTGAGACAATCTCATCACAGAGTGCGAGCGTGAATACTGTTTCTGGCGCGACACTTACAAGCAATGCATACCGTGCGTGGCTTACAACAACACTTGCAAGCGCAAAAGTGTAATGAAGCGAACCGAGATTATTATGGGAATGCCAGTAACCGTTGAGATTACTGATCGTTTTGTAACTGACGCGGATCTTGAATATATATTTTCTTACTTCAAGAAAATTGATGAGCAATTTAGTCCGTATAAAGAGACAAGTGAAGTTACCAGATTAAATAGAAAGGAAGTAAATGAAAGTAGCTGCAGTGAGGAGATGAAAGAAATTCTAAAGCTTGCAGAAAAAACAAAGCAGGAGACGAGAGGATATTTTGATGTCTGGAATAATAATGTTTTTAATCCATCGGGAATTGTTAAGGGTTGGGCAATATATGAGGCTTCTAAAATATTAGATGATAAGGGATTCAAGAATTTTTATGTAGATGCGGGTGGCGACATAGAGGTTCGAGGAAAAAATGAAGATGGTGATTTGTGGCGAATAGGAATACGAAACCCGTTTGATATGCATGCTATTATTAAGACATTAGCCGTAACCGACTGTGGAGTCGCAACATCAGGAACATATGTACGCGGGCAGCACATTTACGACCCACATGAGCCCGAGAAGGAGCTTAAGGATATGGTGAGTGTCACAGTTATAGGGCCAAATGTGTTGGAAGCGGATAGATTTGCAACAGCAGCATTTGCGATGGAGGAAAAAGGAATTGTATTTATTTCAGCAATACCACACTTAGCTGGATACTCAGTTGATTCCAAGGGAACCGCAACAATGACAAATAATTTTGATTCGTTTGTTTTAAAATAAAATAAACCTATATGCAAGTAATTGATTCATTTCTCAATAAAATAACAATGTACCGGTTGGTGCTTTACTATCTTGCAGTTCTTCTTGGTATAGCATTTATATTAAGTTTTTTTGGCTTACTCCCATTTACTCCCGTTGAGTTACTTGTGTCAGTTGTTACTATAGTCCTCATATCGTGGGGCGCTAATACATTATTCGGTTTTGTTTTCAATGCTCCTACGAATGTTGAATCAACTTTTATTACAGCTCTCATTCTTGCGCTTATAATAACTCCGCAGACATTCGCACATTATAGTTTGTTTCTGCCTTTTCTAGTCTGGGTCTCAATAATTGCAATGGCGTCAAAATTCATTTTTGCTATTGGCAATAAGCACGTATTTAATCCTGCGGCTGTAGCAGTTGTAATTACGGCATTTGCAATAAATCAGTTTGCGAGCTGGTGGATTGGCTCTGCTTCAATGCTTCCTTTTGTTCTTATTGGTGGATTTCTTATTGTGAGAAAAATACGAAGGTTCGATATGGCATTCTCATTTTTCATTGTTGCTCTTCTTACCATTACCATTTCTGGCCTAATGAGCAATCAGAGTATTGGTTCAATTATGGATCAGGCACTTCTTGGTTCTCCACTATTCTTTTTTGCATTCATAATGATTACTGAGCCACTTACCACGCCTCCAACGCGTTGGTTAAGAGCTTCTTACGGCGCTCTCGTTGGATTTCTTTTTGCTCCCGCAATTCATTTGGGTTCAATCTACTCGACCCCCGAACTTGCACTACTTGTCGGTAATTTATATTCATACGCAATTAGCCCAAAGCAAAAATTAATATTGCTTTTGGATAGAAAGGAAAAGGTTACTCCAACTATTTATGATTTTGTATTTAAGGCAGATAAGCCATTTAATTTTGAACCAGGACAATATCTAGAGTGGACACTTGGACACTTCCGCCCAGATTCCAGAGGAAATCGCAGGTATTTTACAATTGCCTCATCACCTACTGAAAATGAAATTCATCTTGGTGTGAAATTTTACGAACCCGCAAGTAGTTTCAAAAAGGCACTAGCATTTATGAGTAATGGAAATGAATTGGTCGCATCGCAACTTGCCGGTGACTTTGTAATGCCACGTGACCCATCTAAAAAGCTCGTATTCATTGCTGGTGGAATTGGTGTTACTCCATTTCGTAGTATGGTTAAGTATCTCTCGGATAAAGGTGAGAAGCGTGACATTGTTCTACTATATTCAAATAGAACTGCTGATGAGATTGCATTTAAGGAAATATTTGATGAGGCTGGTCAGAAGTTTGGAATGAAAACTGTGTATGCTGTTACAAATGCTGATGAGAATCTTCCTGCTTGGTGCTGTGGAGGAATGATTAATGCAAAGATGATTATGGAAAGCGTTCCTGACTATAAAGAAAGAATGTTCTATATCTCTGGACCAAAGGTAATGATTGATGCGTTTACTATAACACTTCAAGGTTTGGGTGTTGCACGAAATAAAATAAAGACTGATTTTTTCCCGGGATTCGTATAATCTTAAAACCCCCGCTTGTTGCGGGGGTTTTATTCATTTAGCTTACTGAGCCTGTATAGGGCGTGGCATGAATGCTCTTAGTTGAATTGTTTGTGCTGTTACACTTCCGTCGGAATTTGCTGTTCCATTTGCTGTAACATCTTTTCCAATTTCAAGATCAGTTGCAGTTCCATCGGTTGATTTAGTTATTTTTGTTGTTCCTGAGAAGAATATAAATTTAGAACTTCCATCCTGTGCCTTCACAGTAATGCTTTTATCATCCTTACTCACAATTGAACCTGAAATAAATCCAGCATTCTGCATTCCACCTCTGCGTGTTGAACTGCTATTCATTCCACCAGTTCGCTGGTATCCATTCTGACTTACGGCCTGACCTTTTGGAGCTCCAAATGTGGAACCTGCCCAGAAACTTACAAGTGCTACAACAACCACAATAACGCCCCAAACAACCATATTATTTTTTTTATTTTGCATATATTTATTTATTAATTTACTCGTACCTTAATGCTTCAATCGGATTAAGTCTTGCCGCCCGACGCGCAGGATAATACCCGAAGACGATTCCAATCGCCGCCGAGACACCGAACGCCAGCAATACTGATGAAGTTGAAACACTAGTAGTAATACCTGCAAATGCTGTTACCGCCCATGCAAGACCCCATCCAAATAAGACTCCGATTACTCCGCCCAAAAATGTAAGCATTATAGACTCAACAAGAAACTGAGTGCTTATATCACGTCGCTTTGCTCCGATTGCTTTTCTAAGTCCGATTTCTCTTGTTCTTTCTGTCACTGTGGTGAGCATCATATTCATAATGCCAATACCGCCAACAAGAAGTGATATACCCGCGATTGCGCCCAATAGCATTGTAAAAACTCCTGTTATTGATGATGCGGTCGCAACAATGTCAGCCTGGTTGATTATATTGAAGTCGGCTAATGTTGGATCCTGAATTTTATGGCGCTCCAGCAAAAGGTCTTTTACCTGTTGCTGAATTGCAGTCATTGCCGATGCGCTCTCAGCTGCAATACTTATTGATGTTACATAAGTATCGCCAGCAAGATAGCGCTGTGCTGTTGAAAGAGGAACAAAGACCATCTCATCACTACTTCCAAATCCACTTCCTCCTTTAGACTTTGTAACTCCTATAACTTTAAATTCGATTTTATTAATTTTGATAGCTTGTCCTATTGGATCAGAGCCTATTCCAAATAAATCATCTCTAACGGTTGAACCAATGACCGTGACTCTTGATAGGCTCTTTACATTCTGATCGGATATAAATGAGCCGGTATCAATCTCAATATTACGAACTGTCGGATATGCTGAAACCGTTCCAACAACCTGCGTGTTTGTGTTTGTTCCTTTTGCCGTAATCTGATATCTTCTTGAAATTTCAGGAGCAACAGCTTTCGCTAATGTAACATCCTTAATTATTGCGTTAGCATCTTCTTGCGTTAGTGTTTGAGCTGTTCCACGCCCCGCACTTACCTGAACTCCTGGGCCACGTTGCGCGCCTGGAGAGACGATAAGAAGATTTGAGCCAATTGACTGAATACTCGATTCTATTGAACTTTGTGCGCCCTGGCCAACTGAGACCATGGCGATGACTGATCCAATTCCAATTACAATACCGAGCATTGTAAGTCCGGTTCTAACTTTGTTTGCAGTTAGAGAAAAATATGTTTCTGATACAATATCTGTTATTTTCATTCTTTGTGTGTGTGATTTGTCATTCTCTTACTTGTATTTTTTCGATCCTCAACAATCATTCCATCCTGGATGTGAATTATTCTATCAGCGTGTTCCGCAACATATTTTTCATGTGTTATCAGAACAATAGTGTGCTCATGATTTTTATTAAGTTTCTGAAAAGTATCGAGAACAATCTCTCCTGTTTTTGAATCAAGATTGCCTGTTGGTTCGTCTGCAAAAATAATACTCGGGTTATTTACCAGTGAGCGCGCAATAGCAACGCGTTGCATCTGACCACCCGAAAGCTGATTTGAAAGATGACTCCAGCGTTCCTTCTCAAGTCCTGCGGAAATTAATGCTTTTTCAACATGTTCATTTCTGGTATGTCTTGGCATCTCAGAATACAAAAGTGGAAGCGCAACATTTCTGAGTACTGTTGCGCGCGAAAGGAGATTAAATGATTGAAAAACAAAACCTATTTTATTTTTCCTTACATCAGCAAGCTCATCATCAGAAAGCTTTGAAACATCATGCCCATCCAATTTGTATGTTCCAGATGTCGGACTATCAAGGGCGCCTAAAATATGCATTAAGGTTGATTTACCTGAGCCTGATGGGCCCATAATGGCTACATACTCACCATCTTCTATAGTGAAGGAAACATTTTTCAATACGGTTGTTTCCATATCACCATTTACATATGTTTTTGTAATATTTTTACACTCAATCATTTTATTATCGTCCGCCTAGTCCAGGGATTCTGAATCCTGTTCCCCCAGTGCTTTGTGTTGGTGTTGTTGTCTGAGTTGTCGGTAATATAGTTCTGGTTACTACATTTTCTCCAACGTCGATACCACTTAAAATTTCCGTCATCGTGTCATTTGCAATGCCCGTTGTTACTATCCTTCTTTCTGGAGTTATAACAGCCGTAGTTGATGTTCCAGCAACAGTAATTTGTGATAATGGTAGAACTTCCACATACTGCTCAGTTCCTTGTGTTTTTACTGCTGAGTTTGGGACAAGAATAATATCCTGTTTTACATCTGTAATAACTGATGCGTTTACGCTCATCCCAGGTTTTACCCTTGTGTCACTAGTATCAAATCCAATTTTTACATTATATATCACTACGCCCTGTGAAACTGTTCCTATTGTGTCAATTTCAATTACTTTTCCGGTAACGCTATATCCATCTATTGCATCAAACGTAAGAGTAGCTTTCTGGCCCACACTTACCTTAGACACATCAACTTCATTTAATGATATTCCTGCATAACGACTTGATGAGATTAGAGTTGCAAATATAGTTCCTGGAGAAACAGAGTCTCCTAATTTAACAATTGTGCTGGCAATAATTCCACTAAAAGGTGCTCGTACCGTGTAGTACTTTAATGCATCCTTTGCATCCGCGAGTGTATTTTCCTTTTGTTTTAGTGAAAGTTCCTGTGAAGCAATATTTAATGGTGCATTTGTTATTGAGGATTGGATTGAAGAAAGAGAAGCGATGTGGGGGTTAATTTTTGATGTGTAGTCCGCTAAGTTTGTTTTATATTTTACAAGTAGATTTGAATAAACTGATGGGAGAACACGATTGTTTTTGGTGTTATAGTCATTTATGTAGTCAATAAGATTGACCATATTTTTTACAGCATCTGCAATTTTTATTGAGGCTCCAGATGTCTCATCAATAAATTTAACAATCTTATCTTGTGAGTCCGAGCGACTTACTAAGTGATATTCAGTGAATGCTGTATCGTACGCGTTTCTCGCATCAGTGTAACTACTTTCCGCAGTTTTAATGAGCGGTCTGACAAGATCCGCATCCTTTGCATCAACGAGATTTGTGTATGATGCAATTGTATTATCATAGACAATTGAATTTAGTCCCGTAATTAATGTTGGTAGGTCTAAAAATGTATCTGCAACATCATTGTATCCATCGGAAACTAGTTTCTGAATATTTGAACTGGATTCTTTTAGGATTGTTAGTTGTAGATTACCTGATTCAAGACTCATTGCTGCGTCGCGGATAGTTTTTTCCGCATCTGCTGTATCAAGTCTTCCAATCACCTCACCCTCTGATACGTACTGACCATTATGAATATTAATCTCGTTTATTCTTCCTGAGGCTTCAGGTTTTATATCAATCTGATTTAAAACTGCTACCTGACCACTTCCAGAAATAGATGTTACAAGTGTGCCTTTTTCTACAACTGATGAGACATATTGTGTAACCGCGGGTTTTATATTTGCTTTTGTGTACCAATAGTATCCCCCACCAACTACTAAAAGAACTGTTACTGATATTAGAAATTTGTTATTAGCGATCCAGTGTGAAGTTTTTGTCATTTTTATTGAGAAATATTTTGATCTACATCTACTCGCTGATTTTCTGGTGGTGGTGGCAATACCCTTATAAGCTTTGCCCCTATTTGGCCCGTATTATTTGGTGAACCTATTACTGCGACCGACTCACCAACCAAGAGATTATTTATTGAAATAGTTTCGCGAAACTTTTTTATGACTGTTTCATTACTTACCTGTATCATTTTTTCGGCCCCATCACGATCCTGAACTGTAATAGTTGAACTGGAGATTTTAATTATTGGACCCGCTACTCCGTGCCCCATCAGGAAATCGTTTTCTCCAAAATTATTCCCCATTTGACCCTTTCTCTGACCCATCACACTCCTATAATATCCCTCGCCCCATTTATATGAGAATTCCGCTTTTCTAAAGCCCAC
The DNA here is from genome assembly GCA_903827975.1 of uncultured bacterium. Classification (GTDB taxonomy): domain Bacteria; phylum Patescibacteriota; class Minisyncoccia; order UBA6257; family GWB1-50-10; genus CAIKKG01. Next base: position 54,815 of record CAIKKG010000014.1, read on the forward strand.
AAGTTCGCCAGCTTTAAAAGCGCTAAGCAAGACTAAAATGCTACCTAAAATAATGATTGAATATTTTAATGCTTTTGATTGAATTATTTCTCTAAGATTAATTTTCATTTATATATATTTAAAATGCTACAAGATTCGACCTTGTAAGAGCTCTAACATTGCGAATAAGGCGTTCTGTCGAGACTAGGAATAATAAAACACTGCCAACTAATCCTATAGCGGAAAGTATGGGCAGAGATTCAGCAAGTGAGAGAATGAAGTCCTGCCAATATGTCATTATTGTCCCTCCATCAGAAAAAATAAGGGACGATAGTTGTGAGAAGCCTGATTGTGTTAATTCAACATAAAATCCATTCCAAATTGGAGCTAGAACTAAAAGAGCTGTTGCTGATGTAACTCCAAAGAAGCCGATGCGCGCATACATTGCGACACGTCTTTTCTTTGCATCTATACGAAGCATTGTGTCATGGAAAAGCTGCTCCGGTGGTTCCACGGGCTCAAATGACTCAAATAATTTTTGATAGTCTTTATGCATCAGTATTTATTATATAATACACATAAGTTTCTTACTTTGGTGCATCTACACCCAATATTTTTCTTAGCTTATTTATTGCTCTCAAGTGTCTACTTTTTACGGTATTTACTGATTCATTTTCTATCTCCGCAATTTCCCTGAATGTAAGTTCTTCTTTGTAATGGAGAATTAGCGCCGTTTGATATCTTGGGTTAAGTTTCCCTATTGCTGACTCGAGCTCCTCCTTCAGGCTTGCTCTATCAAAAAGTTCTGCTGGGAGTGGATTTTCATCTTCAATTGTTTCATCAAATTGCTGTTCGTCGCCCTCCTTTGTGACATCAGAAAAAGTAGATGGTTTTTTCTTGCGTAGCCAGTTTAGCGATGCATTTTTTGCTATTGCAAAGATCCAGGTTTTAAATTTTTTACTGGTATCAAACTTATCGATATTTTTCCAAATACTTACAAATATATCCTGTGTTATGTCTTCAGCATCGCCCACGTTCCCAACATAGCGAAAAACGAACCCAAAAATGGGTTTTATGTGGCGTCTAACCAGTATTTCAAGTGCCCGATTCTCGCCATTTATATATGCAGTTACAAGCTCCTCATCTATCCGCTCGTCCATAATTTATATTATATTCGATAACTCTAAATTCTGATACGCTGAAAACAGTTCATTTTTGTGATATGCTTTTATCATGTCTGGACTCACAACATCTGCAATATTGGCGCTTATTATTAAATATAAGTATCTAATAATATTCCCAATCGCTGTGTTGGAGGGTCCGTTGATCTCTATGGCAGTTGGTTTTCTTATTTATTCTGGCTATCTAAATGCATTTTTTGCGTTTACACTTCTAATTCTTGCTGATTTGGTTGGAGACTCACTTTACTATTCTATCGGCCGATTTGGACGAAAAACATTTATCCATAAATATGGACGTTATATTGGAATTAATGAGGAGCGCGTCCTAAAACTAGAGACTCAGTTTGAACATCATCATTGGAAGATAATTGCTGTAGGTAAAACGCAGGCCGTCGGCTCTCTCATACTTGTTGCTGCTGGTATTGCAAATGCGCCGTTTAAGAAATTTTTGTGGTATAACCTTTTAGGAACTGTGCCAAAAACTTTAATTTTTGTTTTCATCGGATATTTCTTTAGTCATGGATTTGAGGCAATTACTTCATTTTCGAACTCAATCGGAATTATTTCAATCGGAATGTCGGTAGCATTACTCATTTTTTACATAGTTTTTAAGATGTATTTGAAAAAGAAGAGTCATCTAAATGGACAGTAAAAAGAAAATTGTAATAGTTACTGACGCCTGGCATCCGCAAAAAAACGGCGTTGTCGTGCACTCAGAAAAAATGTATGAGTATCTAACAGCTAAGGGTCATGAGGTTGTGATTATTCACCCTCAACTTTTCCCTTATAAAATGCGTGTTTTTTTCTATCCTGAGATTGAGCTGTCTCTACTTGTTGGACGAAAAATGCGAGCACTATTAAAAGAGCATTCTCCATACTATGTTCATATCGCGACTGAGGGCCCCCTTGGCCTTGCTGCGCGAAAATATTGCATTCAAAATAGGATTAAATTTACTACCACCTATCACACACACTACCCCATGTACATTGAGGCCAGGCTTAGCGCACTTTCAAAGATAACATCAGTATATATACGATGGTTTCATAGTGCAGCATCACGAACCATGGTTTCAACACCTTCATTAAAATTATTTTTAGAAAATGTTGGATTTAAGAATCTGGTTATTACCCCGCTTGGTGTTGATATAGGTCTACTTAAAAAAAATGATGAGCCTAAAATTCCAAAGGAACTTGCTGGATTACCACATCCGTTTTTCATATATTTCGGTAGAGTTGCAATAGAAAAAAATGTGGAGGCATTTTTAAAATGCAATCTTCCTGGAACAAAAATTGTTTCTGGTGGTGGCCCGCAGCTAAAGGAGCTAAAGAAAAAATATGGGAAAAGCACTATATTCATTCACTCTGCTGGTTATAAGCGAGACCAGTCATTTATTGACCTGCTTTCACTTGCGGATGTATTCGTATTCCCATCGAAAACTGAAACATTTGGACTTGTTCTATTGGAGGCACTGGCCTGCGAACTTCCAGTTGCAGCGTACGACGTGATGGGGGCAAAAGACATAATCATACAGGGAGCTCATGGATTTACAGGAGATAATTTAGAAAAGGCAGCGCTAATGTGTCTCAACTTACCACGCGAAAATCTGCGAAAAAGAGCCGATGAATTTTCATGGGAGAATGCTGGTAATACATTTTTTCTGCATCTGGAAGAAAATTAAACCCTTTTATGCTTAACTTTTAGCCGATGCATCTTATAATTTTGCTGCACCACCTCATGCACTGAAACTAGTTTTAATATATCTCTAATCATTAATACGTCTCCACACATACCACGGACAAAACCCACTTTGGCTGATTTTCTTGGTGTGATTGTATTTTTCCAGTCAACAACTTTAATTGCGTATGAATTTTTAATAATTATTCTGTTAAAAAATGATTCAATGGCAAAACTTGGAAGTTCAGATATCGCATCAAGATGCTCTATCAACATATCTTTTCTGAAGACTCTCTCACCTGAAATATAATCTAATCCAATCATTCTCATAATCGATAGACTATTTTTTCTTAAACTTATTGATATATCAGCCTCCCCATTTAAAATTGGCTGAATAAGCCTAGTTACATCATCAGCACTTAGTCCTACTAGGTCAGCATCTAACATAAAAAGATGGTCGTGCTTTGACTCTCTAATTCCTGTCACAACGGCAAAACTTTTTCCACGATTTTTGGTAAGTGTGATTAGCTTGACCCCTTTTCTTTTTGAAACAATTTCACTCGTATTATCTTTTGAGCCGTCATCAATAACAATAACCTCTTCTATTAGAGGGTGGTTTTCGATTGCATCTAAAACACCGCCGATTCTCTCACTTTCGTTATAGGCGGCAATAATACATGAGACTTTTTTCATTTCTATGCGAAAAGCTCGTAATCTTTTTTGAAGATGTATAAGGAAATACGGTAAATTCCGAATGCAATAAAGAATGCAGCAAATACATCAATTGAGTAGTGGAGGTGTCCTAATAAAACGCTAATGGCCCCAACAAATGTAGAGGCTAAGAAAAACCATCTCCAAAATCCTCTATTCCAATAAACAAGAGAGAGCATAAATGGTAGGCCAGTGTGTGCTGAGAAAAACAGATCATCTCCCGAACTTACAATACTTAATCCGTCTATTCCGTAACCAGGCGTTCCAGCGACTGGTGGTGCTAAGTGCGTTAGAATCATGAAAAATGAACGTACAACCAAAAATAATGAGATACTTTTTAGTACAAAAGGAATGTGTTTCGGCTCATAGATTAACAGCGATGCCAAAACAACTAAAAATGCCAGTGCTCCATATATGAATATAAAGCTCATATCAACAACTGGAAGGTTGTCTAGGATTATATCTGTCGCAACATTGCTAGCACTTATTGATGCATAAATATTTGCATAATAATTAACAAATAAACTTACAAATAATAATAAAAGGCCTACAAGCCCCTGAATGAGAGATTCTTTTTGAAACCAGAATGTTTTATGCTTATGAACTATATTTTTCATAACTGAAACTTGAAATTAATTATATCACCTACCTATTTTAATTGCACATATTTTTTGCTATAATGCCCTGCATGATTACTATAAATTCACCCGTCCCAGATTTTGAGGCGGATTCATACCAGAACGACGAGATTAGCAAGGTTAAACTCTCTGATTACAGAGGAAAGTGGGTCGCGATGATTTTTTATCCAGCTGATTTCACTTTTGTATGTCCAACAGAATTGGAGGATGCTGAGGCGCACTATGACGAGATTAAAGCATTGGGAGGAGAGGTTATGAGCATTAGTACTGATACTGCATTTGCGCATAAGGCGTGGCATGATTCGTCGCCCGCAATAGGAAAGGTTAGATATCCTATGTTGGCAGACCCATCTGGAAGTATTTCTAAAATGTTTGGAACATATATTGAGGGCGAGGGATTATCACTCCGAGGAACATTTATTATCGACCCAGATGGACTTTTAAAAACCATCGAGATTCACGATAATAGCATCGGTAGAAGTGCGAAAGAGTTGGTAAGAAAGATTCAGGCTGCTAAATTTGTGAAGGAACATGCAGGAAATGTGTGTCCGGCAAACTGGGAGCCAGGAAAAGACACGTTGAAGCCAGGAGTTGAACTAGTAGGAAAGATATAAAAATAGAAACCCGCCAATAGATACGAATGGCGGGTTTTTAATTGACTCAAATATTAAACAAAGGCAATATAGTTATAGAACCTATACATAAGGAGATTCCATGTTAATTGAGGTTGAGGGCATCACTGGTTCGGGTAAAACCACACAGTGCGAAAGAATGAAGAGTATTTTAGAGCATGCAAAGTTTACCGCAACGATTGTAAATGAGCCTGGTATGACAGAAATGGGCACATTTATTATGAAAGCCATAAAATCCAACACTCCAAGAGATAAGGTTGCTGAATTATTTCTTTCTCTTGCAGTTGAGGCAGAATTGCACTCACAAATTATCATTCCTGAGCATTCGATACCAGGACATCTAGTTCTTCGTGATGGAGGTAGGGGCTCTTTTATAAGTTATCATTATCTCACTACTCAGTTTAGTCTTGAGAAATTAACACGCTTATATGATCAGGCTACACTTGGGCATCGTTCAATAATGACTATATTTCTTGATGTTCCACTTGATGTTGCGGCAAAGCGTATCAAAAATAGACGTAAGGAGTCAAAGTTTGATATGTTACCTCTCGTATTTATACAAAGGCAACGTGATGTATTTATGCATCTTTCTCAAACGCTACCAAACTGGGTTGTTGTTGATGGAACTAAACCAGCTATCAATGTTCGAGACCAGATACTTAGTAAAATACAGGATCGTGTGAACGCATAAAAATATGTTTATAATTATGGGGGTCAATAGCCCCCATTTTTTATTATATAGTTTATGAAGATTAAATATAAAATAATTGTTGTAATAGCGCTTTCGTTTTTTGTTGGCGTCTTTTTTCAGACACCTAAAATGGGCGTATTTATAAGTATAAATAAAGAGGAAAGTGAATCTACTACATCCTCAGTAAAATCTTCAGGAGTAAGAATACGTGCTCATGTTACGCGCGTCATTGATGGTGATACACTAAAAGTATTTATTAATGACCGCAATGATACCGTGCGCTTAATCGGAATCGATAGCCCGGAGATTGTTGATACTCGAAAACCAGTTCAGTGTTTTGCAAATGAGGCTTCTGCAAAAATGACGGAGTTAGTCTCGGATGCCTCCGTATTTCTCGAGGAGGATGCAACACAGGGAGACAGAGATAAGTATGGGCGTCTCTTGAGATTCGTATTTTTAGAGAACGGAAATGATATTGGAGAGTTAATGCTTGAAGGTGGATATGCATTTGAATATACACACAATAAGGCCTACAAATATACTTCAGAATATAAATCATCCGAAAGTGATGCTAGAAATACAAAAGTTGGTTTATGGAATCAACTAAATTGTCTCACCAAAATTGTTGGCGGACGATTGGAAACTATATATAAATAAAAACCCGCACAAATTTCTGTGCGGGTGAGGAATTTAATCCAGACGAACGGTCTCCTTAAGGATACCGGCGATAAGTGGAGCCAGTCTACTGGCCTCGCTGGCATCGGCTGAGTGGAGCACGAGTATTGATGACCCCGTCTCCAACTCACCTATTTTTTTATTGCCACGCCAGATCTCTAGTCTGTCCTCCTCCTTGGCTACTAGGTAGCCGACAGCTTCCAGAAAACTGATAATCTTCCTTTCTCGCATATTACCTCCTTTCAAGGTAGTTCTAGAATTACATAATTTACTCATTTTGTCAATGAATACTCTAATTTCCTTTTTTTCTTATATATAATGTATGTTGTTGGCTAAAACACTGATTGACAATCAGCAAAATATTTGTCATTATTGACGTTCTGGCGCAAAACTAATAAACACATGGCACGCAACGAAGTTATATTACGATTTGATAAGGTTTCCTTTGAATTTGGACACCATTCCCCCATCCTAGATGAGGTTGATTTTTCAGTTCGCGAGGGAATGAAATTTACGCTTATGGGACAGAATGGCGCTGGAAAAACAACAATTTTCCAACTGATTACAGGAAGTCTAACTCCTGAGTCTGGAAAGGTTATTATTACTAATGATGCCTCCATCGCTATTGCTCGTCAGGTAATCCCAAGAGATCAGATGAGTCTTACGGTAAGAGAATTCTTTGAAAAGTGTTTCGATAAAAAAATATATGATATCGACCCTAGAATTGATGAGGTTCTTGAGGTTGTAAATTTAAATGCTCCACATGAAAGAACCGTCGGTTCTTTTTCAGGAGGTCAGCAAGCAAGGCTTTTACTTGCTTCAGCTCTCATTCAGAAGCCAGACCTGCTTTTACTTGATGAGCCTACAAATAATCTTGATAAGGCTGGCATCGCCCACCTTACACAGTTTCTTATTGATTATAAGAAGACATGCATAGTAATTTCTCACGATGCAGACTTTTTGAACGCATTCACACATGGTGTTTTATACTTGGATGTTTTCACAAGGAAAATGGAGCAGTACTCTGGTGACTACAAGGATGTGGTAGCCGAGATTTCTGCACGTATAGAAAAAGAAAACAGAAAGAATGCTTTACTTGAAAAAGAAATACAAGCAAACAAAGATAAGGTAAACTTTTTTGCACACAAGGGAGGACAGATGAGGTTGGTTGCAAAGAAAATGAGAGAGAAGGTTGAGGAGATGGAGGCCGCAAAAGTTGATGTGCGTAAGGAGGATAAAACAATCCGTCAGTTTTTTATTCCTTCACAGCCAGAGCTAATTGGTGAGATTCTTAATATCTCAACTGTTTCAATATTCAAGGATCACAAACCAACGGTAAAAAAGGTTAAGATTTCAATGAAGAAGAATCAGCACTTACTCCTCGTAGGAAGAAATGGAATTGGAAAAAGTACTCTTCTTGAGGCATTAACACATAAAGATAACAAAGGTTCCACAATAGCAGAGGATGTTCGTGTAGGATATTACCGCCAGGATTTCTCAACACTAAATTTCGAGGATACTGTATATAATTCATTAGCATCTGTTGCTGATAATGTAGGAGAGGAGCAATTACGATCAGCTGCATCCGGATTTCTTATTGATGAGGATATGATGAGGCAGAAGATAGGCTCATTGTCAGAAGGTCAGAAAGGACTTGTGGCATTCGCACAACTCGTCTTACTAAGGCCTGGACTCTTAATACTTGATGAACCTACAAACCATATTAATTTTCGTCATATACCTATAATAGCTAATGCTTTAAATAAGTATGAGGGAGCAATGATATTAGTAAGTCACGTGCCGGAATTTATTGAACAGATTCGTATTGACGAGACATTTGATTTAGAAAAATAGAATAAAAATAAACCCCGAATTTAATCGGGGTTTATTTTTTATCTTCCTCCAAATTTTGCTGGCCTAGAACCACGGCTTCTGAATCTTGGCGTCTTTCTATCCTGAGATGCTCCTGGAGCGCCGGATGTTCTTGGTGCATAAGATGAGCCAGCCCTTGGTGCTCGTGATGAACCTGATGTTCTTTGCGCATATCCCGAGCTAGGTGTTCTTGGTGCGTATGATGAACCTGTTCGTGGCGCGTACGATGAGCCAGATGTTCTTGGTCCACTTGAAGTTCTTGGTGCGTATGATGAACCTGTTCGTGGCGCGTACGATGAGCCAGATGTTCTTGGTGCATAAGACGAACCTGAAGTTCTTGGTGCGTATGATGAACCAGCGTGAGTTGGTCTTGAAGAAGGTGTTCGTGAGTGAGATGAGTTTGCTCTATCCCTATTCATATGAGGGAACCTTCGTGAAGGCGCCTGACGTCTCTCTTCGCGCTCAGGTGGAATTCCTGTTTTTACTGAAGGTAATGCTTGAGGTAGCTCAGGCAGTTTTGAAACTGGGAGTGTTGATCTAATAAGTTTTTCAATCGAGCGGATATCATCGCGCTGATTTGGGCGGGCAAATGAAATTGCATGACCACTAACACCTGCACGGCCAGTTCGTCCTATGCGGTGAACATAATCCTCTGCATTTTCAGGAAGGTCATAGTTTATAACAACCTCAATATTACTTACATCAATACCACGAGCTGCAATATCAGTTGCAACAAGAACACGGAACCTACCATTTTTGAACCCTTCTAATGCTTCACGTCTCTGACCAAGTGAGCGATTCGAGTGAATCTCCGCTGCTGCATGTCCTAAAAAGCGGACAGTTGCTGCAATTCTTTTTGCATTATGTTTTGTTCTAGAAAATACGAGGACTGAACCGTTGTATTCCTGCAATAATTTTTCTAAAAGTCTAGCCTTATCCTCCTGTGAAACTATAAATAATTCCTGAGTTACATCTTTTGCGGTACTACCTGAACGCGCTATTTCAATGCGAACCGGCAATTTCATGTATGTCCTTGCAATTATTACGATTTCCTCAGGCATTGTTGCTGAGAAAAGCATTGTCTGTCTCTCCTCAGGAATTGAAGAGATAATTTGTTTTAATTGTGGAGCAAAACCCATATCAAGCATTCTGTCTGCTTCATCAAGCACAAGCATTGAAACCTTATCAAGGTTTATTGTTTTCTGGTCTACATGATCAATCAATCTTCCAGGTGTTCCTATTACAATATCAGGGCGTCGCGCTAATGAGCGAAGTTGTCGTGACATTGGCTCACCTCCAATTATTACTGATGTTTTTACACCAAGTTGAAGACCAACTGTATTCAATGACTCTGCAACCTGAATAGCAAGTTCACGTGTTGGTACTACAATAAGACCAAGTCCGTTAGCTTTTAAAATTCTCTGTATCATTGGGATACCAAATGCGAGTGTTTTTCCAGTTCCTGTTTGTGCTACACCCATAACATCCTTTCCTTCCATTGCAATCGGAATAGCCTGTTCTTGAATAGGCGTTGGTTTTGTAAAATTAAGCTTTGCAAGGATTCCTAGTATTCCTGGAGCAATTCCAAGTCCTTCAAATCCCCTTTCGTTATTTGTCATTCGGGCACTATCATAACACATTGACAAAATAAAGCAAATATTTTATTTTCCACCACCTTTTATGCGAAAAAACCCCCGCCAATAGGAGGGGGTCTAGTTAAAATTCACTTTAATTTAAACATATTAGTATCAGCAACCGCATCAGCTAGACCTAGTTTTACAGCCTCATTTGCTGAGATTGAGGTCTCATTTGTCATAAATCGCTTCATTTTACTAGGCGAAAGTAGACCCCCTGATCTTTCCGACAAAATATTACAGTAGTTCTTCATGCCAGCATTCAGTTCTTTTCCAAATGTAATAAGTCTTTTGGGACCCAGGGTACTTTCAGCACTTATATCCATAACGTAAAAGTCATGGAAAAATAATGTGGTATTCGGCATAAGAAGTCGCACTTTGCCTGAGGCTAGAATTAAGGGTGCAATTGAGCGCACGGTTCCAGTGCCGATTGTGATGAGTTTTGGCTTTAGGATTTTCATATTGTCATAAAATGAAAAGCCAACGTCTGTCTCCCCTCCATTACTAAAAAGGAAAAGCCCTATGGGTTCCTTTGGGGCCTCTTCTATTAAATCCATAATCCTTCCCAATACTCTATCAAAATTCTTTTGGTCAATGTCACCTATCCACTTAATCATGCGACTGAGCTTCATAAGCCCTCCATTTGTGATTGCTTTTTTATGTACTAATTACAAAATAATACTCAGAGGATTGGAAGTCAAATCAGTAAATCTATTAGTATATACTTATATAAAGGTCGTAAACTATTTATTTTAGAAAATGAAAATATTACATCAAATTACTTTCGTGCTTTTAGTTGTTGGAGGTTTGAATTGGCTTACATTTGCATTTGACTATGACCTAGTAGCAATGCTTTTGGGAGCTGGTAGCATGCTTTCGCAGATTGTTTATATTCTTGTAGGTCTCTCAGCGCTTGTGCAGGTTTTTACTCACATGAGTAGCTGTAAGGAGTGCGAGAAAAAAGTATAAGTATTATAAAAAATACGGCACTTATGTGCCGTATTTTTTTATACTTTCATTTTCAATTTTGATACTTCTGCTTCCGTAAGTTGTCGATATTTACCTGAGGTAATGTCCTTAAGTGTTATATCACCAATTCGCGTTCTCTTTAGGCGATTTATGGTTAGATATACAGCAGAACACATTCTGCGTATCTGGTGCTTTTTACCTTCTCGCAAAATGATTTTAAATATGCGAGGGCCGATCATTTTGGTTTTGGCAGGCAATGTCATTCCTTCTGCAAGCATAATACCAGTCTCCATTTTTTTAAGCTTACCAGGTGTTAGTGGCTCACTTACCTCGACCTCATACTCCTTTTCAATAAGATGGTCTGTTCCTGTAACAGTTGAGGTTATGGTTCCGTCATTTGATAGAAGTAGTAAGCCCTCACTTTCCTTATCTAGTCTTCCAACAGTATTTAAATAAGTAAATTCTGGAAGCAAATCAAAAACCGTAGGCCCCTCCTCCTTTATTTTTGATGATACAACCCCTCGTGGCTTATTGAACGCAATTGTAATTTTCTTTCCAAGCGAAGGTCTCGCTGATTGAATAATCTCAACTTTGTCCTTTTCCGGATCAATCTGAGTTCCAAGCTCCTTTACTACCTTGCCATTAACAGTGATAAAACCTTTTAACATAAAATCCTCCGTCTCTCTACGGGAAAGTATTTTCTGTTCAGATAGATATTTCTGTATTCGCATTGTTCCTATAGTAAACGAACTGCTGATAACACACAACTAATGACCGGCAAGTCCGGTTTTAATAAACTGTTTTACAATTACCTCAACCTCCTTAGAATTCTTTGCTCCCATGAGTTCTATTCGTAATTCTTTTGCGCCATCAAAGCCTGAAGCATACGCTTTATAATGCTTTTTCATAATATCAAAGCGCTTTATATCTTTATACATCTTCTCAAACAATTTCGTGTGCTCAACCATAACCTTCATTCGCTCCTTTAGTGGGATTTCTTTTCCCTCAAATTTACGGTTAAAAAGCCATGGATTTCCAAAAATTGCGCGCCCGAGCATCACACCATCCACCCCATACTTTCTAACCTTATCTTCCGCATCTTTAATATCTCGCACATCGCCATTTCCCAATATTAGAGCACGAGACGGAGATGAGTCATATTTTTTTGCCATTACAACTGCCTCACCTATAACATCCCATTGTGCGGGCGCCTTCGACATTTCTTTTCGAGTTCGTGCGTGGATAGTGATTGCCGAAGGCTCAGCCTCTAACAGAATAGGTAACCATTCTTTTAGAATATTTGTGTTGTAACCTATTCTTGTTTTTACAGAGACTGGCATGTCACCAGCACCTTTTTTAGCTGCCAGAATTAGTTCCCTAGCAAGTTTCGGATTTTTAATAAGTGCCGCCCCAGCTCCCTGTTTTTCTATCGCTTTGTCAGGACAGCCCATATTTATATCTAACCCATCAAATTTTAATTTTCTAATAAGTCTTGCGCATTCCTCCATTTGATCTGGTCTGCTTCCAAATAGCTGAGCAACAATAGGCCGCTCTGACTTATCAAAGTCTAAATCTTTAAGTAATCTTGGGCGCCCCTTCTCGGAGCATAGACCAGCACATGCTACAAACTCAGTCCATATAACATCAGGCTTACCATGTTTAGCAATAATACGTCTGAATGCAGCATCTGTTACATCAGCCATCGGGGCTAGTACGAATACCGGTCTTTTAATTTTTTTCCAAAATCCTTTTATCATTTTGTCATAGCAAGAAGACCCCATCAGATGATGGGGTCTGTTGCCTTATTTTTTTAATATCTCCCTCACCCTCTCAACTAGATTTTTTTGTTTTACCTCTTCCTGAGTTCTAGCCCCCATGTCTTTTATAAGTGCTGAAGATTTTTCTGTTTCTGTTGCGCCAATAATTATTACTATTGGAATTTCCATATTTACTGCATATGCGAGCTGACCCTTAATATTACCTTCATTTCCAAGATAAAATTCGGTATTGATTCCACTAGCTCTTAATTCCGAAGCATTTTTTATAATATCGTGCTCTCCAGCCTCATCAAAATTTAAAAATAATACATCAGTTACAGTCTTTTCTTTTTTCACAAGCTCAAGTTGCTCCATAGCAACAAATAATCTATCGATTCCGATTGATGTGCCAACTGCTGGAATTGAAGAACCTCCAAATCTTTCAATCAGGTTATCATAACGGCCACCTGAGAAAACACTACCAATCTGTGGCATATCTGTAAGTATTGTCTCGTAAACTGTTCCCGTGTAGTATCCAAGACCTCTCGCGACTGAAAAATCTATTTTCCACGCTTCATTTGGAACACCAAGCCACTCCAGATATTTTGCAACCTCTCTCAACTCCTCGATTCCCTCAATGGCAACGGGAACATCACGCATACACTTTATTCCATCTTCGAGAGTATCCTTATAATTAGTATTTTTTATTGATAAGAATTTTTTAACTTTCTCGCTTTGCGTCTCATCTAAGCTAGCTCCCTTCTCGTCTGATAATTCTTTCAGAACATCATCCCATGATTGCTTACCTAGCTTATCAATTGATCTCAGCACAGACTCAGTCTTTGAATCTTCAAATCCAGCATATTCTGCGAGACCATTTAAAATTTTTCTATTATTTACTCTAATCAAAAAGTTAGAAACTCCAAGTGCCCTCATTGTTTCATACATTAGGGCTATAATCTCGGCATCCGCCGTTGCTTTGTTTGAGCCAACAATATCTGCGTCACACTGAACAAACTCGCGATATCTTCCAGCCTGCTGCCTCTCTCCACGCCAGACCTTTCCTATCTGAAATCTCTTAAATGGTTTTTTAAGAGTGCTCTGATTTGCTGCAATTACGCGAGCTAGTGGTACTGTTAAATCAAATCTTAGAGATAGTTCATGTTCGTCTTCTTCATTTGATTTTGCTGATACAACTCCATACACCTGCTTTTTAAAGCTTGAATCTCCACTTGTTAATATTTCGGTCTTCTCAATTCCTGGAGTATCAAGGGGTACAAAACCAAACCGCTCAAATGTTTCACGTATTGCGTTAAACATTTTTTCGCGTGGAATCATATCTTCCGGTAGATAATCACGAAAGCCGCCGGGTAGTTTTGGTTCTATTTCTTGCATTGTTTTGATTATGCCATAGGTTTACGGATTGCAGAATTAACCTGATCAGCATATTCTGGCGCTGACATATATGCCTTAAGACCAACTGCGCTCGTATTGTATACTGCTCCATTTGTTCCACGATATTCAAACCCATCACCCATCTGCCTTACTAGATATATTTCAGGTTTTTGATCATTCAAATATAGTGTCCTTGGCTCCCACTTTGATATGCTCTGTCCAACGCCAGCCTGTGGAAGTTCTTGTGACTGAGAAAGTTCATGGAAATAATCCATATGACCTTCTAGTTTCGCTGTAAGTAGCTTGCCACTCTCCTCATCAATATATCTTCCAAATGACTCATGATTCATACGACTTCCCTGACCTAGATAATCTGCGTATATACGCGCATCGTGCGAACTTAAACCATTAAGCTTTCCCAGTTCAACAACTGAGTATCTTAGTAAGGTTGTGTCTGAGATATCCTGCGAAAATTCTCCATTAAGAGTGCCCTCGTGTATTTTGTGCAATGTGTCAGCTAATTCAGGGTGTAATACAACGTACTTTGGGTTTTCACTTGCAAATCTAACTAGATATTCAGCACCGCTCGCATTAATTCCAGCCGTACCATCCGTTGAAGACTCGATGCTGGCTTTGTACAAATCAATATTATTTTGTATTGCCTCTTCATCAATTAGTGTTTCGGCGGCCACCTCACCAGCAACAGCCTCACCAGCAATAACTTCAACTTGCTCCACTGGACTGTGTAGGGCCTCATACTGAATCCTATTTGATTCAAGTATGGAGCTAATCTGAGCTGTTGAAAGACCTCTTGCCTGACCTAATATTTTATCCAAATCATCCTTCGCAAACATTCCCTGAAGTTCCTTAGCTCCCCATCCAATCTTTATATGATCGACGTCTGTTAGGCCATATTTTTGAGGGTCTTCTGCCACCATGTCTTTATAGTGATCAATGACAAGTGTTCGCTGAGCCTCATTTAAATCCTTGAATCCAGGAACATTTTTTTCCAAGTCATGCTGAATAACACGCCAAACGGAATCTCCAGACTTTGCTGATGTTAATTCCCATACCTTTCCTACTGGCACTGGTTGCACATCATGCTCCGCCCTAAAATGTGCTGCATTGTTTTGGGACGGGTCGTTCGACGCGGCTGATGGATGTTCCGCATTAAAATGTGCTGCGCTATTTTGTGACGGGTCATAAGGCGCGGCTGATGGATGTTCCGCATTAAAATGTGCTGCATTAGCTACATGAATATTTGCTCTATCAGCATCTGAAATACTCACACCAGAATTATGAGGCACACCTACTGAACTATTTCCACCAGAAGTACCAGTTGTTATAGAATCAACTCCTGAGGGTTCGAATATAGAATTGATTGCGGCCCCAGTACCAAAACCAACCAGAAGACCTGTTGCCACTGCGGTGCCGACGCGTGCCCACTTATATTTTGATTTAATCTTTTTTTCCTTTTCTCTAATCTCCTCATCGAGTTCTTGTGTTCTTGCAAGATTCATCTCTGTGAGCAATGCAAAATTTTCCATAATTGCAAGATTTATTAACTCGCTATTTTCTCCCAATGCGAATTCCCCACCAGCAATTACACCGCTTCGCATCTTTTCAAGACTCTTTTTTTCAGCAGTGTCCAAAAGTTTTTCACTCACATATTTTTGAATAAGGCCTGATGCGGTAGCTCCAAAAAGACCCCTGACCATTCTTAACCCAAGAGCTCCAACGCCACCAGTTGCTCCCGCGGCTACAAAACCAACGGTTGATGAGATTGCAATTCTTGCAGCCTTTGGCATTGCAATCCATTTTGACCAGGCTTTTTTTATAAGGCTAGGCTCATTTTCTTTTTCTGCTTTGTTAGCTCTCTCCTTAGCAGCGTGATTTTTTTCAAGCTCCAACATCGACATCCTCGTAAGTTCCATCTCATACGCTGGATTTTCAACGCCACCTTTTAAGATATCACTGGTGATTTTTTCATTAATCGTATTTTCATCAAATCCTTCCGCCTCGTATTTTTCCTTAAGAGCTTCTACCTTATCGCTCATAAGTTGTTGCTTAAGATCTAAGAGTCTACTTTTAAATTCCTCATCAATTCCACCGACACGCTCTTTTGCATGCTCAATATCAACCTCTTTAATTAACTTTGACCATTCGGAGTCTACTGACGTGCCATTCTCTTTTGCACGACTAACAGCCTTCTGACGAAGTTCCTCAGATATTTCCTGAAGTTTACATAATGAATTCGCTTTTTCTAGTGCTTGTCTGGTAAAAGACTGATATATATTGTCAAGATAATTTCTTTGTTCCTCAATTGACTGAACCTCTCCAGCTTTCTGCTTGTCTTGAAAGGCTTTTATCTCCTCCTTGGTTTTCTCATCAATATTACTTGTAAATAATTGCACTCCACCTTCAGACAAAAATAAGGCCGTTTCTATTCTTTCCCTTTCTATATCTGAGAGAACCTCCTCAGTCTCGTGACCGCCTGGCGTTTCTGGTGACATATATTAGATAATTATTTTTTGAAGCTACTTAGCATCATTTCTTTGTAAGAGGCGACCTCTGCCTTTATAATATCCTCGAATCTTGGTATTTCTTTTTGTAGAAATGCATACATTTCTTCTGGATTTGATGTGTCATATATCTTTTCCAACTCATTTGCCTGCGCCTCAGTAAGTAAATCCATTACCTTAAGCCAGACACCCTTCATGATAATATCTGAGATTTGTGCAAGCATTGCTGTCCTCTGCTCAAGCGGAAGACTTTGTAGGCCTAGCTCAGCTACCAAATCTACACTGATTAGCGAATTTATTTTGTTTATATCCATATTGAAGTCATTATATCATTTGTAAATTTAAAAGCGCCAGAGCGGCGCTTTTAGACTTAGAACATATATATGTTATTGCTGAATTCCGATTGAGCCGCCACCTACAAGGAGGATGGCAATATTTGCCGCCAATAGAATAAACTCAAATTCCCACCCTGTTTTATCTGTTGCAGAAAAAGGAGATCCCCATTTCGTAATTTTCATTGTTATTGCACCAACCATTACACAACTTAGAAGTAGCGCTCCTAATTGTGTATAGAACCCAAAGACAAGATATAAGGATGAGACCATTTCAACCAAGCCAAGAACGATTATCATAAAGCTCATACTAGGTATACCCATCCCTATAGCTATATCTTTTGGATGCTTAAATTTTGGAATCGCGTGAATGAAAAATACAATTCCAATTGCAAGGCGCAATGCGAATAACCCTATATTGTTGTACTGAAGTGTTTCTGTGAACATTTTAATTAAATATTTCTTTCTATTTTCGGCCTTTTAACAAGTTTTCCTTAAAAACCGCTTACTAATAATATAATTCCCATAAGCCATAGTGTAAATGCTGACATTAAGCACCAGAAACACCATGCTTTTATTAACTTCCATTGTATATATGCAAAAATGAATGAAGCGGCACACCCTATTGCCACGCCAAATGAGATTCCGAGTGCCCAAAAGTGTGTTGGCTCTATCTTCAACGAATATAGCAGGCTAAGTAAGAAAATTGCAACATATCCAAAAAGACCCAACATATCATTTGGAATCATGAATATCTTGTTGTATTTACTCTCGAGAACTAGTGTACAGTCATCCCCTAGAATACATACTGGCCTTTCCGCTCTAACTCGTTTACGAATCAGGTACGCTGTTTCGACTATGCCGAATATGGAAAGAGCAATTATTGCTACGATTGTTAACATGGTTTAATTGTAGCAAATTTTTGAAATTTTTAATTTCACCCTATTTAAACTGCCAAAAATGGCAGTTATAAATTGTGCGGGCAAGGGGAATCTCCCTCGCCTCTCAGCTCGTCGCCACTCGCTTCGGACTGGGCACCACCTCGTGATGCATTCTTCTGAATGCATACCACTCCGGTGTTCGATTCCCCTATTTAAACTGCCAAAAATGGCAGTTATAAATTGTGCGGGCAAGGGGAATCGAACCCCTGTCTCAACCTTGGGAATGTCGCATTCTACCACTAGACCATGCCCGCATTTAACTAGATTATTTTTTAGTGCTTGTTGCAGTAGTACTTGAATCGTCCGGAACCACAATAAACATCTGCTCCCCTTCCACCTTAAGATTAAATTTCGAACGCGATTCTTTTATAAGATTTTCGGTGCGCCCAAAGTATGCAATTCCGCCCTCAACTGATTTATTTTCATCGGTCAACTTTTTTGCAACATCAGACAAACCTCGAATCTCTCTTTCAATTGCTCTTTTCTGCTGAATTAAAGAATACCCCGTCCATAAAAGTATGGCAATTCCTAAAAATAAAATTGATAATTTTAGTATCTTCATACATCCCCTTTATAAAATGACCTACTTACGCGCTTTGAAATAGAGATTAATAATATCGTAATAGAAAAATGCACAACTACAAGATATTTCGTAGAGGAACTCAGGTATTTGGCAGCTGATTCAAAATTATTAATAACGGCATAAATAATGCCAAGTTCTAAAACGAACTGAAGCACCAAAAAACCGAATGCAAATAGTAATATTGCAAACTCTCTTCGTAATTTGATTGACCTTGCTAACATGTATTTTATTATACTATCTTTTCAATAATTCCTTAAATACTTCTGGTGCTATTTGGACCTGAGCGCGGGCCTCAAGATTTTTCTTTCCCCGCTGTTGTTTTTTCCACAACTTCATTTTTCTTGTTCTATCCCCACCATATAAATACCCAGTTACATCTTTTCTTAATGCCGGAATATCCTCTCTTGCTAAGATTTGTCCATCTGCTTGTGCTTGAATAGGCTGTGTCCATTGCTGACGTGGAAGATGCTCTTTTAGCCTTCCAACCATCTGTCTTGCCTCCCTTAATACAATTTCCTTAGGTAGGAAGCGGCTTAGTCCTGGAATGAGTTCGTGTGACAATAAAATATCTACGCGAACAACATCGGCTTTTTTATACTCCTCAACCTCATAACTGAATGATGCCATACCCTTAGTTGCTGACTTTAACTGGTCATCAAAGTCACTTACGAGTTCCGCAAGAGGCATGTGTGTCATTAGTCTAACCCTATCTCCAATTGTTTCTGTATTAAGATCAGAAAATCTAAATGCACGCTGTAGAGCTATTACGCTGGATAAATATTCATTTGGCAAAATAATATCGAGCTTTATAATTGGCTCCCATATTTCATCGTAATCATTTGGTAATTCCTCAGGCTTAACAATTGTGAACCACTCCAACCCCTTTTTAACGCGATACAAAACAGATGGAAATGTATTAACTGTTTCCACATTGAATTCTCTGCGTAATCTCTCGGCAGTTATTTCGAAGTGTAGTCTACCCAAAAAACCAACTTTAAATCCACGACCTAGAACCTCGTTCTGATCAGGTTCAATATGAAGTGCTGAATCGTTAAGTTTCAATTTTTGAAGACCCTTACTTAAAAGTTCAAAATTATCACTCTCCTCAGGGTAGAAAGAAACAAATACAACAGGCATAGCTTCTTTATAGCCGTGCAACATTAACTTTTCCGGATCTTTTGCATACTTAGAAACAAGGACGGTATCACCAATACGAATTTTTTCTGGGTCTCTAATTCCGGTTGCTATATAACCTATCTCTCCAGCTGTTAATTTTGATGTCGCAGGTAATGCAGTTAACTGGGGTGTAAAGTATCCAGTCTCCTTAATTTTTGCATATGTGTTTGTTGCAATAAGCAAAATCTCATCCTCTCCTGAAATCTCACCATCAAACATTCTTACTGATGCAATAACACCCTTATGGTCATCAAAAAATGAATCAAAAACTAATGCACGGCCAAATGTCTCAATACTTTCTTTTGGTGGTGGAACTTTTTCAATTACATCCTCTAAAAGTTTTTGTACGCCATCCCCAGTTTTTCCAGAAATATTATGTATTTCATTTTCAGTAACTCCGATAAGCTCGGCAAGGCTTTTCCTAAGAACGTGAATCCTTTCATCATCTAGGTTGATATTTCCATCTACATCCTTGAAAAAATCTACTTTATTTAGCGCTCCCACGATTGTAAGCCCCGCAGCCTTAGCTATTCGGTGATTTGCGAGGGTCTGTGCCTGAATACCTTGTGTTGCATCAACCAAAAGAACCGCCCCCTCAACCGCGTTTAGTGAGCGTGAAACCTCATATGAAAAATCTGAGTGGCCAGGAGTATCAATTAGGTTGAGAATATAGTTATTATCTTTGTACTCATAACGCATGCGAACTGGAGCCATTTTTATTGTTATACCTCTTTCTCTTTCAAGCTCTAACTGATCGAGGTATTGATCCTTCATTTTTCGAATCTCAACTGTTTTTGTTACTTCCAAAAAACGATCGGCAAGAGTACTCTTGCCGTGGTCAACATGTGCAATTATTACGAAATTTCTTATATGCTTCATTGTTTTATAAGCTCCAGCGTCAATACTATGCGTGCATCTGGATTTTCATCCGTATAAACATAATTTGGCATACCACTTTCCTTCCATATAAAACCTATTGGCGCTGATATGTTTATATTTATTCTTGTTTGGACACCAGACTGTCGTTCATATACAAATATGTATTTTGAACCCGTTGTCGGTGCGGTGAGAGAAGTATTATCGTTATGATACCTCATAGTCAAGGTTGATGTAGTTCCAGGGGCTGTATTAAACCATGTTCCAAAAGCAGTTTTTCCGAACTCGCTCATTGACCAGGCATTGTATTCAGGCAATGAGAGACGTGAAGAGTCAATCTTAAATAGGTCTGGATTTTCATCATATTTATTTTTTTCGTAATCAAATGATGGCTTCTCCGTTTTTATAGAGTTCCCTTTTAGAGAGATTATTGATGACCCCGGATCAGTCAAAATTTGAATGAAGTTTTGATTCTTTTTATTCCACCATGGATCCTTTTTATCACCACCACTGTGTGCACGTGTAATTACAAGATCTGTTAGAACAGCACCATTTGTATCTATATTAATATTCGCGTTAGCTGTCTGCTTAATAAGCGCATCAGTTTTTCCGCCAGCAACATTTGCATCAACAATTGCTAGATACGAACCTAAAAAGTTTGAAGGAATTTCAAATACCGAACCATCAGTATTAGTCTGCTTGATAAACGAGGCGAGCTCAGCGTCTTTTGCATAAAACATAATATCTTTCTTAGTTACACGCTCACCCAATTTTTTAATAAACATACCCTGACTTGTAGAGTCAAGAAGTTTCATTTTTTCCATCAAAAGTGGCGCTAGTATTTTCAGAATTCGTTTTGGCTCTCCAGCTTTCTTATCTTTCCCAGCCTCAACCTCGCGCTGAACCTCTGTAAGAAAATTATTCTGGTCTATCGTAACGTTATATTCTGATAGATAGATGGGGCCAGTAACCTCAAGCATCGATTGAATTACAGGTATATTTATTGCAATTGCTCCGTCAAAAGTAATGCCCTTCTCTGAATACATTTTTGATAATTCGAGAAAGCTTATTACTGTCTTTGCTGATGTTGGAAAATCAAAAAACCAGTTTGAATCGCGAGCGCCCCAGTTCTCACTTACGGTCTGTAACTGATACGGAGGAACTATTTTTTCAAAAAATTGCCCATCAGGATCATAAATATCTCTTACATCCATTCCTTGCATCTGCCCATCCTTAATTGTTAAATCCGCATAACTACCTATAAACCCACCACCTGGACGAATCTCTGCTGGATTTTGGAATAGAAGAAGTAGGTGCCTTGTGTTTTCAGAACCCAACATTGTTATTAAACTATCAAGAGAAGAATTAGCTTTATATAATAGTGCGCTGTTTTCTACATAAGTCTTCCCGATAGAGTCATCTATCTTTCCGAAAGATGATGATAACCTCCTTAGGTTTCCCGTTGTATTTTTTACCGCCTGCCCCTCCTCTAAAATAATAGCTAAGGATTTCTTTATTTCTCTCAATGAATTGAGGAACGCCACGCCATCTGATTGGAAGTTGTGAAAACCGTTTTTCTTGAGGTCTTCGGTTGTTACAGCCAACTGAAGGAAACCAATATTCAGTGAGGCTATATGGCTAACTAAAGAACCACTTTCTTTGAATGCTGGAATTACACTACCGAGTGTGTTCATAAATCCCTCTGCGTGGCTTTGCTTTAATAAGTAATCAAGTTTTGCAATATCTCTTGTATTTTCTTTTAAAATCGAACCTGCTTTTTCTGGGTCAAGATTTTGCATTGAGTCCAGTGAATTTGAGAAATTTTCTCCTATTCTTACACCAGTAGCCTTCATTACATCTCTAGATTGAAAAAGTCGGATACCTTCATATGCAACTAGTAACACAAATATAAGCGCTATTACTCCAATAGAGCGCTTAACTATAAATCCTATATGCTTCATCTCACCATCAGTCCCCATCGGAGTTTTGCGTAAATCTATAACGGGATGATGTGAGGACCAGGAATAATTAGTAGATGGATTTTTTATATCAACAACTACTGGAACAATATTATTTCGAGAAACTTTTTGTTTCATTATTCAAATTTGTTAAAAACCCTCATTAATTCATCGGTTGCTTTCGTCCAACTGAACCTTTTGATATTTTCAAACCCTTTTTTCCTTAAATCGATTCGAACCTTTTCATTTTTTAAAATTAACTGCATTGCGTGCGCCAATTCTTCTACTTTCCACGGATCAACTAGGAGAGCAGAATCTCCTACAATTTCTGGGAGTGATGAAAGATTTGATGTTATGACTGGTGCCCCGCATGCTTGAGCCTCAAGAGGAGGAAAACCAAATCCTTCAAAAAATGAAGGGTATACAAATGCATCTGCGAGATTGTAAAGTAATCTCAAATCTTCGTATGATGACTCACCCCAAAAAATAATATCGCTCTTCCATTTCGAATTTTCTGCATCCTTAAAAATTGTATCACAAAGCCACCCGCGCTTACCCACAATTATTAATTGCAATTCACTATTAAATAGATCCTCTTTAACAACTTCGAATGCTTTTATTATTCCTGAAATATTTTTACGTGGTTCGAGTGTCCCAGCAAATAATAAGAATGGTCTTGTAAGCCTTTTTTCTTTAACAAACGATGCTCGCGACTTATCATTTTCAGGAAGCTGTTTATAAAACGGATTTATACCTGAATGTATTGTGTGCACTCTATCAGAAGAAACACCGAGAGTCTTAATAATATCCTGCCGCGTGAACTCTGATACCGCGATAATTGCATCAGCAAGGTTGGCTTGTCTTAAATAGTCCTGTTGCCAGTGCCAAAAACGTTTTCTAGCTGGATAAAATTCAGGAAAATGAACAAATGATAAATCATGAAAAGTAATAACCCTCTTAGCATTTTTTGGTTTTGGAAGAAAATTAAAGTGCGGGCTAAATACGATATCAGAATTAAGTTTCTCCTCAATGTGTGGCATTCCCGTAATTCTCATCGATAATTCAAGGAGTTTGTTGGGAATATTCCACTCAAGTAGGCTTGTATTATTCTTTTTCCAATTTTCAGGAAATTCAGCCTTCTTAATACCGCTGTAAAAAAACTGAAATATATTTTCCTTGTCCTTTTCTAGCAGATTTTGTATTACAAATCTGGCATATTCTTCTATGCCTGAGATTCTTCCCTTACTCAAAAGTCTTGTATCAATAAGAATCTTCATTTATATAGCTTCGGAAAATCCAGCAGAACGCACAACCTCAGAAAGCTGCTCTTTAAATTTATTTTTTGAAAATCTATCTGCTTTATTTGCAATCACTCGCCGATCAAATTTCATTGATTCAAATTCTCTTACTGCATCCTCTATTGCCTCAGCAGACTGAACATTGAATATGAGTCCCGTCTGTTTATTTATTACTATTTCTCCGCCACCCCCGACTTTATATGCAATAACTGGCGTTCCACACATTTGCGCCTCTGCGGCGACCAGTCCGAAATCCTCAATCTGTGGGAAAATAAATGCTTTTGCATTTGAATAAAGCTTTCTTAATTCCGCATCATTAATACCTGATAAAAACTCAATATTTGAACCACGTGCAAGTTTTTTAAGTTTTTCGGATTCTGGCCCAGCTCCTACAATTTTTAGAGGTTTTTTAAGATTATTAAATGCATGAATAGCCATATCAAACCCTTTGTAATATAAAAGACGGCCAACCATCAGATAATATTCTTCATGCTCATCATCTTTATCAGGATAAAACATATCGTTTGTAACTGGTGGATATATTACCTGTGCCTCCCTTAAATAATATGAATTAACCTTGTTCGCAATAAACTGAGAGTTGGCTAGAAATAAATTGACATGAGTCGATGCATGTATGTCCCATTTTCTTAGTGCATTTGCTATTGGGTAAACAAGAAAATCCTTAAGTGGCCATGGGGCAAAAGATAGATTTTTAAGATAGTCTACTTCCCATGCATACCTTAGTGGGCTGTGACAATAACTAATGTGATAATTTCCTTTAACATGAAATCCTTTTGCATACCCTGCTGTCGAGGAGATAACCAGGTCGTAATGCTTGTCCGACGTCAGCATATTTGATGCAAACGGCATGAATGGAATAAACATTCTATGGTGTCCGCGAACAAACGGCACGTCTAAAATACTCGTTTTCTTAATATTGCGATCAAATATACCAAAAGTCTTTTCTTTGTCATAAAGCAAAGTGTAAAGATCGGCATTCGGGAATATCTCGAGCATTACCTGAAGCACGCGCTCGGCCCCTCCAAACTGATTCAAATAATCATGCAAAATAGCAACGCGCATTACCTACATAATAATGCAAAATACGCGTATTCGCCACAAACTCTATACGCCAGTTGGATCTGAAAATAAAATCCAAATAGTTTTAAAAAGAATCCTCATATCAAGCCAAAATGACTGGTGCTCCAAATAAAATTTATCAAGCTCAATCTCCTTTAAAAATGGTAGACCTGACGCGCCACTAACCTGTGATAGTCCAGTAAGTCCGGCTTTCGCGCTAGAAAGTATTTTAAATTCCTCTGGATATCCGTCTATCTCCTCCTCCTCGTGAGGACGAGGGCCAACAAGAGATAGGTCCCCCTTCAAAACATTAATAAATTGAGGAAACTCATCTACGCGTAACTTTCGTAGTATTTTTCCAACCCTGGTGAGACGTGGGTCATTTTTAATCTTAAAAAGTGGTCCGTCAGAGCGCTCATTTAGATGAGCCAATCCCTTTTTCATGGCTCTTGCATTCCTAACCATTGAGCGAAATTTATAAACATATATACGCCTGCCATTACTAATCCTTGGCAGCGAGACAATAATGGGCCATCCACTTTCTAATAGAATTGCTATTGCGACAAATGGGAAGATAACTATAAGAGCAATTATCCCCAGAATTGAGCAGAATATATCAAAAATTCGTTTTAACACAGTTGTATAATAATACTATGAACTCGAAAAACAACCTATTAATGTTTTATGGACAGGGATGTGTGCATTGCGAAAAGATGATGCCGCTCGTCGAGCAATTGGAGCTTGAGCATGGAGTTTCAGTCCAAAAACTGGAAACGTGGCAAAATACAGATAATGATGACCTAAGAAAAAAATATGATATCGCAAATTGCGACGGAGTTCCATATTTTTTCAATACTAAAACTGAGAAATTTATTTGTGGGGAAGCTGACTATACAGATTTAATCGTTTGGGCTACTGCTGAATAGATTTCCAACAACTACAACAAACTCGCCACGCGCGCGACCCTCTTCCTTAAAGATTTCTAAGGCATCTTTTGCACAACCCTTAAAAACCTCCTCATGTAGTTTTGTAAGTTCTCTTCCTATAATGATTGTCTGGTCACCACCCATCACATCCACGATGCTATTTAAAGCCTTTTCTATTCTGTGTGGAGACTCATAAAAAACAACAGGCCAGACTTTATTCTCCTTAAGATTCTCAAAGAATGTCTTCCTTCCTTTTTTATGCGGAGAATAACCCCAAAATGTGAATTGTTCTGTATTCATACCAGATACAGAGAGAATCGTTGTTATTGCTGAGACTCCTGGAATTGGAGTGATTGTAATATCAGGAAGTTGCATTGAGACCTCAGCAACAAGCCTACCGCCAGGATCAGCTATACCAGGGGTTCCAGCATCTGTTGTTAGTGCTATTTTTTTCCCTTCTTTTAATAACTGTATAATCTTTTTCGTTGACTGTTTATGTGAGTGCTCGTCATAACGAAATAAAGGCTTTTTTATTGCAAAGTGAGATAGCAGTTTAGAAGTAACACGCGTATCCTCAGAAAATACAACATCAGCATCTTTCAGTGTTTCAAGTGCTCGTAATGTTATATCGCTTAGGTTTCCTATCGGTGTAGCTACCATAAAAAGTCCGCCCTTCTTTGTAGTTTCTGACATATGAGGTAAGTATATATTAAAAAGTTAACCCTGCGTATTGCAGGGTTAATTAGTTACTTTGTTTTCAAGCGCTCACGAATCTTCTTACTTGAGAAATCACGGATGTGATAAAGTTTTGATTTGTGAACCTTCTTAGGTGATGAGATTATATCAACCTTTGCAATTGTCGGAGAGTGAGATTGAAATACTTTTTCTACACCTATTTCGGAGATTATTGCACGTACAGTAAACGAGGAACCAGCCTCAGCACCATGCTTGTGTGCAATAACTATACCTTCAAAAGAGCTCTGGCGCTCCTTTTCGCCTTCTTTAATGCGCTCCCAGACGCGTACCTTTGCGCCTGCTCTAATTTTTGAGAGAACCTCTTTTTCCATAGTGGATATAGTGTAAAAGACTATACAAAAAAAATCAAGGGCATATTAGATAAAAATGCCCCCGTGATTAACGGGGGCTTTTAGGACTATATTTTGGGAACAATAAAAAGCTGTTTAGCATTATCAGGCCAGATAAATACATCATCCACCTGAAACAGATTTGTCCCAATCTGATAGGACGAGATTGAATAAGCAAATACACTAGCCAAGAAATACTTACCGTCATGTTTGAAAAGGAAAAATGTCGGAGTGTCTACAACCATAATCCAACCACGATTCGCTCGAGCAAACTCCTTAATCTGCCCAAGTGTGAAGCAAAGGCTATCCAAATCTTTACTGATGAGTCCAAGCATCTCACAAAACGTGTGAGCCTTCCTCATCCTATAAAAATCAATATCGACTTTCTTAGTTGTATTAGAAAGTTTAAGACCACCTAAAAAATTGAAAAGAATGTCGATATTGCCGAATACATCATAGGACAATGAAAATGATTTTTCTTCTGGCTTTGTGGCCTCAATTGCTGTTGGCCACGCATACCTTCTTAAAACCTGAGGAGTGGAATACTCCTTATCATCAGACATAGCTAACTCCTTTTAGAGATTTTAATTTACTCAATATAGGGTGTCATAAATCAAAAAACACGTCAATTATTATGCGTGCTTTTCAAGAGAATCCAAAACTTTTTGAAGTTCTGGTGATAGCTCTGCCTCCAGTTTTATTCTATTACCATCTGGAGTCCCAAACTCAATTGAATCTGCGTGTAGAAAATGACGATTTAGTCCAAAGCTGTTTGTTTTTGGTCCATATAGAGTATCCCCAACTATTGGATGTCCAATTGATGCAAGATGAACCCTGATCTGGTGAGTTCTACCAGTATGTGGAGTTACATGTATTAATGTGTAATAAACCGCACCCCTTCCATCAAGCACACTCTGCTGGTAAATCTTTACAGCCTTATACTCAGTCACAGCATCCTTAACCATCTTCATATTCCTAGCAAGCGTACTTCTTTTAATTGTACCTGGTTTTAACCCTATAGGAGCATCTATTGTTCCGCTACCGAGAACCCTTCCGTTAACTAACGCCGTGTAAGTCTTCTTAACCTGATGATTTTGAAAAAGATTCTTCATAAAACTGAAGAACTTTTGATTTCTGGCAATCACAATAACCCCGGAAGTATTTTTATCCAATCTGTGAACGATTCCTGGGCGATTTTCTGGATCATCTCCAACCTTAGCAATCTCGGGAAACTCCTTTTTGGCTATATCAGCCAAAGTCTTACCCATTTCCCTATCCTCAAAACCCTTTATTGCGTGCACTAAGACACCGGCCGGTTTGTTGTAGACCGCGAAGTCCTTCGTCTTGTAAATTAGGCTTGGCATGGCTTTTAAGCATACTAACACATATGCCGAAAAACTCAATAAAAATGAGGGTTTTTTGTTAAAATAGGGCCAAAAACCGCTAAAATAACTTGCTAAATTCAGAATAGTGTGCTAGGATAGGCACATTAATCCCCGTGAGGGGGTTTTTGTTTGGGGGTATCATCCGATGTGGAAGTCGACTCCTAAAATAAAATACAAAAATACACATGACAGCAAAACTCGTATCAACACTAATAAGTCTTTCGGTTCTCGCATTTCCAACTCCATCTGAGACGTTAGCAAACGGAAGTCGCCAGGCGATTACGAATGCGATTGTTCAGGTTGCAAGGGCGGCAACTGGAAAGGATGAGGAGGTTAAGAAGCCTGTCGAAGCAATAAAGATGTGGGTAACCGCATATACAAGCGCTCCAGAGGAAACAGATGAGACACCATTTGAAACAGCAATGGGATCAGATGTTCATGACGGAATTGTAGCAACAAACATGCTTCCGTTCGGAACTAAGGTTAAGCTTCCTAAGCTTTTTGGTGATAAGGTCTTCGTTGTCGAGGATAGAATGCACAGAAGGAAGGTTGGATTTATAGATATCTGGATGCCAACCAAGAAAGAGGCATTCAAGTTCGGAATATCATACTCTGATGTAGTAGTGTTAGATTAATCGAAATATAAAAGCACCGCACATTTGTGTGGTGCTTTTTTTTGTATTCACTGAATGGTAAGATAGATTAATAATTATATGAATTTCCAAATTGAGGGAGGACATAAGCTTTCAGGGACAATTGGAGTTAACTCGTCGAAAAATTCGGCGGTTGGTCTTTTGTGCGCATCTCTTCTAAATAAGTCAAAAACAACATTAACCAATGTTCCTAAAATTGAGGAGGTTTATCGCATAATTGAGGTTTTAGAAAGTATTGGTGTGAAAGTTGAGTGGAATGGCCCCTCACTAACCATAATTCCTCCTAAGAAGCTAAAGCTTAGTAAGCTTAATGAGGAGTCTGCAAAAAAGACCAGAAGCATTGTTATGTTTATGGGACCACTAGCCCACCTTCTTCAAGCTTTTAAAATTCCTCAGACTGGTGGCTGTAAGCTTGGATCTAGAACTGTGGCTCCACATCTTTTTGCTCTTAAAAAACTAGGGATTAATATTTTAACGAAAGCTGATGCCTTCGATGTTAGGGTTAAGAAGTTACATCCTGGTGAGATTGTTATGTACGAGTCAGGAGATACTGTGACTGAAAATGTATTAATGGCTGCAGCAAAAATACCAGGCAAAACTGTCATTAAGTTCGCCTCGGCAAATTATATGGTTCAGGATCTTTGTCACTTTTTAGAACTTTTTGGTGTTGTTATAGAAGGTATTGGAACAACAACTCTTACAATAACAGGCGTAAGCGACATGGACATGCCAGTGCGTTATACACTTAGCGAGGACCCAATAGAAGCGATGCTTTTCCTTTCTATAGCCGCAACGACCAATTCAAAAATCACAATAAAAAAGTGCCCAATAGAATTTTTAGAACTTGAGCTTATGAAATTGGAAGTTATGGGTTTCAAATATAAACGCTCAAAGGAATATGTATCCGAGAATGGATTTACAAAACTTGTTGATATAGTTACCCTGCCTTCAAATCTTGTAGCGCTCGATGAAAAAATATATGCACGCCCATTCCCTGGCCTAAACATAGATAACTTACCATTCTTCGTTCCTATTGTTGCGCGCGCAAAAGGACAGACATTAATTCATGATTGGGTTTATGAGAATCGCGCACTTTATTATTTAGAGTTGTCTAAGCTTGGGGTAAATATGCTACTTGCGGATCCACATCGTGTTTTTATAACAGGACCAACAAAGTTTAAAGCAGCCGAGATAATCTGTCCTCCAGCGCTTCGCCCAGCTGCAATAATTATGATTGCTATGCTTGCCGCGCCAGGAACATCTCTGTTAAGAAATGTTTATTCCATTAATCGCGGTTATGAGGATATTGCTAATAGACTTAGAAAAATTGGCGCTAAAATAGAAACTATTAAAAATTAAAAGAAAAATCCCGCTATTGCGGGGTTTTCTTTTTTTACACACTACTTACCTATCTCCGGCTTTATATGATTAGAATCACCATCATGATCCTTATGCCTCATACTTGTTAAAACATAACTCACAAGCACAACTATGAGAGTAACTAATAGAGCATAAATTAATTTAGCAAATCGTCCTCCTTCAGAAGGAAAGAAAAATTCAATGAATGATTTTATTGCTTCGTTCCAAGCAAGACCAGCAACAAAGCTAAAGCTCGTGATGACCATTGTAATCGCCTGATTTCGTCCTTCGCGTCTAAAGCGTTTATGACCCCTACTTAGCTTCTCTTTAAAATTACGCATATTTTCCCATTACTTTTTTATACTTTTCTCCGACCCCCTCCCAATCCACAATGTTCCACCACTCAGTAACATACTCAGCCCTACGATTCTGAAACTTCAGATAATATGCGTGCTCCCAAACATCAAGGCACATTATTGGTGTGAGTCCTATTGAGATTGGATTGTCCTGATTTGAAGTGCTAAGAGTTTTTAAAACTCCATCTGCATCGATTACTAACCACGCCCAACCACTTCCAAAAACTCCTAAACCTAATTTTGAAAAATCTTCTTTAAACTTTTCAAACCCTCCAAGATATTTTGTGATTGCCTCCATAAGCTCGCCATCCGGCATTCCTGTACTTTTTGGCCCTATGCTCTCCCATAATAATGTATGGGCTACATGCCCTCCACCGTGATTTTTTACCGCCGTCCTGATTGATTCAGGAATTGCACCTAAATCTCTAAGTAATTCCTCTGGTGTCTTTTCGAATAGTTCCGGATTATTCTGAAGCGCCTCATTTAACTTAGCCACATATGTTGCATGATGCTTTGAGTGATGAATCTCCATGGTGCGCGCATCTAGGAATGGCTCCAACGCATCATATGAGTATTGTAATTTTGGTAATTCGTACATATTTATATTATATCATGACTTTTTTGGCGTGTTGTAGCTAATGTCTAAGATTAGCGCATCTTCTTTTGAAAAATTCCCCACTCTTGTCCTCTCAAGTGAGGATAGATAACCACCGACATTTAGTTTTCTCCCAATATCGCGCGCTAGTGAGCGAATATAAACTCCTGGACCAGTCGTTACCTTAATTTTTAGATACGGCCAGCTAAATGACAAGAACTCAATTTTTTTTATAAGTACCTTTCTTGCCGGAAGAATAAGGACCTCTCCCGCCCTTGTTCTTTTGTAAGCTGTAGAGCCCTGAACTTTAATTGCACTATATACTGGAGGTATTTGCATAATCTCCCCCTCAAAATCCTTTAGTGATTTTTTAATTAGGATTAGTGCTGGTTTTTTTATTGGGTGTATAGCAGTCTTCATTCCCTCACTGTCATCCGTTGTGCTTTCTGTACCAAGATGAATTGAGGCAATGTACTCCTTTTCTTTTGCCACCTCGTCGGCAATTTTTTTGGTTGCGTCACGCCCGACCGCGATTACAAGGACTCCTGATGCGCGTGGGTCGAGTGTTCCTGCGTGGCCTATTCTTTTTTCTGTTGTGTGTTTCTTTATCTCACGGATTACATCATATGAGCTTGGTCCCCTTGGTTTCCAGACTCCAAAAATACCTATAAGTTCTTTTTTCATTATATTTTATCTGCACGCAAGGTATGAGACTATTGTTGCTGCAGTTTCTGCTCTCAGTGTTAGAGCTCCAAGACTTACCTGAATAATACCGGCCTCTTTTGCACTTTCTATCTCCTCGCTTGTCCAACCACCCTCCGGCCCTACAAAAATTCCAATATTTTTTGATGATTTGAAAACTGACTCATCTAATACTATTCCATCTTTATCAAAAAATATATTTAGGTCATTTTCCTTTGCCTTTAGAATTGCATCAGGTAGCGAGACCGCGCCCTCCATTTTTGGAACAATTCCTCGTCCAGACTGTTCTGATGCTTCTTTTATAATTTTTTCTATTCGCTCCTTATTAATATTCATCTTAACAGTTCTTGAAGAAATGACTGGAACGATTCTTGAGATACCAACCTCTGTTGCTTTCTGAGCAGAGATTTCAAAATTTTCCCTTTTTAGAATAGACAGAAATAGTGTCACACTTTTCTCTGACTCATTTTTATTTTGCGAACGAGCTTCTATTTCCACCTCAACATATCCATTCCCATAGCTTAGTATTTTTGCGTTCGCCTCCTCTCCAAGACCATTTGAAAGCATAAGCTCCTCGCCAACATTAAGACGCAACACATAGCGCGCCTGATTTACAAATTCTTCATCAGTAATTCTTAGTACTGATTCTTTAATATTAAAATTTCCGATGAATCGATGGACTTTTGTCATATCATTACACTACTACAAACAAGCCCCGCCCCTCAATAGAGGGGCGGTTTTACACGTTTACTATTTAATTCCAACCGCTTCGTTTATCGCACTCTTATCGAATCCTATGATTATCTTTCCATCTATGTCTAACACTGGAACGCCAAGCTGGCCCGACTTCTTTATCATTTCTTCACGCCCAACCTCATCCACCATTACATCCTTTTCCTCGTATTTAACGCCCTTCTGATCAAAATATGCCTTAGCCATCTTGCAATATACGCACGACGGGGTTGAATAAATTATTATTGGTTTCATATAGTGTCATAATAACATATATTTTAAGCTTTGATAAAAAAAATCCCCCGCATTTTTGCGGGGGATGTTTACTATAGTGAAATCCCCATTTCCAGTGATAATTCCTCGGCCTCCTTCAACATTGACCCAATACCAACATTAATTCCATTAATCCAGAACTGCTCGCTTGTGGGATTTAGGCCAAATGGTGTAAGTAATTCCACAACATCTAATTTAGACCCAGAACGTAACATGTCCAAATACAGTGGTTCAAATTCATTTCCAAATCTATCTCTTACTGCATACAGGCTTTGCGTCAGCAGTTCGCCAAACGCATACCCATAAACATAAAAAGGATTGTGAAAGTGAGAAACATATGTCCAGAAGTATTCCATATTATCATAAGTGAATACATCACCATCCTCGCCATACAATTCAGAAATCGTCTCCACCCAGATATTACTCAATTCCTCAGCAGATATTTTTCTAGATCTTCCCCACTCGGAATATGTTTCGTTCATTCCGTGAATTCTGCGTTCAAAATTGGAAAACCCAATCTGCCTAACCATGCTATTCATTGAGTCATCAATTTTTCGCATTAGAAGTATAAGAAGTGCTTTTTTATCACCATCCTCTAGAAGTCTGTTCTTCAGAAAGTTGAATGTCGTCATCTCTCCAAAAATAGATGCGGTTTCTGCATATGCAGTTGGTGCATTACACATTAATACTCCTTGTGCATCACCAGCCTCCTCGCCATGAACTCCGTGACCTACTTCATGTGCAAGAGTCATTACATCCCCACTTCCACCAAGATAATTAAGAAGTGTGAATGATAGCGCACCACTTTGAGGTAGTACGGCCCATGTGCAGAATGCCCCGTCAGACTTTCCCTTCTTTGCGCGCGCATCTATGCGCCCATCACTTACCATCAGACGAACGCGTCTTGCTAAAGTTGGACTAAATTGTTCATATGCATCAATCACCATTTTTAATGCGTCATCAAAGTGTATTTTTGAAGAATCTGAAAAAGGCATTTGTGCATTTCTATCGCTCCACCGAAGTTTTTCCAGACCAAGGTGTTTTGCTTTCAGGCGATAGAATCTTTTTGCGATAGGACTCGCTACATTTCTAACAGCGTTGTGAAGTGCACTCACCATATCATCCGAAACTCGATTTTCCATGTTACGGAATCTCATTGGATGTTCGTATGAGCGCTCTTCGCACTCAACTGCATTTGAGCCTACAACAATCCACAAGACCTGAGCTGCGCACTTTGCAAAGTATCCCTTAAATGCGTCATTCATTGCTTTCATCGTTAATACGCGTACATTCTCATCCTGAGATGTATCCAAGACGCTAATAGCCTCTTCGAGAGTAATGCTCATACCAAGAACTTCAATTTCCAAATCTACGACAAGTTCTTCGTGCAACTCGCTCCACGCACTTGGTCCGAACGTGCTCCTCT
The DNA here is from genome assembly GCA_903827975.1 of uncultured bacterium. Classification (GTDB taxonomy): domain Bacteria; phylum Patescibacteriota; class Minisyncoccia; order UBA6257; family GWB1-50-10; genus CAIKKG01. Next base: position 88,882 of record CAIKKG010000014.1, read on the forward strand.
TTGTAAGCGCTCCTTCTACGGCCTCGCTCAACATGTGAGACTTAAAACAACGAACCTGTTCAATCCAGGATTTATGTTGCTCGACAAACTTATCGAGACCATACCAGCGCTCACAATCCTCATCACTTAGAGAGGCTAGTTCGATGCTAAAAAACTCAAGATACTTACCGGCCGACGCACTAATTAGAACTGATAATTCTGCTTCCTTTTCTTTTAACTTTGAATCGGAAACATCAAGGCTTTTCTGAAGCATTAAATACATTCCAATCTTTTCACCGAGTGCTGTAATGAGTACAAATTCGCGCAATGCACTTCCTAGAGCCTCGGACAGCTTTCCATTAAACCTTATGTAAAAGTCCTCATAATTTTTAACGAGTTCCTCAGCATCTTTAACAAGCCTTAGGTCGTCTATATCCGAATAAAAGAACCTGGCCAGTTGCCATCGTACGTTCTCAGTGCCTAGATTTTTAGCACACATTTAACCCCCTTTTTTGTAAAGTTAAATAACTAAAGCCACCATACTGCTTTTACAAAATAGTGTCAAAATTTATTCTTTTATTACTGGCAATTTAACGGTAAATTCCGTACCCTTACCCTCCTCTGATATGAAACTTATATTCCCACCCACTTTTTCAACCATCTGCTTAGTTATATAAAGACCAAGACCAGTGCCATCTGGTGCATACTGAGTAATATTTTCACCCCGGAAAAACTTATTATAAACCTTATCCTGCTGATTCAGAGGAATTCCATAGCCATTATCCTTTACTTTAATTTCAATCTCTTTTTCGTTTTTATTTATACTCAGATTAATCTGTCCACCCTCCTTTGTATATTTAGTGGAGTTTGTCATTAGATTCTGAATTATCATTCTAACTAATGTTTGATCCATGATTTCAATTATTTTCTTAGCTCCATACTCCTTTATAACCTTCTGATTTCTAGCCTTTATATTAACCTGTATTTCTTTAATAACGGAGTCTGCAACCTGAATTATATCCAGCTCTTTTGGAGAAGATGAAAATGTGCCGAGCTCAATTCGTGAGACATCTAAAAGTGCAGTAACAAGCTCCGACATTCGCATAGATGAGGCATTAACCTCAGAAACATATAGATTTTGTTTTTTGTTAAGTTTTCCCGCATCTCCACTTAGAAGCATTTCTGAATACCAATTAATTGCTGTAAGTGGTGTGCGAAGTTGGTGTGAGGCTACTGAGACAAATTCTGACTTTGAGCGGTCAATCTGCTTAGCTTTCGTAATATCGCGTTCAACACCGACGAAATATTCTATATTGCCCTCTATATTAATAATAGGAGTGATACTGACCTCAGACTCATATAAAAGACCATTCTTTCTTTTATTTGTAATCTCGCCAGCGAACGGTTGTTTTAACTCCTTAATCTGGTGCCACAATTCTTCGTAAAACTTCTTAGGCATCTGACCTCCCCAAATAGCTGGCGTTTTACCAATCATTTCTTCTTTTGAGTACCCAGTCATCTGCTCAGCTCCCTTATTTGCATAAATAATTTTTCCCTCCACATCGGAAATAACTATATGGTCAGATGCATTGCTCACGGCCTCTCTAAATTGTTGAAGCTCCTCAATCTTTATAGCTAGAGACTCTTCTGCATTTTTCCTTTTTGTGATGTCACTAATAATAGAAAAGAGAACCTTCTTACCACCAATAACTATTCCATTACTAAATACCTCGACGTCCCTAACAGAACCATCTGCTCGTTTATGTTTAAACTCAAATAAAACGTTTTTAGCCTGAGTTGCCTCTTCCATATGACGTGAAACAACATTTGGGTCAAGTGTATTAATTTGTCTAATACTCATTTCTTTAAGCTGTGAAATAGTCCAACCATAAAAATTTTCTGCTGCTTGGTTTGCATCGATAATATTCCCATCATCAGGATTAATCAGTAACATTACCGCGGAGCTGCGCTCAAATAATGCTCTGAACTTTTCCTCGCTTTCTTCTAATGATTTCTGAATCTCCTTCAGCTTAGTGATATCAATGTGAGTTCCTGTCATTCGGACAGGTTTATGGGCCTCATCCCACTCAACAACGCGGCCACGATCTGTAACCCAGACCCATGAGCCGTCCTTGTGCTTCATTCGTGAATCAAATGAGTAAAACTCAGTCTTTCCTTCAAAGTGCTCATTAAGAAGCCTATCAGATTCCTTGAGATCATCTGGGTGCGCTAGTGTCTCCCATGTTTTAATACTTACTGGTTCTAGTTCTGCAAGTGTGTAGCCTAAGATTTCTGCCCAACGTTCATTGAATGTAACCTTACCAGTTTTTATATACCAGTCCCATGTTCCAGCATTAGAACCAAAAATAACATTTTTTAAATCTGCCTCGCTTTGTTCAAGAACGACCTCCTTTTCTCTTAAATCTTTTGTAATTATTCCGGCAAGGTCTTCTGCTTTTCTTCTCGCATCTAAAAGTGTATACGCGTAAATTGCCGACAAAAATGCAAATAAAATACCCATATATATCACTAACCTTGAGGTCAAATCATTGTTTACTAGCGCATCTAATTCTGGTGTACTTGAAAATTGAATATAATAAGATCCCTCTGGTCTGGAGTTCTTAATTACTGAGAAAAGCGGGACCTTTCCTGAATTTACAGAAGATTTTGACTTGCTTTCATACAATAGTGATCCATTTTCAGAATCCGCCCCATCAATTACTTTTAAATTAATCGAACTTAGAAGCTCGCCAAATACCTGCTTGTTATGAATATATATATCAGTTTTCTTATATAAAGCGCCGATATAACCAATCAGATTCATATCCCTCTCCTCTGCTGTACTATGTGGACTTCCATTTTTAAAAAGCGGAAGTACATATATAAGATATGCGTCATTAGCCATGCCGAGCTTAGTTGCTAAAGTAAACTTAACGACATCATTTTTAAGCGAGACATTCAGTATTTTATTCACTGACACAACTGATGAGATATCAAAACCAAGAAGAGATTGCTCTCCTTCACGTGTCTCAAGATAGTGAATTGGATAATACTCAGTTGATGTAGATTCTGAAATCACTGTATATTTTGACAAATCAAGTTCCGGAACTGTCTTGTCGTTACGAACTCCAGCAACATATGAATTAAGATTTCGAGACAAAACTCTGGGAGCATAAAAAAGCCCGTAAAGCGGGTAAAGCGGAGAATCTGTGTCAGACTTTCTAAGAGAATGTGCGTTTGAATATGTTTGCCACTCGTTTCGCATAATACTATCACTTGATTCAAATAATGCCCTTGCTGAATATAATAATTCCGAGCGTGCAACCTCGTCAGCTATAATATTTCCGGATATCGCTTCGGCATATTTTTCAAATGTTGCACCATACTCTTTTTTTGAATCAATTGAAAATGAGTTTGAAATATTAAATACAATAAATGCAATTAAAAAAAATATAAGTGATGAAAACAGAACACTCTTCGGAATATTTTTTGTATTTAATTCTTTCATCAAAATTTTATTTGGGGTGGATGAACTTCCGTACAAATTATTTCACTATAATTATAACATCAAAGAAATATTTTAATAACTAGTTCTGTTAATAAATATTTGATATTGGTTAATTCGAATATTTATGAATTCTTATATTAGTAAGTTCTTTTAAATAAAATACCGCCCTTTGGCGTTATTTTATGACTATTATATAGAAAGGTTTTAGATTAAACCTGCTTAGGTAGACAGGTTTTTACTTTTTCTACGAGCTCATTAATCGCCCAATTTGACTTAACTAAATAGCATGTAGGCTTATCTTCTCTAATTGAACTAACTACATTCACATCATTTTCGTTTAGATTTGAAAGTACTACAACTGAAACATTTTTACCCCACTCGTTTTCTCCGCGTAATTTTTTAAGCATTTCTAGCCCACCCATCTTAGGCATTACAATATCAAGCAGAATAAGATCTGGTTGCTCTTTAATAGCCATAGCAAACCCTTCCTCACCGTCCTGAGCCTCGATAGCAGTAAAACCGTCACGAGCGAATTTATCCGCAAGTGCTTTGCGCTGAGATACCTCGTCCTCCACAATAAGTATTTTTCTTTTTATTAATTCTTCCATGTTTTTATTATATCAAACCATTGCTACTGGTAAAAATTATTAGCTCTCAGAAACAATACCAAGTCTTGTTGTCCCTACTTTTTCCACCATACCACTAAGTGGAATCACTACATGGAAAGCAGTTCCCTTGTTGAGCTCTGACTGAAACCATATCTCACCTTTGGTATGTTCAATCACTGATTTAACCAAATATAGTCCCAATCCTGTACCATCTGTATCCATTTCTTTTACATTGTACGCGCGGAAGAGTTTTCCAAAAATTTTATCCTTTTGGTCTTCTGGAATACCATAACCATTATCTGATATGGTCAAAGCTAAGCTGACCTCTTTAATTATTTTATTCTCAAACTCATCACCTTTTTGCTTCAGAAAAATCTCTATACCGATCTCACCCTTAGGTTGTGTGTATTTTATTGCGTTTGAAACAATATTTTGTATAACTATGCGCATAAGTTCTAAATCAACTACCACCGAACTAAGATTCTCTGAATATTTTTCGGAGATGTGCTGTTTCTTTTCTTGTATTTGTGGATATAGTCCTTGGATTATCTCTTTAGAGAGTCTAGGTATATCTACTGTTTCTGGCTTGATAGAAAATGTACCTAGTTCAATACGAGACATATTGAGCAATGCATTAATAAGAGTAATCATTCGCTGATTGTTTTTATATACCTCATCAAAATATTCTTTTTGTTTTTCATTTAACTCTCCAACCTCTCCCGAAATCAGCATCTCTAAAAACCACTTCATGCTTGTCGGTGGCGTTCGTAGCTGATGAGAAGCAAGTGAGATAAATTCAGTTTTTGCTCTGTCAATTTCTATTTCTTTTGTAATATCACGGAAAACATCAATCGCTCCTACTACTTTTCCATCAAGAATGATTGGTCTTGTATTTATTGCAACAGGAAAATGAGTTCCGTCTTTTCTAGCATAAAAAGTAGCAGTAGCAGTAGCAGTAGCAGTAGCAGTAGCAAGTGTAACCTGCGTTGGTCGTTTCTCTATTGGAATTCTAATTCCGTTTTCATCAAAGGATTGGACAACTTCAAACAAACTTTTTCCTCTTGCATCGCCGAATTGAAGCCCAAGCATTTCTTCAGCCGCTTTGTTGACCGTAATAATATTTCCACTTTCATCAACCGCAATAACTCCATCCCCAATGGATGAGAGCATGGCCTCGTCCTTAGCACTTGCTTCCTCAATATTTTCTATGATTTTTTTAATCCAGGTGACATTAGTAATAATAATTATGAATAATACAAAAATTAATAAACCAATACTAATATTTAATCTTATTTGTACAGCAGAGGTTTTTGAACGTATTAATGAACCTAGTATTGTGGCCTGATTTGCCATTTCAGATCTATGTTCCACCAACTGATTAACTAATTTAACTTCTATCTCATGTGTCTTTTGCGGGTCAGATAATACTGTTGGAAGATTCAAAAAAAGGTCACCACCGATTTGTTTTATGGAATTATTATGTTCATCAATTAAACCAACCGATTGAAGTTCATCAGGGGCGACGAAATTTGTCTTCATACTCATAACTAGCACATCAATATCTTTAGATGATGAAATCCATTTTTCTCGAGAGGAATCATCTGGATGTAATAGATATGCATCAAGAAGGTTTGCACGCTCGAAGATGTGGGTCCTAATATCACTAATAATTTCTAGTTTTAAAGTGTTGGCATTAGTTTGTATTACAGTAATAAATATAAATACACCTGCCAGAATCGAGACAATTAAGGAGATAGCGAAGACAATGCTGATTTTTGTTTTATTTTTCATAAGATTATGGTTTTAATTATATCACTATCTAGTATGTCAAATAAAAAAACCGCCTTTCGGCGGTGTTTTTTTTGGTGGACCTGACCGGATTCGAACCGGTGACCTCCTCATTGCAAATGAGGCGCTCTAACCAACTGAGCTACAGGCCCAGAACCCATTTCTTGCCCCGCTTGCGCTTCGCTTCTTTGGGGTACTGAATTTTGTATTCTCTCATTGACTCGCGAACAAAATTCGTGTGGGCGTGGAAGGGATCGAACCTTCGACCTCTGTCTTATCAGGACAGCGTTCTACCACTGAACTACACGCCCAAATTACTACTTTAATAAAATACCAGACAATTACGACTTTGGTAACTTTAATGCCTCGAACCCTTGGATGTCAAACTTTTCCGGTGCAGATGATGATTCACTTGTTGAAAATGACTTATTTAGGCTATTTGTCAGTTTTGTCATTTGAGACACGACGAATACTCCTACCAGGACAACCATAATAAGTGCCATTATTGTGAAAACAATTCTTCTCGAAATCCTAAACTTAATTTTATTAATAAGTTCCATAATAATTTAATTATTCCTGCCTAAAGAATACCTGACCATGTGTTGTAAGTTGACCATTACCTTCTGAAGTTCTAACTATAGAAAAACTATCAAATGTTGAGAAATACCTGAAGTTTTGTAGCTCTGATACAAATTCAATTAGTTTTTCAAAGTTTCCATTAACCTCTAGCTTAAATTTCATATTTCCAAAATATGTTCCACTTGCTGGTGATTCGCTTAAAAATGAGAACGATGAAGAAAGGCCATTCTTAGATGAGATTAGCTGAAATTCTTTTGAAAGATTAATGAGTTGATCTTTAATCGGAACAGCAGCCTTCATAGACTGAAGATATTTGCCAACCTCTCCTGAATACTGTGTTTGCAGTGATGCTAATGAGCCAAGGTCTTTAGCTTGTTTTGTTAACTGATTTCTTTTTGCTGATATCTGATCGCTGTACTCAGTTACTCTACTACTTAGAAAACTGATGCCAGCAAAAAGCGTTAACAATATTGCCAATGTAATAACGCTTTCGGTAAGTAATTTTTTCTTGAATTGATCCATAAAACTCAATCACTCAAATCTTAGTGTATAATTATCTTATCATATTAAATGAGAGAATGCATTCTAACATTACATTCAGATGATTCGGCATACCCAAGACTTCTTAAGGAGACCGTTGGGTTCCCAAAAACGCTTCATTATATAGGCTCATTACCCACGAGTGAGGAGATTTGCGTTTCAATAGTTGGTACCCGAAAAGCAACGCGAGAAGGATTGGCTATCGCACACGAGACGGCTAAGGAGATTGCTAAAAGAGGTTTTACAATTGTTAGTGGACTCGCACTTGGAATTGACGGGGCTGCACATGAGGGTGCCCTTGCTGGGAAAGGAAAGACTGTAGCAGTGCTTGCGAATGGGCTTGATTCTGTATACCCAAAACAACACGAAAATCTTGCTAAGCTCATAATAGAAAATGGCGGATGCATAATTTCAGAGTATTCAGATGGAACCCCCTCATATCCAAATCAGTTTCTTGAAAGAAATAGAATTGTGAGTGGGCTTTCAATAGCTACGATTGTGATAGAGGCGCCAGAACGATCTGGGTCACTTGCAACTGCGCGCAATGCGATTGAGCAAGGACGTGAAGTATTTATTTTTCCAGGAAGTGTTAATCATGTTAATTATCGCGGATCACATAGACTTATCCGAGATGGCGCTCGATTGGTAACAAATTTTTCAGATATTTTAGAAGACCTTGGGATGAGCGATAAAACACCAAGAGAGCAGAGCCTTACAAAAATTACAGAGCTTGAGGACGAGAATGAGATTGAAATTGTACGAACACTTCTTGAATCGCCAGATTCTATTACAATTGACAAAATAATTGAACTCACTATACTTCCGCCACATATCGTCAGTGAAAAGCTAACACTACTAATATTTGACGGTATTGTGTCAGAGCAGAATGGTTTGTTCTCAATTCGTTCATAATATATACATATATATAGACACGCATGAAACTTGTTATCGTAGAGAGCCCTGCAAAGGCAAAAACAATTGAAAAATACCTAAAGGGAGAATATAAGGTCGTCGCAAGCGTCGGCCATATTCGCGACCTACCAAAAAGTAATAAAAAGGCTATTGATATACCCGCTGGCTTTGTTCCTCATTACGAAATTTCAAAAGGAAAAGAGGAGGTTGTTCGTGAGATACAAAAACTTTCAAAAAAAGCAGAAGAGGTTCTTCTCGCAACTGACCCTGATAGAGAGGGTGAGGCAATAGCATGGCACATAAAGGAGGCGGTTGGATTAAAGAATCCTAAGCGTGTTGTTTTCCATGAAATAACAGAGCCCGCGGTTCAGGAGGCTATACGACACCCTCGCCACATAGATGAAAATCTAAGAAAGGCGCAGGAGGCTCGTCGCGTTCTTGACAGGCTTGTAGGTTATGACCTTTCAGGACTTATTTGGAAAAAGGTTCGATATGGTCTTTCTGCTGGGCGTGTTCAATCCCCCGCACTAAGAATAATTATGGAAAAGGAGCGCGAGATTCGCGCTTTTGTTCCTGAACATTTTTGGACAATAAGCGGAAAATTTAAAACAAAAAGTAAGCATGAATTATTGCTTATATGCGAAAAAGAACCAAGAGACGAGTCTGAAACTAATTCAATCTTAGAACACGCAAAAAAAGGCTCTTGGTTTGTTATTTCCGTAAAACAAACTGAGGCTAAGCGATCTCCAAAACCACCATTTATTACATCCACACTTCAACAGACAGCCAGTTCACGACTTGGATTCTCCCCTTCACGCACAATGTCTATTGCTCAGAAACTATATGAGGCAGGACATATTACATATATGCGTACTGATAGTGTGAATCTTAGTGAGTTAGCACTAAAAGATATATATGCCGTTATCGAGAAGAAGTATGGATCTGAATTTTTATCACCTAGAAAATATATTACTAAGAGTAAAAATGCTCAGGAGGCGCATGAGGCAATCCGCATAACAAAGCCAAGCGTTGTACACGCTGGAAATAATGAGGAACAGAAACGCCTATATGATCTAATATGGCAACGAACAATTGCATCACAGATGACTGATGCAAAAGTTTTACGAACAAAAGTTAGCGCAAACATTGATGAGAATAATACTATTCCAAATTTTTCAATAAATGGAAATGTTGTTTTGTTTCCAGGATGGCTCTCTGCTGACGCAGGTGCAAAAGGAGAGGATGTTGAGTTACCACCAATTAAGGAGGGAGAGCCAGTATCATTATTATCTATTGAGGCGGAAGGAAAGGATACTGAGCCACCACCACGCTACACAGAGGCGGGCCTTGTCAAAGAGCTTGAGAAGCGAGATATCGGACGACCTAGTACATACGCGTCCATAATTAAGACGCTTCAGGACAGAGGATATGTAGAAAAAATTAATAAGGCACTTAATCCAACTGACACCGGAGAAGTGGTAAGTGATTTTTTGGAGAAGAACTTTGCAGAATACATCAGCGATTCATTTACTGCGGAAATGGAAAATAAGCTCGATGAGATTGCGGAAGGAAAAAGCGAATATAAAAAAATTCTTAAGAACTTCTATACCCCATTCGCTAAGGAGATTAAGGAGAAGGAGAAATTAGAAAAAGCAACGAATCTTGGTGAAGATGCTCGCTTCACGTGTCCAATTGATTCAACGCACGGACCGATGGTTATTAAACTTGGTCGCGCTGGTAAATTCCTGAGCTGTCGATTATTTGATGATAAAACAATAAATTGTCCTGGCGCCAGAAAACTTGATGGAACTCTTATGGAGGGTCCAAAGGAGACTGGAGAGTTGTGTCCCGAGTGTGGTGGTAAACTTCTAGAACGCGAAGGAAAGTTTGGAAAATTTATTGCTTGCAGTAATTGGAAGCGCGGGAAAAAAGGATGTCACTATATAAAACAAAGTCCTGAGGAAGAGGAAAAAAGGAAAACTGGGGTTAAATGTCCTGAGTGTGGCGGAGAAATAGTTGAACGACGTGGAAGATTTGGCGCATTCTTTAGTTGTGCTAATTATCCTAAGTGTAAATTCATAATTAAATCTCGACCCACTGGGAAAAAGTGTGAGCTTTGTGGAGCGCTAATGATGGAGGGTACAAAAACAATTCCTGAGCGATGCTCAAACAAAGCCTGCCCAAACCATAACCCACATAAGATTAAGAAATAGTGGGTTAGTTTCTGTTCTCGCGTTGACAATGTAAAAATTCTATGACAATGTAGTTTTAGGTAATTAAAAAACCTCTTCTGTGCGTCGTGCATCATCAGAGAAAATAATACACTTAAACCAAGGAGGTAATGTGGTTAAAAAGAAGCTGGCGCTCAGGCTCCTCAAGAAGAAAGTCGACTCACTTTTGGTGCGGGAGGAGAAGAAAGAAAAGGTAATGGAACAACCCCCAATTGCACTCATGATTCCAGAAAAACTTCTGGTTTCTCAGTGCGACGGGGCGGAGACCTGCCTTCAGAGCGGACTCTTCTTCCCAATCAAAAATAAAGATGCGAAGGATGTCATGCATCTTGATTCCGCAGTAAACAAGCCGACAACAGCCGCAAAGGTCCGCGTCTACGAACTCAAACGTGATGCAACCTTCGGCCAGATGTTCAAGCACCTTAGGAATAATCCTCGCAAAATGTGTTTCACAGAGGCACAGATCTGCACCTTCATCCGTGAGAATAAACACGTTCTCACGAGCTGTGATGCAACATTCTTCCCGTTCGCCCTCAAAAGCGGAAAGGTGGCAGTTCTGCACGTCACCTACTACCCAGAGATTTCGGAGGACCAGTTCTGTATGTACACATACCCTATTTGGAATCTCAGGCCATGGAATACGAAATTTAAATTCCATCTTGTTGTAATGTCTAAGTAAAAAAATCCCCCGCCAATTGGCGGGGGTATTTATTTTAATATGCAGTCGTAAGACACACGTGATGAGGGTAGTCAAAACTCTCCTGTCCCTTAATCCATCTATATGAGTCGAGCTCGCAAATAGAAATCGGGCGAAGTCCTTCAGTTCCTCTACACGCATTGATGATTTTTAGTTCTTCCATTTGTGCGAATACCGTAGCGGCCCTCAACTCAGTTTCCATTCTTGAGCCCGCTTTAATTATGGAACGGTCCATAATTTTTTGCATAAGAGAATCTGAGTATATAAAAATTCCATCAGAATGATACCCACGAGGAATCTCATAATCAGGAATTGGCCCAAGATATTCAATATCTTCAATTAGCCTTTTGAACTTCTGAGTGGCTTTCTCGTGATAGATTTTTACGAATAGTTGCGCTCGTTTCATGAAATGAAATTTGCGTACATTACCTTCACCATCTACAAGTGTCGCGTTATCTGCTCCAAAAGTATTTGGGAATTTATTTAGTAGAATATCTACAACACCATCACTTCCGTTCTTGCCAAATGCACGATATTGTCCTTCTTCCAAAATATTCATTGGGTCGCCATCAAATTTTTCACTTACAACGATGGCGGCCTCTTCAAGTAGATCCCTGCGCTCACCAATCATTGGTAAATCATTGAATCCCTTGAAAAACTTTTTTGTTCTTCCAAGCGAAAAAACAATATTCAAAATATCATTTGCATATACTGGTGACTCATGGAATGTGCGGAAAAAGCACGCCCCCATAGCGGCGGAACCAAACTTAACATTGTTCCCTGATTTTGCGGAAAATGTAAGCTCATACTCTGTTCGAAACTGCCCAGGATGAGCAAAACAGAAATTTACGCACGAGCGCCAAAACTCCTGAGTTACGAATGCGAGAAAATCATGCGCATAAATAGCATCGTCATTCCACTTCGGAATAGAAAATTTACGAAGTGCAACTTCAGATGCGGATGCAAAAAGCATTGCCTCGTCTACATATACATGCTGAGGAACTAATGCTGACCAACTTTCAAGCGTTTCCTGCGTACGCCAATTCATGTGTACCTCCTTCAAGGTTTTAAAGAAACTGCGTATAAAATACAGAAAAAACGTGATTATGTCAATTACGTTTTTAGATTTTTTATTTTGTTAAAACCTCGCATCCGCCTTCTGTTATTGCAATTGTATGTTCAAAATGAGCACTAAGACTTCTATCTTTTGTTTCATAGCTTCCATCACGAGATAAAACCGCATACTTCGATCCTACTGAGAACATTGGCTCGATTGCGAGCACAAGTCCAGGCACAAGTTTCATGCCCTCACCCCTATTCCCATAGTTAAAAACACTAGGATCCTCATGTAGTTCAAAGCCCACTCCATGCCCTGTAAGCCCCTGAATTACGCTAAAATTGGCCTTTTTAGCGGTGTTTTCGATAGCCCAGCCAATATCTCCCAAGTACCCACCAGGCACACATTCCTTGATTGATTTCTCTAGTGCGAGCTCTGTTGTCTTTATAAGCAGTTTTGCTTCGTCTGTGATTCTACCTATCCCGATTGTCATAGCTGCATCAGTTATTCTCCCCTTATAAGTTACACCGAGGTCAATCGAAAGAATATCACCATTTTTTAAAACATACTTCCCTGGGATTCCGTGAACAATTGTTTCATTTACTGAGGCACAAAGAGCCGCTGGGTACGGCTTATTTGCGCCCTCTGGCGTGTAGCCCAAAAACGTGGGCTCACCACCAGCCTCACTTATAAGTTTTCGTGCAAGTTTATCAAGTGTTGAAAGTTGAATACCTTCTTTTGCAATTAATGCGATTTCACTTAATGTGTTTGCTAAAATTTTCCCCGAGACCCGCATTAGTTTTATGTCGGCCTCAGTTTTTAAACGTATCTTCATCTTATTATCCGAGCTTCAATGCTTTAATGATTTTTTCTGAAACTTTATATGGCAACGATTCTCCGTCCAATTTTTTAATTGTGAATCCTTTCTTTTTCATTTCTGAAACAATTGGGTATGTTCTCTCTCTATATTCCTTTAGGCGAACCTTAATCACCTCAGGATTATCTAATGAGCGCGTTCTCATAGTGCCGGCACATAGCGCACAATGTGGAAGTTTTGCACTTTCCAATTTAGGAAGTCCGCACTGTGAGCAGACTACTCGATGACTGTTTCTTTTTATCGAGGTTGAGTCTTCGACATTAAGTAAAACAACAGAAATATTTTCCTTGCCAAATGATTTAATAAGAGACTCGGTTAGGCCCTTCGTCTTGCCTCCGCCGAATGCCTCAAACATTGTTCTTGGGGAACCACTAAAAACTAAATTATATCCTGCTTTCGCGATTCTTTCAGACTCTTCTCTAGTAATTTTTAAAACCCACTCTGGTGAGCATAATATTCCTGAATCAAAATTTGCTTTTTCTCTTTTTAAAATTGGATCTGTTTTTGCCTTTGGCGAACGAAAAAGACTCTCAAGATATCGCCCCGTATCGAGATGTATAAAATTAAATTTTCTCGCTAACAAATCCGCCTGCGTACCCTTCCCAGAACCCGGAGGTCCATAAATAATTACAGCTTTTGACATATATTTTATTATACATTTCGATTTTAAAAATCGCTAATTTAAAAAAATAAAAACCCCCGCTTATGGCGGGGGTATACTTAGAACGAGACCATGATTATCGTTCCGGGCGTCCAATACCCGGAGTGGACATTGAGGGCCCAGGTGCCATCAATGCACCTGCCGGCAGCCAAAATGCTCTCCTTCTTCTCATCTCCAGATTGGAGGGAGACTAGCGTCTTGCAACTCGGCATCACATTACTGCAATACCGGATTGCGATTGCGAGCCCTTGTGGCCCGAGAAGCGTTGGCCGGCCAGGAAGGCCAGCCACGAACTTCATGATTTCCTGCGTTGTAGCATGTTTCGTTGCGTAGAAAAAGGCAAGGCGCCTTTTCCCGGGCAGAGGGTGGATATTCCCAGCCTCTAATGACTCGAAGGTGCGTTCGAAGAGGTGGATACTGACCTTCCCACCACGACGAAGGTAATCGAAGTGGTTCACCACGGATGTGGGTACCCTCACCATGCTCTCGGTGAGGAAGGGAAACGGCTCCTGACCCTGCATTAGGTCACGGATCCGCCCTTGGAATGCCCGATAGGGCTTCGTCGTATTCTGATTCAGCATGTTAACTCCTTTGCGGACAGTGCCGCGGTTAAGTTGCTGGAATTATTGTGTCATAGAATAGACATAATGTCAATCATAATGCATAAAAATAAAAGGGGCGGGCAATCTGCCCACCCCACTTACCTACCAAGTATTAAATAAAGCATTCCGAGTATTGCTAAGGCCCCAGTAATAAGAGGGTACTTTGCGAGTGTTTCCGCTAAGTACCCTCCCAACCACCTAAGGAACGAAGTGAGGAGTCCCCTCACCTTACTCCCAAGCAGACCAAGAACCTTCTTTGCAGAAGGCCCACCCCACAGATAAAATGGGGCAACCAGGATGGCCATTAGTATGGCCATCATTAGAACTATACTATTAAGCTCCTTCATCATAGCCCCTTATGCGGAAGTATCCGCTCAAATTTCTATAAATAGATTAGCATTTAACACTTACTTTGTCAATAAAAAACCCCTGCGAAAGCAGGGGTTTTATCTTACTTATTAGAATATTCCTTCGTACTCTCGAATTGTGAGTTGTGACTCAATCTGCTTCATAGATTCGAGTGCAACTGCAACAACGATTAGTAATGCTGTACCACCAACCTTCAACGACTGAATACCTGTAAAGAATTGTGTGATGTTTGGCAAGATTGCAATCACACCGAGGAATAATGCTCCGAACAATGTGGTTCGATGCACTGTCTTTGCAATAACCTCTGCGGTTGCTTCACCAGGACGAATTCCAGGAATAAATCCACCACTCTGCTGAAGATTCTTTGAGATTTCCTTTGGATCAAAAGTGATAGCTGTGTAGAAATATGTGAATAGCACAACCAAGAAGAAATAAAGTGAACCATAGATAAGCTGATTGTTGAATACCTTGGTCACAAAACTATTAAGCTTCAATGACAAATCAGGAGAGAAGATGGAGATTGATTGCGCTATAAACTGAGGGAATAGAAGAATTGAGATTGCGAAGATTATCGGAATAACTCCAGCCTGGTTAACCTTAAGTGGAAGGTACGAGGATGCTCCACCGTATACCTTTGAACCACGAACCTGCTTTGCATATGAAACTGGAATCTTGCGCTCTCCCTCATTGACGAAAACAACGCCACCAATAACCACGAGACTAAGAATTGCAAAAATCAAATATGTTGGAAGAACTCCTGGTGTGTAGTTTATGAACGCGGATGAGATTGCCTGAGGTAGTGCACTTACTATTCCTGCGAAAATGAGAAGTGAGATTCCGTTTCCAATCTTATATTCTGAAAGAATCTCTCCAATCCACATTAGCAATAGTGAACCAGCTGTAATAATTAAGACGTCTGTTATAAGTGAGAAAAAATTAAGTCTTGGAATAACACCCTGAGACATTAGAAGATTCAAAAATCCATAACCTTGTAATGCTGCAAGTGGGACCGTTATTAGGCGTGAGATTCTATTAAACTTCGCCTGTCCGGCTGCACCCTCTTCGTAGTATGCCTTCTTAAGATTCGGGAAAATAATGGTCAATAACTGCATAATGATTGTTGCAGTAATGTAAGGACCAACACCAAGCATCATAATTGAGAGATGGGAAAGACCACCTCCTGAAAAAATGTTTAAAAATCCAAATAGCTGATTTGATTCGAAAAATGCCTGCAAGCGTGATGCGTCAATTCCAGGAATAGGAATAGATGCGAAAAGGCGGAAAACAAAAAGCCAAAAAAGCACCATAAGTACTTTTTTGCGAAGGTCCGGGGATTTAAATACGAGTAGCAGTTTATTCATTTGAAATCGAATTGCTTACTTAACTGTTCCGCCGGCTTTCTCTATTTTTGCTTTTGCTCCAGCAGAAATCTCTACGCCGTCAATTGTTATAGGTTTTTTTATCTCTCCTCCGCTTAAAATCTTTACGCGAATGTGAGTTCCTTTCGTCAATCCCTTCTCGGCAATTATGCTCTTTGAAACGATTCCGTCAGGAAATACTTTTGTGAGTTCACCAACATTAAATATTAGTGCAACCTCTCTCTTTGGCTTATTTTTGACACCGCGCAACTTTGGAATGCGCATCAAAAGATCGCGCTCTGCAGGGCGAATTCTGTGACCAGCACGTGACTTCTGTCCTTTTTGTCCGTGTCCTGATGTCGTTCCACGCTTGCCACCACGGCCTACGCGCTTCTGACTCTTCCTTATTGCATTTTTCGGTTTTAATTCGTTAAGCTGCATATTATTTAAACTTTATTTAATCGGCTCTATCGACTTCAATGCTTCTATTCCTGCCTGTGCATTCGCAATTTTATTTTTTGTTGTTCCAAGGATTTTTGCAGAAACATCTTTTATTCCTGCGAGTTCCAAGACAACGCGAAGTGAGCCTCCCGCAATAAGACCGTGTCCCTTTTTAGCAGGCTTTATACGAACTCTTGCTGCATCAAACTTAGCCTCAACCTCATAAGGAACTGTGCGGCCGTCCTTAAGATTCACGCGAACCACACTTTTTTCTGCCTGACGAGTCGCCTTCTGTACTGCTGCTGAGAAATCTAATCCTTTTGCAGTACCGATGCCGATGCGTCCCTTCATATCACCCACCACGACTGCTGCGCGGAAGCTAAAGCGCTTTCCTCCTGCAACAACACGAGTTACGCGACGAACTTCGAGAACGCGCTCCTTAAACTCAGAAACCCTCTTAGGCATCATACGCCTCGGACCTCTTGGCGAATTTTGATTATTTTTTGAATTAGGGTTGAACATAATTATATATTGATTCCCTCGTTTCTTGCGGCCTCAACAAGTGCCTTTACGCGACCGTGATATCTGTATGAACCGCGATCAAATACGGCTGATGTTACTCCAGCTGCTTTTGCGCGTTCTGCAATTGTCTTTCCGACAAAGGCTGAACCCGTAAGTTTAGGCTCCTTCTTCTTCATTTCTTTTGAGGTTGCTGAAGCTAATGTCTTTCCTGCAACATCATCAATGAGCTGAGCAAGCATATATTTATTGCTGCGAAATACTGAAAGACGAGGTCGCTCTGCGGTGCCACGAATACGCGCACGTGTTCGTATCGCTCTTCGCTCTCTCTTTTCAATTAATTTCTTTCTGTCGTTCATATTATTTTACGATTATTTTGCAGCTGCTTTCTTACCCGCTTTGCGCTTAATTATTTCGCCTTGATATCTGAAACCTTTTCCTTTGTATGGCTCTGGCTTCTTCAAAGCGCGAATCTCTGCAGCAACCTGCCCTACAAGTGCTTTGTCAAAACCTGCAATTTTTAAAATGGTGTTTTTCTCAACTGTAAATTCAATATTCTCAGGAGCCTTATACTTAACCGGGTGGGAAAAGCCAAGACTTAGATTTAAATCGTTTCCATCCTTAGCAATCTTATATCCGACACCTTCAACAATTAAAGTTTTTTCGTAACCCTTTACGAGTCCTTCTATTGCATTCTGGATCAATGAGCGGAGTGTTCCCCAGTTGCTACGAATCTGCTTTGCAGTACTATCCGCAGTTAATGTGAGCTCATTGTTTTCAATTTTAACGTTAATTCCGCGCAATTTTTCAATTACAAGCTCTCGCTTTGCGTCTTTGACAACCACGCGCTTAGGTTCAACCGTTACGGTGATGCCTGCTGGAATTTCTATAAGTTTTTTTCCTACTTTCGACATATGTATTAAATAATTACCAGACTTGGAATAAGAGTTGACCTCCTACTTTTTCTTTTTTTGCCTCATCGCCAGACATAACACCTTTCGAGGTTGATACCACGAGAAGTCCATGTCCACTTTTTACACGCCTAAATTCATCATAACCACCATATCTTCGTAGTGAAGGCTTGCTCAAAAATTTGATTCCTTTAATTGGGTGCTTTTCGTTGAGCTCCAACTCAATCACCTTTTTATAGGACTTACCTTTTACATCAAAACTTTTCACAAAACCATATCGTGTAAGAATCTCAGTTACTGCGTTGTCCATCTTAGTGTATCTCGTCTTAAGAGTATACTTTTCAGCGGCCTCAGCGTTTTTAATTTTTATCAAAAGGTCTATGTACATATTACCAAGATGATTTTTTTACCCCAGGGATCTCTCCACGACTTGCAAATTCTCTGAAGCAGATTCTGCACAAGTTGAAATCGTTCATATATCCGCGCTTTCTTCCGCAACGGAAACAACGCTTCACGATTCGTGTGGAATACTTCGGTGTCTTTTTAGCTCTTGCGATTACAGATGTTTTTGCCATGCTTACTTTTCAGAGTTTTTTAATGGTACCCCAAGCGACCTATATAAAGCAATTGCTGCTTCACGATCTTTCTCCTTCGGAACAACGGTCACCTGTATTCCAAATGACACGCGTGATTTTTCAGGATTGATTTCAGGAAACACCGTCTGCTCACGGAAACCGAAGTTCAAATTACCGTCATGATCAACATTTGAAATTTCAAGTCCGCGGAAATCTTTTACGCGAGGTAATACAACATTTACAACTTTTGATAAAAAGTCATTCATACGTTGCTTTCTTAGCGTTACTTGTAGTCCAACAACCTCACCTTCACGAATCTTAAATGTTGAGATTGATTTTTTTGCTTTACGCTCAGCTGGCTTCTGTCCGGTTATTATAGAAAGTTCCTTCTCAATTTCAGGTAATATCTTATCGTCAAACTGTGCCTGATTGCGAAGTTTACCCACGCCGGAGTTTACGACGAGTTTTGCAAGTACTGTTTGAGTATGTTTATTTGTTTTCGTTTCCTTTTTCATATTCTAAATAGCTCCTTTGCACTTAGCGCAATATCGCACCTTTTTATCAACATCCATACGAAATCCGATACGTGTCTGCTTGTTACAGCTAGGACAAACTATCGCAACATTTGAAATATCCATAGGCCTTGCTATTGATATGATTTCTCCTTTCTGTCCCTGCTTTTTTGGCTTTACGTGCTTCTTGTATAAATTTAAGCCTTCGAGTGACACCTTGCTCGTTTTTGAATCAGCATTAACAACCTTGCCGCTTTTTCCGCGGTCCTTTCCTGTCAAAATTTTAACTGTGTCGCCTTTTTTTATGTTCATACTCGAATTCTTGAATTTTTACACTAGCTCTTCTGCAAGTGATGCTATTGTTGTATATCCCTTCTCTTTAATTTCGCGTGGGATTGGACCGAAGATACGAGTACCTTTTGGCTCTCCCTTATCAATGATTACAACTGCATTATCGTCAAAACGAATCCTTGAGCCGTCTGCGCGCTTTATAGGTGCTCGCTGGCGAACTACAAGTGCTCTTACGACATCCTTTTTCTTTACCTGTTTTCTTGGTTCTGCCTTCTGAACAGATGCAACGATTATCTGACCTACTGTTGCATAACGCTTACGGCTTCCGCCGAGAACACGAAAACAACGCACGGTCTTTGCACCACTGTTATCAGCCACTTTTAGTATGGATCGTTCTTGAATCATAGTTGTTATCTACCGAAATTAGTGTCTCAATAGTATCTACGCTTTTCCGACAATTGTCCAGCGTTTTTCGCGCGACATTGGGCGAACTTCCTGAATTATTACCTTATCTCCGGCCTTGTACTCGTTTTTCTCATCGTGCGCTTTAAATCTATCCGTTACTGCATAATATTTATCGTATCTCGGATGTTTTTTCATGCGATCGACTGCGACAACACGAGTCTTTGTCATTTTGTCTGAAACAATTGTACCTTGAAGTTTTCTCATGTTATTTGTTATTCTCCACCTCGATCTTTGACCTTTCAGCTAAAACAGTGAGAAGTTGAGCAATGCTCGTCTTCACATTCTTTATTTCACGGATATTTTTAACCTTACCAGCTGCTAAATCAAATTTAAGATTAACGCGTTTAATGCGAAGTTCATTGAGTTCTTTCTCAATCTCTGAGACCGCTTTATTTTTCATTAATTTAAATTCGTTCTTCTTCATATTATTGTGAAATAAATTTTGTCTTAACAGGCATCTTATGTCCAGCCATCAAGAGGGCGCGCTTTGCTACCGCCTCCTTAACTCCATCAACCTCATACAGGATTCTTCCTGGTTTAACAGGAAATACGTAACGATCGATTTCACCCTTTCCACCTCCCAAGGTTACTTCTGGAGGAAGTTTGGTTACTGGCTTGTCTGGGAATATTCTAATCCAGAGACGTCCCTCACGATGCATTGAGTGTGCAATTGTCTTTCTTCCTGCCTCAATCTGGTTGGCTGTAAGCCATGCCGCCTCGAGTGCCTGAAGTCCAAACTTTCCGTAAGAAAGCGTAATTCCACGCGTCTCAACTAGGCGTCTTCGTGAGCGTCCTTTCTGCTGCTTCCTATATTTTTGTTTTTTAGGCTGTAACATGGTTCAAGACTATTTAGCGTTCTTTTCTTCAAATATTTCTCCTTTGTTGATCCAGACCTTAACACCAACCGTTCCATAGCTGTTGAACGAGGTTGCTTCAGCATAGTCAATGTTTGCGCGGAGCGTCTGCAAAGGCATTCTTCCATTCGCGAGCCAATCGGTTCGGGAAATTTCAGCGCCATTTAAACGGCCGGACAATTTAATCTTTACACCTTTTACATCCCTGTTCTGCATCGTGCTTTCTACAGCACGCTTCATTATTTTACGATATGGCTGACGGCGCTCTATGTCCGTAGCAATCTGCTGAGCGACAACTGCTGATGAAACATCGGTTCTTTTTAATTCTTCAATATTAAGATTAAGTGAAAAATTTGTAGGTGCCTTGTTTGCCTTGCGAATTGCCTTTAGCTTTACGAGAAGTTTCTCACGAAGCTCTTCAATTCCCTTTCCTCCGCGTCCTATTATAAGACCTGGGCGACTTGCAAGAATATTAACTCTTACAACCTCGCTTGTTCTTTCAATAACAATTCCGGCAACTCCGGCCTCTTTTAATTTTTCTTTTACAAATTCGCGAATTGCATAATCCTCCTCAAGGAAAAACCTAGATTTTCGTGTGAAAAACCAGCGGCTTGCCCATGGAAGCGTAACTCCGATTCGTAATGTTGTTGGTTTAATCTTCTGTGCCATACGTTCTAAATTGCTTTCCTGCTAAATATTTTTGGACCACCACTTCTCTTCTCTTTAGGCTTCTCAACACTTACCGTCTTATCTTCGTGTGTGTGCTTTGAATCCTTAGACGTGGTCTTCTTTTTCTTTGGTTTCTCCTCCTTCTTTTTCTTCGCAATTATGGTGAAACGCTTTGCCTTTGCTTCTCTTACTCCAAGCTCAATTGTGATGTGACTTGTTTTCTTTTGGATCTGACTTGCACTTCCTCTTGCACGAGGTGTCCAGCGCTTTGTCATTGGTCCGTTATCAACGATAACGTTACTTACATAAAGAGTATCGATATCAAGCTTTTTGTTGTGAGTTGCATTAGCTATTGCACTTCTCAATAGGCGCAAAAGATAATCTCGTGTGCGATGTGGAGACAATAAAAGCTGTCCCTCTGCTTCGTTTACAGAAAGACCCTTAATAATGTTCGCGTAAATTCTAACCTTACGCGGTGACATCTTCATGAACTTAAGTTTTGCGACAATAGTTTCCATGTTTCGTTATTTCTTTGCAGTCGCTGCAGGTGCAGGAGCTGTTGATTTCTTTTCTAAGTCGCGCTGCATTTTTCCACCGTGCTTCACGAATTTCCTTGTAAGTGAGAACTCGCCAAACCTGTGTCCAATCATGTCCTCACCAACTGTTACCTCAATAAAGTCCTTTCCATTGTGTACTCCAAACGTAAATCCAACCATTTCCGGGGAAATTTCTGAATCACGAGACCACGTCTTTACGACTGTGTGATCGCCATGTTTCATGGTCGAAACTTTCTTTAATATATTTGGGTCTACCCATGGACCTTTTCGTGTTGAACGGCTCATATTTGTTTATTTAATGCGGTGATTAGTATATCGATTAGTTCAGGATTTTACAACCTTACTTACTCCTGCGCTTAACGATAAGCTTCGTCGACCACTTCTTCTTGTTTCTTGTCTTCTTTCCTCCTGTAATCTTTCCCCACTTTGTCTTAGGACGCTTCGTTCCACGTTGCGTACTTCCTTCTCCACCACCGTATGGATGGTCGCGTGGGTTCATGGCTTTTCCTCTAACTGTAGGACGAATGCCAAGCCAACGTGAATGTCCTGCCTTACCTCCGACAACTAGGTTGTGTTCGATGTTTGAAACCTGACCGATTGTTGCTGCGCAATCCCAAGATACCTTTCGGACCTCGCTGGATGCCATTTTCAAGTGCGTATATCCGTCTTCATTTGCCAATACCTGAACAGATGAACCAGCTGAGCGGGCAAACTGACCGCCTTTTCCTGGCGAGAGCTCAACATTGTGAACAAATGTACCAACTGGAATTCTTTTTAATGATGTTCTATTTCCTGAAATAAATTCTGATGTTTCTGATGCGATTATCACATCGTCAACCTTCATTCCATGTGGAGCGATTATGTATTTTCGGTCGCCATCTTTATAACTGATACGTGCAATAAAGGCTGTGCGATATGGATCATACTCAATAGACTCAACCTTTCCTGGAACGCCAAATTTTTTCTGTACAAAATCAATCTCTCTGAATATTTTCTTGTTTCCTCCTCCCTGGTGACGCATTGTAATGCGACCCTGTGAGTTACGTCCGGCTCTGTTACTTCTGCCGCGCGTAAGCGACTTCAAACGCTTCACGCCCTTGGTAAGCGTTCCGTAGTCAACTACGGTCATGTGTCTGCGTGATTGAGTTGTCGGCTTATACTGTTTCATGTTTATGCAATCTCTATTTTATCTCCTGCTTTCAAGGTCACATACGCCTTTTTGTGTATTGAGGCCTTACCACGGCGACCACGGAATGTTTTTACTTTACCCTTGTTAACAACCATGTCTACATCAACAACTTTTACGTTGTATCTGCGTTGTACTTCCTCCTTTACCATAATTTTATTTGCTGAATTCTCAACAATAAAAACATACTGATTGCGTGCCTGAAGTCCGTACGCCTTTTCACTTGCATGAGGGCGCTTAATAACACTCGTTGTAGCAGAATGCTGCGCAGGTGTGCTTTTTTTCTTAGGACTTGCGGTTACAACAGCTGTTTCCTTCTCCTCTCCCTCTTCTTTAGTTTTAAAAATATTCATTGCCATATGCGTTATTTCGCTTTCGACAATTCCTCGACTGCGCCCTTTTCTATCATCAAATTCTTATGCAACATAACACTCTTCGCATTTAACTCACTTACGTGTGTTATTTCAATCTTAGGAATGTTTCTTCCTGAGAGGAAAAGAGATTTATTTTCGTTGCTTGAAACGAAAAGAACATTAGGCTTCTTGTCGAAGAAGTTCTTCAACATTACAGCTACATCCTTTGTTTTTCTTGTGTTAAATTCCAATGAATCAACGACAAATACTTCTCCGTCTGTTAATTTCTTTGATAATACAGATGCGAGTGCGCCCCTCTTCATCTTTTTATTTATTTTCTTTGAAAAATCGCGATCTGCTTTTGGTCCATGGGAAACACCTCCACCCTTCCAAATCGGAGAGCGTGTTGAACCTGCGCGAGCACGTCCTGTGTGTTTTTGTTTGTATGGTTTTTTACCACCACCACTTACCTCACCACGACCACGAGAAACCGCAATTACTTTGCGGATATTTGCATCATAAGCAACGATAACCTGATGAACAAGATCAGGGTTCCACTTTGCACCAAAAAGCTGATCCGGCAATTCTGCAGTTCCAACTTTTTTATGCTCCTGATTGTAGAGATCGGTTGTCATGTTTCTTATTTTCTAATTTCAATTGATCCACCACGATTACCCGGAACAGCTCCGCGAACCATGATTATTTTTTCTTCCGGTTTCAATTCAGCAACCATAAGATTTTTTACTGTTACTCTTCGATTTCCAGTATGTCCTGCCATTTTCCTTCCTGGTAGCACGCGCTGAGGTGCTGTAGGACCGATTGAGCCAGGAGCACGAAGGCGGTCCTTCTGACCATGTGACTTTGGACCTCCATGAAAACCATGACGTTTAACTACACCTTGGAATCCTTTTCCGCGGCTAGTTCCAGAAACGATAACTAACTCACCATCCTTCAATGAAGAAAAAAGTGCGTCAATATCGCCCTTTTCGCAAAGTAGCGGGGTTACCGGAAAGACCTTTCCGTCTTTCCAAATCTGAGACATTCTAAGTTTTTTTGCAATTACTTTTTCCATGTTAAATGAAAACAACAAGGTTACAGCCCTGTTGTTTTCGGTAGAAAAAATCTGGCTAAACCTTACCTATCGTAAATTACTCCTTGATTAAAGTCAATACTTTTTCTACACGCTTAGCCCATTTTAATCTCCACATCAACTCCAGCTGGAAGATTTAAATCAGTTAATGATTCAATTATCTTCTGCTGAGGGTTCATAATGTCGATTAGGCGTTTGTGTACACGAAGTTCAAATTGATCTACCGATTTTTTATGCACGAACGTTGAGCGATTTACAGAATACTTTCTAAATTCTGTAGGCAAAGGAATAGGGCCTGTTACATCCCCACCCTGCCTTTTAATAGCCTCAACAATCTGCCTTACGGAGCTATCAATGAGTTTCGCATCGTATGACTTAATACGAAGTCGCAATTTTTCTTTTTGAAGTTGCTCGTCTCTTTTTGCCATTTGTGTTTGCTAACTCACAACACACAGTCTACTGTCAGCGACCTTGAACTTTTATATTCTCAGTCGCTGATTGTAGATTGCTAGTTGCTGGTTATTTAAGAATTTTTACTACCGCACCGGCTCCGACTGTCTTACCTCCTTCGCGGATTGCAAAGCGTTGTTTCTCTTCGAGTGCAACAGGTGCAATAAGCTTTACGGTGATGCTGACTGTATCGCCAGGCATAACCATTTCAACTCCTGCTGGCAAGATTACCTCACCAGTGACATCTGTTGTGCGGATGTAGAACTGCGGCTTGTAACCCTTAAAGAATGGGGTGTGGCGTCCGCCTTCCTCCTTAGAAAGAACGTATACCTCAGCCTCAAATTCTGTATGAGGAGTTACTGAACCAGGTTTAGCAATAACCTGACCGCGCTCGATATCATCCTTCTTCAAACCACGGAGAAGAATTCCAACGTTGTCTCCTGCCTGTGCGTCATCAAGAAGCTTCTGGAACATTTCGATTCCGGTTACAACAGTCTTCTGTGTAGGCCTTAATCCGATTATTTCCACTTCCTCGTTTACCTTCAACACTCCGCGCTCTGCACGACCTGTGCAGACTGTTCCACGTCCTTCAATTGAGAAGATGTCCTCAATAGGCATAAGGAAAGGCATATCTGTTGCGCGAACTGGCTCAGGAATGTAATCATCAACGGCTTTAACAAGGTCTAAGATTGGCTTTACTGCAGGATCATCAAGTGACTTTGTTTCAAGTCCCTTCAATGCAGAACCACGAATAATCGGGGTTGTTTCGCCATCATAGTTATACTTTGTCAAAAGTTCACGAATTTCTGACTCCACGAGATCCAACATTTCAGGATCCTCAACCATATCGCACTTGTTCAAGAAAACAACGACTTTAGGCACACCAACCTGGTAGGCCAAAAGGATGTGCTCTCTTGTCTGAGGCATAGGACCATCAGTTGCAGCAACCACGAGAATTGCGCCGTCCATTTGAGCGGCACCCGTGATCATGTTCTTGATATAGTCTGCGTGTCCTGGTGCATCGATGTGTGCATAGTGACGTGTTTCTGACTCATATTCTGAGTGGTGGAGCGCGATTGTTATACCGCGAGCCTTTTCCTCAGGAGCATTGTCAATGTTATCGACTCCTTCTTCTTTCTTTGCAAGACCTTTCATAAAAAGGACGTGCGTAATTGCCGCGGTAAGAGTTGTCTTTCCGTGGTCAACGTGACCGATTGTACCAATGTTTACGTGTGGCTTGGTACGCTGAAATTTTTCTTTTTCTGCCATGTTTTTTTTGCTTTTTTGTTTGTTTTTTTCGACCTGTTTAGGTTTATATAAGCAAGGATAATTCTTACTTATTAAGGAAAAAATGTCAACCCCTTTCGCGTAGGATAACTAATAATATCTTTATGCTTAGCCATACTTAGCATTAAAAAATTAAATTAGTTAATTTTATCTGCTAAATAAACATTATTTTGTGCCAAATAATAATGTTTTAGCTTTTTTATAATAAAAAACGTCCCACAATTGCGGGACGTTGATGTACTTATTACGGTTCAATTTTATAAACATCGAGCACGTCTTCGGTGTTTAGGCGTCCACAAAACTTCCAGTGAAATTTTTCTATGCGACGCATATTTTCAAGAATCCAAATCTCTGCCGTACCACACTGCCACTTACCGTCCGAGCGTTGTACTCGGCAGTTGGCCTGAACGTGCAGATAATCATCAAATATGAAATCGA
This sequence comes from uncultured bacterium, assembly GCA_903827975.1. GTDB lineage: Bacteria > Patescibacteriota > Minisyncoccia > UBA6257 > GWB1-50-10 > CAIKKG01. The sequence goes on from CAIKKG010000014.1 coordinate 115,246, forward strand.
AGGAGAATGCCCTGGTAGCATTGATTTTATTGCCCTCTACTGCACTACCAAACCACTTAGCACTAACTTTTGCATTGCTGTGTGTCTTTCCTAGATACTGCAGAGACTTACAGACAAGATTTGTTGAAAAAGTAACTGCATCAGCAACAAGCTCAGAATTCTCGTACTCCATGAAACCCTCCTTATGGGATTTTGTGTTTGTTAATGAACAACTATCCAGAATTGGATGTTGTGAATATGACACATACTTCAAATATAATCAAGTAAGCCATGCCTCGAACAGTATTTAGGCCTTATATTTCTTATACTATTACTCCCTTACTATAAATGAGAGTGTTTTTAGAATTTCGGTGACAAATCCGCTTCCACCAAATGGGATGCTGCCAAGGCTTGCAGTAAATACAAGATCTTCGGTGTCAGAAAGTGAAATTATTGCATTAATATAATGTGTTGAACTTACAATACCCTCCTCACCCCTACATCGTTCGTGTTCCGCAATATCAAGTATTTTTCCACCTACCATAAACTCGGAATGCGCGAAAGACTTGCACGCTGATGCTTCCGTATACTGAATGAATGAACCTTTTTCGTATACTTGAAATGAAATTGCTTTTCCGTTTCCAGCATATGCAATATTTGCATCTCTTAATTTTACAATCACATTTACACCAACTGAACTACTGGATGTTGCGAAAGTTACTTTTGATAAAGCTGGATATTTAAAAGAGAAGCCATACTTTGTATTTTTATATGTGAGCCACTCGTTTCGCAATGGGGTGTTACCAATTTTAGACGTGGTTGATGTTGCTATTACGGTTGTGGATGTTGGACATAGCGCAAAATCACAGGAGGGTCCTGTGCGTCCCACTGCTGTTCCATCCGGACAGATTTTTGCCTCCATGGTACAACTAACCTCGTTATCAATTTTAGGTTTTTTTGAAACAGAAAAATAAACGCCAAAACCCACGGCAATAATTGCTATTAGCACGCTAACCTGAATTAGAACTGAATTCTTTTTATCCATATCATCATTATAATCACAAAATAACTGTTTGAAAACAAAAATCCCGCCACTCAGATTAAGTGACGGGATTTTTTATAATTTATTTATTTCTTCTGTCTTCCTTCAATGATGGTTGTCGCAACATTGCCTGGGACCTCTTCGTAGTGCGAGAACTCCATGCTGAAGCTTCCGCGGCCCTGAGTCATTGAGCGAAGTGTCGTAACATATCCGAACATCTCTGCCATAGGACATGTTGCATCAATAACGCGAAGATTACCTCTCTCACCCATCGCTGAAATCTTTGCTCTGCGTGAGCTCAAATCTCCTGTAATATCACCCAAGAAATTTGCTGGGGCAATTGCTTGAACCTTCATGACCGGCTCCAACAATACGAGCTTTGCCTGCTTTGTTGCCTCCTGGAATGCCATTGAACCCGCAATCTTAAACGCGAATTCAGATGAGTCAACCTCGTGGAAGGATCCATCGTAAAGCGTTACCTTAACGTCTACAACTGGGTATCCAGCGAGTACACCACGCGCAACAGTCTCTTCAATACCTTTCTTAATTGGGTTAATGAATTCCTTAGGAATTGAACCTCCCTTAATGTCATCAACGAATTCAAATCCTGTTCCGCGCTCCAATGCTTCAACTTTAAGTTTAACGTGTCCGTACTGTCCTTTACCTCCAGACTGTTTAATATATTTACCTTCTGCATCTCCCTTACCTTTAATAGTTTCTTTATATGCAACCTGAGGACGTCCTACATTTGCCTCAACATTAAATTCTCGCTTCATGCGCTCCACCAAAACCTCGAGGTGAAGTTCACCCATACCGGCGATGATTGTTTCTCCGGTCTCCACATCACCATGTACTTTAAATGTTGGATCTTCTTCTGCGAGTTTATGTAATGCAAGACCCATTTTTTCCTGGTCAGCTTTTGTTTTAGGCTCAATACGAATTGCGATAACAGGCTCAGGAAATATGATGCGCTCCAAAATTGTTGCGTGCTCAGGATCAGTCAAACTGTCTCCAGTTGTCGTATCCTTAAGTCCCACAAGTGCACCGATATCACCCGCGTAAATTTCCTCAACCTCTTCTCTATGATTCGCATGCATACGAACAATACGTCCGATACGCTCCTGCTTATTTTTTGTTGCGTTCAAGACATAGCTTCCGCGCTTCAATGTTCCTGAATATACTCGGAAAAATGTTAGTGAACCAACAAAAGGATCTGTAGCAATCTTAAATGCTAGAGCTGTAAGAGGCTCATTATCATCAGGATGATGGAATTCCTCTGCGTGAGTTTCTGGGTTTATGCTTTTTGTAGGAGGAAGATCAATTGGAGAAGGTAGATAATCAATTACTGCATCCAACATGAACTGCACACCTTTGTTTTTCAATGCTGAACCAGCAAGTACCGGAACAAGCTTAACTGCTAATGTTGCTGAACGAAGTGCTTTTTTAAGTTCTGGAAGGCTTGGCTCAACTCCATCCAAGAATTTTGAAATAAGAACATCGTCAGTTTCTGAGATTTTCTCAATAAGCTCATGACGCTTCTTAGCAACTAACTCCTTCATGTCATCAGGAATTGGAACCTCAACCATTCGCTCTCCGCGATCTCCTTCGAATTTGTATGCCTTATTCTCCATAAGGTCTACGATGCCACTCAAATTTTCTTCTATTCCAATAGGCAATTGGATTGGAATTGCGTTAGGCGTAAGACGCTCAATTATAGAGTTAAAGCTATTTTCAAAACTTGCACCCATACGGTCTAATTTATTTATAAAACAAATTCTAGGTACACCGTACTCGTCAGCATAGCGCCAGTTTGTTTCTGATTGTGGCTCAACTCCAGATACGCCATCAAATACAACTACAGCTCCATCAAGTACGCGGAGTGAGCGCTTTACCTCAACGGTAAAGTCTATGTGTCCAGGTGTATCAATCAGGTTAATGCGATATTCAAAATCCTTTTTCTTTTCTGCTGGTACGTATGTAGGAGACCAGAAACAGGTCGTTGCTGCTGAAGTAATTGTAATACCACGCTCTCGCTCCTGATCCATCCAGTCCATGACTGCTTCACCTTCGTGAACCTCTCCGATTTTGTGTGAAACCCCAGTGTAAAAAAGTACGCGCTCCGATACGGTTGTCTTTCCCGCGTCGATGTGCGCGATAATTCCTATGTCTCTAACCTTCTCAATTGGATATTCTCTTGGCATATAATTTTATTTATTTTGTTTTTTCTATTCTTAAAAAATCGGCTCTCTGGTGTGAGAGCCGAGCCCGAGTCGACTCTTAGGACGCTCCGCGCATAAGTGACGCAAATGCTCTGTTCGCTTCGGCCATGCGATGCGTATCTTGTTTCTTTTTAATTGCGCTTCCTTCATTTTTCGCTGCGAGTATTAGCTCCTCAGCAAGACGCTCACCCATTGGCTTTCCCTTTTTAGCCTTTGCAGCTTTGATTATCCAATGTGTTGCTAGGAAAAACTGTCTTTCTGCGCGTACTTCGCGTGGAATCTGGTAGTTAGCACCACCAATACGCTTTGATACAACCTCCAAAAGTGGATTTGCATTCTCAAGGGCCTTCTCAAAAACTTTGATAGGATCTTCTTTTGTTGTCTCCTTGATTGATTCCAAAGCTGAATAAACAACGCGCTCAGCAGCTGCCTTTCTTCCATCTTCCATTATGTAATTGATAAAACGGCCGATGTCTGTGCGGTTTGTTTTAGTATCTGGCAAAAAATCTCTTTTTTTAAAATATCCTTGTTTCCTCATGTGAATAATTATTTAGCCTTTTTCTTCTTAGCTCCGTACTTTGATCTCTGTGCTGTTCTATCAACGCCAGAAGTATCGAGGATACCGCGAACGATGTGATAACGAACACCCGGAAGATCTTTTACACGACCTCCGCGCAACAGGACCACAGAGTGCTCTTGGAGGTTGTGACCCTCACCAGGAATATATGCAGTTACCTCAGAACCGTTCGTGAGACGCACGCGCGCCACCTTACGAAGTGCTGAGTTTGGCTTTTTCGGTGTTGTTGTGAATACCTTGAGACAGACACCACGTTTAAATGGTGATGCTGAAATCACAGGGCGATTCAAAATATAGTTGAAATAAAAACTAAGGCCGGGCGTCTTATCCTTCGCCTTTTTGCTTGTGCGACCGTTCTTTATAAGTTGTCTAGTTGTTGGCATAAAAACAGAGCTTAGTATAGGGGGTATCCAAAAAAACGTCAACCCCAATCACACTATACCAAAATTCCAGAAAACATTCGGAAGACCCAGAGAATTATAGGAATGATTAAATCAAAACCAAAAAATACGAATGCGAAAAAAATTATAACACCATACTGCTCGAGAAACCTTCGCACGCCATACATGGAACTTGGTAGAAATGCGAATAAAACGCCAGAGCCATCTAGTGGTGGAATCGGAACGAGATTAAATATTGCGAGTGCGGAATTCGTTATTACTATGATACTGAATAGCCCAATAAGCGCCGTAGACCAGTTTGTAATAGGCCCAGCTGAAAGAATGCGGATGAATATACCAAACACAAACGCAAGCGTGATATTACTGAGTGGTCCAGCCGCAGATACAATTGCTGTATCCCTATCAGGATTTCGAAAATTGCGCGGATTAATAGGGACTGGCTTTGCCCAGCCGAATACTACCCCACCAGGAATTATAGCCATTAAAAGAGGAAGTATAATTGAGCCAAATAGATCAATGTGCTTGATAGGATTTAGCGTTAGCCTGCCCGCGCGGCGCGCAGTCGGATCGCCAAATCGTTCGGCTACAAACCCATGCGAGATTTCGTGTATAACCACAGAAAAAACCAGAACGATTAATTTAAATACAAATAAAATTGAATCCATGTGTGTTTTCACTATATCACAAAATGCAAAGTACTGAATTGGTATAATGAATGCATGGACAATAATAAAACAGTTCTTCCGATTCTAGTAGTTTTTATACTAATTACGATTGTCGGGTTTTATGTAGCATTTGATAAAATTGCCTCACTCACAACCTCTCTAAGTAATTTAGAACTTACTCAGGAGCTCAAAAATAAATCGGGAGATACGAGTAGTGTTTCACAAGGTGTAAATGTCTTATCAGCAAACCCTATAGGTGGACAGCAATCTGCAACAAGCACTAATACTGCTAGCCAACAATCTCAGAGTGATCTGGTCGCTAAGATATCAACAGCTATTATTTTTGATACAAACTCAAGCTCAGCACTTTTACCACAGGCCAGTACGACAATAACAATAGATAATGTTTCTAAGATGAGGGATGGGACTATAAGGGTTGAGATAAAAGCCTTCACAAATAACGCCTCATCATATACAGCAATCGCTCCGAATGGATTATTCCTAATACTTGATACTGACGGAAATGGCGAGCCAGCATCTCAGATTAATGGTGAATTTAAATCTATGCCGCCAAAGAGTTCTGTCTCAGGGCAGATTATATTTAAACCGAGCTCTGATAGAAATTCGTATATTATCCAGATGGGTATAGGAGATGACACAAAGTTTTATGAGTTTGATTTCGTGAAGAAGAGTTATAAGGAGACAATAATCGGCTAATACAAAGCCGTTAGCATATGGACAAGGCGGTTCGCCAAATCACCCTTTCCCAAGCTTTTCTTGTACACTTTTGGTTGTGGACCATTGATATTGACGGTTTTTGATACAAAGGGTAGAATACACAAACTATGCGAGCATGTGAAAAGTGTAAAAAATCATCAAAAGGTGGAAGCACGCGAAAACTTCTTCGCGGTCATTATAATCCGACCACATACAGCAAAAAGAAGGCTAACCTACAATGGACCGGACTTCTTGTTGCAGGCAAGCGCTCTTATGTCTGTACACAGTGCTTAAGAACACTTAGTAAAACAAAGTAAGAAAACTCCCCGCGAAAAGCGGGGTTTTTTATTTTAAGAGATATTAAATATGTGTATAATATTTGCATCCCGGGATGTAGTATAGCGGTCGTACGCATGCATGGGGTGCATGTAGCCCGAGTTCGATTCTCGGCATCCCGACACATAATTAAAAAGCACCCAGTTGGGTGCTTTTTAATTACTTAAGAAACTATTAGGAATTTCTCACTACTAACGTTTCTGCAATTATGTCATGGAGGCCCTGCTTCTTCTCCGTGAATGCAACCATTATGAATCCAGCCATAAGTATCATACCTGAAAGATATTGGCTAAAATGTCTTGCTGTAGCTCTACCAAATGAAATCCTCTGATAGTTATAATCCACAACTTTTAATCCGAGCATCATCTTACCAAGCGTTCCCTGCCTACTAGAGCTTGTAAGCAATGATGCGTAGAGCCACGCGCCTATTATGGTAATAATATTTATAAGTAATTTTGACGCATCATAATCTGGTAGTATGTTGTTTAACAAACCTATTACGCCCCCAACAATCATTGAATCGATTATTGACGCCAGTACACGGATCCAAAATCCTGCATATTTTGTAGTTACTGGAGTTGGAACCGGAACAACTAAGGGTGCTTGTGGTTGTTCTATTTGTTTTTCAGCTGGCTTATTAAAGCTTCTCATAACTACAAAATAATAAACGATTGAACCAATAACACCCGCAAGAATTATTACTGCAAGCCATAGACCCTTGCTCGGTATTGGATTTGATGCTGCGTGAATTATTGTTACAATCCAAAAAATTAATCCAGCGGTCAGGAAAATTAGAGCAGCAATTAAAAATCCTATACCGGCTTTAAGAAAACCAAAGGCTTTTTGTCCAACCTCACTACATGGAACCTCATGCCCATTTACAGTGCATTTTGCACTTACATTATTTTCTAAATTAACTGATGTAGCTGATGAGGATGCTTCATTATTATTTATTCCAGTTGATGTAGCGCCTAGAGTACTAGGAACCGCTGACAAGGACTGCGCGCGTACTCCAGGAGTTAGAGAAATAAGAGCGACTATTGCACATAAACCGACTATATATTTTTTCATTTTTTTATTTGCTTACTAAATAAATAAGGTTGTATGCCTTTTTATCTAGTAGATATTTGTATTAATAATATCACAAATAAAAAAGAACGCCTTTGCAGACGTCCTTTTGATGAATCCAGCTTTTTAGAATTCCGGCTAGAAGCCAAGTGGGTTTCCTCAGTAACTATATCCAGGACGAACCTGCGACACAGCACAATTGTGGAATCCCTTTTTATAAGTTTGAGCCGAATTCTATTAAACAGGACTCACTTATAGTGTAGCACTTTCACTATTATTTCTCTACCCTACCTGTGCATAAAAAACCCTTATAAATACTACTATTCTCCTAAAATGTGACCGAGATCTACATCATAAAGAACAACCTCGTTTATATGATGATATTTGATGATTTCCTCCTCTTTAAACCATAGTTTTGTCTCCCTCTCAGCCTCGCTTGTCTCATCAGAGCAGTGCACTAGATTGCGAACACATCGTCCGTCTACATTTGCAATTGCATATGAATCAATCGTGAGGTCGGCGCGAATAGTTCCAACATCAGATGTAAGTGGTTCTGTACCTCCAACAAGTTTCTTTACAATCCCGACCGCCTGATTACCTTCAAGTGAGATTGCAAGTACTGGACCAGATGTTAAAAATCTAACATTACCCTCCAAAATATCCCTTCCATATTCCAAAGCAGATTTCTCTACTGGCATTCCTTTTGCTTGTTTTTCAACGATCGTTCGTGCGCCAACTTTTTCGCACCATACATCGTCTTTATTGTAATGAGCGATACACTGCTCGCGCGTAGGAACTAAAAATTTAAAGGCTACAAATTTCAAACCAGTCCTCTCAAGTCTGTGAATTATCTCACCAATCAAACTTCGCTGAATACCATCAGGCTTAATTAATACAAATGTTCTTTCTTCTTTTTGATGTTTCATATTATTTGTTTGTTTTTACGATTTTAATGTGTAGCTCTTTCAATTGCTCTTCTGATACATCACTTGGCGCATCCATCATAAAGTCGCGCCCATCGCCTGTTTTTGGAAATGCAATTACCTCCCTGATATTTGCCTCTCCTTCCAGAATCATCATGAGACGATCCATTCCCCATGCTATACCACCATGAGGTGGTGCCCCGAAATCGAATGCCTCCAACATATGTCCGAAATTTTTATCAATACGTTCATCATCAAATCCCATAACATTAAATACTGCGCGTAATGCTTCTGAACGATGGTTACGGATACTTCCTCCACCAATCTCCCATCCGTTCAATGCAATATCATACTGAGTGGTTATAATCTCGCCAATGTTTTTCTTTTCTAGCAAATCACTCATGAACTCTGGTTTTGGTGCTGAAAATGGATTATGTGTGAATGTCCAACCACCGTTATCTGTTTTTTCAAAGAATGGGAAATCAATAACCCAGCAAAATGCGAGAAGATTTGGATCATCCTTATCAGTTCGCATGTCAGGCCTGTCATTGCCATATTTCTCAATCGCATCCTTGTAGGTTATGCGTGGGAACGGAATCTCTTGAATCTTTTTCTCTGGATATAATTCTTTTACTATTTTAATTAAAAGTTCTTCATTTACAGCCATTACATCATCTCTATTAACAAAACTCATCTCAAGATCGAGCTGAGTAAACTCAGGCTGTCTGTCTCCGCGCGTATCCTCATCGCGATAACATCGTGCAATCTGGAAGTAGCGATCAATACCAGAAACCATAAGCAACTGCTTGTATTGCTGTGGTGATTGTGGAAGCGCATAAAATTTACCCTCCTGTGTACGAGATGGCACTAGATAATCACGTGCACCCTCAGGTGTCGATTTCGAAAGTACTGGCGTTTCAACTTCAACAAAATCATTCTCGCTTAGAAAATTGCGCACTGTCTGAAATACCTTGAAACGATTGCGCAAATTCTTCTGCATTCTTGAGCGACGCAAATCTACATAGCGATATTTCATTCGAGTCTCCTCACCTATATCAAGGCCACTCTCATGAACATCGAATGGTGGTGTTTTTGCTTCTGATAAAATCTCGAACCCTGTGGCTACGATTTCATACTCACCTGATGCCATATTTTTATTTACCAATCCCTCAGGACGCTTCTGGATACTTCCTTTTAATTCAATGACCCACTCTGAGCGGATCTGGCTAGCCTTTTCATGCAATTCTTTGTTGTTTGGAAGAAACACAACCTGCGCTAGACCTGTCCAATCTCTGAAGTCTATAAAAATGAGTTTGCCGTGGTCGCGACGTACATCTACGGAGCCCATTAGGGTTATTTCCTCTCCAACATGTCCGCCTATATCGCGTGTAAGTATTCTCATAACAAAAAAATGATACCACATAAAAATGAAGTATCAAAATAAAAACCCATGTTCAGTTGGCACATCTAAATTCAAAAATATTTAGTCAAAAAAAAGCCCCCGAGTGGGGGCTATGAAATTACAGGAAGAATAACACGAGGCTTGAGGCGGCCAATCCAACCTCGGTCATCCTCGAACCTTAGCACAACGAGCCTTATCACTTCGGCCGATACGGCCTTAGTGACAAAGAACTTGCCGTTGTGCCTGAATAGTGCGAAGAGAGGTGCGTCCGGCCTCAAGAGACCAGGCTCCTTGGTTATGAGCTCCGCAATCTGACTCTTAGTGAGACAGACAGCGGAAAGGTCAAGGGAGCGAAACATATCCTTAAAGGACATATTCTGATCCTCGCCAAACTCCACAACCTCGACCGCGACCTTCGAGGTTACCTGATCTTCCGTTGCGGCGCCCCACTCAGTAAGAGGTGGGCAACGCTCGAGCTCGTAATCAAGACCGTACTGAAGTACGGACCTTGTTGCGAGCTCCGAAATCTCAACTCGCGCTACGACAACTGGCGTCGCAGAAATTGGAGTTGAAACTTCCATCCTTGCTTGCTGACTTTCGCTCATTAATCTCTCCTTTTTTTATTTCGTTTAAATTAATTTTCAAACTTCTGTGTGAAAGTGTAACATAAATTACCACAATGTCAAGCCACTTTTGTCAAGTATTTAGTTATTTTTTATAACATTAACATTTCTCCCATCTCCAATTATGAATCTTAACGTTCCATTTTTATCTGTTCGAAAAATTGTTGCACCAATTTGCGCATATCCATTCAATGCGTCCTCCGATGGATGTCCATATGAGTTTTTTCCGACCTCAATTACTGCGATTTTAGGACTCACCGCATTTAAAAAATTTGAAATCACTGAATATCTGGAACCATGATGTGGAACTTTTATAATGTCTGCTTTTGTAAGAGAAAGTTTTGATAAACTTAGTTCCGCGGTCTTTCCTATATCACCAGTAAAAAGTGCTGTGGTGCTTGCTGATTTAGCGCTAAGCACTAGAGAGGAGTTATTTAAGTCTTTATCTAATAAAAGTTTCCCGTCTGGAGAGACAACCCTAATAATATTCGCACCAATCTTAATACTATCTCCACGAGATAATTCGAGTATTTTTGTATCGCTTTTTTTTAGTACATCCATAAGCTCATGAAAAATGGATATGTCATTCTCCCTACCAGCCCAGATAAAAGCGCCGACTTTGTATTTTTTTACTACATCAATTAGTCCACCTATATGATCTGCCTGAGGGTGTGTAATCGCAATAATATCGATGTATGAGTCTGTTGGTGATAAAAGTGATGTTATAGCTGTAAGCGCTTTTCCGTTTTCAGGACCGCCGTCTATTAGAACCTTTATTCTATTTCTGTTTGTATCTACTGCAAATTGCAATAATTCTGAATCGCCCTGACCAACATCCAAAAAATCAAATTCTGTTTTATTTGAATTACTTATTCCTGAAATAATGTAAGAAAAAAGTATTGTATTAACAACTAAAAGTGCTATACAAAGTGGAATAATTCTTGACTTATATTTTTCCAGTAATTCGAAAGCCAAATCCATCATTCTCTTAATTCTAATATATATTACATTACAAAATCTCTTGACAACTTACTTAATAAATTACAAACTACAGGAAGTACAAAACAAGGAGGAAGCGATGAACCGAGATACTGAGGCGCATAAGATTGCGCTCCTGCACCTGAGGCGTGCAAAGTATAATGAGAAGCCACGCATGCCTAACGCTCGATACTGCGTAGGATGCGGTGCGCCAATTGGCATATTTGCATCTAACAATGCCATCGTTGCGGAAAACCTCTGTTACCCCTGCGAGGAACTCCGAATGCTTGGAATTCTGAAGTAATCACACACCCCGTAAGAAATTTCTTACGGGGTTATTTTTTTACCTAACCTCCAAATACCTAGACCTATCAGAAAATAATACAGAACAAACATAAACATGCTCATTTTGAATTGGAGTGGTATGCTAATTTTTGCGAAAAAATAGATTAAAAATAATTCAAATTTTAGAAATGCTGATACCAGAAGACCGAATACCAGTGATATGTAATACGATATTGGAGCAGTTAGAGCTGTCATAAAACCAAGTCCCATTGTTATTGGAATTAACTCCAGAATTGCTACATTTGATAAAAGTGATATCGGTGAGAATATTCCGAAATTTGCGATTAATATAGGAAGTGTTGTGATTTGTGCTGAGGCTGTTGTAATTAAAGATGTCTTCCACAAAATGAAGCTATTATCTTTCTCTGTCATTCCGACTAAGCGCATAATAATCGGATTGATATATATTATTCCTAAAAGTGCTAAAAATGATAACTCAAATCCAACATCAAACACTAAAACCTTTGGGCTTATTAAAACCATGGAGAGGCACGCAAATAATATTACGTTTCTAATATCGTATGCCCGACCGATCTCACTTGATAATAAAATAATGAATCCAATAATTGCTGCTCGAACAACTGATGCTTCAGCACCAGTCATTATTACAAAACCTAAGATTGCAATTACAGAAAAGAATAATGCTTTACGCCTATGCATAAAGCCAAGCAAAAAAATCATGGTCACATACACAAGAATTGAAATATTATATCCGGAAAGTGCGACAAGATGAGTTGTGCCACTTTTTTGCATTGCTTCTTTCAGCTCAGGAGAAAACGTCCCTCTTGCACCTATCGTTAGACCAGAGAGAAACGTTGCCTGCTCGGGCGGTAAGACATTAGAGAATACTCGTGCTATTTTATGTTTTATATTTAGCAATTCGAATTTTATTGCAGACCCATTATGCTCGCTAACCTTATTAATAGTGGGGAAATTTATTATTCCTCTGATATACTGCCCCTCCAAATACCTTGCGTATGAATCTTCATTGGCGCGCTCAATCTTACCACTACCACTTATTATGTCCCCGTATGAAAATTCTCCATCTCGTACGCGAACAAAAATTTTAGTTTTAAATGGGGCATCAAGCATAACGCGCATTTCCCGCATATCATTATTTTTAACCGGATCACTTGTTACCAAACCAGAAAATTCTATTACTTTTCCAAATGGAATCTGTGCATTTTTAAATTTTGAATCGTCAATTCTGTAATAAACTGAGCCAGCAATTACAAATAAAACCAGAAATGCGAACCACACATCTCTACTACTTTTATAGTAAAAAACAAAAAACAAAAAAAGTGCACAAACTGCAATCGTACTAACCGTAATAAAAAACGGCGGAACGTTGAAGCTCGCCGCAAAAATACCTATAAGGAATGAGATACCACCGTAAAAGAAAATCTCATACGGAAGCATAACTCATTTTTTATTTATTATCTGGAACAGTTAACTTGAATGAGACCAATCCCTTTTTGAATTCAAGGTTCTCCCATTGTGCTCCCCTAACAGATAACCACTCGTCAGGTGACTTCTTTTTTAGTGCAAAATTTCCAAGTCGCTCAACAAAGGATGCTGGAGCTGGAAAGAATCCGTAATATACAGAGCTAATTTTGACTGATGCTTTTCCGTTGTTTAATACAATCATTCCCCTTGCTGTAACGTCGCTCCTAAATGGGCGTAAAAGGTGTATTTTAATATCAACAAATCCATCGCTAATTTTGACTGATGCTTTATCTATAAACCACTTAATATTTGCTGAAACGAGTCCAGCATCTATTAAACCGTTAATCTCCTCCTCTGTGAAAGTTGCTTCATATGTCCCAGCAGAAACTGCATTTTTCTGCATTGACGATAAAACCTCCCACTTGGTGGGCTGTGATGAGGTTGCGCTAATCTCAGGGATAACGCTAGTAATAGTGCTGTTTTCTGCTCCAACGAATGAAAAACTTGTGGTGAATAGCGCCAAAAAGACTGCTATTACTGATGCTTTTTTCATGTATTTAATACTACACTATTATACCACCTCCGACCAGCCCCCCACCCCCTTTATAGAAAACTGCGGACTGTCCGCTAGCCACAAACTTTTGTGACTTTTTGAACGAAAGCTTATACCTTGGTTTTGATTTTGTTCCAATATTCTCGAGAATTGCTGGTGAGATTGGCTGACGGTAGCGGACCCGCGCCATTACTGATGCTTTTTTAGTAAATGGAATAACAATGTTTACCCCGGAGAGCTCAAGCTCCTTTCGAAATAGAGATGGATTTTCGCTACCCTCAGCAACAACAATAATATTCTTTTTTACATCCTTTGAGACAACATAGTGTGGCTTCGTCTCACTTCCTTTTTTTGCGCTAAGCGTAAACCCGTGTCTCTGCCCTATTGTATAAAGTGCGGCACCTTCATGCTCACCCATCATCTCTCCATCCGTTCCCAAAACATATCCATTTTTTGTTTTAATTTTTTGCTTAAGAAAATCCTTCACATCAAACATTCCAAGGAAGCAGATTCCCTGTGAATCCTTTTTTTCGGCAGTAGAGAGTCCTGCTTTCTTTGCAATTATGCGCACCTCTGGCTTCTTAATTTTCCCCAAAGGAAATATACAGTGCTTCAACTCATTTGGTGTTAGTGTCCACAAAAAATAGCTCTGATCCTTATTAGTATCCTTTGCTATTTTTAGGTGTGGAGCCTTACCAGAGACAAGTTCCACGTAGTGTCCTGTTGCAACAAAGTCAGCACCCAACGAAAGCGCGCGTTTTAAAAATAAACCAAATTTTATCTCGCGATTACACATAACATCAGGATTTGGTGTGAGACCAGTTCGATAACCCTCAATCATGTAATCCACAACTTTTTTCTTATACTCCTTTTCAAAATCAAATACATAAAAAGGTATCCCTATGTGCTCTGCTACACGACGCGCATCCTCCGCGTCCCGCTCCGCGCAACCATCAATGTTGTAGCACTTTATAAAAACTCCAGTTACATCATAGCCACTCTTTTTCAATAAAAATGCCGCGACTGACGAATCAACGCCGCCCGACATCCCAACAAACACAGATTTTTTCTTTTTACTTATCATGAGAACATTGAAAGAATATACTAAGAGACAAAATTAGACAACTGATTAAATAAATGGTGCTGTGATTTATATATATAAAAATGCCCCTCACTTGGTGAGGGGCTTGAAGACTGTACAGACGTTGGCATTATTAACGCCAATCACTCCGAACAGCCTTGGCTGACAGGTCGCCATTTTTGAAGAGGTGGGCGTTCCTCCTGATAGCAGCTGCCAGTATCTCGTTCTGACGAGGCAGGCCGATGTACCCATCGTTCGGCAGAGGATCGCTTGAGCGATACTCGCTGAAGTACGGATTCGTCCTACCAGAGGCCGGGAAGAGGCCCTTGCCGTTCACCGTTAGAAATAACGAAAGCGAGAAGCGCGTGTTGAAGTCGCAGGGTAAACCCACAGACTCCATGGCGCCACACAGCATTGCGTTACTTGCCCTCATCCTCCAGCCACGGTGATTGACCCCGAGAAACTCCCTGTCGGCAGAAAGAGCGGCCGAGAAGGTTACTGGTGGGTTCTTACCGCGATACCATGGCTCTTTGGCCTCGGTGGCACTCACGGCGGTGAGACAGAAGATTGCCATCACCAACGAAAGAAACATGCGAAAGAACATACGTACTCCTCCTGTTGTAGTCAGTCACTGGATTGTGATTGAACTTGTAGATATATTACACATTATATATTAGGTTTGTCAATGATATTTTGATTCGTTATATCCCATATTTATTGACACTCAAGGATAAAACTAATATAACAAAATAAGTAATTAGATAATTAAATATATTCACATTGGAGGATTCATGAAAAGGAACGCGACAATTTTCTACCATGGGATAATGGTTAAGAGTTTTTTCTTCGCATACTATTTTTATATTGATGTACCGGAAGACTATGAGCACTCAAAACAAATAGAGTCGTTTCGTGAAGGACTTGGTTTGGGTGGAAAATTTGGTTCGCTTTTTGAAGAGGGGCTCTATTCTAATGTCACAGACGAGTTGATTCCCGGTGAGCAATATATGATAAGTGTGTTTGTGATTAGGAAGGATAAATCTCTCGCTGAGTGCGTTTCGTTTTTAAAGTCACAAAAAGACGTCGTGCTAGTAGGAACTCAGGGACTGCTTTTCCTAGCAATGAATTATAAGGATGAGCTTCCATTCGGAAGTATGGCAATATCGATTGATAAGAAGCGCGCGCTTCCCATAATTGATGGTGAACCGCTCGCTTCTGCCCTATTCAAATCAATGGGCGGAAGGCTTAGCCTAAACCTGCTTAGTATACGAAATAAGTTTGATGAATTACACTGCATCCTCTCATTCACGCGCGAATGATAAGAATGAATTGACGCTAAAACAATAGGCCCCGATTATATGCGGGGCCTTTTTTATACTAGTCCTAACTTGCCTCCTTTTTCTAAATCGCATACAATATTCGAGTCGCATTTCATCTTAATCAATTTCTACACATGGCCCGACTTTCATACGATGAACTAAAAATCGGTACAATATTCACAAAAGAGAATGACCAGGATCCTTATGAAGTGAAGGACTATGCTTTTGTTCGCATGCAACAGAGAAAGCCAGTTGCGCAGATTAAGATTAAAAATCTAATCTCAGGAAAAGTGCAGGAGTATTCCGCACATCCTGGAGAAAACTTTGAAGAGGCTGAGATTGATATGGTTCCAGCAACATTTATCTATGAGAGTAAGGGACAGTACTGGTTCACAGAGGTGGGAAATCCAAAAAATCGTTTTTTCCTTGCGCCTGACGCACTCGGAGATGAGAAAGTTTTTTTGAAGTCTAATACAGAGATTAAGTCATATAAATATGGGGAGAGAATTATAAACGTTGAACTACCAGTAAAGATGGATTTAAAAGTTACCGAAGCACCTCCAGCCATTAAAGGAGATACTGCACAGGGCGGCACAAAAACAGCAACGCTTGAGACTGGCGCAAAAGTAAACGTGCCTTTGTTTATTAATGAGGGTGATATTATTAAAGTTAATACGCAGACAGGTCAGTATGTTGAGCGCGTTGATAAGTCAAAATAGTAATCCTTATTTACTTCTAAAAAGTAATATTAAAAATCGCCTATACGGCGATTTTTTACTTATTAGTATTACTGGTTATCAAGTTTTCCCAATGCTTCAGACAGTGCCTTTCTAAGATCATCTCCACTCTCTGAATCTCGAGGAATGCGTGGTTTCTCCTGAATCGCTGGTGTATTTTTTAAATCTCCAAGTCCTATTGATTGCACTGGCTTATCTTCACCCTCCTTACGCGCGTGATTGTCCTCCAAAATAGATTGCTTCTTTTCTGGGTGCGTAGACCCTTCATTATTTCCGCTTCTGCTTTTTGCGGGCCATGCTCGACGCGGTGGATTTTTCCTTCCATCGTCTGCTGTTTTTTCTGATTTAATTTGTTCATCCACAACACGTGTTGGAGTAACCTCTCCTGATTTAACTTTTGCATAGCACTCTGGGCAGTAGACTGGCCTTCCCGGAATCGGTGTGAACGGAAGCCGAACGTGCTTACCACAGTTCATACAATCAACTTCATTTTCTGAAACCTTTTCTACACCACTCCACTCGATAATATCTCTCTCAACTTCTATGCGTGGACGCGCATAGCGTCTGCGTGAATTATCAATAACTCTCTGAATCCTTTCCTTTGATGACTTCATTTTAAGGGGCTCTATTGTTTTTGCAGAAAATGCTCTACTTCGTAGACCGTTTACGAGCAACTTAAGATAAATATGATAGTTTGGAAGATTAACCATATCCTGAACTCCAAATTCAGGAGCAAACTCTTTTTCTAAAAATTCTGCATCTGTTGCACCAACTCGGAATGTAACCATTGTTCCAACGTTACCAAATACAGCATCGCGTACCAAGGTTGATGTGTCTGTTGTTAGTTGCCCTATATACTGATGAGCTAGAATAAGATTCAGATAATACTTACGCGCCTCAGAAAGAATGTTGGCGAATGAATCTGTTGCGAAGTTCTGGAATTCGTCTACGTAGAGATAGAAATCAACGCGCTCTTCCTCTGGAATGCGGACGCGTTCCATTGCAGCAAGTTGAATCTTCGTGATAAGCATCGCACCTAAAAGCGCGGAGTTATCTTCTCCAATTCTTCCCTTTGATACGTTCACCAAAAATATTTTACCGTTATTCATTATATCCGGAATATTTATGGTACTTTTTTCCTGACCAACTATGTTTCTAATAAGTGCTGTTGAAAGAAATTGTCCAACCTTATTTTGAATAGGCGCGATTGCTTCATTTCTGAACTGGTCTTTCCATTTCTCATACTCATTAATCCAGAATGCCTTAACAACTGGATCTTTAACATTTGCTAAAATCATTGCCCTGTATTCTGAGTCTACGAGTATTCTCGTTATACCAAGAAGCGTTGTGCCAGGAGTATCAAGAAGTGCGAGAATTGCATTGTTCATGATGTACTCCATACGAGCTGACCAGACGCCAGACCAGATTTTCGTAAAAATACCCATGAGACCTGAGGCCACAAGGTGCTTATATTTTGGGTCAGGAATTTCTAATACATTAAATCCTATGTTGTATTCGGAATCTGCAGGATTGAAATATATCACATCATCCATGCGGTTTTCCGGAATCTTTTCAAGAAGTGCCTCTACATTTTCACCGTGCGGGTCTACGAGACACACACCCTCTCCGTTTGCTATGTCCTGAATAACCATGTTATGTATCATGTTGGACTTACCTGTTCCGGTCTGTCCTATGACATACATGTGCTGGCGCCTATCTTTTCTCTTTATACCAAAAAGACGGTCCTTGTTTCGGAAATTGGTACGACCAAAATAAACTACATCTCTTTGCTCCTCTTCCATTGTTTTTATTATACCCTATTGCAACTCGTAAGAGCTATATTTAATTCTATAAAAAACTGCGCGAGCTCGTTAGGAATTCAGCACTGCGCGTATTCGGCGAACACCAGCTGAGACTGCCTCTTCTTTTTGAATTGTTATACCACCAATTTCTCCAGTGTGCTCAACGTGCGGACCTCCACAGATTTCTTTTGAATAATCACCTATTGAGTATACTTTTATTTTGTTCCCAAGTTTTTCATACTTCTCCTCAAAAAGTCCTATTGCTCCAGATTTCTTCGCATCTTCAATTGAGAGCATTTCAAAGCTAACTGGAAGATCCTTTTTTATATTCTCATTAACTATGCGCTCTACGTTTTTGATTTCCTCATCTGTCATTTTTGCATTATGGGAAAAATCAAAACGCAAACGCTCAGCAGTTAGATTGCTTCCTCGTTGCTCGACATGTGGACCCAATACATCACGAAGTGCCTGATGTAGTAAATGTGTTGTGGTGTGATACTTCGTTACTTCAACTGAATTATCTGCAAGTCCTCCTTTAAATACCCCAGCGGATGAGGTTCGTGATAAGTCCTGATGCTTTTTAAATTCTTCTTCAAACAATTTCTTGTCTATGACAAATCCGCGCTCAAGTGAAAGCTCCTCCGTAAGTTCTATCGGAAATCCGTATGACTGATAAAGATCAAATGCTGATTTTCCGTCAACTGAAGTAAGCTTACCAAATTCTTTAAGACCCTTATCAAGCGCTGCGCTGAATTTCTTTTCTTCAGCAGAAAGCTCATTTATTATTACGTCTTTATTATTCTTTAACTCAGGGTAAACATCACTACACATCTCAATAACAACTTCAGCAGTCTCTGCTGTAAATTCTTTATGAAAACCTAGAAGTTTTGCGTAACGAATTGCTCTGCGAATAATGCGACGAAGTACATATCCCTGCCCTATATTAGATGGGGCCATTCCTCTATTGTCACCAAGAATAAAAGTTGCCGCGCGAATATGATCCGCAATTATTCTTATTGAACGCGTATCAACATCGCCATCTCCATACTTCTTGCCGGTTAGTAATTCAATCTTCTGAATGACTGGTGCAAAAGTATCGATTGCATATACATCTACTCCATTTAAAATGGCGACTACACGCTCGAGTCCCATTCCAGTATCAACGTTCTTCTGTTTCAGTGGTTCAAATGTGCCTTCGGTATTTTTAAAATACTGCATAAAAACATCATTCCAGATTTCAACCCAGAGAGGGTTGTCATCATTAAATGATTCTGGAACCTCACCTGGATTTCCAGTCCAAAAGAACATCTCTGTGTCAGGACCGCATGGGCCAGTCTCTCCTGCTGGTCCCCACCAGTTATTCTTCTTCGGAAGTTTTGCAATTCTCTGCTCCGGAATACCAAGCGATTTCCATTTCTCAAATGCCTCATCATCAAATGGTGCATCTTCATCTCCTTGAAATACTGATACTGCAATTAGTCTTGAATCAAGTCCGAGCCACTCTTTTTGTGTTAAAAACTCAAAGCTCATTTCGATTGCCTCATTCTTAAAATAATCACCGAATGACCAGTTCCCGAGCATCTCAAAAAATGTTAGATGTGTTACATCTCCAACCTCATCTATGTCACCAGTTCGAATACACTTCTGTGCACTAGTTACACGACTTCCGCCCGGATGTGTTTCCCCAAGAAAATAAGGTACTAATGGATGCATACCAGCTGTCGTAAAAAGAACCGTGGGGTCATTTTCTGGAATAAGTGAGGCTGAAGGGATTATTGTGTGTCCCTTAGATTTAAAGAATTCAAGATATTTATTTCTAATTTCTGAGGTCGATACCATATTCAAATCATACAAACATGCATTATAAAAAGCAAAACCCCGCCTTTTGGCGGGGTGAAGCATTTTATTTTAGTATCCTTCGAGTTTTTTTATATCCTTATGGTTACGAATTTTATCAAGTGCCTTCGCCTCAATCTGACGAATGCGCTCGCGCGTAACACCGAATACTTTTCCTACCTCTTCCAAGGTATGTGGGATATTATCCTCGAGTCCAAATCTCATTGAAAGAATCTTGCGCTCGCGTTCTGTTAGATCTGTGAGTACCTCCTTAATCTGGTCGCGTAGCAATGCTGCGTTTGCTAACTGATCAGGACTCATACTTGTCTCATCCTTAATGAAGTCGGAAAGTGTTGAATCCTCATCGTCATCACCAATCGGAGTTTCCAAGGAAATTACCTCCTGAGAAATCTTCTGTATGTAGTGAACCTTCTCAACATCCAAATTCATTTCTGTAGCAATTTCTTCTGGCAACGGCTCCCTACCAAGTTCCTGCATAAGGCGACGCTTTGTCTGTGTATACTTTGTAATTGTCTCAACCATGTGCACTGGAATGCGGATAGTTCTTGAATAATCAGCGAGTGCGCGCGTTACCGCCTGACGAATCCACCATGTCGCGTATGTTGAAAATTTAAATCCACGGCGATAATCAAACTTATCTACCGCACGAGAAAGCCCAATATTTCCCTCCTGAATAAGATCAAGAATTGAAAGGTGAGGACTGCGATTTACATAACGTTTTGCAATAGACACAACCAAACGAAGGTTCGCCTGAATAAGTTTCTGCCTTGCAATCTCATCGCCGGCCTCGTTTCTTTTTGCAAGTTCCTTTTCTTCTTTTGAACTGAGGAGTGGTGTACGTCCAATTTCCTTAAGATACATCTGCACTGCGTCAGGAAGCTCAGAGTCAATGCGCGTTGCATCCTGCAATTCCTGAACTGTCACCTCCTCTCTCTCAGACTCAACATTTTTAATAAGTGTTGTGGTTTCGCGAACCTTAATACCCTCGTGCTCAAGACGAGAATATACCTCTTCCAAAAATGAGAGGTTTTTTTCTATGTTTGGAAAATAATTGAGAATTTCCGCATCGTTTACGAATCCGCGCGCACGACCGCGCTTAACTAATTCCTCAAGATGCTTTTCATACTCTTCTGGGACCTCAGTAGATTTTTTTACCTTTTTTCCTGTTTTTGCCTTAGCAGAAATTTTTGCCGACTTCTTAGGCATTTTTTTTGCAACAGATTTTTTTACCACAACTTTCTTTTTAACAACTTTTTTACTCTTTGCTGGTTTTACCTTTTTAGTTTTTTGAGCTTTTTGTTTTTTCTTCATTGTTTTAAATCGTTCATTTGCTTTGAAATCTCATTCATCTTCTTCATCGCCTCATCATACTTCTCATCATTCCCTATTCGCTCCGCAGCCCGGATTATATCCCTTGTGGCATCTTGGACGCGTTTTAAATGTTCAAGCTTTAATTGCTTGATAAGTTCAAGGTATTCACCTTGAAGTGTTTTTTCATCCGTGGACCCAAATAAATAAGATGATTGCATTTGGAGCATCTCGACGGATTCCGCCTCAGGGTGCTCAATGGCATTCACGAACCCCTGTGGCATGTATTCTTTATTTGTCAGAATCATATCCTTTAATTTGTCGTTTGTAAATGAGAGTGAAACAAGACGTTTTGCAATCATATCTACACGACTTTCTTCAAACTGCTCCTTGGTAATCTCGCTATTACTCGCACTGCTTTTCTTAGCATCGCTCGCGGTTGATAGTATGTCTGAAAGCTTCTCATCAAGTGCTGTCATTGATATTCCTGAGGCGAATGAGAGCTTCTCAACCCAGTGATTTCTAGTTGCTGGATTTTTAAGCCTGCTCATGAGATTTAGCATGTGATTAACCACCCTGTCCTTTAGAGCTAAATCCTTCCTTACTTTTTCTGAATTAAAATAACGTTCAAACATAAATTCAAATGCAGGAACTGCCTTCTCTATTACCCGCTTCATATATGTCGGATCTTTCTGAAGTGCCTCAGCTGGATCCTTAAACTCTCCAAAGCTTATTACACTCACATGGAAGTCGTAGCGATTCAGCATATCGAGCATTCTTTCCATAGCCTTCCTACCCGCATCGTCATTATCAAAACTACCGATAACGGTGTCAGCAATACGCCTTAGTTTTTCTAAATGAAACTCCGTAAATCCAGTTCCTGATACTGCTACAGCATTGCGAACTCCGCACTGCCACGCCATAAGAAAATCCATCTGTCCTTCAACTACAACAACAGTTCGCTCACGTGAAATTTCTAATTTTGATTTATGAAGTCCATATAATACTCGTGATTTATTAAATACTGATGTCTCTGGGCTATTAACATATTTCGGCACATCCTCTGTCGCGTGCGCTCCAAAAACTCTTCCAGTAAATGCGACTGGTTTTCCTACGTGGTTATATATTGGGAACATAATGCGCCCTTCAAATCTGTCTCGATAAAGTCCGCGAGAGTTTTTATATATTAATCCCGCGCGTGTTGCATCATTCACATCAAATCCTTTTTTAATTAAGTGGAGTGTGAGGGCTTCTCCACCAGGAGAAAATCCTATTTCAAATTCCTTCAGTGTCTCATCATTCAGACCGCGAGACTTTATATATTCATATGCGGCTGTGTTTTTATATAACTCACTTACATAAAAATTTTTTGCTTCTTCGTTGATATCATAAAGCACGCCGAACTCACGTTCATGCTGAGGATTCAGTGCGCGCAATTGTACGCCCGCGCGTTCAGCCAAAAAACGGAGTGCCTCGGGGAACTCTAAATTCTCATACTTCATCACGAACGTAATTATGTCCCCGCCCTCTGCACACCCGAAACAATGCCACCGCTGCTTGTCCGGTGAGACAATGAATGATGGTGTTTTTTCAGGATGAAACGGACAGAGTCCCTTAAAATTCCTACCTGCGGGAGTAAGCGGAATATACCCTCGGATGAAATCTAGGACGGGTAATTTCTCTTTTATTAAGTCCACCTCTTTCGCCATTGTGCTTAGTGTACCTTTTTAGTGGCTGTTAATACAACTTGCCAAGAAATAATAATCCTTAGTATGTATACCCAATGTTTACTGAATCGAGTGATGGCGTTACAGATGTGTCTGATGTTGAGAGTGTTGCCTGGAACTGTATATACCTATGTCCTGTTGTAACACAGTTACCCGTGTAGAGAGACTGACCACTTGAGAGACTTGTGCATGAACCCCATGCTGTTGCTCCTGAGAAGTTAGAGGTTGCAGAAGAACGGGCTTTCATTGTGATAGTTCCACTTCCTGAGTTAACCCAGGAGAGAGATCCCCATGAGGTTGTTGTTTGTCCGATATCTACAGAGCCAGAAGTGTAGATGCCAGAGGAAGCATACAAATTTCCAAATCCAGAATCTACACGAATTATAATGCTGTTATTATTATCTTCTGAATATATTTTATTATGGATATAATCAACACTAACAGATCTCGCGGTAGGACTTGAAATAGTTGTCCAATTTCCGCCGAATGAAGTTCCACCACTTCCCGAATTAATCATTACAATTTGAAATGCCGAATTATGTCCAATAAATACTTTATTATTGACTGGATCTACGCTTATTCCGTATGAATCCGAAAATTGCCCCGGCGAACCATTTACATAGATTGTTCCGTAAGCTTCCCAATTTGCACCGAAGGTAGTAGACCCTCCCCCTGAATCCATGCGGATAATGCGAAAATTATTGCCGTCAACAATGTACAATTTATTATTTATGGCATCAACGGCTATTCCTCTCGGACCATTAAAATTATTCGTACCAGATCCGGTCGTTCCGAATGTCTGCATATTTGCACCGAAGGTAGTAGACCCTCCCCCTGAATCCATGCGGATAATTCTATTGGACCAATCTGTCAAAAATATTTTATTATTAGTAACATCAACAGTTACGCCAAAAGCACTTGTTGAGGTTGTCACCCAATTTGCACCGAAGGTAGTAGACCCTCCCCCTGAATCCACACGGATAAGCCTGTTATTTGTAGAATCGACTAAATATAATTTATTGTTTGCGGAATCGATAGCTAAATACGTCGGACCTCTAAACATATTAGTGCCTGTCCCATAACTCCCGAATGTTTCCCAATTTGCGCCATATGGAGTGACACCCGTACCGGAATCGAACCTAACCAACCGATTATAGTTGGTATAGCCATTATCAATTGCATAAACCTTATTATTTGTCGCATCGATACTCGCAAAAGACGCGACCGTGAATTGACTTGTGCCGGTGCCCGCTGTTCCAAATGTTAATTTATTTCCACCAAATGTCGGGACGCTTCCAGTTGTCTTCACCGACCCTCCCGTAAGTGTGGTCGTTGCGGTCGTATATCCCGACATCGCGAATGTCACTGGAGAGGCATTTGAGACCGTGAGTCCACCCTGAGCACTAGCCCTTGTAAGTACTGACATGGGGGTAAGTGCAAGACTAGAACCAACCTCATAGGAGGCCGTGCTCTGTCCTCCATCAGATGCCATTGTTGGTGTCTGCTTGGTGGACTCTAAAACAGCGGAGATTGCCCATCCACCACCAGCTGTATATGTATAATAATTTCCTGTTGAGGTTGTGTTTACCGGATCAACTGGAAGATTAGGTAATGGATTACCGAATGTTATGTTGCTGAAATTCACTGGGATCCAGCCAGTGCCATCAGTCTTTCTGAGGGTTGATGAGGTAACACAACGATACGCTATTGTTGATGATGATGGGAGGTTTAGATTGCTACACGTTGGACTGGAATCAGGGATAGAGACATATACATATGTTGAGGTGCCCAT
>CAIKKG010000015.1 GCA_903827975.1 uncultured bacterium
AGGTGAAAAATTCCGCCTTTAAGAAAATGATGATTTTCTAAAGGCCACTTCTGCTTCGATGTTTTCATCAGAACAAAAATGCTTCAAATGTAACACTCTTTAACGACTCTGTTTTTCCATTGACATGATTAAACCTGATACAAGCATTAATTTAATGTCATTAACTTAATCTTGTTAAATTATAAAGTCAACAAATAATTTGCGGTTGTTAATGCCATATGATTATGTCACCCCCTAACTGCCACATGAAAATGTCACCCTAGGGCGAAAAAGAGTAGAAAGAGACACTAGAAAGATGGAGGTGTCTCATGTCCAGGGAGGAGAGCATTACAATGGCAGAGTTGAATAGATATGAGGTTATTAAATCTTTATTGGACGGAAAACTGACAAATAAAGAGGCTGGGCGATCTTTACAGCTTACAGTACGCCAAATTCAGAGAATTAAGAAAAGAGTATTCGGGGAAGGAGTTCGGGGCGTTTTTCATGGTAATAAAGGTAGAAAGCCCTTACATGCTTTTTCTGCGGAATTCAAGGGAGAGGCTATGGATCTTTTCAAGCGGAAATACTTTGATTTTAATTTTTCTCATTTGTCTGATTATCTGTTAGAGGCAGAGGCCATTAAGATCGGGCGAGAGACATTGAGAAAATGGTTAAGAGCAGCCGGCCTTGGAGGAAAGAAGCATCGGCAGCCTGCGCATCGTAAAAGAAGGATTCGTTGCGGTAAGGAAGGTCAAATGCTTTTTTTAGATGGTTCGCCACATGCTTGGTTTGGGCAAGTTCAATCAACTTTAATCCTCTGTACAGATGATTCTACGGGAAAGCCTCTTTATGGACTGTTTCAACCACAGGAAGATTTGGAAGGATGTTTCCTTGTTTGCAGACATGTCTTTGAGAAGCAGGGTTTGCCGGGCTGTTTTTATCTGGATAAAGCCTCACAGTTTACGACAACCCGATATGGAGGCACACATTATAGCATCCATATAATAAATAAACCTACCCACTTTGAACGGGCGATGCAAGAGCTGAGTGTCGGGACTATTTTTGCTGACTCGCCACAGGCACGCGGCAGAGGTGAAAGAATCAATGGCTCTTTTCAAGACCGTTTAGTTGCCGAGATGCGGGTTAAGGGCATTGATAGCTATAGTGCGGCAAATCGATATCTTAATCAAATCTTTATTCCCAAGTATGGCAGACGATTTGGCGTACAGCCTCGAGAAAAAACAAGTGCCTGGCGAAAAATACCGGCACATATTGACCTAAGGAATATCTTGTGTCGCAGGTATCTCAGAACTGTGAATAATGACAACACCATATCTGTAGATGCACAAATCATCCAGTTGATGCCTACAGCCAGTCATCCTCATTTGGTGAAGGCCAAGGTGATTGTTAATCGATGGCTTGATGGTTCCTGGCATATATACAATCGAGATGCTGGAGAAGTTCCTTGTAAACTTTTTGAATTGTCTTTAAATAAATTGGGCGCCCTAGGGTGACATTTTCACGTGGTACTAGGGATGACATTTTCACGTTGCAATAACAGCAATATTTTGGCTTAATGCCTAAAAACGGGGTCTCTTTTTGTCAATATTTCATGAATAATTTTTCTTTTGAGTGGTTTAGTAATTCCTCTGTGAACTCTTACTAATTCTTTCAAATAGGCAAAGCAACCATCCAGAGAATTTGTAGTATTGGTAATATTTAGTTCTGGATATTTCTGATAGATAAATAAATAAGGTAGATTAATTTTAAAGCTTCGATATGCTGAGCGAAGTCGTTTGTGAGTATAAAACCATTTGCCGGTGAAAGGATCTGTTGTCCTTTCTTTGAGAAAAGAAGACCACTTCTGATGCCAGCTATTAATAGCGAATGTAAAATCTTTTTCATTTGTCTGGCAAAGAGTAGTGGTGATTTTCTTCAATTCTATCCCTGCTTCTAATTTTGGATTATTGGTCAGATAACGAGTAATTATCTGTTTTTGGTGGAAATGACACATCTGTATGGGAACATCAGAAAAGAGCTGTCTCACGCCAGGCCTGCCATCCAAGACGATAGCTTTGATGGTGTAGCCTCGTTGCTCTAAATCAAATCTTCCTTGCCTGTAAGCATCAACAGATTCTGTTTGGACTTCCTGAGCATATAGATTCTTTTTCAGATGGGGTGCTCTAATCACACAGACGCCAAAGTCTCTCTTGAAAAACGTTACATCAGCAATTGCCACTATCGGCTGCGGAATGTGATGTTGCTCTTTTACAGGAACATCCGCTATGTGTGTTCTTATCCAGTTTTTACCTCGCTTATATTTTGCCGCTAACTGACGTATCGTCTGTCGATGATATACGTATTGGTTCCAGATTGTCTTTTCTAATCGTTTATTCCGGCTGTGATTTTGAAACTGTTTGCCGCATGAATTGCATTGATAACGCTGTCTTTGTTTATTATAAAACCCTTTCTTTTTTGTCTTATTTGAGCAGCAATATGGACATTTTTTTACTCATCTTTCAGCCTTCTGAATTTTTATCCATATATACCATTGTTATAATACAACTATTACCCTATTTCAGACCCCGTTTTTAGGTATTAAGCCAAGATTTTTATCTTGCGGAATCATCCATTGCCACCATGCCAAATTCGCGTGCCATGGGTATCGGTCTTTTTGAATTGAAGCACGAAGTCGCGAAGGCACGGGTTACGGTATCTAGGAAACCCTGCAAAAGGACACCTCCTTTGTCATTCCGTCAAAGAAACTGTGTCGTCATCCTTATTTGTCATTGCG
>CAIKKG010000016.1 GCA_903827975.1 uncultured bacterium
ACCAAAAAAATACGGAACCAAGATAATATTTTCGCAATAGCATCCAATAAAGTTGTTTTACCCGCTCCATTGTTACCGATAAACACGGTGACTTTAGAATCAGATAACTTGATTTCTGCTGATTCGAACCCGCGAAAGTTGATTAGTTTTAAAGAAGGCATTATCAGCCTGGGTTCTCTAAAAGCATCAATAAATTTATCAAAATATTGCTGAGCGAGGGCGGTATCGGCTTCTACAAACTTACCTTGCGAATAATGTTCTCCTAATTGAAAAATTGCCTCAAGATCACCTTTACTCGCTTTATTCTCAAGGGCTTTGATAGAGCTATTATTTTTCATTGATTTTTCTTGCCTCTAGCTGGATGGCATTCATAATTTCTATGGAGTATTTTTTTTTCATGCGTTCAACGAAATCCGGCTCTATATTAAGACAAAAAGCAAGTAGTCCTTGTAAATGATTTATATACTCTTGATCCAGTTGCTGGATTGAAAATCGATGAATTAATGAAGATATATATCGCTTTCTTTGGCGCCCAATCGATAATTTGCTTTGATTTGTAATAGTTATTCCTGTTATATGCCTATTATGCGCCTTGGATGAGAAAACAGTCTTCAGTTCATTTACTGTAATAGCGCCATCGAAATGCTCGCGCAGAGCTTTCTTTACCAGTGCAGGAAATGTAAACAATATATTCTTTGTATTACTTGAGAACGTCAGGTCATCTGCATAACGAGTATAAACCACATTTAGACTTAGGCAGGTTGCGCTTATGGTTTCATCGAAGAAATACATTATAAAATTCGAGATAAGTGGAGAGCTTGGCGCACCTATGCTTAAAACCAACCTACCGTTAGTTTTTTTGCTTGGATTGAAAAACAATATTTTTTCTAATAAGTATTTATCGAGTGCCGTGAATTCAATATTATGTTTCATTAAAACATCAAAAAACAGCTTGGGTGAAATGCTATAAAAAAAGTTTTGAAAATCCATTTTCAATAGATAGTTTGACTTCTTGTGGCGTTCGGCATTTTCTTTGATACCTATATTCTTTTTATAGGCAAATGCAGCATCATGAACTGGGAGTTTTGTTTCAAGTAATTTAACCAGTGACCGCTGATAATCTTTCAGTCGTTTAGACGGTTGCGCGATAATTCGTGTACCAGATGACTTTTTTGGAATAGTATAGACTTTATATTTTTTGGGAGCAGAGGCGACAAAGTCGCTTATTTCTTGCTTTGTAACGGCTAATTCGTTGCACAAGAATTGAAGAGTTTGCATCAATTGTCCTGTAAAATATATAAGGCTTTAACGAGAAAAAATCGTTGAAGCCTTAGTTAATCTCTTTACATTGATAAAGCGGAAGCTGTTTTTCGCGCTTCTGGAACGAGAGTGGAAGAAGCGCGAAAAACAGCTTCCGCGCCCCTAAAACGACTCAATAAATTGGAGTCTGGCTAAACGCCCGACTAAACTAATAATTCATAATTAGTTCAATTCGCTAAAGAGATTAAGTCCATTCTATAGGATTCTTCTAGTGTCAGCAATATTATCTGTAAAGCTTTAGCGTGTTCCAAATAAAGATTGTCCGCATAGATCTGATTGTTGACTAATATCAAGAACGCATGATGGACGGCAAGGTGGTTCTATTTGGATAAACTAACCGGTAACCCCTTCTTCACTGCCCCTTATATTTCTTTGACGGACGTTAAGGCAAAGTAAGACGCCTTTGAGGCAGCTATATTAGCTGCCAGTGCCACGTTAGATGGGCTTACTTCGGGTAGCCTCTATTATTTTAGAGTAGCTTACGTTACCCCTGCAGGCGGAAATTGTCAATGTAGTTGTCGCCTCGATGGTTAAAATTTATGCCACTTTTCTTGCTTGGGTATCTATATCTTTAGCATTACCCTCCTTTGCTTTATCAGGGTTAAGATGAACTTTTTCGGCTCTTTGCCAATTTCGAG
>CAIKKG010000017.1 GCA_903827975.1 uncultured bacterium
ATTTGAAGTAAGCGGAGTAAAATTTGTATCTAAGGTTGCTAAGAATTCTCCGTTCATGTCTCGTATTAATGTATTACCCGCAGGCGTATTTGAATCTATGAATAGGTCTGCTGTACACGATTTGGTAGGTAACGACTTATCTCGTGAATATGTAATCTCTAAACTCTATCAACTAAACAAAGACGCAACACACGCAGTGTTAGAATTGGCGGAATAAATAATGGGAAATAATATGGCAACAGAATTAGCAGACGGTACCCTTGGCTTAGATATGGAAAGTGCAATTGGCATGCACTTGAGAGGTAATCATTACCCACCCGTTCCACTTTCAATGGTACCTGTATGTATTGAAGCAATTGACGCATACTGGGAAGATGACCTTAATCGTGCAATTGAATTGCCCGAAGGTATATCATGGCGTGGGGAAACTCATGCTCCAGCATATGCAATTATTGAATCGCATCACCTAGATGCATGGTGCACAGAGGATGAAGACTATGAGTAAAGATTTATTTTCAGTGTTAGCTGAATGGCATCCCGACGGTGATTTTACTGAAGAGGACCTATGGGATGCAATTGCAGAAGTTAACGACGTAGATGTAAGTGAAATTATGGATAGAGATCTAGCTGAATTTATTTAAATTTAATGGGGGGGTGAAAATAATAATGCGATTTATTGATAATCTAATTACAGGAATGTTTATTGGAATATTATTTCGCATTATTATTTTTTTTAAAAAATAAAATCCCGCCAAAAAATCCTGGCCCGCTCGGGCGTGTCGTCCACAGCTTGTGGATAACTTTTACGATGTGATATTAATCACATATAAACAAATTGGACAATTGCGACAAATGTATCTAAGGCTTAAGATATAAAGTGGACAAGTGTCAGTGCCTTATGTTATACTCAGTTTAACAATCAAAAGAAAGAAGGAAAAATGTCAGTTCAATCTCCTGTAGGCAATCTTGCTCACCAATCCGAAATCAACGATGGTTCTGCTAGTCTTGCAGTAAATCTTCGTACCAATCCCGCTTGGCATAGTTTTGCTAATAAGGTATTCAATCAAGATGAGCCAGTCACAACTGCTCAGATGTTAGAAGGTGCAAAGTTATCTAATTGGAATATTAAATTAGAGCCAGTATCGGATTTGCTCCCTGCAAATTATGATTCAGTTGGCGAGAATTTTCTCGTAACTCGTAATGACCCTTACAATGCAGGACAAAAAAATGTTTTGTCTGTCGTAGGTTCACGCTATAAAGAAGTACAAAATGAAGATTTGTTTGCGTTTGCAGATAATATTCACGATGGCAATCCCGATGTTTATTGGGAGTCTGCTGGTTCATTAAAAAATGGGCGTTTGGTATATGGTTCTCTTTCAGTTCCACGTACTATGGTGCTTGACCCAAATGGTGCTAACGATGAAACTAAATTATATCTAATCGTTTATACCTCTCACGATGGTTCAGTTGCGGTTCAATCTGCAATCACCCCAGTTCGTGTTATGTGCCAAAACACACTCAACCTAGCGATGAAGAAGGCTAAGCAATCTTTCAAGATTCGTCACACTCAGACAGTAGATGGAAAAATTGCTGCTGCTCGTGAGGCTCTTGGTTTGACTTTCAACTATATGGACGAGTTTGAGAAGCAAGCACAAGAATTGTTCGCTCTTGAAGTGAACAATGCAAAGTTCTCTGAAATCATTAACAAGATGTATCCAAAGCCCGAAGCAGATAAAAAGGGTTCAATCAAGAAGTGGGAAAATAAAGTTCTTCTAATTGACGAGTTGTATCACAACTCACCAACGAACGCTAATATCAAGGGAACGGCTTGGGGTGTTGTAAATGCACTTACCGAACGCCTTGATTATTATCGTACTGCTCGCAAGGCTGGCGATTCGCTTATGGCTGGTGCAAGTGGGTTTGACCCAGTTGTTACCGCAGAAAAAAATAAAATTGTTAAGCAAGTTCTTGCTTTAGCAAAATAAAATAAATCGAAACAGGGGCAGTTTAGGAGAAGTTCTCGCCCAATGTCGTAAGTAAGAATCTCCACCTGATGCGTTAGAATAGCTTGGTTATTTCACTACACTGTCACTGTAGAGATCACGGGTTCAAATCCCGTACGCATCGCAATAAATAAATATGCATAACAATGCATAAATATGCGGTCCTGGATTTTGTGACCAATCACACATTTACGATTACGGCGTGTCGAGTTAAGAATGTCAGTCTTATATGATAGTATACTCCGTATGAATGATAAATGGACTAAATGGGATTATGTTTGCCCATATTGTGATGCTTGTCTTGAATTAACTGTTCAAGATAATGTAAAATCAGTTAATGAAACTTGTCCTAGTTGTAGCAATATATTGGCTTTGATGTCAGTGGTAGATGCTACAATATACCCAACTACAAAGAAAGAAGATAAAATGGATACACTTACTCCCGCCCAAACAATTACTTTGACTTGGCAGAATAATGGCATTGACGAAACAACAACTTATACCGAAAATGATATTCGTTCTGCTATCTATAACAACAAACGACTAAATGAAAAGATGAACGAATACTATCGCAAAGAAAGCCAACTCCGCACTTTGCTTGAAGAAGTTTATGCTGA
>CAIKKG010000018.1 GCA_903827975.1 uncultured bacterium
GAATTATCACCGAACCCCAAAGTCAACGCGCCAGTTCTCGACCCTACCTGCGAGGGGCTGGAGGTGAAATTCCTCCAGTCTACTCACCTCAAACACAAAGTCTCGAACGCCGTGTCGGAGGCCATCAACAGCAAGATTCAGCTGTTAAAAGCAAGTTCGAGAGGATTTAGGAGTTTCGAAAGTTACCGGATAAGAATCCTCTTTTATTGTGGGAAGCTGGAAATGCAACTTTAGATGGTGCAGTAAAATGAAATTTAGTTTCCATTAAATTCCGCGAAATGCCTTTTGTATAAAATCAAATTCAAGTAATTCAGCATTATTTTGCTATTGGTTATAAATTTTATCGTATAAGAATGACGTGCTTGGTATGTAAAGATGAGGAGTTCTTTGTTGGTTATAAAAAAGCAGCAAAGATTGGCTACCTTCCATTTGTTGATATCACTCCTGAAAAAGATGTAAGTTTTTCTGTCTATCAGAATGACGACCTTATAATGTATTTCCCATGCTTTATTCTTGATGGAGTTGCGGGTTGGTGCGATGGAACATCTAGTGTCCCGATATTCGCACCTGAGATAAATTCTAACTCTATAAATGAAATAGCTGAAATTGTAAATGAACGGATAAAAAAAATTCTATATATGCAAGGTGTTCACCAATTGAAAATGCTTTGTTGTGATACACTTAAGGAAGATGCGTTTGGGGATTTTAATATTTCTGATAATTCACGCTACTACGGTTATATCGATTTGACACTGAGCAAGGACGAAATATGGAAACATTTCCGGAAAAGCTATCAATCACTAATAAATAAGGGCGCAAAATTATTGCATCGCAAGGAATATTATTCTGTAACCCCATTACCTAGTTCTATAATAGATTTTTTGCATAAATCTCGTGGAATAACAGATGAAATTATATATGGTATTATTTGTCGTTTGGCTCAATCCAACAGCATAGTTTTTGCATACTTCAGGGGGTCAGAGATTGCTGCAGTTATTGAAATACTCTCATGGAATAAGTTTTCTGAATATGGAGATTTGGTGTACTATGTTGGGGCTTACAATTACGATCTTGATGTCTCAAAGCATTTCTGCTTATTTGATGCTGCGCTTTTCTTTAAAGAGAAATATCAGTTCTCAAAGTTTTATATTATTAACGCAAGTAGGTGCAACCGGGATATGAGCGACCCTAATCAGAAGAAACTTTCCAATATTGATTTTTTTAAGCGTGGCTTTTGTACTCATATATTTACAAGAAGGTACAAAACGTTGAGTAATAAGTAACGCAAAACAGAATAAACGCTCATTCTTTGCTAAATGTGAGTCTTAGACTTTCCGATGCTATGATATCATTACCAATTGAATCGCATTTAACAAAGAAATATATTCAAGTAATTGATTTTATCGTGTATTAACCTATATGATTTTAAGTGCTCATCAACCGGCCTATTTGCCTTGGTTAGGTTATTTTGAAAAAATTGCATGTGCAGATGTTTTTATCTTTTTGGATACTGTTCAGTTTGAAAAAAACAGTTTCATTAACCGAAATAAAATCAAAACACAACAAGGGCCTCAATGGCTGACTATTCCAGTCAAAACTAAAGGCCATATTACAGCTACCCTTCAAGAAACCATAGTTGACGACTCTAAGCCATGGCGTAGCAAGCATCTGAAATCTATTGAAATGAATTATCGGAAAGCTCCTTATTTTAACGAGTGCTTTCCAAAGCTTGAATTATTGCTAATGCTACCCGCCACAAATCTTGCAGAGTTGTGTTGGCAGCAACTGCAATTTTGGCTAAAAGAATTTAACATCAAGACCAAAGTTGTTCGATCATCATACTTAGCGATATCGAGCAAGAAATCAGATCTCGTACTTGATTTATGTAGACACTTTAATGCAGATCAATATTTATCAGGTATTCAAGG
Source organism: uncultured bacterium (assembly GCA_903827975.1). GTDB lineage: Bacteria > Patescibacteriota > Minisyncoccia > UBA6257 > GWB1-50-10 > CAIKKG01. Next base: position 1,929 of record CAIKKG010000018.1, read on the forward strand.
AAGAGATTACCTTGATGAGTCATCGTTTTATACTAACGGAATATCAGTTCAGTACCAAGACTTTCAACATCCAATCTACCCTCAATTATGGGGTGATTATATTCCTTATATGAGCATCATAGATTACTGGATGAATTGCGGGTCAGAATTACAAAATATTTCAACAAGGAGAATTAATGGGCTTTGATCAAGATTGGGAAAAAACTTATGCCAGTGGCACCCATCTCTCCGTCTGGCCATGGTCAGATATTGTGAGCTTGGTTAACAGGCACTGCAAGCCGCTGATAACAAAGGGGGGGGGCGAGTTCTTGAACTCGGTTGTGGTGCAGGAGCCAATATTCCATTCTTTCTGGCACTTGGGATGGACTATTATGCAATCGAAGGCAGTCAGACAATTGTAAGCCAGTTACATGAACGCTATCCAAATTTAGCTAATAAAATCC
>CAIKKG010000019.1 GCA_903827975.1 uncultured bacterium
CCAGGGTGTTGGTCAGATTGACCTTCCAATCTGAATACACTGAAAGCGACCGTTTCTTGTTGCCCTTGACAGTTCCAAGTTTGCAGCGCCTTACCAGCTGGAAGCCCTGTCGATGTAGGTAGCTTTGTAAGGATTTCAAGTATTATATTGTGGGGTGGGTTTTGCTTGCTTTTGATTAAAAGCTGCCCGGGAGAGGTTTCTTTTTGCCAAGCTTCTTCTTTGCCCTTGATTATCAAAGAAAAAGCGGACCCGGAAGTTGTGTGCCGGTGCGATATGCAGCTCTTTCTTTTGCTTCTTTTCCTTGAGCGGACAAAGAAAAGAAGTCGATTTTTGCCTTTTCGCAAAAATATTTTGTTATACTGTTGATTTTGAGAAAGAAAAGGGTCTATATTTCCCTTTTTTTTCTCAAAGTCCCCACGGAGTGCACGCCCCGCCCTATCGAAAAATGCAATTGCACTTTTTCGTTTTCGATATGGATATATGAAACGATGCTACATATATAGAAAAGGTGATATAAAAACAGGAAGGCAGGCAGGATGCTCCCCTTCTATGTTGTAAAACAATAGGCTGGCTATTTATTTTTTAACTTTGTGTGGTAAATCTGAAGAGGAAGTGAGCTCTGCTGGAGAGCAACTCACCAGCAATAAGATTTATGACGGTGAAAACACCAGAGAGAAGGCCTTTCCAAACAGAGAGGTCTTTTCATTTTTCACGTTTTCATTGTCTTAATGGCTTAAAAAATCTCACGTTTCAAGATTTATCATACTTACACTGAACGAAAATCTATAAAAACAACCTTCTATCAACAGAACCGGGAATAGATACCGGGCTGTATTGTCTCGTTTAATTTTTATAGAATGTGAGCTACGACCTATCGAAAGCAGATTCCAATATTTCAGAACTGCAAGGGGAGCAAAGTAGTCTCACATCTAAGGGTGTTTTTATAGTGTTTCGATTTATTTAACCACTGAAAATACATAAGGCTGATTGTTTTTTAAAACAAACCTGATTCGGCTGCTGACTTTTCTAGCAATCCGAATGATTGCTTTATTTGGTTCCATTCGTTTGCAATAATCGTGGTAGCTTTTATTTAGGGCCGGATCCAGTCTTGCCGCTACCCAGGAACTTTCAATTATTGCGGTTCTTAATATGCTGTGTCCCCTTGGGGTGAGATCCCCTATGACCTCTTTATCACCACTGGAACATGTTGAAGGTATCAAACCAATATATCCACAAAGCTGATCGATGTTGGAAAACCGATTTATTGTTTCGATTTCTGTCAAAATGATCATGGCTGTTAATATACCAATGCCAGGTATACTACGAAGCAGTTTTTCTTGCATCTTGTAACGGTCAGTTTTTGCCAATTCCCTTACTTGCCTTGTTATTTGCAGAACCGATCCACGCAAAGAATTGCTCTGTCCTAACAACATATCTAAAGTAGCCTTGGAGATTAAATCATTAAATTCAATACCTTCCAGCCATTGGTTGAATCTATTTGACCAATGAGTTTTAGGTCTATTGAATACTTCTGGATATTCTATACCGTGAAAATAGAGGAATGATTTTATCCTGTTCTTATATCTTGTTAAATCTTTTACCAAAGTCGATCGCATGCGGATCAATCCCCTTTCCTCAAGTGTCTTTATTGATGGCACATGAATCGGCTTCAAATCACCATTACGTAATGATCTTGCGATCTTGATGCTATCCCTGGGATCAGTTTTCATTACTTTTTCCTTTCCAGTCGTTGGTATATCCGCAGCGTTAACCACTATTGAATTGACCCCAAGTTCTACGAGTTTATTGTGGATCCAATATCCACAAAATCCGGCTTCATAGGCAGAATAGTACGTTGCCCCAGGGAAGTTTTTCGCCAAATAATGATATAGCACCTCTGGTTTGGGAGGCTGCGAGAACGTTTTATGGGTAAGCTTTTCTGTCATCACTGTCACCGTCCAACTTTTTAAATGGACATCGAATCCGATATAAATATTCTGTCCTGTAAAATCAATTTTGTTACTTTGTGTTTGCATAAGTCTGGTTTTTTTATGGTTTGTAGAATGCTATCCTAAAACTAATAAATTTCCAGGCTTATGCTACTTTTTTGCAAACATAGGACCTATCGACCGGGGAGCAGTATCATTTCATTTGTCGGGTATTGATCCCCTAACAATGGGCTGAGAAGCCAATAGAACAGATTGTCGGCAGCATCAGAGAGATCGGTTGCTTTCCATCGTGGCTGATCCTTCTTTCTCTCCGATGATTTATCTTTTTTAAACTCTTGTGGCAGGATGGGGGCATTGTCCATGGAGACAAAGGTTTCCATGGCATTGTTCATGTTAATCCGGAAGGCTGGCAGAGATGGGTAATCACCTGAGAGGAACTTATCCCAGAACTGGTACTTATCCATGTGATGAGCTTCATATAGTTCTGCCCTTAACTGCACTTCC
>CAIKKG010000020.1 GCA_903827975.1 uncultured bacterium
ATCACGCTGGTGATGGACAATCTCAATACGCATGAGCCAGGCTCGTTATATCATGCATTCAACCCAAAGAAAGCAAAGGCATTATTGGGCAGATTTGAGTTTGTGTATACGCCGAAGCATGGAAGCTGGCTGAATATGGCTGAGATAGAATTGAGAGTCTTGTCAACTCAATGTCTGAACCGCCGTATTGATACGATTAAAGAAGTTAGGTCACAAGTTGCAGCATGGGAGAAGGGAAGAAACAAAAGCAATTCGGAGATAAATTGGCGTTTTACAACAGAAAAGGCAAAAATCAAGCGATTACACCTTTATCCGACAATTGAGGAGTGACATGACACTAGTGTCGAAATATCAGACCATACCAATCGTCTTGTACTCTTCCCCGTCGTTGCTTGCCTCAAACTGAAGGGGGTATCGTGTAAGTGGCATATTTCAAATGAAAATCTATATAGGTGAAGTAATATGAAATTTGAATCGCTATAGGATATATTCCTTATCGCTCAGGTCAGGTAAGACGGTTCAGCAATCGCATCGTCGCTTTTGTGGTTCGCGTTTCTACAACGTCAAGAACCCTTCAACCTTTAAGATCGTTAAGTGTGGTTGCATGCTTATGGCTACCTCTGAAACTCTTTTCATCAATACAAATATGCTCAACGGTGTCTGTGTTTCGACGCCTTAAACCTCGTTGAACAGCACGGCTCATAATATCATTGGTGGCGTGCCAACTATGTCTCAACAACTTTGATGCAGCCTGAATGATTGAACAATGCTGGAGGAGCGCAACAGCTATGCCTTCAAACATAAACGTATAGTGCGATTGACGGTCTGTCCAAGGGACTGTGACCATTGCTCACAATCAAATCGAGGTACACGAGCGATGCAATCGTATTAAGATATCGGAATCTCTGTTCAGGTGCTTTTTCATAGATGCAGCTGCTTTTACCACATTCAGGATAATCAACCTTTTTTCCTGTGTATTCAAGATGAGTTTCTATCTGCTTTTCCGACATAAGCAACAGTACATTCTCTACTTTCCATGTTGTTGGTAATGCTAATAACTGCTTCTAATGGGTCGACGTTAAGCTTTGCATGAAATGGTTAGGTTCGTTATTATCACTTTGTATTTTGATTATGCTGAGCTAAACCCTTATTACTCTATTCCTACAATAATCGGCGGAAAGCCTCTTAAGGCAATAAAAATGTCATATGAATTTACTCTATTCAAGCTAAATGAATAAGAATAATTATAAGATTTATGTCATATTTCTATGGATAATTTCCTCATTTCTTTTTATTAAAGATGTAGAAGCCTTTTTGCTATTTGTTGTCGTGCCACCTATAATGGCTATATTGTTGTACTTTGCAATTAAACAAGGTGGACTAATCACACCTGTTTTTTTTTTATTAAACTACCCAGGCTTGGCTTTAACGCCCGCATTTTATTTTTTAAATAAAGATGAGTTTTTTTATTCCGGATTTAAAGCGCGAGGAGATTTTAATTTTGATATAATAGAATTTGCAGTTATCTATGTGCATTTATTGATTATGTTGGGATTTATTATATTCTTTACAGCGATGCTTAATCGTTTATGGGGTAAAAAGAAAATACAATATAATATAAGTGAATTTATCAAGTTGATTAGAAATCTAAGCCAAGAAAAT
>CAIKKG010000021.1 GCA_903827975.1 uncultured bacterium
ACAGTTTGAGGAGAAACCTTGCGGTTGCAGCTCAAAGAAACAGACACTCAGACATGAATCAAGTTTTTACCATTTGATTCTTGCCGGCTTTAGAAACGGACACGATCTACTGAAGGATAATGAAAAAGTACCACACATAACGAGCCGTCAGCCTGCCATGCGGGCTTCCTCAGAAAGCCAGTTAGGATGTGGCCGGTCAGTTTTTGTGGTAAAGAAACGGATCAACAAGTAAACCGCACGGCGGCTACCGGCGGGCACGTTAGGGCAAATAGGAACAAAAAATTGCTACTTGAAGCAAACCATGTTATCTTTGTACTAAATTTCATAAGCAATGACAGCCATAGAGTTAAAAAACAATTTTCATAATCTTATCGATAGTATTGACAATGAAAATCTTCTACGTGAATTTTACGAATTAATGCTGCGTAAAAGGACCTCCAATGATGGAAGATTATGGGCAATGCTATCAACAGACGAGATTGCAGAATTATTGGCAGCTAATGAAGAGTCCGAAAATTCAGAGGACCTCATTCCTCATGAGGAAATGAAGAAAAGATATTCAAAATGGCTTTAGAACTTGTTTGGTCAAAGCGAGCAAGCCTAAAATTTGATCAAATTAATACATACCTGATTGAAGAGTGGGGCGAACAGTCTGCAAAACAATTTATTGGTAAAGTATTTACTTTCCTTGAAATCCTTTCCGAATTCCCCGAAATTGGATCTATTGAGAATAAAGAAAAAAGTATAAGAGGTTTTACAGTTGTTAAACAAGTGAATGTCTTTTATCGCATAAAAAACGATAAAATAATCTTGCTCGTATTTTTTGATAATAGACAAAATCCTAAAAAGAAAAAATTGTAATCCTACTTGCCCTAACGAGCTTGCACCCGCCACAAAACTTACGTTATTGGAGATTTTCAAAGGTTTTCCTTTGGGGCGGTTGCAAGCAAAGCGTTATGGGCAAGTTAAAAAGAAAGAGAGCCAAAGGGCTAACCACTATAATACTCCCCAAAATTAGGACAGCGAGTTAAGGTGTAAAAACAAACCTTAATTTTACTGTCATTATGAGAAAGAAAAGACAAAATCACAGTGCGGAGTTCAAGGCCAAGGTTGCCATAGAGGCTCTGAAAGAACAGAAGACGGTTACCGAACTGGCGCAGTTGTACCAGATTCACCCCAACCAGATCAGCACCTGGAAGAAAGAGTTCCTTGAAAACGCATCCCAGGTATTCGATAAAGCCCACCGGCAGCCTAAGGAGGACGAGAAGTTGGCCATTTTATACGAGGCAATTGGCCAGTTAAAGATTGAGAATGACTGGTTAAAAAAAAAGCTTTTATAAGTTTTCGGCTTGAAGAAAAGCGGATAATGGTAGAAAGGGATAACCCGGATTTAAGTGTAGCCAGGCAAGCCGAACTGTTGGGCATTCATCGCAGTGGATTGTACTACAAGCCCTGCCCGGAAGACTCGTTCAACCTTGATTTGATGCGGATTATCGATGAACAGTATCTTGACAAGCCGTTTTATGGGATATCGAGAATGACCGAGCATTTGAGAAACATGGGATATTTGGTTAATATAAAACGGATCAGAAGGCTTTACCGGCTTATGGATCTTCATGCAATCTTCCCGGCTCCAAAGACTACCTGGGCTGATAAGAAGCACAAGAAGTATCCCTATTTGCTCCGAGATCTGGCCATTGTCCGACCGAATCAGGTGTGGGCGAGCGACATCACCTACATTCCGATGAAGCATGGATTCATGTACCTGGTGGCCATTATAGACCTTTACAGTCGGTTTGTAGTAAACTGGGGCATCTCTAATTCACTTGAAGCCGATTTCTGCGTGGAGGTCCTGAAAGAAGCTATAAACAAACACGGTAAGCCGGAGATATTCAATACGGATCAGGGGGTGCAGTTCACCTGCCTGGAGTTCATTGAGGTGCTTGAAAAAAATGATGTCAAAATAAGCATGGACGGTAAAGGCCGGGCTCTCGACAATGTTTTCATTGAACGCTTGTGGCGCAGTGTAAAATATGAAAATGTATATTTACATGCTTATAATGATGGCCTGGAACTATACCGGGGGTTAGACAAGTACTTTCAATTTTACAACCACAACCGGGTCCACCAAGGAATCAATTATAAAATCCCTTGCCAACTGTTCAGCCTGGCCGCCTGAGTTATGAACAATATTATGCATTATAAACAAAGAGAAAAAGAAGCAAAAAGAGAAAGGGCTTGATCCGAGGATAACTCTTGCAGAGTTATCTCCCGTCTCAAACCCCGTTAACAACAACAGTTCTTAACTTTTCTGTCTTAAAGAAAGGGAGTATTATATAAACTTTTCCGGGCTAACAATGAGTGTGTAATTTTCCAGAGGGTGAAAGTCCCTTATACACCGGGGACACCCGGAAGTATTAGCAAGCCGCAAGGTGGTTTACTGTAAAGTATGCACTGAAGGAAGCGGGACTGCAAAATCCGGTA
>CAIKKG010000022.1 GCA_903827975.1 uncultured bacterium
CTATTTCCTGAATTTTATTTAGATTTAGTCTGGTAATAGATTATATTTGCCGCGATTAGCCTGTCAAAATACTTTGTACGAGGTTAACGGAGTCAGTATTTCTATAATCCTAAAACAAAATCAATGAAAAAAAATATAGTATTGTCGATCGCAGCGCTGGCTTTTATGGCTGGCATCTATGCACAAGCACCCGGCGACAAACCGGCCCTGGTTGTGGAAAGCATGTACCTGCAGCCAAAGCGGGGAATGGAGGACAAGATGGAGGCCGCCATTAAGGCCCATGACCTGAAGTTCCATCCCGACGGACCCAATGTGGCCGCGTTGCATAAAGTTGAATATGGTGAAAAATCGGGCTGGTACCTCTGGGTCCTGGGCCCGACGGTCTATGCCGCCATCGACCACCGTCCGGCTAAGGATGGCGGTCACGATGCCGACTGGAGCACAAACGTCGAGCCGCTTATTGAGCAATACGGGCCAACTTCCCTGTGGGACTACAACGAAGAACTCTCAACAGGCATGGACAATTTCAGGAAGAGCAGCCACTACGAAGTGTGGGGCGTGAAGCTGAAACCAGGCAGCTATTACCGGTTCAAGGCGTTGACTGAAAAACTGAAAAAAGCCTATGAGTCCATCGGAACTACCAGTATGCTCGTTTTCAACAACCCGGTGCATGACCCGAACATGGCCGATGTGGCCCTCCTTTGGAATTTCACCAGCTATGACCAATGGTCGAAGGATGATACAACCAGGCCGGCCTACGAAAAGCTATTCGGCCAGGGCAGCTGGCAGTCGATGATCACCGAGTGGACCGATATCACAAAGGATTACAGCTCGGAGCTCAGGTCGATCCTGAAATAGCCATTCATCCAATTCCCAAAACAGCCGGGCAGTAAACTGCACCCGGCTGTTTTGGTTTTCCAGGGTGGAATGTAACACTTAGCTGCTGTTTTTACCCCGGATTTCAAAATTTATCTATCTTTGCACCCTGAATTGCGCGAAGCATATCTTGTACTGCGCAAAGTTTCATTTTAACGCTTACCCATTTCAGGCTCCGTAGTTCAATGGATAGAACGGAAGTTTCCTAAACTTTAAATGCAGGTTCGATTCCTGCCGGGGCTACAAAAAAGAGGCTGTCTCAGAAGTCATGAGGCAGCCTCTTTTATTCATAGTAGAGGTTGAGAGAGAAGTCAAATATGCGCTCTTTTAGAGCGTAATTTTACTTATGAGTCAACCTCTTTTTCATTATAACGGGTAACAAATTGGCAAGAATTAATCCAAAATTTCTTTTTCATTAGGGAATAATGGTCTATCAACAAAGACATTTCCAACCTCTGATTTCTGATCCCAGAAGTCTCCTTTTGTTAGATCAACGGCCTGTAAAGACCTTCTTTATTTTTCTTTATCCTCAACAGATCCCATTCCCGGGAATTCGGAAATTACTTCATATATCCCAGTTTTTCCCAGGCAACAATACCCTTCTCCAGCAGCAAACTTAATTCGGTTTCGTTAATTTGTTCTTCCTTATTAAAATGGAAGCATGTTTTTCCCTTCAAACATTTCATGAGCGAAGGGGCAACCTCTTTCATTTTTACATCCATATAGATGGGGAAGAAATGCAAGGTTACGCTCTCCTTTCGCTGGGCTATCTGGGCGAAAAACATTCCGGGCACCATTTTTTTATCGTATCCGTATGGAACTGGCTTGTTGCCCATAATCTCATACGAGATATCGGGGGAATCACTGCTGACTATCAAAGGTGGAGTATGTTTTTCCAAATTCCTTTTCAACTTGTTGAAAATTAATTTTCTCGATTCTTCTGTGATTGGCATGTTTGTAATTTTAACGTTTGAGATTTTGAATTTTGGCGTGTTGCTATGGCCGGGCAATTAAAAACTTTTTTGACAAGGCAA
>CAIKKG010000023.1 GCA_903827975.1 uncultured bacterium
AAGAATCTTTGTTTTTGACTTCGAACCATTTTATGAATACCATAGCCCATACTGTCAATCATATTCAAGTTGACCATTGCATCGGCCAGCCAACGGTTACGGTATCTTTTGGGGGTTTTATCGCCAAGCGTATAATCATCGGCTTTCCCTTCAAAAAAACTTCCGGCATTGGCGAAAATAAGTTTACCAGTTTGTTCTGTTAAAATAATCCTGGAATGAAGGCTGTAATCCTGATGTGCAATGCAATTATTCAACGCTTCAAGTATGACCTCTGGATCATATTTTAATACTTCTGTTGCAATGAGTTGATTGTTGGGGAAAAATTTATATTTCAGATTTCGGACTCTTTTCAATAGTATGCATTCGGCCTACTACATATTTCAATTTCTAAAAATCGCGGATTATTTAGATTTTCTGAGGTTTCCAGTTTATCGGTAAAAGTTCCTCGAGACGCTGTATGGAATGATCCGGCAACCGGTTTAAAACGTCAGTCAGCCACTCCAGAGGATTAACACCTGCCAGTTTGCAGCAACCCATCAGGGTGTAAATGATTGCGGTTCGCTCTGCGGATTCGTTGTTGCCACAGAACAAATAATTTTTTCTTCCTAAAGCCAGGGGGCGCACTCCATTTTCAGCATCATTGTTATCGATTTTGTATCTTCCATCCAAAACATACCTTGCCAGACGTGGATAGATATTATAGGTATATGCTACGGCTTTTCCGATCAGGCTTTTGGGTAGTACCTGGTTTATATTTTCTAATAGCCATTTCTCAAAGGTACGGATGATGGGATAAGATTTCTCTTCCCTGAGTTTTTTGATCTGATCAAACGTCAACTCTGCTTCCCGTGCTTCTCGTTCAATAGTATACAGATCATGTATAATTTTTAATGCGTGTTTAGCCCTTTGCGGATCATTATCCAGGGCTTGTTCAAACTTCCGCCTGGCATGTGCCCAACAGCCCAGTAGCAGGACACCTTTTTTTGTCTCATAGATATTGTAAGCGCCATACGCATCGCTTTGTACCGCTCCCTGGAAGGTGTTCAAGATATCTACCGCCACCCTTTGGGCACGACTGCCTTTATCATAGTGAAAAAACAGCATATTCAGCATCGGGCTTTTAACGATCCAATGATATCCCTTTCGGGTAGCCCCTGGATGGTCCCGATCCATTACCGGGATAGTGGTTTCATCCATCATCAGGTAGTCGCTCCGGATAACTATTTTTTTTGTTAAATAGTACAATGTTCTGATTTGATCGATCGTATCTGCCGACCAGTCATTTACTGTCGATGCCGGCAAGCTGATGTTTTGTCGCTTGAAAATCTCCAGTAACCGGTAAAATGGGATGTGATCCACATATTTACTTACCAACAGATAGGCCAGAAGTGATGCTCCGGCGTTTGACCTTGGCAGTATCTGGGTTGGCAGATCTGCGATACAGATACCCTCTCCCTTGGGAAGTGCATATTTAGGTCTGATGGTGCGAAGAACATAAACCTCCCCGGGTGTATAGAGCATTTTTTCGGTGACCTCTTCACCAATTTTAACTGCACCTTCGGGGATATTCTCCGGCTCGATAACCAGCTCTTCACGGCGAATGGAATCAGGGATGGCTGTGCGTACAGGTTTCTTGTTCTCTTTATGGCGGATATAGGTAATCTCGATCTTTTCTGCATCAGCTTCTATTGCTGCTTCCTCAGCAATACTTTCCTGCCCGTCAAAGGCAAGGGACAACTGGGAAGGATCTTCCGGTACGAAACGTTCGCTGCTGCGTCCAAACATCCTGCGACGTAGGGCTATTAACTCGTTAGAGAGCTTTTCAACGGTTGTACTTAGTTTTTCGATAGTCAGATTACGCTCGATGATTTGCCGCTCTAATCGCTCAATTTTCTGATCCTGTGTCTCGTTTTTCAATTCTAATCCCATTGATTTCATGTTTCGAAGATACATAAAATCAATGAATTAGAAAAATATTTCAATCAAAAAAGACTACTTTTTCTGATCTTTTTTGATTGAAAACAATCAATTTTTCAGTTTAATAGAATACACTTTTTACAACCGTGTTATTCGCTGCTTGACTTGCTTGTGAGGGGGAAAACCGTTTGCGTTGAACAATGTTTTTCATCGAAAGTCCCTGGATCATCATCACCAGTTCAGACCATCGCATCTGAAAAGCGTTTTGTTCCAAATCGAATACAGGACGCTCAAAACAACCCGATTCCAATCGTTTGTGGTAGATTACAAATCCACCGTTTTCCCAGTGAAGCAGTTTGATTGTGTTGCCAGAACCATTGACGAAGATAAAAACTTCACCACTTAAGGGATCCCTGCCCATCTGGGAGCGCACAACACCACATAGGGTATCAAAACCTTTTCGCATATCAGTTGATCCGGTGCACAAATAATATTGTAGATTATCCGAAAGGGAAAACATACCTTAAAAAATGGTGACCAATTGGCGGATTATGCCAGGTTCACAACCCGAAGGAATCGAAAGTCGAACCCCGTTGGGATAAGTAATTTCAAAGAGCCCTTTACCTGTAACCAAAGTCTGATCTGTTTTCTGAATACTAACCGGAAGAATTTTGTTGGTTTCCGGGGTTTTACGTAACCGTTGGTGCCAATAATAATAAGTTGCCAGGTTAAGTTGTTCCCTTCTACAAAACTCCTGAACATTCATTTCACTTAATTTTTGCCGATCAATAAGGGCTAATGCCCATTCTAATGTTCTTCGCTCTTTCATCATGTTGGTTTTTCACCAAAGGTAAAGGGCTGAAAATTACCCGGCAATATGTCCAAGGCCGAATGCTTACCCTGCTACTGGGCTGTTGGGCACATGCCAGGCGGAAGTTTGAACAAGCCCTGGATAATGATCCGCAAAGGGCTAAACACGCATTAAAAATTATACATGATCTGTATACTATTGAACGAGAAGCACGGGAAGCA
>CAIKKG010000024.1 GCA_903827975.1 uncultured bacterium
GGTTGATGAGGTAACACAACGATACGCTATTGTTGATGATGATGGGAGGTTTAGATTGCTACACGTTGGACTGGAATCAGGGATAGAGACATATACATATGTTGAGGTGCCCATGAAGCCACTTGCTACGTCAGTGTTGTATAGAGCAAGAGCTGAGTTAAGAGCTGCCGCATCAGAGAGCCTTGTCGAGTCTCTTGCTGCTTTAACTAATTGAACAGGGTTAATAACAAGCACTACTGCTACTGCAAGGACTGCAAGTATTGCTATTACTATTAGGAGTTCAACAAGGGTGAATCCAAGTTTTCTTGTGGAGTTCATATATTTTTAATTATTGTATTCAGAATAGCATATATATATATGTGTGAAAATGGATGTAATAAAAAAGGGCGGGATATAAAATCCCCGCCCTGCGTACTTACTCCTCATTCTCCATTAATAGGTATGGCTGGCTCGGACTCTTACTCTCAATAAGCGCTCCGCCGACCTCGTTTGTGAATTCTAACTCACCAGCCTCATTGCAATCTACGGTAACCACATCACCCATAGTAACCTGATCGGTATCCATAAGATTTGAAATAGGTACAACGATATGACGCTCGATTACGCGCTTGAGCTGTCTTGCGCCATATTTCGCGTCGGTGCCCTCTGACAAAAGGAAATTGCGAGCAGCATCCGTATAATGAATTATGAAATTCTTTTCTATTGGGGCTTGAAAAATAATTCGTTCCTGAACCTTCTTTAATTCAATATCAAGAATCTTTTCCATGTGACTTGGTAAAAGCGAGTGAAAAACAATTACTCTATCAAGTCGATTCATAAATTCCGGTGAGAAGTGATGGCTTGCCGCAGTCTTTGCGGTTTTATAAATCTTCTTATCCAGCTCCACACCGTCTTCTTTTATTCCTGGATGAAAGCCAATACCCCCACCAGTTAATTCGGACATCTCACGCGAGGCAAGGTTTGATGTAAAAAATATCATGGTCTCAGTAAAGTCCACAAAATTTCCATCTCCGAGAGTTAGAGTTCCCTCATCAAGAACGCCCAAGAGAAGTTCCCATAGCGCGCCAGATGCTTTTTCAATCTCATCAAACAATACCAATGATATTTTTGTTTCTTCTGTATGGTAAAGCTTCAGCCGTTCATTTGTAATCCGAGGTTTTCTATCTGAGCCAACATACCCCGGAGGTGAGCCGAGAAGTTTACTTATCTCGTGGCTACGCTGAAACTCTGCACAATCGATTTTAAGAACCGCGCCAGGATTTTCGAAAAGCACATCAGCAACTGAACGCACAAGATGCGTCTTACCCGCACCAGTTGGGCCTAGTAAAAGGAAACTTGCAATCGGCTTCTCATAAGAACAAAGTCCTGAGCGCCACGTCTGCAGCGCCCTTGAAACCGTTCGGATGGCCCTAGCCTGTCCGATTACACGGGATTTAAGCTCATGCTCAAATTCCATTGACCACGAACTTAAAAGAGTTGGATTGAGCCTAACGGTTTTCTTATCCACGCACACCCCCTTTGGTTAGATTATTAATTAGAATTTTCTAGGATTTTAAGTTGTTAATATGTATTCTCCTTGAAAACACTGATGCTAATTGCAGTGTACTTAAATTCTGATTATGGTGTCAATTAATTGGTATTTCAGCAGGTTTGGTTTTTCCAAAATGATTGTAATGAGCCATAAAATCCTCTATTCTTTATTTTGTAATTTGGAGGGGTGGCTGAGTGGTCGAAGGCACACGACTCGAAATCGTGCAGGGGAGAAATCCCCTCGAGAGTTCAAATCTCTCCCCCTCCGCAAATATTTTTTGTTGTGATGTATGCACTCTGTTACAATAAAAAGAATGAGACGAGAAAATTCCAGAATAGTTAAGACTGTTCGTAATGTGATGCCGGCCGTAGTTTCAATTGCTCTCACAAAGCCGTTAGACGAACTTAAAAAGGAGTTTGATGGTATAAAAAGAAAACCTAAAAATGCGAGGTTCTCAATTCCTGCGGAAAAAATTGATGCTCGTGGAATGGTTGATGTTGGTGGAGGTTCTGGCTTCATCGTTGATAAATCAGGAATCATACTCACAAATCGTCACGTGATTGATGAAGATGGCGTTGAATATTCTGTAACGACTTCGGACGGTAGAAAGTTTAGCGCAAAATTATTAGCCCGTGATCCAGTTGATGATGTAGCAATACTTAAAATAGAATCTGAAAAGAAACTCCCATATGTAGATTTGGGTGATTCGTCGGACATCGAACTCGGACAAAGAGCACTCGCATTCGGTAATGCTCTCGGAATATTTAAAGACACGGTTTCTATGGGAATTATTTCCGGCCTCTCAAGAGCAGTATCTGCGCATGGCGACCCAAAGGCACCGATGCAGGAGATGAGGGGACTCATTCAGACAGATGCGGCAATTAATCCAGGTAACTCTGGTGGTCCACTCGTTACAATATACGGAGATGTAATAGGTATAAATGCAGCAATTGTTTCTGGTGCTGAAAATATCAGCTTTGCAATTCCAATTAACTCTGCAAAGCGCGATCTTAATGATTTAAAAAAATATGGTCGCATTCGTCGCCCGCTACTTGGGGTTCGTTATCTGATACTTAACGAGGACTTTAAAGAAAAAATGAATCTCTCTGTTTCATATGGCGCGCTTATCACGAAAGAGCATCCGATGGATATCGCGGTTGTTGAAGCGAGTCCCGCTGCAGATGCAGATCTTAGGGAGAATGATATTATCCTTTCCTGGAACAATGAGGACGTGGTGAGTAATAAAAGTATTCAGGACTTTTTAGAAAATTCTAATGTGGGCGACGTCATTAAACTATCGGTATTGCGTGGCGAGAAAATGTTAGATAAGGAGGTTACACTAACCGAGAGAAATTAATACTGAAATCAAAAAACGCCGTTAGGCGTTTTTTGTTTGCTTATATTTTTTTAATATACATACTCATCGACCACCAACCCCTGCTTATCAAAAAGAATTATGCGGTCATGAGATGAATCAAATGTCATTGGCTCGGAGTTCCATGTTCTCCAATCATTAGAGAAAAATCCAGCATCTGTGCGGTGTTCGTTATAACAAGAAATATGATTTTGATTGCTTATTATAGTTCTACACTCAGCCTCAACTAATCCACTTATTCTGTTTAATTCATCTGGCTTTGGTGTCACGCACGTACTTAGAGAGCGCACAAAATCCTGACACTTTCCACTTAAAAGAATTAATTTTGTGTAACTCGCAATCGGACACTCATTAGGCAGACTAGGACTTATTTTATATTTCTCGTTCAGATAACCAGTGCACTTATTTAATCTGAAGTTAGAGCCGAACGCACTATACCATCCATATACATAGACCCTCCCGCCAGCATCCAGCGTTATGTCAGATAACTGCATTGTTCCAAATACGCTTGGATTATAATCTGGAATTGCCTGCGAAATAATAACTGAATTACCTTTGTTTCCGTGCACGCTCCATCCAGTTACATTGATTGGGCTCTTAATAGATTGGTCTGCATATATTGCGAACTGACCACCATCTGGCGGGTAAATATTTGAATTCGGACGAGAAAACGAATCGATGTGAACCTGCTTATAATATGGTGATAGCTGTTCAGCAGAAAATCCGATTGGTGGGGTCGGTGGGGCTGGTGGCGTCACTTGAGTTGTCTGATTGTTCTGCCCCTGACCAGAGGTTGTTGTCTGAGTACCGTTCGTGTTTGTACCTTGACTCGTAGTTCCTGAGCCTACACCACTAGGAAGTGTAAACATACTTTTTAGATTTACTCCCTTAAATACATTAAATAAAATAAATACTCCGAGGCCCACAATTAACAACCACAGAATTGCTGATCCTTTGCGCATATATTTATAGTACGAAATTTATTAGTCTATCTTCCACGAAAATAGTTTTCTTAATCTCCTTACCATTAAGTATGCCACTAACAGTACTATTTTTCATTGCCTCTACTTTTGCATCGGCCTCTGAAATTCCAACTGGTACAGTAATTCTGGACTTAAATTTGCCATTAATCTGAACGACTAATTCAAATGTGTCTTCAACTGTCTTACTATGTTCAAAGGTTGGCCATTTTGAAATATGGATTGATTTTTTATTTCCTAGCTCGTACCAAAGTTCTTCTGTGATGTGTGGCGCAAATGGCGCAATTAGTTTAATCAAAACTTCAAACTCTTTTCGACTTAACCCTTTCTCTTCAACTTTATTTAATAGAACCATTAGAGAACTTATCGCTGTATTGTACTGAAGGTTCTCAATATCACTTGTCACCTTCTTTATTGTCTGGTGCAAAATTCTCTCCCTGCTTTCATCTTTTGCTACTTTTTCTTTTTCAATAACACGTTGTCCCAATCTCCAAACACGATCTAAAAATCTCGTTATTCCAAGCATTCCTGCATCGCGAAAATCTCCACCCTGCTCAAATGGAGCTAGGAACATTAGATATGTGCGAAGAGTGTCCGCTCCGAATCTCTTTATATACTCGTCTGGATTAACTACATTCCCTTTTGACTTAGACATCTTTGCTCCATCCTTAATCAAAAGTCCGTGAGCTCTGAATTTAGTGAATGGCTCCTCAAAATTAATTATTCCTATATCACTCAAAACCATTGTTATAAATCTTGAGTAAAGAAGATGAAGAACTGAGTGCTCAGCTCCACCAATATACTCATTTACTGGTAGCCATTTCTTTGTAATCGCGTCATCCCACGCAACTTTTTTGTTAGTCGCACTTGGGTATCGTAAAAAGTACCATGCTGAATCAAGGAATGTGTCTGACACGTCTGTCTCTCTGCGTGCTACGCTTCCACAACGAGGACATTTTGCCGAGTGAAATGATTTAACCGAGGCGAGAGGTGACTCTCCGGTACCCTCTGGGCGAAATTCTTTTACATTAGGAAGTATTATAGGCAACTCTTTCTCAGGAACTGCAAACCAGCCGGGCATTCCCTTCTGCTCTCCAATACCACCGAATGCGCACTCCTCGCAAAATATCATTGGAATTGGTGGGCTCCAGTAACGCTGACGAGAGACCAACCAGTCTCGAATACGAAACTGTATTTTTCTCTCACCCCCAACCAACTTAACAATCTCCCACATAGCGTCAGCACTTTTCATTCCGTTAAATTTTTCGGAATTTACAAGCGTTCCCTCTCCTGCGAATGACTCTGTTTGTGCCTCACCTGGTTTTAGACCGCCCCCATCAATTACTACCTTAATTGGTATTTTAAACTTCTTGGCGAATGCAAAATCTCGCTCGTCGTGTGCGGGCACAGCCATAATTGCTCCAGTTCCGTATCCTGATAATACATAATCACTTATATATATTGGGATTCCATCTCCACTTGCGGGGTTAATTGCGAGAACTCCCTTAAGCTCAACACCGGTTTTTTCCTTGCTACCCATTGCTCGCTCCTCTTCTGTTTTCTTAACTGTTAAATCAATATATTTTTTTACCTCTCCGAAATTTAGAATTTTCGTTTTCAGTTTCTGCACTAGTTCGTGCTCAGGAGCTAAGACAACATAAGTTGCTCCATATAACGTATCTGGTCGTGTTGTAAATACTTTTATTACCTGTGGGAAATCTGAAACTGCAAAATTAATTTCTGCGCCTTCTGATTTTCCAATCCAGTTTTTTTGCGCGATCTTAACACGCTCTGACCAATCTAGATTCTCTAAATTATGTAAAAGACGATCAGCATAATCAGTGATTCTGAAGAACCACTGCTCCAAATCTTTTTTTGGTGCAACGCTGCTACATCGCTCACACTTACTTGCTATTACCTGCTCATCAGCAAGAACTGTTTTACAACTTGGGCACCAGTTTACCGATTGCTTCTTTCGATATGCGAGTCCGCGCTTCCACATCTGAACAAATAACCACTGAGTCCACTTATAATATTCCGCGTCGTATGTCTCAACATGTTCATTCCACGCAAACCCATTTCCAAGTATCTCAAGTTGCTTATAAAATCTTTTTTCGGAAATTTTAGATTGTTTAATAGGGTGCGTTCCTATTTTCATCGCATAATTTTCTGAGTGGATTCCAAATCCATCAAGTCCGATTGGTTCAAAAACATCATAACCGTTCATTCTCTTGAATCGCCCGTAGATATCCGAACCAGTGAACGCATACATATTGCCAACATGTAAGCCTTCCGCCGAAGGATATGGGAACATCATGAGATTATAAAAAGGATTTTTTGCCTTTTTTAAATCTGGTTCATATATTCCATCCTTTAACCATTTCTTCTGCCACCTACTCTCGATTTTTGAAAACTCATACTTCTTCATATTGTTTATTGTACTTCAAAAAATGCTACTTCTACAAATATTAAAAACCGCCCTAATATTGGGCGGTTTTTAATAACTTCGCTTAGTTTGTTTTAATGCGCATTCCGTAAAATGAACGCCAAACGAATACGAGTGATATTACAAAGAATATTGCTGATAGAATTAGGCTTGTCGTGCGAGGAAGTGTTATCGCAAGCTCAACCGCTAAAAGTCCGAAAAGTGTTGTGAACTTAATAATCGGATTCATCGCAACAGATGAGGTGTCCTTAAATGGATCGCCAACTGTATCTCCAACAACAGTTGCGGCGTGTAGCGGAGTATTCTTCTGCCTAAGCTCTGTCTCAACGAGTTTCTTCGCATTATCCCAAGCACCACCTGCGTTTGCCATGAAGATTGCCTGGTATAGACCGAAAAGCGCAATAGAGATTAGATATCCAATAAAGAAGTATGGCTCTAGTGATGCAAATGCAAGTGTACTAAAGAATACAACTAAGAAAATATTGAACATTCCTTTCTGAGCAAACTTTGTGCAGATCTCAACAACTTTTTTAGAATCCTCAATAGATGCCTTTTCTAAATTATCATCGAGTTTTATTTTTGCCTTAATGAATTCAACAGCGCGATAGGCTCCTGTAACAACAGCCTGAATTGATGCTCCAGAGAACCAATAAATTACAGCGCCACCAGTTATGAGACCAAGAAGAAATGGTGGATGGAGAATAGAAAGATTACTCACCAAGTCTGGCCTTAGACCCTTTGTCAAAACCATAATAATAGAAAAAATAAGTGTCGTGGCTCCAACAACAGCGGTTCCAATTAATACGGGCTTTGCTGTTGCTTTAAACGTATTGCCAGCACCATCATTTTCTTCCAAAAACTCTTTTGCTTTTTCAAACTCTGGTTCAAATCCAAACTCCTTTTTAATCTCTGCACTGATGTTTGGAAGCGTTTCAATTGTTGATAGTTCATAGACTGATTGTGCGTTGTCCGTTACTGGACCGTACGAATCTACAGCAATTGTAATTGGCCCAAGTCCCAAAAATCCAAAGGCCACAAGTCCAAATGCGAATACCGCAGGAGCAATCATAATGCTTCCAAGTCCCATGGTACTTATTCCATAAGCGATTGCCATGAGTGCTGTGATTGTTAGGCCAGTCCAGTACGCACTGAAATTACCAGCAACCAATCCTGACAAAACATTAAGAGATGCCCCACCCTCTCGTGATGCAGAAATAATCTCATCCACGTGCTTTGATTTTGTTGATGTGAATACTTTTACTAACTCAGGAATAAGTGCTCCGGCAAGTGTTCCACAACTTATTATTGAGGTGAGTTTCCACCATAATGTTCCGTCTCCAAGTGAGGGGATTAAGAAGTATGAGACCAAAAATGTAACACCAATAGAAATAACAGACATAATCCATACCAATGTAGTAAGTGGAACTTCAAAATTCATCTTGTCTGCATTTTTAAAACGTGAATATGTGATACTCTCGTTTATTGCGTAAGAGATTACACTCGTTACAACCATCATAATGCGCATAGCAAATATCCAAACAAGTAGCTGTGTCTGCACGAGTGCTGCTCCTACAGCCAATAGTATGAATGTGATTAATGCAACGCCAGTTACTCCATACGTTTCAAATCCGTCCGCTGTCGGACCAACTGAATCACCAGCATTATCACCAACACAGTCTGCAATAACACCAGGGTTGCGCGCATCGTCCTCTTTAATTCCAAAAATAATCTTCATGAGGTCCGCACCAATATCTGCAATTTTTGTAAATATTCCTCCTGCAACACGAAGTGCTGCTGCACCAAGCGATTCACCTATTGCAAACCCTATAAGACATGAGCCGGCGAATTCTCCAGGAACAAAAAGTAGAATTGCTAACATCAAAAATAATTCGACACTTATTAGAAGCGTACCAACACTCATTCCAGCTTGAAGTGGAATCTGGCATGTTGGGAGTGGCTTACCTCTAAGTCCCGCGAATGCCGTGCGTGAATTTGCAAACGTATTAATGCGAATTCCAAACCACGCTACTCCGTAACTTCCCAAAATACCGATGACACTGAACAAGAGAATTGTTAAAACGCGTAAAGCCTCAAAATGTCTAAGATATCCGAAATAAGCAACAATGATTATTCCGATAAAAGCCTCCAAAATCATAAGAAACTTTCCCTGTGTAATAAGATATGTTTTGCATGTCTCATAAATAAGCTCTGAAATTTCTTTCATTGCTTTATGTACCGGAAGCTTCTTAACACGGGTAAACATTACCAAACCAAATAACATTCCAAGAGCGGAGACTAACATACCCCACAGCAAAAGCGTGTGACCATCTATACCCCACATAAATGTCGCTGACCTAAAATCTGGCAAAATAAGTTCCGCTTCACTTGCGTGTGCAACAGGAACCATAATTACTGCGATTGCTGATACTACTGATGTGATAGCTGCTAATAATTTACTCATGGTGTTTGTATATTAGTTATTCGATTATTTTTTTATTCTTTTACTTCTTCTTCACTAGAAACAATTGCTGCAACCCCACCATCCTGAGCCTCATCTGGATTTGATTGTGAACGAACATCAATCTTCCATCCAGTAAGCTTTGCTGCAAGTCTTACATTCTGCCCACCCTTTCCGATTGCTAGTGATAGTTGATCCTCCGGTACAAGTATTCTTGCTTCGTGATGACCAAGTATCTCAACTAGTTTTGTTTTTGCTGGAGATATTGCGTTAGCAATAAATTTTGCAGGATCATCTGACCACTCAATAATATCTATTTTTTCATTACCAAGCTCATTTGTTACCGCCATTACTCTTGTGCCACGCTGTCCAACAGCAGATCCAACTGGATCAACACCCTCTTCTTTTGAAGACACCGCTATCTTACTTCTACTACCTGGCTCACGAGCAACTTGTTTTATTTCAACAATTCCTTCTGCAATTTCAGGGACCTCAAGCTCAAATAATTTTGAAACAAATTTTGAGTGTGAACGAGATAGAACAATTCCCGGATGTCGTACGTCCTGCTGAACCGTAGCAACATAAAATCTCATTCGCTCGCCAACGCGATAATGCTCTCCCTGGATTCCGTCTCCTTGAAACATGACTCCGATTGCGCGACCAAGGTCCACATAAACATTTCCTCGATCAAAGCGCTGTATTATTCCACTGACTATCTCTCCCTGTCTGCCAGCAAATTCTTCCTGTACAGATGCACGTTCTGCATCGCGGATATTTTGTAATACAACTTGCTTTGCTGTCTGTGCTGCAATTCTTCCAAAATCAGAATGAGACTCTAAAGGAAATTCTAACTCCTCTCCGATTTCTGCATCTTTTTTAATATCTTTTGCTTCCTCTAAAAATATGTGGCGGTCTGCGTTATATCTAGGAAGTAATTCTCCCTCGTCTTCTGGCTCCTCTCTTTTTTCAAATCTTGCGCGTGGTGCTTCTTTTGTTTCTGTTTCTGTAACTTCTTCCTCCTCAATAATTCGAACTTGCTCTGGATCAACAACTGTTTTTACCTGCCAAAATTTTAATCCACCCGTCTTTGAATCAAATTTTGCACGAATAACCTCTCCGCGCTTTCTGTATTCTTTTTTATATGCGGCTGCAATTGCGGCCTCGATTGCGCTAAAAACTTTCTCCGGAGAAATTCCTTTCTCGGTTGCAATCTGCTGAACTGCTGCGCCCAATTCTTTTATATTCATTTTTGTTTAAAATTTTATCCGCTCTTATTGAGCGGACTTTGACCTTCGAATATAGTATAACACATATATATTTAGGTGCAAGGCGATATTGACATACCAAAAAGAAAAAGCCCCGCAATATACGGGGCTTTAATTTATAATAGTAACCTCTCCCAGTCACCAGAAATATATTCACGCGCCTCAACATTAAAGGCGTCAATCAGATAATTCCCCTCAGCCTCAAAAACGCATTTCCTCCTCTTTTTTACTATGACCCAGCACCAACCGCTCATTCCGGATGCGGATGCAATCTTGGTCTCAATTCTAATACCCCTACCCACAAACTTCATGTGTTTAAACATGAAAAAGTTATGCGAGTCGATCTGGACCACAGAACCGTTTTTCTTTACGAAAAGAATTACCTTATTGACCACCTCTTCGAATGTGAATGGCATCGTACACCTCACTATAGTGGTTATACGAAAACCCTGATTCCACTAAGCCTATCCTCGATTGCATCCATCTCAAAGGCAAAAAGTGCGCACTCGTGGCCGAAATCAGATGAGAAGTTTGGGTCCACCCATATCATAAAAATCTTCCTGCGAATCCGCACAAAAAACACATTGATAGACTCCTTATGGTCTGGGTCAGTAAGCAAAATCTTATTATTTGCCTCTTTTTCCCTGCTATCATGGTCAAATATTGCTAGAAACAGCCCGGCAAAGTCATCTGGAGTAAGAATATTCCCAGGCTTCATCCCAAGCTTCGAAAGATGTAGGAGCGCCTCGCGGTCACTCATATCTTTAGCGTAATCGAGACTATGAAGTGAGCCACTGACTTTCGGAATAACTGAGCTAATATATGGGATAATTGACTCCCTGAACGAGCGCATCGGCATAATTCCAGCCAGCAAAAAAGCCTCTTTTGACTGTTCAGTGGTAGAAATCTCGTGTTCGATGACATTCTTAAAAAAATAAGTACTACTCCCAGGTTGTGCAGTGGATTTTCTTACCCCACTTATATCACAAGACTTCTTTCTACTTTTTTTTGTCATCTCACACCTCCAATGTGCACATCGACTCTAGACCGACGTGATTATTAATATTCTAAGCGCATTCTGATACAAACAATAAACCTTGTCAAAGTAAAAACCCCCAGGATATGGGGGTTTTAATATTTAATTGAGCGCGTTACGCACTCAGCTTTGTCTTGCTATGCAAGTTATATGTGACCGAATATGTTTAAGGACTGAACTTATAATAGCATAATCAAACTACATTTATATGCCTACCCTGTGGATAAGAAAATGAGCCTCAATTTATTGAGGATTAGAGCGAGATATTGGCGTTTGCGGATATCCGTCTATTCTTTTTTCTTAGATGACTCATGTATCCCGCAACTCCAATCATTGCAGCATTGTCAGTGTTGTATTCGAATGATGGAGCGAAAAATTTAATTTTTAATTCTTTTGCTTTATTAGAAAGCACACCGCGTAATGCGGAGTTAGCCGCTACACCACCTGAGAGAAGAATTGATTTTGCTCCGAACTCTTGGGCGGCTCGTTCTGCTTTTTTTGCCAATGTCTCAACGGCAGCAGTTTGGAAACTTGCAGCGACATCATTTATATTCGCGTCTTTGTGATCCCTAAGATAATAGAGAACGGAGGTTTTTAGACCTGAAAAGCTAAAATCGTAGTCTTTTGAGTGCATGAGTGGGCGAGGAAACTCAATTGCCTTAGAATTTCCCAGTTTTGCGTGCTTTTCTATCTCAGGACCACCTGGATACTGAAAACCCAGCATTCTTGCTACCTTATCGAAGGCCTCGCCAACAGCATCATCACGTGTCTCACCTAACTTTTTCCACTTTGAAAGGGAATCTACCCTTAGAAGCATTGTATGGCCGCCACTAACAACAACCGCAATTGCCGGAAATATAGACTTAAGTCCGGAAATGGAAAATTGCTGATTCTTATCCTTATTTGCAAGTAAAAAGCTGTATAAATGCCCCTCCATGTGGTTTACACCTATAAGCTCTGCTTTGGGAAAGCTATTTTTTCTAACCTCCTTAGAGAATCCAACGCCAGTCCATAGTGCTGGCTCAAGACCAGGACCCACAGTAACGGCTACAATATCGGGTAGTTTTTTCCCTAAAGTCTTTTTTATCTCATCAAAAAGTATTGGAAGGTTTATTAAGTGTTCTCTTTTTGCAATATTTGGTACAACACCACCAAACGGACGGTGAAGTTCGATTTGCGAAGAGACTAGATTACTCAAAATCTTAAACTTGGGCGCTGAAAGTCCTCCAGTCGCCTCTACAACCGCGAGTGCTGTCTCATCACACGAAGTTTCTATAGACAAAATCCTCATTGCGTTGATTATATGGGAATCCTGTAAATTATCAAAGAAAGTTGAATAAAGGGTTTCAGCGTTATACTATAGACTCAATGATACGAGTGTTTGAAATAATACCTGGAGCGCTCTCCTGGACGATACTTTTGACCCTTCTGCTTCTTTCTTGGAAGCTCCCTCTTTTTGTTTCTGTTTTTATAGTTCTTTTTGACCTCTACTGGTTTCTTAAGACCCTATACCTTTTCTTCCACCTTCGTTTTTCATTTTCAAAAATGTGGGCGAACATGAAGATTGATTGGTTTAAAAAACTAAGTTCTGACAATCTTGATTACGAAAAAATATATCACTTTGTCGTGCTCCCAATGTACAAGGAGCCATATGAGGTTGTTCGTGAAACATTTATAAATCTTTTAGATGTAAATTATCCGAAGGATAAAATGTTTGTTCTTCTTGCAACAGAAGAGAATGGTGGCACAGAGTCAAAAGAAACTGCTGAGAAAATTAAAAAAGAGTTTGGAAATAAATTTAAGGGCTTCCTTATAACAGAACACGTTCTTGATCCTATAACAGAGGCTGCTGGAAAAGGGTCAAACGAGGCATATGGCGTACGTGTAGCAATGAGGGAGATGATAGAACCATCTGGCATTCCTATAGAAAATATTATTGTTTCTGTTTTTGATGTTGATACTCACGCTGGCACGGAATACTTCGGAATTCTAACTCACTCATTTCTTACAACTCCGAATCCTCACCGCTCAAGTTATCAGCCGATTCCTATATTTACAAAGAATATTTATGACGTCCCGGTTGTTGTACGACTTATTTCGTTTAGCTGTACGTTCTGGCAACTCATGCAACAGGCGCGTCCTGAGCAATTAGTCTCGTTCTCATCTCATAGTGTTCCCTTAAAAGAACTTGTTGAGATTGGCTACTGGCGAACAACAATTGTTTCTGAAGATTCTCAAATTTTTTACCAGTTTTACAACCACTTCAATTCTGACTGGCGCGTAGTTCCTTTGTTCTATCCAACATATATGGATGCTGTTGTTGGCGAGACAACCTGGGAAGCTATGAAGAACCTCTATAAACAGCAGCGTCGTTGGGCGTGGGGAATTGAGAACTTTGTTTATGCAATGTCATTTTTTGCAAAAAATAAATTAATCAGCGCTCGCACTAAAGCGTATTGGACATTTAAACTTGTTGACGGGTTTACCTCGTGGGCCACAAGTTCGTTTATCATTTTCTTTTTTGGTGTCTTACCAAATGTTATTGGCGGTGCGGAATTTCACACATCAATTACGTCTTATAACCTACCCAGAATAACTGGTATTATTGTTAAATTGAGTACTTTCGGTATTATCACATCCTCATTTTTAAGTATTATGCTTCTTCCGCCACATCCACGTGAAGGGAAGTTGAAGTGGTACCGCATATTCTTCTACATTGCACAGTGGGCTCTAATTCCTGTTACATTTATATTTTTCAGCGCTATTCCAGCTCTTGAGGCACAGACACGCATGTTACTTGGTGGAAAATTCAAACTTGGTTTCTGGGTAACACCAAAAACAACGAGAAAGAAATAGATTCGTTTAGGGTCTTTTTCTGTGTCATACTCATATAAATGAAGGATTTTGTTTCTGAAGCAATTGTACTTGGGATTCAACCGTCTAAGGAACACGATAGGATTGTTTCGCTTTTTACAAAAAAACACGGGAGAATTCAGGCTCGTGTTGCTGGTGGTGCGAGACTGCTTTCTAAGTTTGCACTACACCTAGACCCAATAAATCTTGTATTTATTCGTGTTGCTCACAAAAATAAATTTACAATAACCGACGCGCTCACCTCAGATAGATTTGTATCTACGCGCGAAGGACAATCATTTGGAAATGCTCTAAAGGTACTTGGGCTTGTTCGCGTGCTTGCTCCAGAGGGTGAGGCAGACATGAGGCTTTGGCATGATCTGCTAGATGCATTTTCAAGCGGGAATGTTAATCCAAATCATTTTTTAAATCTTTTCGGATATGATTCCGAGCTCGGTGCGTGTGATTCGTGTAATGAGAAGGAGGTCTCATATTTTTCGATAAAAACACACGAGCTTTTATGTGTCACATGCAGTACAAAGCTACCTGAAAATGCGTTATTATTACTCTAATATATGTCACTTAATAAATTTAAAAAGTTTTTCAAAAAAGAATTTGTTGATGAGGATGAGGAATACGAAGATGATAAATCCTATAAACGATTTAAAAAAATAGTTTTAGGCCTAGTTTCATTTTTTGGTCTTGTGATAGTAGGGGCGGGCATTGTCCTGTACCTAGTTCTTTTTGGTGCTGGTTCACATCGAGTAGATATAACAATTTCTACACCAGAGGAAATAACAGCCGGCGTTCCGTTTGATGTTGTTGCAACAATTTCGAATCGCCAGGATGTCGCGGTTAGTGATGCAAAAATTAGCATAGACATTCCGCAGGACCTGATATATCTTGGCATTTCAAATGGAAATACAGCAACCGATGCTATTGGGGACATAGGCGCGACAAGTTTTATAAAACACACTTTTAAGGTTGTCTCGGTTGGTGCGGTTAATTCATCACAAAAAATTATTTTAAATGTCTCTTATATCTCTGGTGGAAGTTCGCGTTTTAAGGTTGAGTCAAGCAAAACAATCTCAACAAAAAATTCTCCGGTTACTTTAGAGACTAAGATTTTGGGCAATGTAATACGCGGCTCTGCCTTTGAATTAGAAATTAAATATAAAAACCTAACCTCTTTTGACTTCCCTGATGTTGCGCTCCAGATAAATTATCCAGATGCTTTTAGTTATGAATCCTCATCGATTCCGCCTGAGGTTGCTAATAATTATTGGAGGCTAGGTAAATTAAAGGGTGGTGAGGCTGGGGCTATAAAAATAAAAGGTACATACACTGGCCCAGGCGAGACAGCACTTGAAATTCCGGCCACTTTTTATGCGCAGTTTTCCGGAAAAGACTATCTGATTGCTGATTCTAAAACATCAGCAACCCCGTCTCCATCTCCTGTTAATTTAACAATACTTGTTAATAATCAGGAAAATTATGTTGCTAGGGTTGGAGATAAGATAACCATAACAATTCACTATGAAAACAAAAGTGGAATCGCGCTCTCAAACGTTGTTTTAAAAGCTAATATAGATGGCTCAATGATAGATGTTGGAACACTTGATACCAATGCTCGCGTTGATACAACAAATAACTGGATGACTTGGGACTCTTCAAATGTTCCACAGTTTAATCTTTTGGATGCTGGGGCGGTAGGGAATATGACCGCATCAGTAAGAATAAAAAATCTATATCCAATAAGAAATGTTGGAGATAAAAATTTTGCCGTCCATGTTTCTGCAAAGTTAGAATCACCGACTGTTCCATATTATGTCTCATCTTCAAAAACAACATCTGCAATAAGTGAGAATATAAAGATTGCCGGGCTCACAACAATAACGCCTCAATTATTTTTCCGAGATGAGGGAATAGATTCCGTAAATGCTGGTGCATTCCCTCCGCAGGTTGGGATGCCAACAGAGTATACAGTTCACTGGATTATCAGGAATTTTTCTACCGATGCTAAAAATGTAAAAATCAGCGCGAGCCTTGGGTCTGGTGTTGAATTTGTTGAATCGATACTAAGCACTACAAGTGAATCGCCTACATACGACTCATCAAGCGGCGAGATTGTGTGGAATATAGAAAAGATACCGGCGACTCGTGGTGTAATCGGAAATCCTGTTGAAGCAATATTTAGAGTTCATGCAACACCAAAAACAAAAAATATCGGACAGTTCATGGAGATACTTGGAGAATCTATTTTAAAAGCAACCGATGACTTTACTGGGCTCGAACTTGATGCGCGTGGACCTGGACTTACTACAGCCTTAACAGATGATAGGACCGTTGGCGCTGACGGAGGAAGAGTAATTCAATAGCACTCGACTATTTAAATATATTAGCGTATTATTTTTTTGTTTGATAAGCTCTTTAAAAACTGGCTGACTTGATGCGAGCCATATTCAAATACGCATCTATTATCGCCCTACTATGGGCAAAGGAGAAAGTATGAGGTGTTTTACAGTTGAGAATGGCGAACTAAAAAATGGCATTGCCGTTGATGGTTCGTCCTTTACGGGCGAGTGCTTGTGTCTCGGTTCATGTTGCGAAAAGGGTCACCTGGCCGTAATGCCATTTTTCTACCCCAACCCGCCAACAATTTCTGAGGACGAGCTTGGTAAGTATTTTTTCTACGACGCACACCCAGTGATGCCTAAAGGCTCAGAGTTCTTTGCAATTGCAAAACCAAACAACCCGATAGACTCACGCATTTTAGTTCGATTATCGCACTATGAATGCAGGGTGATGTCTGGTTCCTCAACTGAGGTTGGTTTCGGCTTTGCTGTGGTCGGTGAAAAAGCGTCCGACTATTTTTATGAGTCGATGAGGATTCTAACCCCTGGAACGGTTCTGTTCCTTAGGGAGCAGTGTGTCTCTTCTGCTGATACGCTTGTCCTTGTTGCTGGCACAAGAGAGGCCAGCTTCATGAAGCTTCAGGAATTTGTAGAGAAAGTTGTAGAGTATGAGGATTCAACTGATAATTAATACAACAACCCACACATTATTAACGCCCCGGAAACGGGGCTTTTTATTTACTGCTTAGCTTTGCGAACCCAAAATATTGTAGTAGATTTAGGTATATGGATATTTTCGAAAAAATCACATCTCTAGCCAAAAGGCGGGGTTTTATTTATCAGGGGTCTGAGATATATGGAGGTCTTGCTGGTACCTGGGATTACGGACCACTTGGTGCAGAGTTGAAGAGAAATATTAAAAATGAATACTGGAAAACAATGGTCCAGCTAAGGGACGATGTTGTCGGTATTGATGCGGCAATAATAATGAATCCAAAAGTCTGGGAGGCATCTGGCCACACAGAATCTTTTGCTGATCCACTATCCGAGTGTAAAAAGTGTCATCATAGATTTCGTGCGGATAATATTATTCCCGAGGAACTTTTCACTTCTGAAAATTTTAAAATTGCTGATTACAAGTGCCCAGACTGTGGTGGTGAACTAACCGAACCAAAACGTTTCAGTACGCTCGTCGAAACATATCTTGGAGTAATTGAAGGAGAAAAATTAAAAACATATTTACGTGGGGAAATTACACAGGGCGTTCATGTTAACTTCAAAAATGTTTTAAGTTCTTCGCGCGTAAAAATTCCTTTTGGTGTCGCACAGATTGGAAAAGCTTTTCGAAATGAAATAACTCCGGGGGATCTAACATTCCGCTCGCGTGAATTTGAGCAGATGGAATTACAGTTTTATGTTAAACCAGAAGACGAGGAGTCTATGAAGTGGTTTGAATTTTGGAAAGAAGCGCGCCGACAATGGTATCTCTCGCTCGGAATGCGCGCGGAAAACCTTCAGTTCAAAAAGCATGTTAAACTCGCACATTATGCGAAAGCTGCGTTTGATATTGAATACCACGCAAGAGATGAGTGGTGGGAAATGGAAGGTATTCACCACAGGGGTACTTGGGATCTTTCGCGCCATGAACAGTTTTCAAAACAAGACCTTACATATTTTGACGAAGAGACAAAGGAGCGCTACACACCAATGGTCATAGAGACCTCAGGTGGAGTTGATCGCGCAACACTTTTCTTCCTGATGGACGCATACAGAGAGGAGGAGGTAAAGGAGGGCGACGTCAGAACCGTTTTGAAACTACATCCGAAACTTGCGCCAATGAAGGCGGCGGTCTTCCCACTTCTCGCAAACAAACCTGAGTTAGTAGCGAAGGCTCGCTCTGTTTATGAAGATTTGAAAAAAGATTGGATGATTGCGTGGGATGAGCGTGGAAATATTGGAAAGAGGTACCGCTCACAGGATGAGGCTGGAACCCCTTATTGCATTACCGTTGATTTTGAAACATTGGAAAATGAAACAGTAACGATTCGCGATAGAGACACAATGGAGCAAAAAAGAGTAAAGATATCAGATATTCACGACTTCATTAGATCTAAATTGGTGTAACTATTCACGTTACACTCAGAATTACATAAAATGTTTCTACATAAACATTTTTTAACAAGCTGGTAGTGCGATGAATGCTAGACTTTATAAATAAAGATAAAAAATCCGCCCTTTTCTTGAAGTGGCGGATTTTTATTTGGTTTTTTAACCTTCTTTTACTTTTACCTTTTTTGCCTTACTTCTGTTCATCTTTGGCATCCTTATTGTTAGAACCCCGTTCTTAACAACTGCTGTAGATTTCTCTGGGTCAACCTCAACTGGGAGCATTACCGATCTGGAGAACCTTCCCCAGAAACACTCCTGATAAAAATAATCTTTTTCTTCAATTTTTTCCGACTTCTCTCGCTCTCCCCTAACTGAAACAGACTCATTTGTTATATGAATATCCAAATCCTCTGGACTTACGCCGGCAACAGTAGACTGAACAATGACATCGTCGCCGTCTTGATAGACGTCGATGGTTAACTGCCCCTCAGTCTCATCATCGTTTATCTCATCCTCATCGGATTCACTTGTTGGCTTAATTTCTTTTTCAATTGTTATTTTCATGGGCTCGCTTTTTACCTTTGCTAACTCCACAAAAATATCTTCGTAGTTTTTATCCTCCATATCTGTATTATATCACAATATCTTTTAACTTCTCAAAATCTGAAAAAACAAAGAATGAGACGCCCACAAGAAATAATGTCGGTATAAGTATTGAAACATCCTGAAACTGACTTACAAGATAGTTGAAAATACTATGAACTATAACTGCGATTGATATACCGATAATAATAAAGTGGCTTCTATTTTGAGATATTATTCCCTTTGCCCAATAATATCCTATTATTGCCGAGGCTAGTGTGTGCAAAAGAGTCGCACCAACAAGGCGTAATGATATCATCTGTCCAACCTCCATGAAATCGACATTACCAACAGACTTCATCAGTGAGGCTACGATAAATATATTTTCAACGGTTGCAAAACCGAGGCCTGCAACAATCATATAAATCATTGCATCGACTGGTTCATCAAAATCTGGATTCCCATTAACAAGGGCATACGTACCAAAAAATTTCAGGGTCTCTTCTATTGCCGCATATATGAAAATTGAACCTAGTAATATGGAGTTTGAATTTGGTGTTACCATCTGCACTAAAATCTGTAATAAAAGTGCTGGCGCGCTTACTATCATACCAATAAGAAAGGTTCTTATAATTAACATTACCGGCTCTGGATTCTCATCTTCATGAAGAAAAAATGCCAGCCAGATTATCGCAGGTGAAAGTGCTATTCCTATTATTGTCAGCACCTGAATTATTAATGCTTGAGCGGTTACCATTTTTCTACAAGTAGTAATTTCTTATTTTCGATTGGTAGTTTTTCATAAATTGCCTCTGTTATAAATGGCATAAATGGATGCATTAATTTAAGAGATGAAGAGAGTACATGAAATAAAACTTTTTGTGTATTCTCTTTTTGCCCATCAACCTTCATCTGCTCCTTTGATGCCTCAATATAAGTATCGCAAAATGAGTGCCAGAAAAATTCATATATATCGTGTAGCGCCTTTGAAAACTCAAAACCCTCAATATCTTTCCCGACGCTTTCCTTAAGATTTTTTAACTCCTCAAGTATTTTTTTGTCTGCCTCTGTAATTCCATCAGGGTTCTCTTCGTTTATTTGTGTCTCCGCATTTTGACTCCCCATTACAAATTTTGCGGCGTTCCAAATTTTATTTGTAAACTTCCTACCTCCTATTACTGCTGTCTCATCCCAACGAATATCCTGTCCACTTGCCTGCCAGACTACAGCAAAACGTGCTACATCCGCTCCATACTCTTCAATATATTTTAGTGGGTCTATCCCAGTACCAAGACTCTTAGACATTCTTTTTCCATCTTTCGTCATTATCGTTCCGTGTATGAGAACGTTTTTAAATGGTGCCTCACCCATAAATTCGAGACCTGAATATATCATTCGTGCAACCCAAAGATTTAAAATATCACGAGCGGTAATAAGTGTATGACCTGGATAATATTTTTTTCTGTCGGATTCTGAAAGTCCGGCAAATGGCCAGAGTGCTGAAGAAAACCACGTATCCAAAACATCATCAGCTTGAACCATTTTGCACTCGCCACAATGTTCACAAGCACTTGGTTTCTCTGCAGAAACTTTAAATTTTTCTGAGTCCTTCTCACAATACCAGACCGGCAATCTATGACCCCACCAAATCTGTCTTGAAATTGTCCAGTCGCGGATGTTTGATAACCAATCAAAATAAGTCTTACTAAATCGCTCTGGCGTAATACTTACTTTTCCAGACTGAACTGCATCAGTTGCCTTTCCTGCAAGTTCTTTCATTTTTAGAAACCACTGCATTGATGGAATTGGCTCAATAAGTGAGTTACACCTATAACATATTGAAACGCGATGTGGATATGGTTCAATTTTTATAACCTTATCGCCGAGATCAGCAATAATTTTTTCGCGGGCCTCAAGCACCTTCATTCCTTCGTAGACCCCCGCTTCTTTTGTCATTTTTCCTCTTGCATCGATAACAATAACCATTGGGAGTTTGTGCCTCTCACCTATTTCAAAATCTAACACATCATGTGCTGGGGTTACCTTCACCATTCCAGTTCCAAATGTCTGATCAATCGCCTCGTCACCAATAATAGGAATCTCACGATTTACTAATGGGAGCATAACTTTGGTTCCGATTAGTTTGGTGTAGCGCGCATCATTTGGATTCACAGCAATTGCTGTATCACCAAGCATTGTCTCAGGACGAGTTGTTGCAACAATAATTTCGTCTGAATATTTTATATGCCAGAGATTTGTATCCTCATCTTTATATTCAAGTTCAAGTTCTGATAGACTTGTCCCGCAACGCGTGCACCAGTTTACAGTTCTAAAGCCTCGATATAGCCAACCGCGCTCATAATAATGTACAAATGTTTTTTGAACATCAATTGCGTATTCGGGATCCATGGTGAAACGCGTTCGCGACCAATCAGCAGAACACCCAAGTCTTTTTAATTGCTCTAAAATTAGACCACCATATATATTCTTCCACTCCCAAACCTTTTCAATAAATTTTTCTCGGCCTATTTCAAAACGGCTTATGCCCTGTTTTTTTAAATCTTTTTCCACAACAAACTGAGTCGCAATTCCAGCGTGATCGGTGCCAGGAAGCCAGAGTGCTCTTCTCCCTTTCATGCGTTGGTAGCGCACAGAAATATCCTGCAGCGTATTGTCTAATGCATGGCCCATATGTAGTGAGCCCGTTACATTAGGTAGTGGCATATAGACTATGTATGGTTCTGCGTCTTTTTCAACTGGAAGATTATCTGGATTAAAGAATCCAGAACTCATCCATTTCTCGTATATTTTAACCTCATGCGCCTTCGCGTCATATGGACCCTCAAAAATCCCGTCAGTTTTTGTTTGTTCCTGCATAGTAATCTTAATTCTATCGCCATTTTGGCAATACTATCAAGTTATTATGTTGCCGTTGACGTGGACGACAAACTGAACGAAAATGCTATAAGAAGGTTAATAAAAAAATAACTCATAAAAGAAGGAGGCCGAAATGGGAACTAAAAAGAAAGAGGGTTCCACAATGAGGCTGATTAGTAGAGCCTCATTCTTGGACTTTCTCGTAGAGGGTGAGCCATTTGTAATTCCTGCATTAATGTTTGATGTAACTCCATTTAGCTCTGAGGAATCATTTTCAGAAGAAGATGAGTTTTCTACCCGTGTCATAGATGAGGAAAACCCACCAACTGAAATTACACACGTTCTTTTTTACGAGGTTGAAAGGCCGGCCACATTCAAGGAGGCACTACTTTCCATTTCTCCTGACATTGAGTCGCTTTCTTTCACTGAGCGTCAGGTTGTTAAATTCCTGAACACACACATCGAGTTACTAAGATGTGCCAAACGCTCTACATTCTTTCTTATCAAGAAAAATGGAAAAATGTTTATTGCACTACACATGTTCTGGGGTACTCAGGCGCGATTAAGGAAGTTTAACCTTGATTACCACTACAAACTCCTGCCGAGTGAGCACTATCGCCTTGTTGTTCCTGATCGTGAACAATAATAGCAAAACAACACCCCCAACTCCAAAAATGGAGTATGGGGGTTTTTTTATATAAATGTGATATATTGAAACCAATTATGATAATAGATGGAAAAAGGATGGCTGACGGAATAATAGATGAATTGAAGAAAAGACCCGACCAGAAGAAGTTTCTGGCTGCTATTCTGGTTGGCGATGACCCAGGCTCAATTGCCTTTTTAAGGCAGAAAGAGAAGGTCGCTGAGGAACTAGACATCGAATTTCAGCTACATAAATTTCCTGAGCGTGTTTCTAGAGAAACACTAAGAAGGTCAATGGATAAGATTACAGGCAGAAGAATGTGTGGTGGACTTATTGTGCAATTACCCCTCCCTTCGCATATTAATATGCACTATATTTTAAATGCCATCCCAAGAGAGGAGGACACCGACGTTCTTAGCGAGCGCGCACTTGGTTCTTTCTATGCGGGTAGGGGTGTTGGACTTCCACCAGCTGTTGGAACATTAATTACAATTCTAGCTAGTGAGATGAAGACATCTGATGGCGAGGAAGCAGAGATGGCTAGTTGGCACGTACAGGATAAAAAGGTTGCGGTTGTTGGACTAGGCTTCTTGGTTGGAAGGCCTATTGCAACTTGGCTTATAGGAAAAAGTCGCGAAGCGCACTTTTTAGATAAGGGTAGTGATTTTTCAGTATTGCAGAGTATGGATATTGTAATCCTTGGTACTGGACACGCACATCTTGTAAACGCCGGCATGTTCAAAAAGGATGCGCTTGTTATAGATTTCGGCTATGCGAGAAAAGGAAAGGATACCCTTGGAGATTTTGATCCGACAAATGTGCCGGACACAATGAAATACACACCAACGCCTGGTGGAACAGGGCCAATACTTGTTGCGCGTCTCTTCAAAAATTTCTACGACTTAAATAAATAAAAAAATCCCGCCGAGTGGCGGGGATTTTTTTACTCTTCTTCTTTTTCTTCTTCTACTGCAACTCCTTTTGTTTCTGCTGCAACAGTTGTTTTCTTTTTTATTATGTCTAGAAGTTTTTTATCTTCTTTTAATTTCAATCTTATATTGTCGAAACCAACTCCAAGTTTCTCATTTTCAAATGAGTAGCTTGCGCCAAGTTTTTTTACGATGCCGTACTTGATTGCCGTGGTAAGTACATCTGCTTCGTATGAGATTCCCTCTCCGTATAAAATATCAAACTCTGCAACTTTAAACGGTGGGGCAACTTTATTTTTAACAACTTTTGCCTTTGTTCGATTTCCTACTACGTCCTCACCTTTTTTAATCTGAGCGATGCGACGAATATCTATTCTAACTGATGAATAAAATTTCAGTGCCATACCGCCTGGTGTTGTTTCTGGATTTCCAAAAACAAGTCCTATTTTCATACGCGTCTGGTTAATAAAAATAACAATTGTGTTTGACTTGGCTGCAATCGCTGTAAGCTTGCGAAGTGCTTGTGACATTAGGCGTGCCTGTAGTCCCATGTGCTGAGCGCCCATCTCACCCTCGATTTCTGCGCGAGGCGTTAGTGCGGCGACTGAGTCAACCACAACAACATCAATAATATTTGAACGAACTAAACTTTCTAAAATGTTTAATGCCTCCTCTCCGTTATCAGGCTGTGAAATAATTAAATCATTTGTCTTAACGCCAATGCGTGCAGCATACTCTGGATCGAGTGCGTGCTCTGCGTCTATAAATGCAGCTCGTCCTCCATGCTTCTGAACTTCAGCGACAGCATGCAATGCTAATGTTGTTTTACCAGAACTCTCAGGACCGAAAATCTCAATCACTCTCCCCTTCGGAAATCCTCCTACCCCAAGTGCGAGGTCGAGGGAAAATGAACCAGTTGGTATTGCCTCCACCTTCATTTTTGCCTGCTCACCCAACTTCATAACAGCTCCCTCACCAAAGCGCGACTGCAGTGATTCCATTAATGACTCTAAGTCCTTTCCCCCATCTTTTATTTTTTTTGCTGGTGCCATATTTATTCTTGTGTTGTTGTTGATGTGTTTATCTCAACTACCGGTTCGACTTGTTTTTCGGTTTTCTTAGTTGATGTAGTTAAGTATACCTGTTTCGTCATTTGAAGTTCTTTTCCTAGAATTCCCCTTACTTTAAAATTGAACGTATTGAAGCCTGAAGTGAGTGTGAAGTTTTTTTCAAAAAGACCACTCTCATCTGGAAACACAGTCTCATCGTTTATTGTTATTTGGTTTTTTGGATCAACCCTTCCTTTAATAGCGAAGGTAGATGTCGAAACTGAAATATTATCATCAAAATTCTCGAGAGATAATGTTGGCTTTCCTATAAACGCTGAGCCCCTTAAAATTATCACTATGACCAGACCGAGAATTATTCCTATGATAACTAGAGATTTTGTATTTATAAATTTCTTTATAAGCTCACCATTTTTTATTTCATTACTTTTTTCAGGACTCTGCTCAACTTTTTTTTCTGCACTTTGCTTCTTATACTCAGCCCACAATGACTCTTTATTTAGATTTAGTATGTCTGCAATTTTAGAAATATATCCGCGCACATAGGGAGATGATGGAAGCTTCCCAACTTTTTCCTTAACAATTAATTCTATGAATCTCTCTGAGATTCCGCTCTGTAGTGAAAGCTTTTCAACTGACATACTCTTCGCCTTCATTGCATCCTCAATTATTGAAGCAACTGATTTTGTTTCTGTATTTTCTTCCATATTAAATTATTTATTAGTTATCTCCCGACTCATCCACTATTAGCACCTCTCTCGGTTTTGCGCCATCACCAGGTCCAACCATTCCCCTTTCTTCCATCATATCAATTAGACGGGATGCTCGAGCATAGCCAACCTTTAATCTCCTTTGTAAAAGTGATGCCGATGCTTTTTTTGCAACTTTGACTGCCTCAACCGCCTCATCAAAAAGTTCATCATCATCTCCAGAAGAGCTTCCTGAAAAACTTTCGAATACGTGTGTTGCCTCTGGTTCGGAATCTATCTGCTCGCTAGAATATGCTGGCTCATTATTTTCTCTAATAAATTTCGTAACACTCTTAATCTCGTCTTCCGTAATGAATGCCCCTTGAATACGGCGTGGCTTTGAAAAGTCTGAAGAAACAAAAAGCATATCACCATGCCCAAGAAGTTTTTCTGCTCCCGCCGTATCAAGAATTGTGCGTGAGTCAATCTGACTTGCTACCTGAAGTGCTATGCGCGTTGTTATGTTTGCTTTGATGAGTCCCGTGATTACTTCAACCGAAGGTCGTTGGGTAGATACTATTATATGTATTCCAGTTGCGCGCGCCATCTGCGCCAACCTTATTATAGAACCCTCAACCTCTCTCCCGTACGTAGACATGAGGTCAGCCAACTCATCAATAACAACCAAAATGTATGGTAGTTTTTCTTCTGCTTCTTTGTTATAACTTTTAATATCACGGGAGCCCGCCTCAAGAAGAACCTGATATCTACGATCCATTTCTTGAATCACCCAGCGCAATGCACCGATTGCTTTTTTATTGTCCGTAACAACTGGCGCAATCAAATGTGGTAAATCATTATAAACAGATAGTTCAACGCGCTTTGGATCTATCATAATCATTCTCAACATTTCTGGAGAATTTTTATATAGAAGAGAAATTAATATCGAATGAAGCGCGATTGATTTTCCTGAGCCTGTGGCGCCGGCTACCAACATGTGTGGCATCTTAGCGATGTTTGTAAATATTGGGTCGCCATTCACATCTCTACCAAGAGCGAATGCAAGTGGTTCTGATTTTTGGAATTCGGGATAAAGAAGGAGACTACCTAGTCGCACAATTGCGGCGGATTTATTTGGGACCTCTATACCAACCAAAGATTTTCCTGGAATCGGAGCCTCGATACGAATTGGGTGCGCTGCGAGTGCCATTGCAAGATCCTGGTTCAATGTAGTTATGCGCGAAATTTTTACACCCTCAGCTGGTTTCAATGTATATCTCGTAACAGAAGGTCCAACATTTATCTCGCCCATCTCAACAGGAATTCCAAAACTTTCGAGCGTTCTTTTAATTCCGTTTGCGTTTGCGCGTAAGTCGCCTATCGTAGGTTTTTCAACAGTCGAAGATAAAAGAGTTGTTGGTGGTGGTGTATAATTTTTTATACTTTTCTGAGCTAATGTTTTTGGAATATCAAACGCACCAACATCAATTTCATTTGATTCATCTTTTTGTTTTTGATCACGCAATGGTCTTTTTATTTCATCCTTAATAGGCTCCTCAGCTGCTGTCGTTGGTAATTTTATTTCTATTTCTTTTTCCTCTTCTTCTTCATCCTCATCTCTAATAAACCAAGAGAAATTAATTGGTCGGTTTAGTGTTAATAAAAATGATGCGACTAGTGCCGCGAGTAAAAGAATTATTGATGCTGGTGTTCCGAGTGGATTTTTTAATGAACCAATAAATCCTCCAATTACCCCACCACTTCCAGCAGCTAAAACATCCATGAGTCCGAGCCCGGAAAATACAAACAAAACTCCTCCGATTAATGCGATGCCGAAAAATTTTTTTGTTTCAGGTGAAACAAATGAGTACGCAAGAATTACTGAGACGATTGGTAGTAGATAATAACCCCAGCCAAATAATTTAAAAAGTATGTTGTAGATGGATTCACCCAAAGGTCCGGCCTGTTGAAATCCGGCAAGTAAAAGTATTAGCGCCAACCCAGACAATGCGATTGCAATCACATATTTTTTTACATCTGGGTGAATATCTAATCGTTCACTTCGCACTTTCGCTTCCCTTCCTTTTTCTTCCTTTTCTTTTTTTACTTCCCTATTTTTATTTTTTATTTTTTTTCGTGACATGAGAGGTTTGTATACATCTAATTAAAGGCGAGTGTGCTTAAAAATTCAAGTAATGAAATTTAGAATTTGTGTCTTAATACTTGTGTTTTTTCATTTTTTTAAAACTCGTCCCTTATGCTTTTTAAGCACCTCTCATTATCCTGGTTTTTAATTTTCTATTACGACAATCACCCATCACCAAACATAAATATATTCACATTCTAATAGCCACCAATTCCCTGTCTTTTTAGCGCCGACCCGCCAATGAAAACTATCTAGTAAGCCCGGGCAGGTAAAATACCCTCGCGATACAAGAACAACCTTAGACTATAACTCACCCACCCATAAGACATTTCAAGGTTCGTAAATCTGCAGACTGTGAGTCTCACAACTAGGTCATCCCATCAACCCACCCATTGGAAGATTTATATTCAAACTAGCCGACAAGCTGGTAGTGCGATGAAACCTACATTTTTTAAAATTTTTATGGAAAAGTGTTTGTGCACAAACACTTTTAAACCGAAAAACAAGGAAAACAAGGAAAACCTGATTTATCAGCATTGAAAGCTGGTAGTGCGATGAAACCTACATTTTTGTTTTTTAAAGTGTTTGTGCACAAACACTTTGTGTAATTATTCGTGTATAATTTTAGTTTTTTTAGCTAAATGTTTTTAAATTTTATGCAAATAAAAAACCCCCGTCCGCCTGCTGGCGAATCGGGGGAGTGAGTTATTTCGGCACCACAATCTGAAGTCTTCTCGTCGGACCGCCGACCAGTCTCCATGCGTGGTGTGTAGCGGTTGAAAATATTTGTGGGACCAGCCTGTCCATCTCTGGGAAGGATTGGAATTCAATGACAACAACCTCGTCATCAACCTCAGTCAAGAACATCGTGGCTCGGCAGTCCTTCATTATTTCGGAATGCCCGTACACGCGAATAAAGCGGGCAATCTGTGATTGCTGAAGACAGAGACTTTTAAGACTTCCCCTGCCAAGCTCTTCGAAAATCTTCGAAACGCATGATTTGTTCTTAAGAACCTGCCAGACCTCGAGCTGGACCTCTCCCGCCTCGGCACCCTTTAATGAACTGTGCCATTCATGGGCAAGCGGATCTATGTGCATAAAAAGTTCCTCGTTCATTAAGCATTCTTTCCGCGCATCGTCTGGTGAGATGCTTTCAATTAAAATTTCCTTTTCCGGAAAGATGTGCTTCAGAATTCTAACAGGAAAAATCTTTCGGATAGTTCGTCTCATACTGTCTCCCTTGTTTTTAATGAGCAGACCTATTCTGTCATAAAATCAACTTTTGTCAACCCTTTGCGTTTCTGCTTTGGAATATTCTTTATAAAAAATTTTGCGTTTACAAAAAAACTCTCCCGTATTTGGGAGAGTTTTTTATTTAATTATTTTCTTACTTTGGCCCTAAGAACAACAAGGGAATATAAACCATGATGAGACCGAGAATTAGAAGCGAGACCATGATGATTGTAAAAACTCTGCGTTTTTTTGGATTCATTTTCATAATGTAATTATACTATTTTAGAACAATCCTTCTGGTGGGGGAGTCACTTCTTTATAATCTTCAAAATTAACTTTTTTCATATCAGTAACATTGCGCTCAGGAATATACAAAAACTTTTTTTCCAATATTTGATCATAGATGCGTTTTGTAACTCTTACGTCCTGAGTACAATAATCTTTTAATCTTTGCATCTCTCCGTTTCTATAAAATTCTATTGCTTGTAACCCGTGTCCGCTTTTTCCCTCTCCTAGATTTGCTTCTGCTAATATTCCAAGACCAACTCGACGGCCGAATTTTTTTTCAATTTCTTCAAGAATATCGTAGTGTGCAATCTTTGAAATATTTGATTTAAAATATTTTTCTAATACTGGCACATCAAATCTTTTACTTGCAAATCCGATTAGTAGGTAAGCGTTTTTAAAATATGCCTCCATCTTGTCAGTCTCGTGTTCGTCAAAGCAATAATAAGCATCCTCATTATATGAGTAGATGCCCACGACCGACATCTCAAGCTTTGTTATATTTTCCTGACCGCCGACATCTGCAAACGTATTTTTTGTTTCGATGTCGAATACTATTTTGTCTTGCATATAAAAGTGATTTGTTTAGAGTACCCCCAAGTAGGGAATGGGTCAATAAATTTCGAAACTATCCAACATAATGAGATATGCCTACACTCGCCTGAAAAATTAGGTGTGGATCAACTGTGGTTAGTTACTTTGTTCGACATCCTACAAATACTATAAATATAAAATGCCCACCTGCGTGGGACATTTTATATTTGTGGGCGCTGAGGGTGTCGAACCCCCGACCTACTCGGTGTAAACGAGTCGCTCTACCGCTGAGCTAAGCGCCCTATATATTATTCCGATAGTTTAAACAAAAACTTAAAATCACACAACCTCTAACCCCTGTCGGTCCGGCAGGACTCGAACCTGCAACCGGGCGTGTATAAGACGCCTGCTCTGCCATTGAGCTACGGACCGAATCCATCCCTCGGTTTATACTAACGCGAGAGATGCATTTAAATCAATACTATCCTTCAATCGTCGCAATCTTAAATCCGAATTTATTTATTAAAGAATAGAACTCATCCTGTTCAAGTGTCTCCTTTTCTATAAGAGCTTCTGCTATTGCATCAAGTGCTTTGCGGTGCTTTGTCACAATTGCTCTTGCTGTAGCGTGTGCTTTCTGTATGTGCTCGTTTATTTCAGAATCTATTATTGAGCCTACTGATTCAGAATAATTTTTTTCTGTTCCTATATCGCGTCCAAGGAAAACCATTCCGCCAGAATTACCAAATGCACGTGGCCCGAGTTTTTCACTCATTCCGTATCTAGTAACCAATCGTTCTGCAACATCAGTAGCATTTTGAATATCGCTTGATGAGCCAGTTGTCACATCTTTAAATACTGCCTGCTCTGCGGCAAATCCTCCAAATGAAACCGCCATGTCTGCAACAAACTGTGCTTTTGTGCGTAGACTGCTTTCTTCTAGTGGAAGTTTAAGTGTATATCCGCCAGCCATTCCGCGACTCACAATAGAAACTTTATGTACTGGATCTGAGTCTTTCATTGCGGCCGCAACAAGTGCGTGACCAGCCTCATGATAAGCGGTAATCTCTTTTTGCTTCGGTGTGATTACACGACTTCTTCGTGCTGGACCGAGTAATACCTTTTCAATTGAGTTTAGGAAATCCTCCTGCATAACTGTTTTGCGATTACTCCTTGCTGCGAGTATCGCCGCCTCATTCACAAGATTAGAAAGATCCGCTCCTGCAAATCCTGGTGTTCGTGTTGCAATCATTTTGAAATCTATTTTTTCATCAAGCGGTTTTCCCTTCGCGTGAATTTTTAAAATTTCCTCCCTATCTTTTACATCTGGCATATCAAGCACAACTCTTCTATCGAAACGTCCTGGGCGCAACAATGCAGAATCAAGAACATCTGGCCTGTTTGTTGCCGCAATTACAATCACGCTTGTGTCGCGCTCAAATCCATCCATCTCTACAAGTATCTGATTGAGTGTTTGTTCGCGCTCATCGTGTCCGCCACCCATTCCAGTTCCACGCTCACGACCAACAGCATCTATCTCATCAATAAATATAATTGCTGGTGCCATCTTTTTTGCAATCTCAAATAAATCACGAACGCGAGAAGCTCCAACACCAACAAACATTTCAACAAATTCTGATGCTGAAATATGGAAGAAGGGGACTCCAGCCTCACCAGCCACTGCACGAGCCAACATTGTTTTTCCTGTACCTGGTGAACCCATTAGTAAGACTCCGCGCGGAATTTTTGCGCCGATCTGTGTAAACTTTTTTGAATTTTTTAAGAATTCCACAATCTCTAATAATTCTTCTTTTGCCTCCTTCAATCCGGCAACATCCTTAAATGTGGTTTTGTCTTTTGCTGGAGAAAATAGACGAGCGTTTATTTTTCCAAATGAGAACGCCTGACCCGCACCATTTTTTGCCTGTCTAAAAATCCACCAGAAAATACCAATCATAAGAAGTGCGGGGATAAGTACTGGGATAAGAATACTCATCCAGTATTTTGAACCACTCTCATCTTGAATTTTAAAATTGACCTTCTGCAATGCATCAGCTGACACTCCATAATTTTTAAATGTTTCTGAAATTCCTAACTCGTTTTCTTTACGAGAAACTGCTTTTTCAGAACTTTTTAAAGTCACGTTTATTTCGTTACCACTAACTGTAATATCCTTAACCTCGCCAGCAATTATTTTATTAGCTAAAACATCAATGCTTAATTCTGTTGGTGCTTTTGTATCAAAACTAAGAAGTGCGGTAAACAAAAAGGCTGTTA
This sequence comes from uncultured bacterium, assembly GCA_903827975.1. GTDB lineage: Bacteria > Patescibacteriota > Minisyncoccia > UBA6257 > GWB1-50-10 > CAIKKG01. Next base: position 31,673 of record CAIKKG010000024.1, read on the forward strand.
CAGTAAGAGAGAGAACTACCCATATAATATTTTTTCCTAGTGATTTCATGCGTTTATAGTTTTTATTTTTAGTTATTTTTTAATTCTGACTTTTCTTTTTCTATTATTACAATATTAGATTACACCACCAATTCTTCTGATTTGTGATGTCTATCCAAAACCCAAATCGAAATAATATTTTTTACTCCCTTACTATAATTGAATGAACATAATTATGGAATAGGGAATGTGTGTTTTTTGTTTTGTTTGAATTTAATTAAGCTGTTCGGTATGGTTTGGTCTGATTTATATAGGGTATATATAGGGGAATACGCGTTGACAAATTGGTATATTGGTGATATAATATCTTTAAGATCTTTAACAAGGGGGTTATATGTTGCGCTTCTATAGCCTCATTGAGGCTACGGACTGGAGTAGTATAATAGCTGCTCTAGCAACTGGCGTCGGAATACTCTGGGTCTTTGCTCAGTTTTCCGCGCACAACGTCCATGTCGGCGAGATTGTCGATATTGGAGTCTTCGTCTCCTTCTGTGGTTCCGCTACCTGCGGTTACACAAAGGAGGAGAAATCTGAGCTTTCGGCCATGCTCAGTTTCTCAATCCCACTCTTCGTGCTTCTACTTATTGCGCGCTGGAATGGGACACTGTTAGGTGAGTTTGGGGCGAGGATTGCCTACTCGGCGATTATTGCAACAACACTTACCTCAATCTTTGGGGCTAAATTTGGCTCAGTACTATACAGAATACTTAACTAGCGGCACGATTGCCGCATTTTCTTGGAGCAGGAAATGAATAGCAAGGAAATGAATAGCAAGAAGTTGATCTGCGTGCTCGGCTTACCGATGGCGATGTTCGCCTTCCTCTTGACCGAGGCTCTCACTGGCTCCGTGATGCTTGGGTTCGCAGGCTTCACGCTCGCGATGATCCTCATCTATGGACTCATCAGCTCGACCATCCCGGTTGTGCTGCTTACTATCTCTGCTGCTGACCCCTTTATGTGGGCCGGCGTCGGAATCGGGACCTCGCTGGCCCTCGTGACAGTCTTACTGTCTCGGAGCTGGGAACCGCCCTTCCGGACAGTCCTTAGGGACTGGGTTCGGACTCACGGTCAACGAGTACCACTGCGCGACAAGATGTAGTGTATATAAACAAAACCCCCGCCTTTCGGCGGGGGAGATTTTTTTATTTCTTAAGTTTAAGAGTAATCTTTCGTTCCTGTGGTTTTACTGCGTCCACAACGAATGAGTATTCCTTTCCGATTGTGAGATGTTTTCTCATCTCCTCGGCTCCTCCAAACTCTGTTACGTGAACATATCCCTGATATGTCTCATCCAAGTTTACAATTGCGCCGAACGGATTGAACATATATACCTTACCCTTAACCTCCTGGTTCTCGCCATACTTATTGGCTACAACCATCCAAGGGTCTGGCTTTAATGCTTTAAGAGAAAGTGAGATTTTTCCTTCCTTAATATCAACAATCTTTGCTTTTACAACATCATCTACCTTCACAACATCCTTCGGATTCTCAACAATTCTGTAATCCAACTCTGATACGTGAATAAGTCCCTCAACTGCTGGATTGTCTACGAATTTTACGAATACTCCGAAATCTGCGACACCCGAGACCACGCCATCAACCGTCTGTCCTACTTCGTAGTTTTTAGCTAGTTCGCGTGATGAGATTTCAGTTGCTTCCTTTTCAGAAAGAATTAATTTTCCTGCGCGTGGGTTTGCATCAATAATCTTTACAGAGATTTCCTCTCCAACAAGCTTTTGTAATGCGCTTCCAATCTCAGTTCTCTCGGCTGTTATTGCTTTAGGATAGTGATCCGCGGCAAGCTGTGAAACAGGAAGAAAGGCTGGAATACCCTTAACGTTTGCGATAAGTCCTCCCTTGTTAAATCCTGTGATTTTAATCGTAAATGCCTCATCCTTTCCGCGAAGTTCATCAACCTCGCCCCAGGCTTTTTGTTTGCCAGCCTCAGAAAGTGAGAGCTCAACAAATCCATCATCATTATCAACCTCGATAACTTTAGCGTGAATAGGGCTGCCTACCTCAAGACTCTTTACCAGTTCGCGTGCGTTCTGCAACTCTCCGCGATAAACTACGCCAGTTCCGTGACGTCCAAGGTTCACAAGAATTGCGCGTGAGCTCTTATCCAAAACAGATCCCTCGACGATATCTCCAACTTTTACAGAGGAGAAAATCTGCGGACTTGTTTTTGCAAGCTGTGTAAGTATAAGCATGCCGTTCTTTACGATATTCATAGTGCTAATAGAATAGTGAGTTTTTTTGCGCTAGTCAATGCCATAATATGAATAGGGCTCAATTATTGAAAAGATGGAAAAAATCAGCTATCATACATGTTGCATCTATGATTATTACTTACCAGGGCGGCAATTATTTCAAAATTCAGTCTGGTGAATTAGCAATTCTAATTGACCCAGAAAATCAGCGCTCATATAGAGGAACGCAGATTATTGTAAACACGGTTAAACCAACACTTGTCGCAAGACCGGAGGATTCTGATGATGACTCAGCACAACCAGTCTGGATAGAGAACCAAGGAGAGTATGAGATTAAGGGTATTCGAATTAGGGGATGGAGCGCTGGATATGACTCGAAGACAAAGAGAGAAACAACTGCTTATCGTATTCTATTTGATGAGATTTCAATTGTTATACTCGGACATCTTTCAGAAGTTATTAATCCTGAGATTGTTTCGGAACTTACAGACGCTGATATCTTAATCGCGCCCGCAGGTGGCTCGCCATATGTATCACAACAGATAATTTCAAAATTAATCCGCCAGATGGAACCTGGGATTATAATTCCTTCACTTTATAAGGATGTTAAGCCATTCTTGAAGGAGCTTGATCACCCGGAAGCGAAGCCCGAGGATAAGTTAGTTATTAAAAAGAAAGATATTGTGGCAAAGGCTATGAAGGTTAGTGTACTTCAATAAATGGCGAAAAATAGTATTCACAATTATGTTAGTAAGATTCGTAATTCTGATGAGAAGATAAAGAATCGTTTTGTTGCGATTGCTTCCGCAATAACAATGATTGGTATTATTTTTGTCTGGCTTATGTATCTTAATATAACAATCCCCTCAATTTCAGCAGAAAACAAATCAGCAGAAGAAATTCCAAAGATAGATTTTACTGGGCAGGTTATGAATAAGCCCGTAGATAATTCGTTTTTTGGAATTATAAAAAGAGGTTTTTCCGTAATGGGACAGAATATTGTAGGTCAGTTCTCAGCGCTAAAGAATGATGCCTCCGATAGCTTTTCTAAAATAAAGGGATTGGCCAGTAAAAAAAATGAGTCTATTATAAAGCCTGACAATTCTGCGTTCTAATAATTGGTTGTATCAGAATAAATAAAACTCTTGGTATTGTCTGAATAATTTTTAAAAAATATGAAAAAGAAGAAAGAAGAACCAATAGGCGAAATAGTAGTTCAGCGCATTGAGCCGCGCGAGATAACGGACGAGCTCAAAAGTTGCTACCTCGACTATGCGATGTCGGTTATTGTTTCGCGCGCGCTTCCAGACGTTAGAGATGGACTAAAACCTGTACAGCGCCGCATCCTTTGGGCTATGTGGGATACAGGACTTTTGCATTCCGCAAAATTCAGAAAATCTGCCAACGTCGTTGGAGAGGTTCTTGGTAAATATCACCCACATGGAGACTCGGCTGTTTATGATGCTATGGCTCGCATGGCACAAGACTTCTCTCTTCGTTATCCACTCGTAGATGGTCAGGGTAACTGGGGTTCTATTGATGGTGATGCGCCAGCTGCTATGCGTTATACCGAAGCAAGGCTTACAAAGATTGCTGCGGAACTTTTAGTTGATATCGAAAAGGGAACGGTTGATTGGAATCCGAACTATGACAACTCACGTGAGGAGCCAACATTTTTCCCAGCAAAACTTCCACACCTTCTTCTTAATGGAACTGTTGGTATCGCCGTTGGTATGGCCACATCAATTCCTCCACACAATCTAATGGAGATTGTTGATGCAACTATTTATCTTTCAAATAACCCTGATGCAAACACTCGTGAACTTTTGCAGTTTGTTCCCGGACCTGATTTTCCAACTGGTGGAATAATTTATGATAAGCGCGGAATCGAGGAGGCATATTCAACAGGACGTGGTGCTATAACAATGCGTGCGGTCACAGAAATTGAAGAACGTAAGGCTGGGAGTTTTCATATTATAGTTTCAGAAATTCCATATCAGGTTAATAAGTCCGACCTTATAACTAAGATGGCGGAGTTGGCTCAAGAAAAAAGAATTGAGGGTATTCGTGATTTGCGCGATGAGTCTGACCGAGAAGATAAGGTGCGCATTGTTATTGATTTAAAAAATGATGCGTCTCCGCAAAAAGTTTTAAACCAACTTTTTGAATATACTGAGCTCCAGAAAAATTTTCACTTTAATATGTTGGCGCTCGTAAACGGAATTCAACCACAGATTCTATCACTTAAGGATGTTCTTAGTGAATATATTGCACACAGAAAAGTTATGGTTCGTCGCAGAACTGAGTTTGATCTAAAAAAGGCTGAGGACCGTGCTCATATTTTAATTGGTTTGGTTACCGCTCTTGATGTAATAGACAAGATAATCGCAACAATTAAGAAGTCTAAAGACAAGGAGGCTGCACGCGAAAATTTAATGAAGAATTTCAAACTTTCCGAAATTCAGGCAAATGCAATTTTGGAAATGAAATTGGCTGCACTCGCTGCACTTGAGAGAATTAAATTGGAAGACGAGTTAAAGGAGAAAAAGAAATTTATTGCTGAGTGTCAGGCGATTTTAAAATCAGCAAAAAGAATGCTCGAGATTATTCAGTCCGAATTACAAGAATTGAAAGAAACATATTCAAGCCCACGCAGAACCAGAGTTATTGCATCAGGCCTTAAGGAGTTCCGTGAAGAGGATCTCGTCCCACAGGAAGAGGTGATTATCACGATGAGTCAGGATGGCTACATAAAGCGCATGTCGGCTGGAATTTTCAAAGCACAGAAACGTGGCGGAAAGGGACTTATTGGTTCTGAGCTAAAAGATGAGGATTTAGTAAATCAGATTATAACTGCTGATACTCACGATAATATTTTATTCTTCACTGACCATGGACGCGTATTCCAAACAAAGGCGTATGAGGTTCCAGTTGCAGCAAGAACAGCAAAAGGTAAGTCGGTTCATAATTTCTTAACAATTCCGCCGTCAGAAAAAATCTGCTCAATTGTGAGTTATTCTGATAAGCAGGAAAAAAATAGTGTGAATAAGTTCTTGGTTATGGCGACTCAGGGCGGTGTAATTAAAAAGACACCGGTCACAGACTTTGCGAATGTTCGCCGAAGCGGAATTATTGCTCTTAAGTTGAAGGCCGATGATTCGCTTCAGTGGGCTGCATTTTCTGGCGGTGAGGATGAGATTATTCTTGTTACTTCAAACGGACAATCAATTCGTTTTAAGGAAAAGGATGTCCGCGCAATGGGAAGAACTGCGGCTGGAACAAAGGCTGCGAGACTTAAGAAGGGTGATGTTGTTGCTGGATTTGATATCATTCCAAAAGGAACGAGCAATGATACACAGTTTTTAGTTGTAATGGCTCACGGTTTTGCAAAACAAACACCATTAAAGGATTACAAGACACAGAAGCGTGGCGGAGGAGGAATTAAGACTGCAAAAATAACAGAAAAAACAGGAAAGGTTATTGCCGCAAGAATTATTTCTGATGAGGTTGAGGAGGTTCTGGCATTTTCTTCTAAGGGTCAGGCCTTAAGAACCAAGCTCGCAGACATTAGAGTCGCTGGACGCGCGACGCAAGGTGTAAAAATAATGAACCTTGATTCAGGGGACTCACTAATGGGAATTGTGTGTCTTTAAAAAATTGATTGTTTTATAAACTGGTATAAAAAAAATAAATAGAATTTCAAAAAACAACTTCCACCTATTCATGAATAGGTGGAATTGCTATAATAAGCTCAATGTCAAACGCTAAGCTCATTATTATTGGTGTGGTCGGGGTTTTAGTTCTTATTTTTGTTCTAATGCTTATCGGCATTATCCCAGGACTTAAGAGTAATCAACCGAATGCTGCTCCGGCAAGTCTAGTAATGTGGGGCGTAGGAAATAGGGCTGGGCAGTTTGATAATGCTTTTCAAGCGTTCAAACAGACCTACCCAAATGTTCAGATTTTATATAAGGGTTTCGATACGCAAGATGAGTATGAATCCGCACTAATAGAAGCATTCGCCTCTGGAAATAGTCCGGACATCTTTATGGTCGCAAATGAGAGTTTCCCTCGTTTTGCAAATAAAATAATTCCTTTTTCTACTGCTGCAATAACACTAACTCAGCTTGAACAGCTATTTCCGCAGACGGTTGAGCAGACATTTGTTCGAAATGGGCAGGCATATGCGCTTCCACTTTCAATTGATACACTAGCACTTATTTATAACAAGGATATGTTCAATGCTGCGAGCATTCCTTTTCCACCTAAAACGTGGGAGGAATTTAAAACAATATCTCCGCGCTTATTGAAAAACGATAAGCTTACTGGCGCGCTTATCACGGCACCAAGCCCAATGGGTGGCTCTGAAAAAAACGTGGCTTACGCATCCGATCTTTTGGGCACTATCATGATTCAGAATGGAGCTAAAATGGTAAATTCAGATTTTTCGAATGCTTTGTTCTTATCACAGGAGGGTAGGGATGCAATTACTTTTTATACTCAGTTCGTAGACTCTCCAAATAGCACATCAACATGGAACGATGCGATGCCATACTCGATTGACGCATTCAGTCAGGAGAAAACCGCAATGACATTTGGGTACCTGAGTGATGTAAATACAATTCGTTCAAAAAATTCGTTTCTTAATTTTGGCGTAGCGCTTCTTCCACAGTATGAGGGTACTTTAGCGGCCACACATCCGTTCTATTATGGTCTAGCTGTCTCAATTCAGACTAAGAACAATGATGCGGCTAAAAGATTAATTTTATCTCTTACTACCGACCAGAATATTGCTGAAATGTATCTCAAGGAAACAAAGACTCCACCAGCCCTTCTATCACTAATTAATCAGGACTTTAATGATTTACAGTTAAATGTTTTTGCGCGTCAGGCTTTAATTGCTCGCTCATGGCCTAAACCAGATAACCGCGCAGTAAAAGATATTTTTTCTCAGATGATAGATAATATAACCTCTAAAAAGCTCTCAGTTTATTCTGGTATCCAGCAGGCGGAAGGCGAAGTTAATACCTTATTCAGAAATAAAAGCTTATAATAATTAATATATGAAACAACTAGTTGCTCTAACTGTTTTGTTACTGGTCGCCTTTGCAATTTTTATGCCCACACACAACGCGCAGGCTTTAAGTATCTGGGCTGGTGCAAAGTGTGGTGGCGCGGTGATTGGTCTGAATGATGGGCCCACTGGCGCGTGTAATCTTTGTGATGCAATGATCGTGCTTCGAAACATAATAAACTTCGGGTTTACGCTCGCCATCTCGATAAGCACTGGTATGATTGCGTGGGGTGCTGTTCGTATGATGACTGCTGGAGGTAGTGAGAGTAACGTTAGTGAGGCAAAGAAAATAATATTTAGTGCCATAACTGGTGTAGCAATTGCACTTGGTTCGTGGATTATAGTAAATACATTATTCTCCGTGTTTACCGGTTCGTGGAACTGGAATCATTTCACGTGTTAATATAAATAATAAATAAATGAAAAAATCTATTTTAAGAAAAATATTGTTTGTTGCACTAATCGTTATCGCGATATCCTTTCCATCGGTTTCTGTGGTCCGCGCACAATGCGCCCCAAACTCTAGTCAGTGCCCAGCAGAACTGTGTGGTGGAACATCAGGCTTTGTAGATAGCGATGGTGTGTGCTACACATCAGCAAGTTGTACCAACTCAAATATGTGTACTGGCGTTGTAACTGGTGGTGTATGTAATCCATCAAATGATTGTGCGTCCTCTTGCGGTGGAAGTCAGGGATATGCGGATAGTGAGGGATCATGCTACACAAGCTCGGCGTGTAATAACTATACTAGGTGTTCTGGTGGAACTAATACTGGTGGTGGCAATGCTGGTAGTGGTAATAATACTGGCGGGTTAGGTATTGGAGGTGGTGGCAATGCTGGATCAGACATGCAACTACAGAATCCTCTTGGGGTGAGTAGTATAAATGGTCTCATCAACAGAATAATTGATATTCTTATTATTTTAGGCATTCCTATTGCTAGTGGAATGATTATATGGGCGGCGTTCCTCTTCATGACCTCTGGTGGCGAGCCAGATAAGCTAACAACCGCAAGACACGCAATATTGTGGACTGTTATTGGATTTGTTATACTTTTAATTGCTAAGGGTATTGCTAGTATTATCAGGTCCGTTATGGGTATATAACTAAAAAAATATTCTGAAATGAAAGGTCGGATGTTTGTTTATATAATAAATCAATTTATGAAAAATCTAATAAAATATTCAGTACTTGGTCTTTCAATGTTTCCAGTATTAGCATCTGCTGCTAATGCAATAACTGGTGGTCCTACAAGTGCTGGTGATGTTTGGACTATAATCAATAATCTTTTGGGTTGGATGGTTGGTCTTTTCTTTTTGGCTGCGACTGTTTTTATTCTTTTGGCCGGTTTCAAATATATGACTGCGGCTGGAGATGAGTCAAAGGTTACAGAAGCAAAAAACTATCTTACATATGCTGTAATAGGTATTGCTGTTGGGCTTTTAGCATTTGCTATCCCAAATATTCTTGCCTCATTCCTAAAAGTTAATGTTCCGACTGGGGGTCCAGCTGGACAGGCCTTCTAAGTTATTTAACTAATTAAAAACCTCCGAGCTTTCATGTTTCGGAGGTTTTTGGTTTAATGAGTGGGTTAGCAGGTATTCGTATATATGCTCCCGTGGCGGAACTGGCATACGCGCATGGCTTAGGACCATGTCCCGCAAGGGTTGGAGGTTCAAATCCTCTCGGGAGCACAAAGATAAAAACACCAATCTGGTGTTTTTAGTTTGTTTATTTAAACTATTTAGATTGGATTGTAAATTATTGACAAGCCTTTAAATTAGTGTTTTGCTCTAATTAATTCCTTGCCGCATGGCATAGGTGGTTACTGAAAGGTAGCAACGGGGTCTTTCCTTTCCCTATCAAAAGGATGTTCTTTCCAATAGAAAGGGTCGTATGACCAATACACCCATTCCCGCAATTCGCATCTCCATCTCTAGCGGCCCCTCCCGCGAGGAGCTGTTCGATGCTCTTCGCCTGCGCCATGAGCACCGGCCCATCTTGGTCAAGGTCCACCCCTTGGACCAGAAGCCGATGGATATTAAGTTCATCGTGAACGGAATCGCCGTCGAGGATGGAAGCGGACAGAACTGGCTCATTGAGTTTTTGAACGTGCAGACCCACCAGATCGTTCGCGGGTATTACAACTCGCGTACGCGCGCGGGTTGGCTCGACTTCCCTCGAGTGTAGTCATCACATCAATCGCCGCCCGATATATTCGGGCGGTTTTTTTATATAAATTATTCCTCCTTCCTTCTAACTCCGTGAAATGCTTCGTGTACCTCATGAAGCTCTTTATTTGTAAGATGAGTATAGACCTGAGTTGTAGAAATATTTGCGTGACCCAGTAATTCCTGCACCGAGCGAAGATCTGCTCCATTAATTAATAGATCTGTTGCAAATGAGTGGCGTAACTCATGAGGATGAACTCGCTTCGCAATCCCAGCCTTCCTCGCATATGTATCAACTAAACGCTGAACAGTTCTTGGAATTATTCTACCTAAAATCTTACCTGTTTTTGCAATACTAACAAAAAGTGCCTCCTCAGCATCTGTTCGTTTTTCTAAATACTCTTTAATTGCTTTTTTTGAACTTGTAGAAAGAAACACAACACGAATCTTCTCTCCCTTTCCTCGAACAGAAAGCTCACCACGAGTTAGATCTATATAGCGTGGAAGATTGCATATCTCTGAGACTCGGAGCCCCGTTGAAAACAGAACCTCGAGTACGGCCCTATCGCGAAGTGCACGAAGCGAGTCTCCTTCTGGTGCCGCAAGCAATCGTTCGAGCTCTTTATACTCCAAAACCTCTATATCTCTCCTTGCAACCTTCGGTAGTTCTATTGTTTCTGGCGCTAGAGACTTTATTCCACGGCGCACAAGGTACTTTAAAAAATTGCGAAGTGAGATTACGTAGTAATTTTGCGTTATTTTTTTAATATTCTTGCGGGCTAGCGTAATGCGGAATGATCGCACAACCGAGTCTGTTATCTCGCCTGGAGTCTCAACACCAGTCTCCTTTAAAAATACCGTTAGGTAGTGCGAATAATTTTCACGCGTTTTAAGAGAACGGTTCTTTTCAATCTCAAGATAGTCCAAATACTCCTGAAAAAGCTTCTTAATCTCGCTCATTACCCTTATTGTATCACAAGAATATTGTGCGACACATAATGTGCCTCGTGGTGGGCATTATTTTTGACAAATTTCTCTATTCATAGTAGGATTACGGACATGCTTACGAAGCGAAAGAAACAAACCGTAATCAAGGATTTTCAGACACACACAACCGATACCGGCTCTGCCGAGGTTCAGGTTGGGCTTTTGACGAAACAAATTAAGTCACTTGCTGATCACTTGAAGAAACACGCGAAGGACCACCACTCACGCCGTGGACTTCTTATGATGGTTGGTAAGCGTCGCAGATTCTTACAGTATTTAAAGCGTGAGGACGTAAAAAAGTATGACAAGTTGGTCAAAAAACTCGATATCGAATCGTAACTCAAGAACGGTTAGCCCTGTAAAGAGCGGACCTGTTCAGCGAGTACCCTTACAAAAACAACCTCAGGTTGTAAAAAAAGAAATCCCAAGCGCCTACAAAAATCAGCGTGTTGGGATTTTTTTAGATATTCAGAACATATACCACTCTGCAAAACACCTTTTCAACTCTCGAATTAATTTTCAAGAGCTTGTAAAAGCCTTGGTAAAAGAGCGTGTGCTCGTAAGAGCAGTTGCGTATGTTGTGAAAAGTGAGACCGCGGCAGGTGAAGAATCGTTCTTTGACGCTCTTAGAAAGACTGGATTCGAACTTCGTTCAAAGGACTTGCAGATTTATCCAGATGGTTCCAAAAAAGCCGATTGGGATATCGGAATGGCAATTGATGCCGTACGTATGTCGAGCTCACTCGACACGATAATCCTTGTAACTGGGGATGGTGACTTTATTCCGCTAGTTGAATATTTGAAAGTTGGGCTTGGAAAGCATGTAGAGGTTGCTGGGTTCTCCAAAACATCCTCTGGAAAGCTAAAAGAGGTTGCTGAACCATTCATAGAGATAGAAAAGATTCCAAAAATTCTTATGGGTATAAGGAATCGATAATACAAAATAAAAACTGCCGCATTGGCGGTTTTTTGATTTTTGTGTCCTGGTCTGGCAAAAAAATTAGATACAAGGTACGATAAGCTGGTAAATAAAAAGGCGAAAAAATAAAAATAAGTCCTGTTTGACATAACGGGGCACAAACAAAATGAATTTAAATAGAAAAAAGTTTGAGACAGTTTTAGGAGATGCTAAGTTGCAGGTTGAGGTTTCTGAGCTAGCCCATCAGGCGAACTCAGCAGTTTTGGTATCACACGGAGATACGGTTGTTCTTGCGGCCACAGTTATGGGTCACAAAGAGACCTCGTTAGATTATTTTCCGCTTACTGTGGATTTCGAGGAGCGTTTTTATGCAGTTGGAAAAATCTTGGGAAGCAGATTCGTACGCAGAGAAAATAGACCGACTGAGAACGCTATTCTCTCAGGAAGGTTGATAGATAGAACTATCCGCCCTCTTTTTGATCAGCGCTTACGCCGTGAGGTTCAGGTAATTCTCACAATTATTTCATACGATGGTATTCATAGTCCTGATGTGGTTGCATTGTTTGCGGCATCAGTCGCTCTCGGTATTTCTGACATCCCTTGGGGTGGTCCAGTTGCTGGCGTACGCACAAGCGTTACGGAATCAGCCGACGGAAAAACATACGCATCATTTTTTGCAGGAACAGAGTCATTCATTAACATGATTGAGCTCGAAGGAAAGGAGGTTTCTGAAAAAGTTGCAACAGATGTTTTTGTGTCCTCACAAGAAACAATTAAACAACTTGTCTCATTCCAGAAAAATATAATTACAGAGATTGGAAAAAAGAAGCAGGATGTATTAGAGCCTGAGACAACTCCAGCTGTAAAAGAATTATTTACACGCTTCTTGGATGGAAAATTGGAAGGTGCGTTGAAAAATGACACACTCTATCCACTTAAGGAAGAGTTGTTTGAATATTTAAAAACTACAGAAAATGCGGAAGCTGCATTAAGGCATGGCGAGCACATATTCGAGACGGTTGTCGATGAGTTTGTTCACACATATGCATTAAAAGAAGGTAAGCGTGTTGATGGAAGAGGATTCGATGAAGTTCGCGATTTATATGCTGAGGTTCATATGTTTGAGCGCCTTCACGGCTCGGCAGTATTTATGCGTGGCGACACCCAGGTATTTGCAGCAACAACACTTGGCTCTCCTGCAGATGAGCAACTAACAGAAGATATTAGTGGTGTAACAAAAAAGCGTTTTATGCTCCACTACAACTTCCCAAGTTTCTCAACTGGTGAGACTGGCCGTTCACGTGGCCCAGGAAGACGAGAGATAGGACATGGTGCACTCGCACACAAAGCAATTTCGCAGGTGATCCCAGACAAGGAAGAATTTCCATATACAATTCGCGTTGTTGCGGAAACTCTCTCATCGAATGGTTCATCATCACAGGCAACAATCTGCTCAACATCACTTTCACTTATGGATGCTGGTGTGCCGATTAAGAAACCTGTTGCTGGAATTGCAATTGGGCTTATGACTGGAGAAGATGGAAATTATAAAATATTAACAGATATACAGGGTCCAGAGGATCACTATGGTGATATGGATTTCAAAGTTGCGGGAACAGATGCTGGTGTCCTAGCAATTCAGATGGATGTAAAAATCGGTGGAATCTCAAAAGAAATATTTATTGAGGCTTTGAAAGCTGGTGAGAAGGCACGTATGACAATACTTAGTGTTATGAATAAAACACTTTCTGCGAGCAGAGAGTCAGTATCAAAATATGCACCATTAATTCTTAAGATTTCAATTCACCCAAGCCAGATTGGTTTGGTTATTGGCCCTGGTGGAAAAATGATTAACGGAATTATTGCTGATTGCGGTGGCGACATCTCAATCGATATTGATGAGGACGGCACAGTATTTGTATCAGGTGCTGACTCAGCAATGGTTAAGAAGGCACTTAGCACAGTGCAGGCGCTTGTACATGAATACAGCGTTGGTGATGTTGTAACCGGACCGATTATTAAGCTTCTTGAGTTTGGAGCTATTGTTGATCTTGGTGGAGGACAGGATGGAATGATACACGTATCAGAATTAAAAGATGGATTTGTTAAGAAGGTTGAGGATGTTGTTCATCTTGGTGAGGTGGTAACCGCAAAAATTGTACGCTCTGAAAATGGAAAGATTGGTCTTTCATTAAAAGCGCTCGCACCAAAACAAGAAGAACCAAAACAGTAATTCACTCACAAAAAAACCGCGCTTGCGCGGTTTTTTGTTGTCCACATTTTTGTATGGTGTATAATAAAACAAATGACAGACTTTCAACCACAACAGGGTCAAAATTGGTCGGACAAAAACCCTATGATCGGAACAGGAGAAGGAGAGGTACCACTAGCTAATACACCATTAGCAGAAGCGACAATGAGGACAATGTCCTCTGATGTTGCTTCTATAAAAGAGAGTGGTGGTGGAGAACCAAAACCATATAACCCGCAGGCAGAGAGCTTGCAACCAATGCAGTCGTTTTCTGAGGTTCCAATTCCTCAACCCGAGATTGGTGGGGTTGCGCCAATGGCCCCACAACAGGAATACATCGCTCCAAAACCAAAGATGAATATGTACGTAATCATCGTTGGAATATTAGTTGCGGTTGTAGTTATTGTACTTGGTTATTTCTTTGTATACCCACTTCTTTCTCCATCTGTACAAACCCCACCAGCTCAGCAAGTTGTTCCAAACCCTGAAGCACAGGTACCAGCAGCTGGTGAGCCGCTTCCACCAAATCCTTCTGAGACAACTACAACAAGTGCTGTTGTGCCACCAGAGGCTCCGGCAACTGGACCAGCAACCGTTGTAATGCATTCTTCTTTATTTAAAACATCTGCTGATGCATCATCAGAAGTAACACTCGCGTCACTAGCGCTTCCTGAAGTTAAGAAAGCAATACAGTCAGGTCCAGTCGAGGTTCCGATTTTTAAGGAGATTGTCTTTAAAAACGATACTGGAAAAGTTTATGCGGCGTCATCAATACTTTCCGTTTTCATTCCAAGCGTCTTTACTGAAAATGTAAGCTCTTTGTTTGAAAAAGACTTTTCTTTCTTTACCTATGTTGATAAGACGGACGTCTGGCCAGGCGTTGTTCTAAAACTAGCAGTTGGTGCGGATATTACGGCAGCTAAGGCTGAAATTGCAAAGTTAGAAATTAACAATGAGATTGGATCGCTATTCTTTTCTCAGCCAGGAACAGCGAGTGTTTGGAAGGATGGTAAGGTTGGATCATTCGCTGGACGCTATATTCCTTTCTCAACAAAAGGTTTTGCCTTCAACTACGCATGGGTTAATGATTATCTAATTCTTAGTACTAGTTATGTTGGAGAGCAGGCAGCTGTAAAAAACCTTGGGTTTTAATTAATCCGAAATAACTATCAGCTAAAAACCGCCGCGACTATGAAAGACTCATAGCTCTCGGTGGTTTTTTTATGCGAGCTCATTTAATAAATCAAATGATTTTTTAATGCAATGTGCTAAAATGATTCTGTCGTAGTTTGACAACGTCGCCACACTAAACTATTTTTTAAAATATGATTACAAAGGAAGAGTTTGAGATGCTCAAAGAAAAATTACTCGAGGATAAGATTAAACTTTCTGGGGAACTAGAAGATCCTCACGTCAGTTTTGGAAGTGATGTTGATGCCTTTGATGAGGAGACTGATGAGGCTGAGGAGTTTGCAAATAGACTTGGCATTCAGGTAACACTTAAAGAGCGCCTTCGTGAGGTGAATAGTGCGCTTGAGAGAATGGCTGTTAATGAGTATGGAACTTGCGAAGAGTGTCATAACCCAATCTCACTCGAAGTTCTTTCGGCGGAACCAGAGTCGCGCCTCTGCAAGTCTTGCAAAATAAAATAATGATTAGTTCCGTTCCGAAACTTTTCTCGGCGGAACTTGAGGGTATTGATGCTGATCTTATTGAGGTGGAGGCTGACTTAAATGTTGGCCTCCATTCTTTTAATATTGTTGGGCTTGCGGACAAGGCTGTTAGCGAAGCTAAAGAGCGCGTTAATTCCGCTCTCAAAAATTCTGGAGTTAAACCACCAACGAGAGAAAACAGAAAGATAACAATAAATCTTGCGCCGGCGGATACTAAAAAAGCTGGCGCTCGTTTTGATCTTCCAATTGCAATTGCATACATGTTAGCGAGTAACCAGTTAAAAACTTTTGCGACTGATGATAAATTGTTTGTAGGTGAACTTTCTCTTGATGGGTCATTACGCACAATTAGTGGCGCATTAAACATTGCGCTACTTGCGAGAGCGCGCGGAATTAAACAACTATTCCTTCCGGCTCAGAACGCTTCTGAGGCTGCTGTTATAGAGGAGGTTGAGATTATTCCAGTAAGGTCTGTTAAACAACTAGTTGATCACTTGGAGGGTGTTCTGAAAATAGAACCACAGCCAGTCACGAAATTTGTTCCTGGTTATTCTCAATCACAAGTTGCACTTAGAGATGTTCGTGGACATGTCGCTGCAAAACGTGCACTTGCGATTTCGGCGGCTGGCGGACACAACATCCTTATGTCAGGACCGCCTGGCACGGGCAAGACGATGCTTGCGCAAGCAATCCCATCAATACTTCCACTTCCATCACTTGAAGAGAGTATTGAGATTACAAAGATTTATAGTGCTGCGGGCCTTACACAACGCGCATCTTTTATTGAGTGGCGACCTTTTCGCGCACCGCACCATAGTGCGTCACTTGTTTCTATTCTTGGTGGTGGAGCAAATCCGCGCCCTGGAGAAATAAGTCTATCTCATAGAGGTGTTTTATTTTTAGATGAGCTTCCTGAGTTTCACCGTGACATTTTGGAAGGTCTTCGTCAGCCATTAGAAGATGGTAGGGTACACATAGCTCGCGCAAAAAAGACATTAGTATTTCCAGCGCGCTTTATTCTAGCCGCCGCAATGAATCCATGTCCGTGTGGTCATTTTGAGTCAGGTGATAAGGAGTGTAAGTGTAGCGCTCATGAAATACTTCGTTACCAGAAAAAACTCTCTGGCCCATTACTTGATAGATTTGATATTCAGATTGAGGTTAAAAAAATTCCGATAGAGGATTTGCAAAAACCTCGCGAAAAAAATGAGGGAGATGATGAGGAAAAAATGAAGTGTCAGATTGAGACTGCTAGAAGAATGCAGATTTTTAGATTTAAAGACACCTTCCCGCGAATACATTCTAATGCTGAGATGAGTTCTCGTCAGACTGAAAAATTTGTATTATCTGATTCTGGTGCTGAGGAATTTTTAAAAATGATTTTAGAAAAACAAGTTCTATCAACGCGAGGGTATTATCGCGTCCTAAAAGTTGGTAGGACAATTGCAGATCTTGCTGGTTCTGAATGTGTAAAAAAAGAACACCTTGCAGAGGCGTTCCAATATCGCTTAAGAGAGATTTAGCTTACTTATTAGCAAAAGGATTTTTTACTCCTAAAACTTCGAAATGAAGATGGCACCCAGTAGGGCCGTCTGCATTCCCTGTACTTCCAACCAATCCAATCTGCTCTCCCTGAGTTACTGAATCACCAACCTTCACAAGCGCCTTGCTAAGGTGTGCATAGCGAGTCCTAACTCCGTTTGAGTGTTCAATAAGAACAAATAATCCGTATCCATTATTCCATCCAGTAGAGCCATCGCTCTTAAGTGTACTGTCCTCTATTACCATTCCTCCTGCTGATGCCTTCACTGCAATGCCACACTTATTTCCGATATCAACCGCGTTTACATCATGCAGCTCTCCAAAATTCATACCAGCAAGTGGAAGTGTAAAGAAATTTTTTAATTCCTGGAGTTTCGCGGTTGTCTGCTCTGCTGATATTTTAGCCGTTGGTTTTACAGCTGGTAATATCAGAGAACCACTTCCATCTGCCATGATTTTCTGGTAATTAGGGTTATATCTCTTTATTGAGTCGATCTCTGTTGAATACTTCTTTGCTACACCCTCTAAAATATCACCCTCTTTTACGGTGTATAGCACACCAGACACTGGAAGTATTGATAATACTTGGCCAACTTTTACAGCTTTTATACCACCATTCGCGAACTTTATTGTATCTGCTGAAATATTAAATTTTATTGCGATTTTTGCGATTGTGTCTCCTTTCTTCACCTTATACTGCTTAATGCCATTTTCTGATGCAGAAAAATCTGGCGTCGGATTTGATGTGGCAATTGCGGTAGCGCTCTCATTATCAACAAAAACCCTCCTTAGGTCAGTTGTATATGTCGGGGACACACCTAACCCAGACTGTAAAGATGGGTCGGCCTCTATTGAGATTGGGCCACCCTTATTTCCGAAATTAAGCTCTTCGTGAGCATAATAAAAAACCGCATTTGTGTGCGATAAAGGCATGAGATTCAGAATAAGCATGGTGGTCACGAAAATTAACGACCATATATTGGTCGTTTTTGATATCTCCTTTATTAGTGGTTCTATTTTCCTGACTATCAATTGTATTTTAGGAATAAACACATTCTAGCAAATTCGGGTCTTTTTTTCAATTTAGTTGATGCTTAATGCGGAGCCCTGTGATAGAATAAAATTAGATATAAAGAATATGAACCTTATCAAACAACGCAAAACTTATTCTGGAATAATGCTTTTTATATTTTTATTTGTTATTTTTTTTAGTACACAGATAAAAAAAGCTGATGCTGTGGTTGGTTTTGTTGGTGGAATGACAGTCGGTGGAGAGATTGAGACAATGTACCCATGCACATGTGGATATACGGCGTGGCTTGCGGCTATGTATATTTATATTCAAGGAAAGCCTTATACCATGTCAGGAACTTATGTTTTTTCAGAGACCATGACTGATATTTTCTCTAGTTGGATAGTAAAACCGTTATCAAGTATGGTTGGAACATACATTCCTGGCGTCCAGCTTTGCTATATGCAGGTTGGGTATGTTTGTACTGTCCTTCCATCAAGGGGATTCATAACAAAGATTGGTACCGGTCTTGCTGTGCAGTAGTAATAAATTTATTTTTACTAAGTTAAACTAAAAAAATGCGACAAAAATTTGGTCAGCACTTTCTTAAGAGTTCTGAAAAATTAAAATTAATATCTGAAGCAATACAAATTCAGGCGGGGGATACGGTAATCGAGATAGGCCCAGGCCACGGCGAGCTAACCAACTTTATTATTGCTGAATTAGAGGGCCTCAAAAATACCAAGCTTATTCTGATTGAGCGCGATATTTTACTTATCCCAGAGCTTCGTAGGAAGTTTAGCACCGCACTTTCTATTGGTAGATTAGAAATTATTGAGGGGGATGCTTTGTTTGAACTTCCGAAACTTGCTGAGAGGGAGAATATAAAAAATCTATCCTATAAACTGGTTGGTAATATTCCTTATTACATAACTGGATCTCTATTTCGAGTCATTGAGGGGTTGAAGAATAAGCCCTCGCTTGCAGTCTTCACACTTCAAAAAGAGGTTGCTATTCGCGTAACAGCTGACTCACCAAAAATGAACCTGCTTTCTGCGAGTGTTAAATACTTTGCGAACTCTGAGCTATTGATGATTTTATCAAAGGACTTATTCTCCCCGCCTCCGGAGGTTGATTCTGCGGTGATCCGCCTTGTAACACTTCCCGAGCCGGATGTAACACCACCAGAATTTTATTATACTTTTATAAAAGCTCTTTTTAAGCAGCCTAGAAAAACTCTTTTAAATAATCTAAAGGAGCTTCCTGAGTTTGGCGCGCTCTCACATGATGAACAGGAAAAATTACTTAGTGGTTTTGGTGTTTTGGAAAGCTCAAGACCGCAAGATATGCACATAAGCGCTATAAAACAATTAGCGAATGTGTTGTATACTAAATAGTATAAATGCAGAAAAGAACTATTATTTCTCTCGGCATTCTTCTAACCGGCATAGTGAGCATGGTCTGGCTTTTTTCAGGAGAAAAAACAAAGGCTGGTAATTTCGACATATCTATTTCTGCGGGTGGAACAGATGATGCACGTTTTGTTGGTGTTGGTGGTGGGACTGGTGATTACTCAAATTCACAAAACAGAACGGAAGACGTTGCAAAGGAGTATGGACTTGAGATGTTAAAAATAAATCCGCAAGGAATTGGAAATGTTACTGGTGTAGCCCTTCCAAATGATGCGGTTTTAAATGGTATTGTGAATCGAGCGGCTTCCGCAAAAATTTTAGTTAAGCTTTTCACCAAGACAGATTTTAAGATTGTCAGTGACTCTTCCTCTAGCACAATAAAAAATTATATTGGCTCACTCGTTGATGAAGAAAACAAAGCAGCCGCAGCTACGGCTCTTTTTTACAAAGTACTTGGTAGCTTCGTAACTGAGAGTGATTCTCAGAAACTTATTTCTATAAATAATGATATTTCAATACATATAAATGAATTACTTGCGATGCAAGTTCCAGAATCATGGGCCACTTTTCATCTTGGCCTATTAAATTTTTGGGAGTCAAAGTTAACCTATTCAAAGTCATTTCTTAATAAAGGGAGTGATCCGTTATTGGCGGCAAGTGCCTCACAAAATCTTTTGCTGTTACTAGATCAAGAAAAAAGTATTAGGACTGATTTTTTAAGTCGCGTTAGTGGAATTAAATTGTAAATATGCAGACCAGAAAAATAAGAATACTCACATCATTTCTCGCGGTTGTAATTCTCTCGAACTCGCTTTTTTTTGCGTTTCCTCAAAAATCTCTTGCCCAGACTAGTGCTGATGGTGGTGCTCAGGAAATTGCAGCAAAGTGTGGACTCACAAACGCTACTACGTGGATAGCGGGTAAGCTTTCGGCGGTTGTAACTGGTGCGACTCCAAACACTCAGGTTTCTGTAAAGAATGATGAGGCAGCCTCAACCTCTCTTTGGGATGGAGCAAAAGAATGTCTCCTTGCGCTTTGGAATGCTCTTATAAAGATAGCTTTTAACATGTTTAAAAAGCGCTTACTTGATAGGCTCACCGATGATCTGGTTGGTTGGATAAGTGGAAAAACTGGCAAGCCAAAGTTTATCACTAATTATAAGGACATGTTAAAGAACACGGCTGATGCTGCTCTTGGAGATACTATTCGTGCAATCGGAGCTGGAAAGTTGTGCGACAATAAACTTAGTGTTCAGCTTCAATTAAATCTTCAAGCACTGGATTCTCAAGATTTTTCTAAGAGAGTGGACTGCACGCTTTCTCAGGTTGTTAAGAACATTGGGGCTTTTGGAGATAATTTTAAAAATGGAAGTTGGATTGGGTATCAGGAGGTCAATTCGCTTCAAAATAATAAGTATGGACTACAACTTTTGGCTATGGATAATCTCGCGCGAGGTCAGGCAAAGCAGACCGATCTTTTAAAAACCGAGATGGGGGGCTCAAACGGATTCCTATCCACTAAACTTTGTAATAAATGGACAATAATAGGACAAAAGAATGATTGTAATACAGGAAGGGGAACGCTCTGCCCAGCTGAGATTGAGCTTGGCTCATTTATCTCTCCACGTGGCAATGATACATACCTAGATGCGGAACAGGATGGCTCAGCACTAGCCATAAAATTCCAAGGCGACTCATCAATGAGCTCTTCACTAGCTCAGGTTCCTCCTAATGCTCAGATTAATAAGCTTTTGTGTAAGCCGGAGGACCAGAAAATAACAACACCTGGATCAACGCTCGCCGCCTCACTAAGCAACTCTCTTGATGCTGATACGAGGAAATTAATAGGTGCTGACGACCTAACTCCATATTTAGCAAAAATATTTGATGCTGCTTTTAATCGTGTAATAAAAGAGGGTGTTAGAGGGCTCGCAGAAGCTAGCACGAATATTTTCAGTCAGAGTAGTACTGGCACACAACCACAGTCATATCAAACGAGCTCTCAGTGCTCCTCAATTCGTACCAATGGAACAACTCAATGCTCATTAATACTCACTCAGGGCGCTCCACAGTGTATTGCCGAGAAGAAGCTTGGTGCTACGGATGCTGATTATGCAAAATGTAATTTAGCCGCTAAGAATGATTGTAATGCCGCCGCGGCATCTGCTTGTGATCGCGATGCTATCTATGTTGGTTATGGAGGTTCAATGGTTAGCACCGCCACATCGGACTTACAGTTAAATTCTGTGTCCACATCTACAATCTATAACCTTGCGTCCACAACACTTAATACAATTAATACAAAGATTCCACCAATACTTGCTGAGGTTCAGGCTTTGTATGTTCAGTACCAAGGAAGCTTGATGCTTCTCTCTAGTTGTGAAAAGGCCAAAACCCTACCAAAAGAGGTGTGCCCAACTACATCACTACTTCTAACTCAGTTAATACCCGTCTCCTCACGCATTAATGGTGTTCCGATGGCAGTAACAACATATAAAAATGAATTGTTGGAAATTATTGGAAAATTAAACAACCCATCACTTAAAGCTGCTGATGCATCATATCTTTCTGTTCGGGTCCAGCTTATTTCAACTGATATAACAGATACAATAGACAAATTTACTTCTGATAAATCCATGTTGACGGCTATAAACTTAACAGAAGAATATAATTCATGCTCAGCAGCAATACCATCAGCGAATAAATATTACATATGCCCAGGCACTAGCACTCCGGGTGGTGGTCCGATTCAGCCGTAAATATAACAATGAAGCTTCTCAATAAAAAACTGTTACTGGTTTTAGGAATCGTTCTTCTTTCTGGACTTGTCGTCCCTCATTTAGCGCATGCAGCTGGTATGATGGAACAGGCACTTACAGATGTAGTAACCTATACCTTTAAATTCATTACCTATATTTTTGCATATATAGGTTCGGTATTATTCAGTTTTGCCGGTATGCTAGTGGACTACACACTGAGACTTAATATGACTGTTGGGGATACTGAAAAGAATCTTCTTCTTGGTGTTGGTTGGGGCATCACAAAAGATATTGCAAACCTTGGCTTCGTGCTCGCTATGATTATTATTGCGTTCGCAACAATAATCGGAAATGAAAGTTATGGATACAAAAAATTACTTGCTAATTTAATTGGTGCTGCGATTGCTGTAAACTTCAGTCTTGCAATTGCTGGGGTATTTATCGATTTCTCTCATGTTATTACTGTATTTTTTATAAATAAAATAAGTACTACTGGCGCTTCTGGCATGGCTGAGCAGATGGCAAATGCGTTTAGCGTTCAGAATTTTCTATTAGAGGACTCTAACAATCCACTACCTCCGAATCCGTCTGAGGAGAGTGGGACAATGTCACGCCTAAGTACTGCGGTTGTAATCTCTCTTGTGAGTTTAGTCTTTGTACTTGTGTTCACAATAACGGCTGCAATTATATTTTTAATATTTGCAATAATGCTTCTCGCTCGATATGTCTGGCTATCATTCCTTCTTATTATCGCTCCGATAACATGGTTGTTCTGGGTTATCCCTGGAATGAGTGGTAAGTTCGGAGAGTGGTGGAGTAACTTCTTAAAACAGGTTTTCTTTGCACCAGCAATGA
This sequence comes from uncultured bacterium, assembly GCA_903827975.1. Taxonomy (GTDB): domain Bacteria; phylum Patescibacteriota; class Minisyncoccia; order UBA6257; family GWB1-50-10; genus CAIKKG01. Next base: position 54,576 of record CAIKKG010000024.1, read on the forward strand.
CGTTCTTCCTATATCTTGCTTTTATGAGTGTGCAGGGTCTTGCCGAAAAACCAGCCACGGGTGCTTTCTTCAAAGATGGCGCGCTTGCAGCAATAATAAGTTCTGGAGCTAATATGGTTGTTTTGATTGGAATCCTTGTTGGTGGACTTATAACAGCTGAAAAAATGGGCGCAACTGGCGCAAAAATGGGAATGGAGAGATTGTCTGCTTTGGGTGGCGCCTCAAAGGATTATGCAGGGAGTATAGCTAAGAAATATGGTAAGAAGGTTGCAGAAACAAAAGCTGTTAAGAGTGTGCAGAGTGCAGCCCTTCGTGTTGGCTCTAGCGCAAGGAAGCTTGCTGAATATAAACCAACAAGTAGAACTGGTAAGATTTTGACCGCTGTAACAGGGCTAGGTCTTGCAAAGTCTGTTGTTGGACTTGGAGGAGAAAAATTACAAAATATTGGTGGCGTGCCAGTAAATCCGGACTCGCTTGGTTCAAGGGCCTGGTCTGCGGTCTGGGGTAAGTATCCTGATAATCGCGCTCAATCTAAGAAGGATGCTGATGAGAGGGAACAAAACAAGGGAGCTGAGGAGCTCACGGCTGATCATGAGAAACTACGCACCGAGCGACAGAGGCTTGTTGATAATGGCGTAAGTGAGAAAGACCCAAGAATTGTCACTATGGATAAGCAACTTGGAAAGCTAAAATCAAGTGTTGTAGAGAAAACAAGCCTACCAAAAGACGTAGAAGGATTAATTAACAAAGAAAAGGAATTGAAGTTGAAGTTGGAAGAATTGGCAGCTGGTGGTAGTGACATCTCTGTGATTAAAAAGCAACTTGAGAAAGCAACTGATGAACTTGATAAGGCTCAAAGAGAGGACTCGAAAATAACACCGGCTAGTAGGGCGTGGAAGAGCCACCGCATTACAAAAGAAGCCACTAGAATGGCTGGTATAATAGGCGGAAAAATAAAACCTGGTGAGCCAGACCCAGACACAGACACAGATTCCGCTATAGCACAAGAGAAATTATGGCGCGAAATTGATACGCAGAAGAAGCCTAACTCCAAACCAGCTTGGGCGGAACGCGTAATTAAACTCGACGCTGCTCTAACAGAAGCTACTGCTGCCCACCTTCCACCTGACGCACTTAAGTACATTGGGGATTTAAAGGCTGAGGCGATTGATAAGAGTACATAATTTAGTGGTAGTTGGTAAAATAATTATAGTACTTACCTAATCTAAAATAGTAATCACACAAAACAGATAATATGGCATTCGAATATCCATCAAAAAACGCTTTTCTTAATAGGTATAAAAATCTACACGAAACACTTCGTGAGGTTGTCGACTCCTCTGAAACAAATAGGGTTTTTAAGAGTATCTGTAGGGAGCATTATCTAAATAGTGAGAAGGAGGAGCTTCTTGGCGCATTGGTTTCTTTTGTTCTCATGGGTTTCTTACCACAGGAAGACCTTGCAAATGAGATAGGTGAGCAGTTGTTCTTGAATGATAGGCACTCAAAGGAGCTTGCGAATGAGATTAATACTCGCGTTTTCTACACAATAAAAGATGAGATAGCGTCAGAATACAACCCAACTAGAGATGAGGGTGAACAACCATCAGAGATTGGTGTTCAGCAATATGAGGCTATAGAGCCTGAGCCGTTAGCGGTTGAAAGCGAGACTGAGGAGATTGAGCTTCCTAATACATTTGGTGAGAATATTCGCGCTAGCGCGGGTGATACAAGTGATATGCCGGTCTCACTACAGATTAACGAAGATGGTGGGCCAGCAGTGCTTCAAGAAGGTGCTTCGTTTTTCAAAAAATCCACAGAGCAGGCAGAGAGAAGGGCTCCAATTGCTCCGTTCAAGATGTTCGCCTCATCATCAGAGTCTACGGATGCGAGACCAACTGTAAGAGTAAAAGTTGAAACCCCACGCTCTTTTGGTTGGCCGGCAGAAAAAAAAGAGGAGGAGAGCGTCGTTCATTATAATGAGTCTGCGTTTCCGACTGACCAGCAGGCCTCTGAAGGTTTAATTCACCTTGAGGCAATTCAAAATATTACTCCTGATACCACGAAAAGTTCTCCAATCCCAGCAGTTGAAACACCAGTTGTGAGTCAGGATGTCGTGAATACAGAGCTTCCTGCGGTTGTGAGCCAAAATACTGAGGATAAGAAGGCGTGGTCAATAAAATCAATATTCAAAAAAGAAAATACCAACGAGAAGAAAATATCTTTTAATGAGATGCCGGCAACCGATACAGATCAACATATTCCTGTTCAGATAACAACGAGTGTTTCAAAAGATGCTCCTTTTGTTATTTCTACAGAGGAATCTTCCAAAGAAGTAGATAAAAAAGATCCGGCGCTCGATGGTAATGTGGTTCATCTTAAGTAGTTTTTAATATGGCAGAATTCCAAGTTCCGCAATTTATCGAGGAGAAACCAAAAATCGTTGGCCCACTAACCATCGTTCAGTTTTTGTATATTGGTTCTGGTGCGGCAATTTCTCTTATAAGTTATTACGCTTTTAATACTATTTTATGGTTAATTATCTCAATAATAGTTGTTGGAATATCAGTTGCGCTCGCCTTTGTTAAGGTTAATGGCCAGGACCTGCCAGTTGTTGCTTTGTCTGCTTTTCAGTTTATATGGGGCCCAAGAAAATACACTTGGCAAAGAGCGATGGAGCAGACGACTTTTGATACTTCTGATTTGGAGAAGATTCAGGTAATAAGAAAAAATATCAGCATTCAAGATAAAATTAAATCTATTGCGCTTGGTATTACAACTGGAAGTATTGAGAGAACGAAAGCCGGCGGTACAAAATTTCAGTCTGTTACCTACATAACAGGGGAGCATAAGGTTGCGAAGAGAGTTGATTACTAAACCGCGTAAATACGGTACAATATTAATACATGGCTGATATAAGCATCCCAACACAACAATTCGTTGACGTAAAAGAAGTACGCGATGGCGTTTTGTATTTAAAGTCTGGTGGTATCCGCAAAATACTTATCGTCGGCGGAATTAACTTTGATCTCAAATCAGAAGGTGAGCAAAATACAATACTTGCAAGTTTCCAGAATTTTTTAAATACAATTGATTTTCCTATACAACTTCTCATTCACTCAAGAAAGGTTAATGTTGAGAGTTATCTTTCGAAAATGGTTCAGTTAAAAGATAAAGAGGATAATGAACTTTTAAAAATACAGATTGGTGAATATATAAACTTCATACGTTCTTTTGTTGATGAGAACGCAATAATTAGTAAGGTATTTTTAGTTGTTGTCCCATATGAGTCTGCTTCTGCGAAATCAAGTTCATCTGGTTTTTTTGATATTTTTAAAAAACAGACGAAGGTTGAGATTAATGAGTCCGAAAATGCTGCAATAGAGCAACTTAATCATAGGGTTTCTGAGGTGACCGACGGATTAATGCAGGTTGGTCTTAATGTTACATCACTTAATAGTGATGAGATTACTGAGTTGTTTTACAATATGTACAATCCACAACTAGCCGAGAAGAAAAATATGGACTTAATAAAAGAATCATAAGAATAAAAAATGAAGATACAAATTCCACAAACTTATAAACCATCATCGAAAGACCTACCAAATATTGTAGCGCCGTCAGGTCTTGAGGTAGATGCTAATTATTTGAAACTAGGTGATTACTTTGTAAAAACTATTTTTATTTTTACGTACCCTCGCTTCGTGGTTTCTGGTTGGTTCTCTCCTATTATAAATATTTCGGAGATGATGGATATCTCTATTTTCGTTCACCCAATGGAGACTGGCGCGGCCTTGCGCGACCTACAAAAGAAGGTTGCTCAAGTGCAGTCTGAGCTTTCTGAGAAGGAATCGAAGGGTATGGTTCGCGATCCACTACTTGAAACAGCTTATCAGGACATTGAGAGTCTAAGAGATTCATTGATGCAGGCGAGGGAGAAACTTTTTAAGGTTGGTGTTTATATTACTTTATATGGGCAGAGCCTTGAGGCGCTTACAAAATTGGAGAATGAGATAGAATCCTTACTTGAAAGTAAGTTGATATATGTTAAACCCGCGCTTTTCAAACAACTTGAAGGTTTTAATTCTATTCTTCCACTTTGTACTGATAAACTACTAACACACACACCACTTAATTCTGGGCCAGCATCGTCCCTTTTTCCCTTCGTCTCTCCAGACCTTACATCAGATAAGGGAATTATGTATGGGATTAATATACACAACAGCAGCCTCGTTATATTCGATCGCTTCTCCCTTGAAAATGCCAACCAGGTTATATTTGCAAAATCAGGTGCTGGTAAATCATACACTGCAAAACTTTTGATTCTTCGCTCTCTCATGGTTGGAACTAATGTTATTGTTATTGATCCTGAGAATGAGTATCAGAATCTTTCAAGCGCTATTGGTGGAAGTTATTTTAAAATCTCACTTACTTCATCGAGCCACATTAATCCCTTTGACATACCAATCATACCGGAGGGGGATGAGCCGGCGGACGTTTTTAAATCACACATATTAAATTTGTCTGGCTTGGTTAAATTAATGCTTGGCGCAATATCACCTGAAGAGGATGCTCTACTTGATAAGGCTCTTACTGATACATATGCATCGCGCGATATTACCGCGGAAAACTTTGGTCAAACAAAGGAAATGGATGCACCACTCTTAGAAGATTTGCAGGTTATCTTACAAAACAACAAGGGTGGTTTCCAACTTGCACAACGCCTTGAAAAATTCACACATGGAACATATGCGGGTTTTACAAATGCTCCAACAAACGTTGATTTTAAAAATCGTTTGATTGTTTTCTCGATTCGCGACCTTGATGAGGAGTTGCGACCAATCGCGATGTATATTGTTTTGAACTTTGTTTGGAATCTTGTTCGTGCTGAGCTTCGACCACGATTTCTTATTGTTGATGAGGCGTGGATTATGATGAAGTTTAAAGACAGCGCCTCTTTCTTGTTTGGACTTGTTAAGCGTGCTCGTAAATACTACCTTGGAATCACAACCATTACACAGGACGTTGAGGACTTTTTGAAGTCTGAGTATGGTAAGCCTATCGTCACAAACTCAGCAACCCAGATTTTAATGAAACAATCTCCAGCATCTATTGATTCAGTTGCTAGTGCGTTTAGTCTTACAGAGGGTGAGCGCGGCTTACTACTTGAGGCGAGTGTTGGAGAGGGATTGTTTTTTGCGGGCGCAAAACATGTTGCTATTAAAATTATTGCGTCATACACAGAGGATCAAATAATAACAACAAAACCTGATCAGATTTTAGAAATTAAGGGTCTAAAACAATAATAAATGCCTAAAAAAACGCCGCAAACCCCGCAGAAAAAAATGGGTGAGCCACTAGCGGAACCAAAGTTTGGTATGGTTGAGCTATTTTTAGGTTCTTTTTTTTGTCTTCTACTTGATTTGTTATCAGCCATCACAGCAATAGCTTTTGTGGGTCTTTTCGTAAAATCTTTCTCGTGGCTTATTTTTACTTTTTGGTTTAAAATTAAGAAGTGTCATGTTGCAGATAGTCTTATTGGAAGATTTCTTGTTCCAGTATTTGTAAATTTAATTCCAATTGTTCCAACTTTAGCCGCAACGTTTCTTGTCTCCGCATATATGGAGAATCACCCAGAAAAGTTTGCCGCCGTTGAACAACTGACCCCAGCAACTGCAAATGTTCCCATTAAAAAATAAAACTATGAGATTTTTTTTCAAAATAGTAATCACAGCATTTTCTTTTATCGCTCTTGTTTCAACAACAAATGTTTTTGCTGCTCCTGTTGTTACCCCTCAAATTCCACCGCGTTTAATTCTTTCTTGGAGTGCGTCGAGCATTCACCCGTCTAACTATAAGGGCAAGGTTCTTCCTTCTTTAAACACGCCAATAGTTGTTTCTGTTGAGTTGCTCGCAAATGGTAAGTTTGCCGATATATCTAAAACAACAATTATTTGGAGAAAGTCTGGAGAGGTGATTAAGCGTGGTGTCGGATTAAAACAAATATTTATTGCACCTGACTCAAATGATTCAAGTGATGTTTTTATAGATGCTGAGGTTGATTTTGCTAACAACGTTGTGGAACAGTCGCTTTTGATCCCCGTTGTAAAACCTTTTGTTTCTATCGAGATACCATATCCAAACTCTGTTGTTCGTGGTGATTCTGATGTAACAATTAGAGCGACCCCTTATTTTTTCAATGCCTCTTCTCTTGATGATCTTGTTTTTTACTGGCAGATTGGTGATATAAAAAAGAATATGGAACAGAACAACTCCATCACACTTAAGGTTTCTGGTGCTTATTCCTCCCAGGATAGCCTTCCTATAACCTCGTATGTGCAGAGCAGGGATGTGTTAACTGATATAATAGTAACTAACAAACCGTTATTTGTTCGATAATCACGCATGAAACCAATTTATAAAATTCTTATTACTTTAGTTGTAATAATCATCGTCATATTCCTTTCATATTTCTTGTGGACAAAGTTTTTTGCGCCAAAGTCTGTGACGCCACAAGAGCCTGGAACTGGTGTGATAATTACACCTCCTAGTGATAATAATGGTCAGACTGGAGGAGGTGATAATCCTCCGGGTGGCGCGCCAGGCACATCAACACCTACAACATCTAACGTGGATGAGTATTTATTTAAAAAACTTTCTGATAAGCCGGCTCTGGCTTTTTGGGTCTCTATAACTGGTAATACGGCTTTTTATGTTTCTGAGTCTGGCGTAGTTATGGAGGCTAAGGATGGAGAGGACTCTGTAGTTTCAAAACAACCAATCTCTAATTTTATAAGTTTAGAGGCGTCTCCATCTGGTGAGAAGGTTATTCTTTCCTTTGGAAGTCCGTCAAATATTCAATTGGCAATTTTTGATTCTGTTGATAAGGTTTTGCGCCCACTTCCAAAAGAAATCTTAAGTGCTTCGTGGGCTGGAACTGATAATCAGTTGGTTGGTGTCACACAACAAAATGATGTAACTCTACTCTCATTAATAAATATCTCAAAACAACCCTACACTTACAAGACGCTTGTAACAAATTTTTCTATAAAGGATGCTTTGTTTTCTGCCAAGTCAGCAACTGAGATTTTAATCTCTGAAAAACCTTCATCTCACTCTCTATCTGGCGTCTGGCAACTAGATACTGACACCGGCGTTATGACACTTGTTGTGAGCCCTGCTCTTGGTTCTTTTATAAGGTGGGCTAGTGGAAAGGATTTAATGTTTAAGTTCGCATCACCAAATAAGTTTTCAATACTGGATCGTTCCTTTGGTGAAATATCGCCGGTGTTATTTACAACGCTACCAAATAAATGTGATGGTGGTCTTGATGTGATTTATTGTTTTATTCCTAAAGACAAGGGTGTTTTCTCAAATACAAACTCGATGCCTGACGATTATTTTATGAATAATATCTTCACTAGTGACGATTTTTATAAAATCTCTCCGTCCTCCGGCATTGAATCACTTATAATGGCTGGTGGGTCGGGTAAGATTCCGGTTATTGATGCGGATAATGTCTCATATGCAAACTCATCAACTTATTTTATTAATAAGTATGATAATTATGTTTATGCAATTCAAAAAACAACAAATGAAGTTATTAATGATTACTAAAAAGGTTTTACTGTCCTTGTTTGTGGTTGTTGCTGTGTTTGCTCCAATGTACTTATTTGCAGCGGAAACAGCATCGACTGGCCCAACACCGATTGTTGTTACAATGTCATCACCAATGCCGTGCATTCCAGTTCCTTTCATGGGTGGGAACACCTGCTCACAACCCGCAGGAGACTCAGCTATTCAGACTTATATAAAACTTTTGTATCAATTCGCGGTTGGAATCTCTGGTATTGTTGCTGTAGGAATGATTGTGTGGGGATCTATTCAGATTTCTTTATTTAGCGAGAGTATAACCCAGAAAAGTGAGGGGAGGGATAAAATTACGTCAGCAATAATTGGTGTTATTCTTCTTCTTGGTTCTTATTTGCTACTTAATACTATAAACCCGAGAATTGTTCAGCTTGGTCAGACACTTACAACTGTTAAACAAGCAAAGCCGTCATCAGACATTGCAAAGGTTGGTGTGTCGAGTTGTGGAACATCAACTTTAATATCAGGAGCGGTTGGTACACCAATAGATTTTAATGTTAAACCAGACGCTGGTAATACTTGTAAATATAGAAAGCTTTTTGTATATAGAGATGGTTTTACAATTTCTGGTATGGATGCTGCATATTATGGTGGTTCTGGTGATGTTCAAATAGCGGCGCAGTCTGTTATTTGGCTCTACCCTTATCGCGTGAAGGGGGCTGTGGAAACATTTGATAGCAACGGCACACTAGCAAGCGCTAAGTGTATTGTATATGCATATAAAGAGCCTAGTATGACGAGTATTCGTTTTACAAACCTACAAAATACAATTGAGCCTTGTGTGTTAAGTGACAAACAGGAAGATGGGTATGTTGGTGGTCCTGGGTCAGGAGTTGGTAACGTTTCTGGAGATGTAAAGGATTTAGCCAATCAATTAGGTAGTCCAAACTCTACTGTGAAATTCTCTACGGACAATTCTTGTAATCCTCCCGGCTCTGCCGCAAAAAATATTCTTTATTCTATGCAAAACGGAACGGCGCCTTTTGTCTGCTCTGCTGGTTGTCAAACAAACAAAACAGAGTGCACACAAAATGGGGCTTATCCTGAGGCTTCTATATTAAAAGCAATTATAGCCCTGCAAAATTCTAAAACAACAGTTTCGACGGTCACTAGTTTAACTGGTGGTGATCATTCGGCTAATTCTGGGCATTACCAAGGTACAGCTTTTGATCTCAGTGTAGGATCAAGCAACACAGATGATTGGAATAATGTTATGAAAATTTTAAATACTTCGGGTGTTACAGCATACTGCGAATACCAAGGACCTGGGGAGGATAAAGCTAAACTTCACACAAAATGTGCAACTGGAATAAGTGGTGGGCATCTCCATGTACAGGTCAATAAAAACAGTAATGCTATAAACAATGGGACTCCATAAAAATAAAAATCCCCGCTTTATGCGGGGATTTTTTTATGAGACGAATTTTATTACAACCCTTCTTTCTTTTCCCATTCCAGTACTCTCTGTTTTAAGTTCTGGATTTGCTGTTATCTCCATATGCACCAGGCGCCTCTCATAGCCGTTCATTGCGGGTAGTTCGACTTCTTGCTTCGTTATCATCGCTTTGCGTGCTGCAGCCTTAACCAGCTCCACTATTAGGCGTTCTCGCTCCTTCCTGTAGTAGTTTAGATCAATAACGTGGGGAATAAGACCCTCTTTCTTTAAAACGATGTTTATTATGTGATCTATTGCCGGAAGTATTATTTCTACATTATCGGACACAAACCTGTCGTCAATAAGAATGATAACTTTCCTGCGCTCCTCGTCGATAGCAACCTCGGCCTCCGGATACCCGAGAAGTGCTATTATCTCCTTTGTTTTCTCAATAATAGGGTTCATTGGTTTAGGTTTACAGTATACTACTCATCTTCAAATTTTGGCAATCTTTTGTTGATATACATCTGTTGGAATATGGAGAAGATACCGGAAACGGTCCAATAAACACTGAGTGCTGTTGGTAGATTGATGAGTATTAGAAGTGTAAATGCGGGACCTATTACAGACATTGTTTTGGCCATCCCAGCCATAGGGTTGTCACTTGTTGTGTCTTTCTGCGCGCCCATCATCAATTTTGTTTGGATATATTGTGCTATTCCAGCAACAATAGGCATTAAATAACCTTTTGTTCCTAGATCAATAAGCCCTAGGAATGTTGTTGTCGCAAAAATTCCAGTTGATAGCTCCTTTGAGAATACTTGGAATAAAACTATGAACACTGGAAGCTGAAGTATAAGCAATAAGATTCCTGAAAATGGGTTTAGTTTATATTTTTTGTATAAACTAAGCATCTCCTGTGCCTGCCTCTCTTTGTCGTCTTTGTGGTCTAGTTGAATCTTTTTTATGTGTGGTTGGATTCTCTGCATGAGGGCCTGATCTTTTGCTCCTTTATAAAAGACTGGAAACAAAACAACCCTAACAAATATTGTTAGAAATATAATAGCGAAGCCCAGGTCGTGGAAGGCGATTGTGTTGTATATAAACGATAGAGCCGCTACGGTCGGCAAATAAAGGTATGTATGAAATAGTGCTGACATCTGGCTTATTGTACTATGAATGATTTTAATTCCGCAAACGACATTTTATCGGCCCCTGGTTTTGTAATTACTGTTATATCACCCGCGTCCAAAAGTGTTGTTTTTTTGATTATAGCCCTTATTCTCCTTTTTATAAGATTTCTCTGGGTGGCTTTTTTTGCAACATTCTTGCCAACAGTAATAAGAAGTGGCTTCTTTTGGAAGCCACTTGGGTTTTTCTTTATTATAACTGGTGGTCCTTGTTTTTCTGCCACTTTTTGGTTAGAGAGCTACGCGTTTTCGTCCTTTCTGCCTTCGGCGCGCAAGAACAGCTCGGCCTCCAGGAGACCTACTTCTCTTTAAAAACCCGTGTGTATTCCTTCTTTTCTTCTTTTTTGGTTGATATGTTTGGCTCATATGCTTATTTTCTTATGGCTATAATAACACATCCTTTTCTAAAATACAATTTTTTCCTTTCTTACGCTGTTTTTTGTGTTGGTTTGTGTTATCAACAATTCGTGCACAATTAAAGCACAAACCAGACCTTGAATCAATATTGTAAGTTTTTGTAATAGCTTTATTATAGATGAGAAGTTTGCAATTTTATTTTCGTTTTTTAACTTTTTATTTCTTTTTCAAAAAATATATTTATGGACCATCAAGAACTTTGGAAAACTGTGCTCGGCGAAATAGAACTCCAGATTTCGCGACCAAATTTCTTAACATGGTTTAAAAACAGTCAGTTGGTAGATAAAAACGAAAAAGAGGGGATTGCTTTGGTTGGTCTACCTAATAATTTTGCAAAAGAGTGGATAAAAAATCGTTACCATAAAATAATTCTCGGTTCACTTAGAAATATTGATGGCTCTATTAAGTATGTAAACTACGTTGTTGTTAATCACAACACCCCGGTTCAGGTTCCTAAACAATCTCGCAAACCAAAAGATGCGGAATTAACTGAGGAAAAAAATAATACTCCTATAACTGAGTTGCGTGTTGATCCTAAAACAAATTTAAATCCAAAATATACTTTTGATACTTTTGTTGTTGGCTCATCAAACGAACTTGCTTGTGCTGCTGTTAATGCTGTTATAGACAATGTTGGAAAAAAATATAATCCTTTGTTTATTTACGGTGGGGTAGGACTTGGGAAAACACACCTACTTCAGGCGGCTGGAAATGTTGTTATGGAGAAATACAAAGGAAAGGTAAATGTTCTTTATGTAACTTCTGAGAAGTTTGTTAATGATGTTGTTTGGGCTTTGAGGAATAAACGAGCAGAAGATATGAAGAAGAAATACAGAAACGTAGATATGCTTATTATTGATGACATCCAATTCATTGGAGGTAAGCCTGCAACAGAGCTAGAGTTTTTTTACACCTTCAACGCTTTATACGAAAACAACAAACAAATAATTCTTTCTTCAGATAGGCCTCCAGCAGCCATTCCAACACTCGAAGAGCGCCTCCGCTCTCGTTTTGAGGGTGGTATGATAGCTGATGTAGCCTATCCTGATTACGAAATGCGTTTGGCTATTCTTAAAACCAAGGCTCATTCGCATAATGTGGAGATTGATGAGAAAACACTTGAATATATAGCAACAAAAGTTCAAAGAAACATCCGTGAAGTTGAAGGGGTTTTAAATAAGGTTCTTTTTTATGAGCAGTACAAAAATGAAAAAATCGACCTTAAAAAACTGGACGATATTATAAACGAGACGGCTCAGTTGTCTCCTAAAAATATTACGGCTAATGAAATTATAAAAACTGTTTCCGATTTTTATGAAATATCGCAGGTTGACCTAACAGATAGAGGGAGAAAACAAGAAGTTGTTGAACCAAGGCAGGTAGCAATGTTCCTTTTAAGAGAAATATTAAAACTTTCTTACCCAAATATCGGAGAGAAGATGGGGAAGAGAGATCACACAACTGTTATCCACGCCTATGAAAAGATTTCTAAAGAGATAACTACCAATTCTGCACTAAATCAAAAAATACTGTTAATAAAAGAAAGGTTGTTTAAGAATGTATAAGGTCTTTATAAGTAGTGAATAAGAGTGGGAATAAGTGTGGTGAATATCAGCAAAATAGGAATTTACGAAATATTCATCAACAGCTATTTCTTTTCCATCCACAGGATTAGAAAAAAGAAACTTAGAACTGGTTTAGAAAAACAACAATATCCACATATTCACAACACCTACTACTACTACTATCTTTATATATGAAATTAATAATACTAAAGAGTAATATCATCGAGGGACTAAATGCTGTTGAAAGAGCTATTAGTTCTGTAGCAAATCTTCCGATATTAAAAAATCTTCTTATTAAAACGGAAAACGGGCGTATTTTATTTACATGTACAAATCTCGAGATCGCTATTACTCAAGTTGTTCCAGGGAAAATTATTGAGGACGGTGAGATTACAGTTCCTGTTTCTGTTTTTGCTCCCGTAGCTAAAAACCTGAATGCTGAGCGTATATCTCTCGAGGTTAAAGAAAAACAGATTCTTGTAACAACTGATAATTATGAAGCTTCTATTCAAGCTCAAAGCGCTAAAGATTTTCCTATAATTCCTGGAATCAACGAGAAAGAAAATGTAATTAAAATGTCGGCTAGTCGTTTTTTGGAAGCGCTACAAAATGTTTTTGTAGCGACACAGTATTCCGAAATACGACCGGAAATAAGCGGTGTATTCTTTAGGGTTTTTGATAACGAGATTATTCTAGCCGCAACAGATAGTTTCCGTTTAGCTGAAAGAATTATGAAGGTTGAAAATCTCAGTATTCAAGATGATATTTCAATGATTATTCCTTACAAAACGGCAGAAGAGTTAACAAGATTTCTATCAGGAGAGGTAGCCGACGTAGAGATTTTTATCGAGCAAAACCAGGTTTTATTTAAAACAAGTTCAAAACAATTAATATCTAGACTTGTTGACGGATCATTCCCGGAGTATAAAGCTATAATTCCTAAGCAAATTCAGAACGAAGCGACAGTTAATAAAAACGAGTTTGTTAACGCAATTAAGTTAGCCAGTTCTTTCTCAGGAAAAGGAAACAGCGTTACTATTTCAATAAACGAAAACAAAAAGTTTCTTGAACTATCTTCTTCAGACTCATCACTAGGAGAGAACCACTACAAAATACCGATAAAATTTAAAGGAGAAGCTTTCACGATCGTTTTTAACTGGAGGTATCTTTTAGAAGGAACAAAAATATATTCAACAGAAGAAATTATTTTAGGTGTTAACTCGCCAGACAGACCAGCCGTTTTAAAAAGCACAAATGAAACAGGAATTGTTTATGTGGTCATGCCTATAAAAAGCTAGTAGTAACAAAAAAACCCCGCTGTGCGGGGTTTTTATCTTTATTAGTGGTAAACAGTCACCTTATCAGAAGACGTTAAACCACTGGCAGTTTTAACTTTAATCTCTATTAAGTTTTGAGGACTGAGAGGTATATTAATTTCATACTGATATAAATATGTCTGCCCGTTTATATCCTCAGCTCCAACCAAAAGGTTATTGAAATAAAATTCAACTCTTTTTAAGGAATCGTTTGCGGCTTTTAAAGAGGCGGTTATTTTTAATGGCGTATTAGAGAATACTGCATTTTTTGGTTCTATAATCGAGACAGAGACGGAAGCACCAACAGAAGGAGATTGAGTAATAATCGGCGTGTTAGTTGTATAAGATCCCAAACCATTAGGATTTTCTTTTAACCAATTATTAACCCCAGTTTCCCAGTTAGAAAACTGCGAGTCACTTGCTGGATCATCAGGCATTCCACCTAATGGATTAGATTTATCAACATAATAAAGAATAGAGTGAGACTGAGGAGATGGAACCCCGTTTATAACAGGTGAGTATACTGCATCACTGTTTAACATAGGTTTTGTTGGTAGAGAATATGGTTCGGGTTTCTCGAATAATTCAACAGGAAATTTTGGTAAGGCTTCTGTCATGAAAGCACTCCATATTGGAATAGCGGCCAAAACACTACCACCTTTATTGGATAAAGGTTTATTGTTATTGTTTCCAGCCCAAACACCAACCACTAAGTTCGGTGTGTACCCAAATGCCCACGCATCTCTATAATCCTGAGTTGTTCCTGTTTTAATAGCTACATCATGTCCCGGGAATATTGTTAAAGGAAGACTTGCATGTAACATAGGCGCGCGTAAATCAGAATCAGAAAGAATCTGGTTTATTAGTTTAGGATATTGTGAATCAATAACACTATCCGCTTTGTCTGTAAAATCTTCTAAGACAGCGCCTTTACTATCCTCAACTTTTAATACAAGTTGTTGCTCATGAACCGTTCCGTTTTGAGATAAGACAGAATAAGCCTTAACAAGGTCTATTAATTTTATCTCACCACCACCAAGAGTAAGAGATAAACCATAGCGCCATTTTTCTTTTAAAGTTGATATACCAAAAGAGCTAAGATTTTTTAAAACAGGGTCTAGTCCAACAAGATATAATGTTTTTACCGCTGGCACGTTTAGTGACTGAGCAAGTGCTTGCTCCATACGAACCGGACCCCTAAAAAGACCGTCAAAATTACCTGGTTTGTAGCTTGTCTCTGGGTCATTTCTCGTATCAAATTCTGTTTCTGCATCAAACAAAAGAGTTTTGGGTGAGTATCCTTTTTGGAATGCTGTTAAATAAACAAAAGGTTTTAAGGAAGACCCTGGTTGCCTAAGTCCTTGTGTTGCTACATTAAAATTTCCTTCGAATAAACAATCAACCGTTGGTGTGCACCCGGCTGGCTCCGGGTCTCCAAAGTAATCCTTAGACCCAACCATTGCTAAAATCTGGCCCGTTTTAGGGTCTTCAGCTATCATCGCGGCGTTTCTACCGTTATACAAATCCGTGTTCCTTTTAACACCCTCTTCAACAGCTTTTTCTGCAGCGGTTTGCAGTTCGGTATCAAGTGTTGTTATAACTTTTAATCCACCGCTTGTTGCGGCCAACTCACCATACTTATTAACTAAATATTCTTTAACAGCCAAAGAGAAGTGAGGCGCGGAAATAGAGCCAATAGAGGTTGGAGCAAAATCAATTTTTTCTTTTTTAGCAGAATCACCAACACCTTTATTTATAAACCCAAGAGCGATCATTCTATCTAGAACATAATCGCTGCGCTCATATAATTCTTTTGTATGGGAGCCCCAAGGGGAGTAATATGTTGGCGCTTTCAACATGCTAGCTAATATTGTTGATTCTCTTAAGGATAGGGATTTAACAGGTTTTTTAAAATAAATCTGACTTGCCGCCTCAACACCATATGCATTTGATCCAAAAGGAATCTGATTAAGGTAAAAACCAAAAATATCTTTTTTTGAATATTTCGATTCCAGTTCTATTGCAAGAATAAGCTCCTTTATTTTTCTTGTTAGTGTGCGCTCCGGAGTAAGAAGTGTGTTTTTTACTAACTGCTGAGATATAGTTGATCCACCCTGAGAAGTAGAACCACTTTTTAAATTAACAAGAAAAGCGCGTAAAATTCCTCGCCAATCAAAAGCCGGCTCATTATAAAAATTAGAATCCTCTGCTGCAAGAACCGCGTTTTTTAAAGTTTCTGGTATATCGTCAAATAAAACTATTGTTCTTTTTTCAGCCCCGTGTATCTCATAAATTAAGGTCTGGCCTGTTCTGTCGTAAAGTTTTGTTGACTGACTAACCTCGCGATTCCCAAACTGATCCGGAGCTGGTAACTCACGCAACGTCACAACAACAAAAACAGCCCCAACAGCCAAAACACTAAGCAAGAAGCCCAAAACAACAACGAGTGAGAGCGACAAAAAACGTTTTTTCTTTTTAGTAATTTTCATATGTGCCTATCTCTTATGTTAGCAAATGACAAAGAAAAATCCCTTTGTTTTTCGGCAAAGGGATTTTTTCTTTTGTTTTTTAAAACTCTTCTGCACTACTCTCTTCTTCCTCGCCCGGTATTATTGGGGCGCTCTCCTCTCCTTCTCCCTCCAGTGGTAGTGTTTGGTCAAAAAGCGCTTCACCAAGGCTATTGGCCAAATCCTCATCTCCACTTGTAAATATTCCGTCGTCTTTCAATGATTGCATGCTAGTAAAACGTTTGTTTTTCTCGACCGTTTTATTTACAGCTATATTTTTTACAGCTGAATGGCAGAAGTATACCTTTAAAGATTTTTGTGTCAAGAAGGACTAGACAACCCTCTTATTTATAGAAGAGATGGCTATTGCTAAAGCATCCGTCTCATCATCTAAAAGACCCACTGTTTTTATTTTCAATATAATAGAGACCATTTTAGCAACCGCTGATTTTGAAGATGTTCCACTGCCAGTAACAGCAATTTTAACTTCGTTTGGTGTTGGCTCAAAAAGAATAATACCCGCACTAGTTATTTTTTCAATAATAACACCACGAGCCTCAGCGACAGAAAGTGCTGTTTTTTTGTTTTTTGCAAAAAATAATCTTTCCACACCAACCTTCTCTGGTTTGACTAATTTAAGTAGTTTTTCTAACTCCAAACTTATTGAGCGCAATCTAAGTGCGCTGCTTTCTGTTTTTGTTATTTTTAAAACACCACTTGTTATGTACTCAACAGAAGTGCTAGACGCATTAACAACCCCATATCCTATTCGAGTTGTGCCAGGGTCTATTCCTAAGACAATCATAGTTTTAAAAAGATCCTATAACTGTCTCACTTTTCGGAATAAGAGATTTATCAAGTGGTAATGTAAACCAAAAAGTTGAACCTCTATCTAACTCTGATTCCACATTTAAAACACCACCATGGCGAATAACAATGTTTTTTGCTATATAAAGCCCAAGACCACTACCATTCGGTTCTGTTTGAGCAGCATTAGATCCACGATATAGTTTTTGAAAAAGGTTTTTCATATCTTCTTTCGAGATTCCAATTCCGGTATCAGAGACAGAGACGCGCACAAAACGACCATCTGGTTCCTTGTTTATTGTAATTGTTACTCTACCATTCTTAGAATTATAACGAACAGCATTATCAATAAGATTAAAAACAACAGAGCTTAATTTATCTTGGTCTATTAACACATCGTCTATTGTGGTCTGTGGGGGAATGAAGTCAATTGTTATGTTGTATTGAGCCGCCAAAATTTTCATTTCTTTTGCGATGTTTGAAACAAAATCAATAAGATTTGTTTGTTTAAAGGAGAATCCAAACTTACCATCCTCAATTTTAGAAACATCCAAAAGGTCGTTTGTTATTTTTAAAGAGCGCTCAGAAACAACCAAAGCCTCTTTCGCTATATCATGAACCTCTTTGTTGTTTTCTGAGAATTTAACAATACTTTCCATTGCCCAATGAAGCGCTGTAAGCGGTGTTCTTAATTGATGAGCTGCAACACCAATAAAATCAGTTTTTGAACGAAGGAGATTTTTCTCTCTCGTCATGTTGTGAATAATCTTTATAAATCCAGTTGGCTTCCTATCCTCGTTTATAACTTGGTGTAATGTTACACGAAGTTCAAGTGTTGGATTCTCAAAAGACAAATCTATTACTTGTGGCCAACTATCAGATTCAGATAATTGTGTCATTGACGGGGCAAGTGATGGAAATAGTGTTTGAACAAAAATTCTATAACGAGAAACCTTAGTCATGCCAGGATTAAACTGTTTACCAACAACCTCCTCCGAAGAAACCCCAAACAATTTTTCAGAGGCAGTGTTTATTGTGAGAACGGTAAAATTTGGATCATACACAATTACGCCATCTTCCAACGAAGAAATAATTAAATCACGTTCCTCGGTTTTAAATTTTTCCTCGGCGCTTAAACGAGAAAGATTAACAAATTTACCAAAAAGATTTATGACAATTAAGCAGTACAAAAGAATTAAGAACAAACCAAAATAAAAAT
Source organism: uncultured bacterium (assembly GCA_903827975.1). Lineage (GTDB taxonomy): Bacteria > Patescibacteriota > Minisyncoccia > UBA6257 > GWB1-50-10 > CAIKKG01. The sequence goes on from CAIKKG010000024.1 coordinate 72,622, forward strand.
TGTATTGAGAAGATACAAACGTAAAAAGAGCAGCAAGAATCAAAAGAACAAAATATAAAGAAATCATTTCTTTATTTCTATAAACACGCAAAAAAGTTTTTATTAATGATTTTTCTGGTCCCATATTACTTCATTGTACCCCATTTTTTCCCTATTTTCATTTCAGTTGTTAGAGGTACCGAGATTGGGTATATACCCTCCATTATGGATTTGAGGCGGGGTGCGAGTGTTTCAACAAACTCATCTTTAATCTCAAAAAGTAATTCATCGTGGATGGATAATAAAAGAAATGCGGAGTCTTTTGTTTTTACATTATTTTCCAACTCTTTTTCACAGGCAATCATTGCCATTTTCAATATGTCAGCGCCAAGTCCCTGTAGTGGCATATTAATTGCCGCTCTCTCAAATTCACCAAAAGCCCCATCCTTTGAAAACCATCGTTTTCTCCCATTTTCATTTTCAACAAACCCATTTTTTTTCATCTCAGTTTTTATATGCTCCTGCCATATTCCAACTTTTGGAAATGCGCGAAAATACTCAGCTATAAATTTCTTAGATTCATCAAGTGAAAACCCACTTGTTTTTGAAAATAAGCGAGGTCCCATACCATAAATAATTCCAAAATTTAAAGTCTTACCAATACGCCTTTGTTTCTCATCAATCTCATTTAAAGGTATTCCAAAAACCATAGAGGCTGTTAGTGTGTGAATATCGGACCCACTCATAAAAGCGGATGTAAGGGTCTCATCACGCGAAACATGAGCTAACAAACGAAGTTCGAGTTGAGAGTAATCAAGTGACAAAAGGGTGAATCCATCAGTTGAGTGAAATGAGTCCCGTAAGTTTTTTGCCCAACGTCCGCCATTTGGAATATTTTGAAGGTTCGGTTTTTCTGAGGAAAGACGACCAGTTCCCGTGCCTGTTTGTAGATATGTTGTGTGAATTCTTCCGTCCAACAAAGCGGCCTCTTGTAGCGGAATTAAAAAACCCGAATATATTTTGAAGGTCTCTCTATATTGAATAATTAATTGGACAACTGGGTGCGCATCAACTAGCTCTGTAAGAATGTCTATCCCGGTTTTTCTTTGTCCGGTGGTTGTTCTTTTTTTGTTGCGTGTTTCTAGTTTTAAGCGCTCAAACAAAACCTCGCTTATCTGCTGAGGCGAGTTTATGTTAAAAGCCCCACCCGCGGACGAGTAAATTTTTTCCTCCAAATCAATTAGTTCTTTTTTAATTTCAATACCAAGTTCTGAAATAACACCCTCATCTAAAGAAATTCCCCGTATTTCCATTTCTGCCAAAACACGAATAAGTGGCATCTCAATCTCATAAAAAACCTTCTCAAGATTATTGGATTCTATCTTCTCTCTGAAAAAAACAAAAAGTTTTTCTAATGCAACCAATTTTTCTAACGGACCACCAAGAATTTGTTCGGCCAATTCTTCAAAAGAAAGGTCCTTGTCGTCAGGGTTTGTAAGCCAGGCGGCTATGTGAATATCAAAAAAAGGGTCTTTTATTTCAACACCTGCTTTTGAAAACTCTTTTAATAATAACTTACAATCGTAAGCCACTTTTGTTTTCGAACTTATTAATTTCTCACCCAACCTATTCGAGTCTTCTGTGCCAGATAAGAAAACAAAATTATTTTCTTCAAAAACAAGACCAAGTCCTTGTTGTGGAATAACCTTTTGAAATTTCTGTTTTATCTTCTGTTTTGATCCAGCCATACTATCAAACCCTAGGCTCAGGAAATATTCAGACAAAACAACGTCGTCTGGTTTTTTATAAACCAAATCATCAAGTGATACTGTTATAGGTGTTTCTTTGTGTATTGTTGAAAGTTCTTTTGAGAAGAAAGCATCCTTTTTGTAAGGAAGAAATTTTTTGGCTAATTTGTGGGTTTCTGTCATTGAGGTATAGAGATTCTCAATGGTTCCAAACTCTTTTAGTGCCTCAAGTGCTGTTTTAGGCCCAACACCTGGAATGCCCGGGATATTGTCTGATGGGTCACCAACAAGACCTTTGTAATCGGTCATTTGTTCTGGGTTAAGTCCATATCTTTCTCTAACAGCGTCTGCGTCGTAGGTTATTGTCTCACTTATTCCTTTTTTTGGAGCCCTAACAACAACGTGTTTATTTTTGACAAGTTGAAGCGTGTCCATATCTCCAGTGAGAATTGTTATTGTGAGGTCTTCATCATTACCAAATTTAGTTGCTAGAGTCCCGATTATGTCATCACCCTCATACCCAGCAAGTTCAAAACAAGGAATATTTAATTTTGCAAAAAGTTCACGAGCTTTTATAAGTTGAGAGACCAACTCATCAGGCGCTTTTGGGCGCTGAGCTTTATAACCATCAAACATTTCTTTTCGAAATGTTGGTTCCGGCCTATCAAATGCGGCCGCAACATAATCAGGTTCATGTTCGCGCATTGTTTTCATTAGTGCTCGTGTAAGTCCGTAAATAGCGCCTATTGGTTCTCCCGATGGGGTGGTAAGTGGGGGTATTGCATGAAAAGAACGGTGAATAAGTGCGTGCGCATCAATAAGAAGCAATGTCTTCATAAGGTTTATTTTACTATTTATAAACGGTTATGAACAATAAAAAACCCCGCCGATAGGCGGGGATACTTATCTCATGGGTTTGAGGTCTCTAATAATCGCGAACGTGATGCAGCTGGCCACTAACTCGCGGATTGTGTCTTTTACGTCCCCAGCATAGTGGACGTACTTGAAAAGCTCTTTTTGTGAGGCCTTCACCGAGCCGAACTCGAAAGAGTCCAGAAGCCCAACAAGTGTACGAACATTCATCTCACCAACCTCTCCATAGAGGACGTCGTGAAATACAAGTTCCGCAGCTTTTTCACGACTCAGGTCCTTGGTCCACTCAGCATAATTGTTCTTATGCGCGAGGTGGGTCACAAGTCTTTGGCTATTTATTCGCCCCATGCTTCACTCCTTTTCAAATGCACAAAAATGCAGTGCTGTGAAATAATACAATTTTTGGAGAAAAAGTCAACTTAAAAAACTCCTACACACCAGAGACCCTTAGAGAACGATCACTCTCTTTTTTTCCATAAGAGAATGTTACAGATGCTGCACCACGCAATAAAGGGCTTTTTATGTTTTCAGCCCACTCAATAAGAATAATATTATTTGGATTTTTTATAATCTCAATAAAGCCAAGCGGATTCATATCTTTAATTTGTTTCATTCTATATGCATCAATGTGATATAGATTTTTATAACCACCATGTTTTGTTATGTGACGTTTCATGATTACAAAAGTTGGACTGGTAATTCGGCGGGTGATGCCCAGTGTTTTTGCAAACCCTTGTGTGAATGTTGTTTTTCCAGCTCCCAAGTCACCGTTTAATTTGATAACAAAAGCCCCAGCTTTTTTGTGTGGAGCCGAGATAATTTTTTCAGCAAGCGAGGCGGCAAAGAATTTTGTTTCTTTTTCTGAGGAACTTTTTAAAACCATTTTTAAATAAGACTACTTTTCTTTTTTAATCCAAGGTGCTCATATGCAAGGTCTGTTGTTGTTCGTCCGGCCGGGGTTCTATTTAACAATCCTAATTTCATAAGAAATGGCTCATATACATCCTCGATTGTTCCAGGGTCTTCGTTTAATGCCGCGCCAAGAGCTTTTAATCCTGCTGGGCCACCACCAAATTTTTCAATAATTGCGATTAGTAATTGCCTGTCTGTTCTATCAAGTCCGAGCGAGTCAATTTCTAATAAATCTAAAGTTTTTCTAACAGCCTCCTCGTTTATTACATTATTTAAATATATCTGAGCGTAGTCGCGTGCGCGTTTTAACAAGCGGTTTGCTGAGCGAGGTGTAAAACGCGATGCCTCAGATATTAGTTTTGTTGCCTCAGGAAGAATCGAGACGTTTAATAATTTTGCCGAGCGAAGAATTATGCGCTCAAGATCTTCTGGTGTGTAGTAGTCCAATCTAAATGTCGCGCCAAAACGTGAACGAAGCGGAGCCGATAGGAGATTAGCTTTTGTTGTTGCCGCTATTATTGTGAAAGGGGGTAGATCTAGAGAGAAGGTTCTTGCTGATGGGCCCTTCCCAACAATAAGGTGAAGTTTTCTACTTTCCATTGCAGGATAAAGAATTTCCTCAACCATTGTGTTTACTCTATGAGCCTCATCAATGAAAAGGATTTCATTTGGTTCAAGGTTTGTAAGTAGTGCGGCTATGTCACCAGTTTTTTCTAGCGCGGGACCGGATGTAGATTTTATATTCGCACCCATCTCTTTTCCAACAAGATAAGCGAGTGTTGTTTTGCCAAGACCAGGTTGGCCGTAAAACAAAAGGTGGTCGCATGTTTCTCCACGTCCTTTTGCTGCGTCAACAATAAGGCGAAGATTGTTTTTTACATTCTCCTGACCAACATAGTCTTCCCATCTAGATGGGCGAAGAGATAGATCAAAATTTACTTCTTCAACCACATCATTTTTTTTCACATCTTTGTTGCTCATAGTCTTTTGTACAATTTAAGTTTGTGCCATTTCATCTGTTTCTGCAAACAGCCAACACTAAACCAATAACAAAAACCGCCATTTTCAGGAAAATTAATAAAAAACCGCCTAAAATAGGCGGGGAAGCGAGGGTTGACAAAAAAGTTGTTCTGTGACAGAATAACCACCAGAGATCCTGAATTGGATTCTGTGGGCATTCGGATTATTTCTTAGACCTTAGGATTGTTTGGCTTCGGCTGGATGACTCCTCGGAAACATCCGTTCCTCTCTTAAACTACATTTAAGAAAGGTTTTTCAAATGCCTTATGGGCGCCCTGCCCACAGAATTTAGTTCGGGATTTTTTATTACCCCGAAAGTAAGGCACCTGACAGCCACTCAACAACACCTGTTGTCCTTTCTACTTCTGCAATACTAGTAACCCCAGATATAACTTTCAAAATACCATCTTCTTGCATTGTAACCATTCCTTGCGCTCTTGCCAATGTGAATAACTCTGTTTCGGACGGTGTGTGATAAATTGAGTCACGTATCTCACTGGTAATCTGGAAAAGTTCAAAAATTGATATACGCCCACGGTAACCAATATTGCCGCACTCAGTACACCCCTTTTTTTCGTAGATGGTAAAATCAGCATAATGGGTTTTGTCTACGCGTGTAGGTAGTTCAGATATAAACTTTTTAATCCTTTCATTTAGTTCCGTTGGTATTTCTTTTTTAACCTTACATTTCGGGCAGAGTACGCGCGCTAGACGTTGAGCAATAACAAGATTGAGAGATGGCGCTAATATGTTTGGTTTTGCACCTAAATCAATAAAACGCGGAATCGCACCAAGAGCGTCGTTTGTGTGGAGTGTTGAGAAAACAAGGTGGCCGGTGAGTGCGGCATTCACAGCAATCTCAGCAGTCTCTTTGTCACGAATTTCACCAATAAGAATAACGTTTGGATCTTGTCGAAGAATTGAACGAAGTCCGCTAGCGAAGGTGTAATTTACATCAGCATTAACTTGTGTTTGAGAAATCCCTTCAAGGTGATACTCAATAGGATCTTCAACTGTGATGATTTTAATTTCCGGAGAATAAACATTTTTTAAGAAGGCATAGAGAGTTGTTGTTTTTCCAGAGCCGGTTGGGCCAGTAGTAAGAATTAAACCGTTCGGTTTTACAATTTCTTTTTTTACAATATCAAGATCGTCAGAACGCCAACCAAGATCTACAAGGTTTACCTTGAGAGCTAGTGGATCCAAGATACGCATAACAACTGTTTCTCCAAACTCGGATGGGATGATGGATGTACGAATCTCGATATCTCTATTTGCTAGACCAACTGTGAAGCGACCATCCTGCGGCTCATCCATCACATTAAGTTTTAAATTAGAAAGAAGTTTTATGCGCATCACAATAGAGCGATATGTGTGCATATTAAATTTTGCATATACTGAGTGTAGTATTCCGTCTATGCGGAAGCGCAATAAACCAAACTCTTGATTTGGTTCCATGTGTATATCAGATGATTTTAGAGCCATGGAGCCACCAAGAATAATTTCCAAAAGTTTTGAAACAAGCGGACTTTTGAAGTCAGTAAATTCCTGATCCAACATCTCTATGGTTTTTATCTTTTCAAAAAGCTCCGCTAAACGCTCCTTATCTATGTTTACCTGACCGCTTATTTCCTTCGCTTCGTCTTGTACATACCGATAGTAACTCCAAGCATGTTCAAGACTAACTACTGACACAACAAAAATCTGAACCTCGTATTTCTTTTTTAACTCATCAATAACAGCAATGGCTGAAGGCATACTCGGGTCAAAAGCACCAATAAAAAGCTTTTTTCGTAGAAGTTGGAATGGTACGAGTTTGGCTTCTCTAGCAACCTCGGCTTTCACTAGTGCCATAGCCCTAATTTCTGTGGGAATTTTAACGGAGACTAGATTGAGGTATGGGATATTTAGTGCTAAGGCGCGACGTTTTGCGTCACTTTCCTCTCCCAATATTTTTGCTTTTTTTAAGCGCTCATCTAAATCACTTTTACTTAACATTACTTATAAGTTTACCCTTTTAAGCGTTTATTGAGTAGTGGAAAAACAACCATTGACTAAATCCAAACTAAATATCATTCTATACCATAGAACTTTCACTTATAGCACTGGCTTAACTAGTGCATATCGGCCACGGGCCAGAAGGAGATTTTATGAACATTAGAGCGTTAGCTCTTTTATTTGTAGCACCATTTTTTTTGGGGTGTATTCAGATGCGGGTATACAAGCCTGTTCCTGAAAATATTCCACCTGTTACACGTGTAATAACCTCAAATCAGACGGTTGTGAGTGTTTCGCTTCCGAACCAAAACCAGGATAAGCAGGTTGTTAAACCAACCGAGGTTAAGCCAACCAGCTCTGGTGTTACTACTGTAAAAAAAGAAGCGCCCATCCCAGCACCTGTAAAAGCACTACCCACAACTCCTCAAGAGGTTCGTGGTGTTGTTGTCTCTTGTCCAAACACACTCTCTCGTCTCGTTATTGAGAAGAAAGAGCTTGGGTCTGTCAGGCAGATAGAGTACCTGAACCCAGGGGAGGAGAAGAGGTTTTTACTTTCTTCGAGAAACACAAAAGACGGAATGGTTCTTATTGCTGCTGGATACACAAAGGAGAGTTGCGGAGATGTTCTTTTGGGGGTTATTTCCAAAAACTTTAATCCACGAGGTATAGAGCGATGGGCACCACAAAAAGCCGATTTTCATAAGTAATATATAAGTAATGCCCCGCAAACACGGGGCATTTTATTACATAATACTACTTGACTTATTCTTAAAATAATGCTATTTTATAGACAGTTAGTTTTACAACCCAACCAAATTTTCGGCGCCAATGCGCCAAGGAGATTTTATGTTTAAGACTGCCATTGTTGCAATTTTTTCAATAATTTGCACAGGGTGCTTGGTCCCCGTGGCCATGCCTGGCATGTCCATAAGGACGACTGGATTCGCCACAAGCAATGTGCTCGTGGTGGTCTGCCCTCCCCAATGTATGATGCGCGTTGAGCGTATCACTCCCTGGGGGCGCGAGAGTTTCAGCGTACAGGAGGGGGGGTCTGTCGCCATCCCTGGCGCCGGCATCTTCGGCGATGCGCCGTTTGTTGTGGTGGCCTACGGCTACCGAAACAACCGCCTCGTCGGGACTCAGACCCTGGAGGTCCGTTTCTACGGAAACGACCCCCAGACCAGGGTATGGTCACCATCCTTCTAAAGGATGGTACAAATCAAACCCCGTTTAGCTGAAATATGCTAAACGGGGACTTTTTTTACTCTCTATTATATATATGTATATAATAGAGAGAATGATTGTGTATCTCTACGGGAAGGACTCATATCGCAGGACAAAAAAACTAAACGAGATTATTCGGTTAAATAAAGAAAAGCAACCAAATGCGGACATATTTTTTATTGATTTGTCTGAAGACCAGAGTGCCTGGCAAAAAGCAAAAGAATTTTTAGAACAACCCTCGATGTTTTCGGATTCAAAAACACTAGTAGTTTGCGAGAGTGGTGAGGTAGAGGAAAAGGAGTGGATTAAGATATTAAAAAAACAAGTTACAACATCAAAAGTATTTGTAATTATTTCGGACTCATGTGCAAAACCTAAAAAAGCATTTTCTTTTCTTATTAGTGAACCAGTAAAAATTCAGGAGTTTCCAGAATTAGAAGGTAAGACACTCGAGTCGTTTTTAAAAAAAGAAGCAGAGAAAAAAGGACTTATTTTCGACAAAGATTCATGGTATTATTTTTTGCAATTCCTTGATTCAAAAAAAGAAAAAGCTTGGGTTGGTATTCGTGAGCTGGAGAAGATGGAGTGTGCCGGATTCGGAAGCCCGATTTCTAAAAAAGAAATAACTAAGATTATTCATTTCGATGAGGAGACTAACATTTTTAATGCGTCACGCGAGTTAATGTGTTCTGGGCAGGTATATAAAAAAATGGCCCTACTTGAGGCACTTCTTATACAAAAAGAAGACGCCCCGCACTTGTTTAACCTTCTGGCATATAACGCAAGCGGTGCACAAGCGGTTCGCTTGGCGGATCTAGATATAGCGATAAAAAGCGGAAACTCAGACTACGAGGAGGCACTCCTAGATTTTATTCTATAAATGCACACAAACAAAAACCCGCCTGATAGGCGGGATTTTGTTACGCAACAACCTTAAGTTTCTTTGCTAAGCGCGATTTCATTCTGTTCGCCTTACCCTTTTTTATGAAGTTAACCTTGGCCATTTTATCAATGGTTTTGTAGGTTTCTTTTAAAAATGCTTGTGCGTCTGCTTTTGTCTCCGCAACGACAAGTTTTTTAAACTTTTTTACAGTATCCTTGAGTTTTTTCTCGCGGATAAGGTTTTGTTCGCGTCTTCGTACTGTCTGACGCAATGCTTTTTTTGCTGACTTCGTTCGTGGCATAGTGCATCTATTTAACCGCACCACGCATAAAAAGTCAATCCTGAGTGGTCTTCAAGCAACAATAAACATACTAAAACAAGTAAGGAGGGGCTCGCTTCTAACAAGGCGGATTTCTGTTATTATTAACGCATGCTACACACAATTAGTGGTAGGATTGTTTCTAAAAATACGGATTCTATTATCATTGAGGTTGGTGGACTGGGTTTATTTGCATACACAAATACACAAACATTATCATCTTTACCAGATGAGGGTGGTGAGGCGAAGATTTTTTGTCACCTTTTCGTGAGAGAGGAGAAGTTCGAACTTTATGGCTTCCACAATGAAGAGGAGTTAAGATTTTTTGAAATACTGAACTCTGTTGCGGGAGTAGGTCCAAAAACCGCTCTTGGTGTTTTAAACATGGACCGCGTTCCAAATATTATGGCGGCAATTTTAGAAAAAAGGGTTGATGTTCTAACGCGAGCATCTGGAATAGGTAAAAAGACTGCCGAACGAATTATTTTAGAATTACAGAGTAAGATAAAACTCCCAACAAACCACGCATCTTCAAAAGAGATGGATCTGAATAATGATGTTGAAGATATTCTTGTTGGTCTCGGATATACACGAGGTGATGTTCGGGCAGTATTACAGACTATTGTAGAGAAAGAGACAATTGAGGAGCGCCTCCGCCACGCGCTAAGAGAATTAGGATCAACCAAATAAAAAGCTGAAAATTAGAATAAATGAAATATATCTCATCTATATACCACTTAGCATTCGCATTTATAGGAAATATTATATATGGATTTCCTAGCCACAAAATTTATGTTGTTGGGGTTACTGGAACAAAGGGTAAATCCACGACAGTTGAAATAATGAGTTCAATATTTGAAGGGGCTGGAAAGAAGACATCAGTAATGTCTTCTGTCACAAGGAAAATTGGAGATAAGGTTGAGCGAAATATGACTGGCAACACTATGCCTGGTCGTTTCGCAATACAGAAGTTTTTACGAGACGCTGTAAAAGCGGGGTGTGAGTATGCATTTATTGAGGTTACTTCTCAGGGTGTGATTCAACATAGACATGAGTTTATTGATTGGGATTCAGCTGTTTTTTTGAATCTTGCGCCTGAGCACATTGAGTCGCACGGCTCATTTGAGAAGTATAGAGATGCAAAAGTTTCATTTTTTAAATATGTTGCTCGCTCACCAAAAAAGAAAAGAACATTTTTTGTAAACGAGAAAGACGAATCTTCTCCATATTTTGAGGATGCGGTAAGGCATAATTTTGCGAACACAATAATAAGGTTCAGTGGTGAGCGATTTTTAAGAGATGAGCTTGCTGAGCGACACGATTTAAGGGATGAAAAAAATAGAAGAATGTTTGGTGACTGGTTACTTGCAGAGTTTAATCTTGAAAATGCCGCGGCCGCATATGCACTTGCAACAGAGCGCGGGATATCTTGGGAGGTAATTGAGAAGGCCTTAATAAACTTTAAAGGGGTTCCAGGTAGGTTGGAGCTAGTTCAGAAGAAGCCATTTGTTGTTGTAATTGATTACGCACATACACCAGACTCCTTAAATAAGTTATACGTAACTTTAAAAAGAGATTATCTTGAGCCAGGTGGTAGGATGATTTGTGTCTTGGGTTCTGCTGGTGGTGGTAGAGACAAGTGGAAGCGACCTGAGATGGGTAAGATTGCGGCTGAATTTGCGTCATTTATTATTCTTACGAATGAAGACCCATATGAGGAGGAGCCCGAGGATATTATGAACGATGTAAGGATTGGGGTTATAGAGAATCATTTTTCGCCAGCTAAATTATTTGAGATTGTTGATAGACGGGAAGCTATTCGTAAGGCCCTTTCACTAGCCGAGAGTAATGACGTGGTTGTAATGACCGGCAAGGGGAGTGAGACGTCTATTAATGGTAAAGGTGGTAGCAAGATTCCATGGGGTGAGAGGTCTGTGTGCGATGAATTACTCTTTGAGCTTGGTGCTGGAAAATAACAAAAAAATAAAACCTGGGGCAAATGCCCCATTTTTTATTTTTAGGTAAAACAAAGTATAATACCAATATATGAAGCTTTCATTTTTTGGTGGCGCAAAAGAGGTTACTGGATCGAATTACCTTTTAGAATCAGAAGGGACAAAAATTCTTATAGATTGTGGTCTTTTTCAAGGCTCAAACTATTGTGATGATTGTAACCACGAACAATTTCAGTTTAATCCAAAGGAGATTGATGCTCTACTTATAACGCACGCACACATAGACCACATCGGAAGAGTCCCCAAATTATTCAAAGATGGATTCAGAGGGAAGATATTTTCAACCGAACCATCAAAGGATTTTGCGGAGCCACTTCTTTTAGATGCAGAGCACATGATGCGCGAGGAGAGCGCAAGAAGAGGAACGGAGGTTATTTATAACATCGATGATATTGATGGAGTTTTAAAACTTTGGGATGGTGTTAAATATCACGAGAAAATGAACATCGGTCCTTTTGAGATTGAGTTTTATGATGCCGGGCACGTTCTCGGCTCATCGTCTATTTTAATAAAAGCGGAAGGTAAAAAAATCCTTTTTTCTGGAGATCTTGGGAATGTGCCATCACTCCTTATAAAAGACACAGAATATTTTTCCGATGTCGATTATGCACTCATCGAGTCTGCTTACGGAGACCGAATACATGAAGACGTAGAACGAAGAGCAGATATTTTGGAGGATGCAATCGAAGAAACGGTAAAACAAAATGGAGTTGTAATGATTCCGTCGTTTGCTCTTGAACGAACACAGGAAATGATTGTTGAGATAAGCGAGCTTATAAAATTAGGAAAAATTCCTGATGTCCCAGTTTTTATTGATAGCCCACTAGCTATTAAACTAACCGCAATTTATCAGAAATACGGAAGGAATCCAGACTATTTTAACGATAAATTCCTGGCTCGCGCACATAGCGGACAAGCAACATTCGATCTTCCAGGAATAACAATGTCCCAAACCCCAGAGCAGTCAAAAGAAATAAATGGTATTCCGGCTCCAAAGGTTATTATCGCAGGCTCCGGAATGTCTCAGGGTGGGCGAATACTTTATCACGAGATGCGATACCTACCCGACCCAAGAAGTTTGATTCTTTTTGTCGGGTATCAATCAAAAGGCTCTCTTGGTCGCGCGATTTTAGATGGGGCGCGGAAAGTTCGTATAATGGGCGAGGACGTTGACGTGAATTGCCGCATAGGTTTAATAGGTGGGTATTCAGCACACGCGGATCAAAATCAATTACTAAAATGGCTTGAGCCAATGAGAGAAAAAGTTAAGAAAGTTTTTGTTGTTCAAGGTGAGGAAGAGAGCGCTGAGGCTTTAGCACAAAAAGCCAGGGATTTGCTTGCAATTGATGCTGAGGTACCATCAGTTAATACAACAGTAGTGTTATAATTTATTTATGCTTAAAAAAGTTATTAATTCAGACAAAGAATTTGCGGCAAACATTCATAAATTAAAATATAAGATTTGTGTTTCGGGTGCTGCTGAGACTGGTCACTGCTCAAAGGACGCATTTGAGAAAGCCGAGGCAATTGGTAGAGAGGTTGCAGAGCGCGACCTTGTTTTGGTAACTGGAGCGACAACTGGAATTCCGTATTGGGCAGCCAAGGGGGCTAAAATGGCAGGTGGTCTGGTTATTGGTCTTTCTCCAGCCGCATCAAGAACAGCTCACATCAAGTCATATAAATTACCAACCGACTATCACGACTTAATAATCTATACTGGGTTTGATTATTCAGGAAGAAACCTTCTTTTAACAAGGTCTTCAGATGCAATCATAACAATCTGTGGGCGCGTTGGAACTCTAAATGAATTTACAATAGGATTTGAGGATCATAAACCAATGGGGGTCCTAGAGGGCACGGGTGGAACGGCTGATTATATACGTGAACTTCTTGAAAAGTCGCACAGAGGAAGCGGGAATGTTTCATTTTCAAGCGATCCAGCGGAGCTTATTGATAAAGTATTGGCAACAATTAAGGAGGAAGAAGAGAAGAATGGCAAAAGCAGAATTTTATAAAAATGAAAAAGAAAATAAAAAAAGCGAAGCCAAAAGCGAAGAAAAAAATAGTTGTTAAGCTAAAAACAAAAACTAAACCAAAGCAAAAAACCAAACCTAAAAAGGTTGTAAAAAAAGTATCAGTAAAAACAAAAGCTGTAAAAAAAATAAGTGTTCCTAAGGCAATAGGTAGGGTGACTCATTTTTTCGGACATATAAAAGTTGCTATTGTTAAGTTTAAAGTTCCAGTTAAGGTGGGGGCAGAGATACACTTTAAGGGCGCAACAACCGACTTTAAAGAGGTAATAAAATCAATGCAGTTTAACCACGAGAGCATAAAGATTGCGAAAAAAGGAAAGGAAATAGGGATTAAAATAAAGAAAAAAGTTAGGGAGGGGGACGAGGTGTTCCAGGTTAAATAGGTAATAAGGAAGCGAAGCGCTACGGAGCGCTTCGTTTTTTTATCAATCTTCATTTATAATGAGTGCGGTATGAACCGAAACTTTATATTTGCGTCCAGCCTGCTTGCAAGAACAATTATAGGCGCTGGAATATTCTCACTTCCGTTTGTTTTTTATTCTGTTGGGTTTGGTATTGGTATGTTATACCTTTTTGTTTTTGTGCTTGCATATTGCGCGATGCATATTATGTATGCCGAATCTATAGAAACAGAGCCCGAAGGCCACGACTTTGCACACCTGGCTAGAAAGTATCTCGGTAAAAAACTAGGTACTTTTGCTGTTTTAATAACACTCATAGAATTACTTATAGTTTTAACCGCTTACATTATTCTTTCACAGTCATTTTTCAGTATTTTATTTGGAATGCCTGGTATATATGCGGCAATTCTTTTCTGGCTACTTGGAACTATTTTTATTTTTGTCGATCTTAAATGGATTGAGCGGGTCTCTGTTGGGAGTGTTCTTTTCTTACTTATTACTGCTTTTATTATTTTCCAGTACTCACTACCTCATGTATTTACCACACCAACTTCTAAGTCGTTGGATTTATTTGTTTTACTTCTCCCATTCGGGCCACTATTTTTTGCACTGAACGGAAGGCCGGGTATATCTAAAACGGTAGCGGTCTGGAGGAGTGCTAAAAAAAGTAACAGTCCATTCTCGTTAAGGAAGGCAATTATAGTTGGAACACTACTTCCAAGTCTCGTTTATATAATATTTGTTATTGGTGTTTTAAAACTAAGCCCAATTCCATCACAAGACGCGATTTCTGGAATTGCCAACATCCTTCCGTTGTGGATAGTAAAACTGCTTGGGGTTTTTGGATTCTTTGCTATCTGGGCGCCCTACTTCATGATTGGCTCAAATATAAAAGATATTCTTGAGAAAGACCTACGCTTTGGACGGTGGATTGCTGCGTGGCTTATCATTCTTATTCCAATCGGTTTATTTTTTTCAGGTGTTACACAGTTTTTGTCAGTAATTGGTTTTGTTGGTGGTTTATTTCTTGCACTCGAGGGCATTTTCGTTGTAACAATATGGAGGAGGGCCTTCCCCAAAAGTAGGTTCCGCTCAGTTTCTTATTTTCTTTATTTGCTCTTTATCCTCTCAATTGCATATGAAATTATCTTTATAATTTTCTAAATGCGTAAAATACTAAAAGGGTTAATTCTTATATTTTTTTTCTCTCTACCACTCGGGACAAAGAAATTTATTTCCATTCTTCTCCCGCAGTTTTTTGAGTATTCTCGCGAATTCTCTTCTTTATTTTTATATGGCACAGACATACTTGCTGTAGTAATAATTATTCTATCTCTAATTTATTTTAAAAAAATTCACTTTGGCAAGGCAAAAATTATTCAGGTGCTGTCCGTGTTTTCCTCGCTTTTGATTCTTTCTCTTTTTTTTGTAAGCAATTTTTATTATTCTCTTTTTATTTTTATAGAACTAGCAATCGCAATTCTATCTGCTCTCGCCATACATAAAGTAATTGCAGATGAAATAGTAGACTTTAGAAGTATTTGCGTCGCGCTTGGTGTTTCTGCATTTTTTGAGGCTGTAATCGCAGTTATACAGTTTCATTTTCAGAAGAGTCTGGGTCTTTGGTTTTTGGGAGAGCCGGTGGTTGATGTAGCAACTCAGGGTGTGGCTAGAGTCACTATTGCGGGTATAAGTTATTTGAGAAGTTTTGGTACTTTGCCACACGCAAACATTCTCGCATCATTTCTTATAGTTGGGTTTATATCTATAGCATATTTATATTTCACAGCTAATAAAAATATAATGGTTTCGCGGAGCATTTCTATTTTTGGTATTTTAACAATTCTATATGCTCTTGTTCTTACGTTCTCACGATCAGGTTGGATTATAGCCGGTATATCAACGCTTGTGTTGTTGATATATGGATTTAGTGTGCGCGAACTTAGAAAAACAACAACAACCTTCTTACTTGTTATTTTGGCCTCGTCTATCTTAATCACATATTATCTTTGGTGGGCGATAGCACCACGCTCAAGTTTTGTAAAAGGGGAGGCCTCTGTAGACCACAGGGTTTTTTATAACGAGATTGGTCTTTCACTAGTAAAAAAATATCCGCTTGGTGTTGGAGTCGGTAATCAGGTAATTACCGCAGCACAAAACGGTTTATATTTGGAAAAGGGATTGAAGCAGGCCTGGCTCGCTCAACCAATTCATAATATTTATATTTTAATAATGTCAGAGGTTGGCGTCTTTGGTTTATTCACTTTTTTACTGCTTATTTTTTATTCATATAAAGCAGTAAGAATACGGCATCCAAAAACTGTATTTGCTGGAATTATGTTTGGGTCACTACTTTTATTCGGCCTTGTTGATCACTTTTCATGGGACCTACATGCTGGGCGACTGATGTTTTTTGTGATGTTAGGAACAATAATGGGACTTTCTATGGATAATAAGTCATCGTCTTTCAATGGATAGGATGCTAGCCTCCGAAGCCAGAAATTGAGGTTCGACTCCTCAAAAAAAGATTTAAATATAATAAGTGATAAGAATCGAACGGAATAAAAACATAAGTAGCCTCACCACCTTTGGAGTTGGTGGAGGCGTAGAGTATTTTTGTTTAGTAAAAAACTCAAAAGAATTTTACGAGGCAATTGCTTTGGCAGATAAAAAGTGTCTTAAATGGCGACTATTTTCTGGTGGTAGTAATCTGGTTCTACCTGATAAAAGAATATCTGGACTAGTTATTCGAATGTATGGTGGGCAAATTAAAAAAGATAAAACAAAACTTATTATTGATGCTGGGGTACTACTCTCACGAGTTGTTGCTGCGGCAATAAAGGCTGGATTTCAGGGTATAGAGCAGCTGTCTGGAATTCCTGGGACGGTTGGTGGAGCGATCGTTGGGAATGCTGGGGCCTACGGGTGTTCAATCTCAGATCTCGTTTCGCGGGTGCTTGTGTGGGATGGGTGCGGTGAGCGATGGATTTCTGTCAAAGAATGCGGATTTAATTATCGTGAAAGCATATTTAAAAATAATGGGTGGATTGTTCTTCGTGTTGAATTAATTTTTGTAAGCGGTGATAAGAATAAAATCAATGAACGTTCTAAGGAAATTATTGCGGAGCGGTTAAAGAAATATCCAAAAGGGCTTATGTGCCCAGGAAGTTATTTTAAAAATATTCTCGTCGCCGAACTTTCCGGTGAGGCACTAAAAAAAATTGATAGAACAAAAATTATTGGTGGTAAGGTACCGGTCGGATATTTATTAGAGGTTGTTGGTGCAAGGGGCATGAGGCGGGGAGACGTGTGTGTGGCTACATATCACGGAAACCTAATTTTAAATAAAAATAATGGAACAACGCATGACGCAAAATCACTCGCGCGAGCGCTTAAGTCTAAGGTTTTTAAAAAATTTGGAATACTAATTGAAGAGGAGGTAAGATATTGGTAATGGATAAGTGTAAGGCATTAAAAAAACTCGAGGAAGAAATTGAGAATAATAAGGGTCTCCCGCTTTTGGAGGCTAATCTTGTTTTTGGCGAGGGTAATGCGGACTGCAAAATTCTTTTTATAGGTGAGGCACCAGGGAAAAAAGAGGACGAGTTGAGAAGACCATTTGTGGGGCGCTCTGGTAAGTTGCTCGAAAAAACACTCTGTGGAATCGGTATTAGTCGAGATGATGTGTATATTACAAACATTATTAAGAGGCGACCTCCGGAAAATAGAGATCCATCCAAGAGCGAGATAACGGCATATACCCCTTATTTAATTCGCCAGATAGATATTATAAAACCAACCGTTATTGCAACACTTGGTAGATTTTCAATGAATTATTTTCTGCCAGATGCAACGATTTCTATAGATCAAGGGCACGTGTTTAAAGTGGGTGAGTATTTTGTATATCCCATTTATCACCCAGCTGCTGCAATGCGTAATAAGAAAACGATGGCTGAGTTTAAGAATAGCTTTAAAAAACTACAACTAGCTATAAAAAAGTGCGAGGGTTTAAATAAGTAAAATTCTGACTTTTCTACTACTCATAAAACCCTAAAACAGGTATAATTAGATTATATGGATTTTGCGCTCACGTATGTGATTTGGCGCTTTTTCTACCGAATCGGCGATTTCTTGCGCCATTGGTATGTCAGAAGCCCACACATGTATATGGAATTTGTTATTGATATTTTGCGTCGCATGGACAACACGCTTGCTTGGCGCATAACACTGAAATACATATTTAAACCGTTATACGGAGATTATTCCCTAATCGGTCATATTTTGGGTTTTATATTCAGATTTAGCAGGTTGTTAATTGGTGGCGTAGTATATCTTTTTGTTTTTGCACTTGCTGCACTCGCATATTTGTTGTGGTTACTAATTCCACTATATATTCTTTACCTAATAATTTATTAATAGAAAATAATGTTATATTTTGATGAACAAAGATTAAGATTTACAGCTATAGGTGATTTTTTTGTTCGCTTAATCACATACTCTGCTTATGCACTTTTATCAATTGGAGCATTTTTCTTTTTAGTTTCTACATCAACAAATATTAAAGCGCTTGGTGTCCTCTTCGCAATATTTCTTATTGATAGGGCATTACACGTTAAAGATGGTGAGAGATCAATTCCAGAACTTAAAGGTGAGAAGAGAAACGTGTCGCTTGCATTTACTCCGTCCGCACATAGAGTGCTTAGTCGCGCATTTAGGAAGTCGCGTGCCATAGGTAAGAATTTTTATCTTATTCTATTGCAGGAACTCATAGAACGCCACGATATAAAGGAGTCACTCACCAGACTATCAGTTAATATCCCTGAATTTGAGAAGAGGGTTAATAATGCAATAAGAGATTCAAAACAAGATTCACCAACAAAAGAAGAGTTGTTGAGTGTTGTTGAGTCATTATCTATCAGTGCCTATGGAGAGGCTGTTCAGATAGGAGAGGAGTATATCCATGGACGAAATTTATTCGTAGCGCTTTCCCTTGTAGGAGACCCGTCAATCGCGAGACTTTTTGAATTAGCAGAGCTTTCAACAGCAAATATAAAAGAAGCAATAATTTTTGGGAGATGGAGAAAGGCGTTTTTCGGTGGGATACCATCAGCATTAAGTGGGTTTGTTAATATACACAGAAGTCGTGGGACTCGTAAGGTTATGAATCGTGCGTGGACATCAAGGCCAACACCGCTACTAGATAGGTTTAGTACCGACATTACTGATGTCGCGCGAGGTGGTGGGGCTGGTTTCTTAATAGGTCATGAGAAAGAGTATGACGCATTATTGCGAGTTGTTTCTCGCATAGGAAAGCCAAATGTATTGATAGTTGGTGAGCCAGGATCAGGAAAAACATCAATTATCGCACACCTAGCATATCGCATGTCTAAGGATGATGTGCCGGCAGTTTTATTTGATAAACGATTAATCTCTATAGATATTGGAGCTCTTATTTCTGACACAAATACAGAAGCACTTGCAGGTAGGTTGAAGGGTATCACAGACGAGATTCTCTCTGCTGGTAATGTGGTTCTTCATATTGCAAATATGCACGACCTTTTCCGCACTGGTCAGGCCAAGGCAATAAACGCAATTGATATGTTGTTGCCAGTCATAATAAACGAGGGTATTCCTGTTATTGGTGAATCATTTCCACGAGAGTTCAAGCAGTTTATAGAACCAAGAACAGATTTTTTGGCGCAGTTTGATGTTGTAAATGTAGACGAGTTGTCTGAGGAGGATTCAGTTAGGTTCCTTATTTATAGCTCACTTATTCTAGAGAGGGAGTATGGTGTTTTTATAACATTCAGAGCGATTGAAAAAGCTGTTAATCTTGCGCATAGATATTTTCACGAAAGACTTTTGCCGGGAAGTGCTGAGGATCTTTTGAAGCAGGCATTATCAAATGCAAAAACAGAAAAGCTTAAAACACTAGACGCATCAGCAGTTATTGCTGTAGCAGAAAAACAAAGCAAGGTTCCAATTGAGCAAGCGAGTGAGTTGGAGGCGGAAAAACTTCTTAATCTTGAAAGCATAATCCATGAGAGATTTGTAAATCAGGATTCTGCTGTAAGCTCAGTCTCACGAGCACTTCGCGAATATAGGAGTGGACTTTCACGTAAAGGTGGTCCGATAGCAACGTTCCTTTTTGTTGGGCCAACCGGAGTTGGAAAAACTGAGTTAGCGAAAATTCTTGCGGGAATTCAATTTGGTTCTAAGGACTTAATGCAGAGATTTGATATGTCAGAGTATCAGGACAAGCAAAGTATTTTTCAATTAACTGGAACGCCAAACGGAGATAGGGGTGGAGCGCTTACAGACGCCGTGTTAAAAAATCCATATTGCCTAGTTTTGTTAGATGAATTTGAAAAAGCACACCCTGATATTTTGAATTTATTCTTGCAGGTTTTTGATGATGGACGACTTACAGATAGCTCGGGGCGAACCGTTGATTTTCAAAACACAATTATAATTGCTACATCTAATGCAAACTCAAAATATATTAAAGATGAGATAGAAAAGGGAACTAAAATTGAAGATATCGCTGTTGAAATAAAGAAGAAGCTGACCGACTATTTTAAACCAGAACTTGTTAATCGTTTTTCTGATATTATCGTTTTTCGTGATTTGAAGCCCGAGGAGATATATGTTGTTGCTAAATTCCTTATTAAGGACGTTGTTGGAACACTAAGAACAGCACAGGGTGTGGACCTTCGTGTAGATGATTCAGCTCTCCTTAAAATATCTGAGTTAGGATTTAGTCCAGTTTTTGGAGCCAGACCACTTAGACAGGTTGTTTCTGAAAAGGTAAGAAGCACGCTTGCGGAAAAGATATTAAGGCGCGAGATTGTGCGCGGCTCAGTTCTTTTGCTTAAGTATGAAAATGAAAAGTTTGTTTGGGAAAATGTCGATGACGGCGTAAATAAGGTACAATAGACTCTGACATGAACATCAAGCCAGTTATTAAAACAGATATCACAAAAAAGGAATTCTCAGCAGGAATTATTATTTTTAGGCGCACCAAGGAGGGGCCTAAGTTTTTAATTTTGTACCATGGCGGTCCTTATTGGAACTTTCCAAAGGGAAAACTAGAAGGGGAGACAAATTTTAAAGCAGCCCTTCGCGAGGTAAACGAGGAGACGGGGATACAGCAGGATGAGCTTAGATTTAAGAGTTGGTTTAAAGTACAGGATAAATTCACTTATGTGCGGAATAAGGAGAAGATTGCCAAGGTGGTTACATACTATTTGGCGGAAACAAAACAAAAAGAAATTAAATTGCACATTGTCCCAGACACGCACGAAGGGGAGCAGCACGAGGGATACGGATGGTTCTTATATCGAGATGCTGTTCGCCTGCTAATTTCTCCAACACTTAAACAAAATCTTAAACGAGCATACTTGGCTATAACAAGGAAGAAAGTGACGCCAACCACACAAAGAGTAGTGCCACAAATAATAAAGGCGATTCCAGTAATAAAAAACCCGCTCGAGTAGAGCGGATTTTTTATTACTTTGCGCTTGTTGCTGCCTCTACTATCTTCACAAATACTTTTGGTTCTGTTTTTGCTAGTTCAGAGAGAATTTTGCGATCTATCTCAATGTTCTTTTTCTTTAATGCTCCCATCAAGACACTGTAGCTTACGCCCTGCTGTCTTGCTGCTGCATTTACCTGAACCTGCCAGAGAGCTCTCATATCGCGTTTCTTTTCCTTGCGACCCTTGAACATTCTGCTTTGTGAGTGTAGCAATGCTTCTTTTGCTGCACGCTCTTTTGATTTTCTTCCCCATTTAAAACCCTTTGTGAGTTTTAAAACCTTTTCTCTTTTTTTGTGGGCTACTACACCCCTTTTTACGCGTGTCATATATTAAAAATATTTCTTTACTAATTCTTTTGAGTTTACTAATCCACGATTAAGCTTCTTCCTATTCATCTGCGAGCTCGACTTATTAACCCTTGAGTGACCAAGTGCCATGGCTCGGCGGACAACCTTCCCCTTTTTTGTTATTCGTATTCTTTTTGAAATACTTTTCGGTGTTTTCATATTTATTTTTTTGCAATTTGTGTTATAAATCCTCTTCCTCCTTGTTTTGGTGGCAATGTAACTAGGTGTGGGGTAGTAATCATTTTTAGAAATTCTTTTAATTTCTGAAGTCCCCAGTCTTTATTACCTTTTTCTCTGCCTTTAAGGAACAAACCAATCTCAACCTTATGACCACCAGCAAGAAACTCCTCAACCCTCTTCACCTTAACCATAAGGTCGTTTTGAGCGGCCCTTGGTGTTATGCGTACCTGCTTTAGCTCTTTAGCCTTCTGCATGGTTCGCTTCTTTTTCTCTTCTTTCTCCTGTTGGTATCTAAACTTATCAAAACCTATGATTTTTGCAACTGGTGGCTTAGCCATCGGGGCAATCTCTATTAGGTCCAGACCCCTCTCCAATGCCGCCTTTAGTGCCTGACTTAGAGACATAACACCAAGGTTCTCTCCCGCATCGGTTACCACACGGAGTTCTGCTGCCTGTATTTGGTTATTTATTCTGTATTGAATAGGAAAATCATACCACAGATTTTCTATTTGTAAAATATTTGGAGGTGCCTTTGGATAAAAAAGGAGCCCCGAAGGGCTCCGAAACTTATGAGTTGATGACAAGGATGGCTAACGAGGCCTCCTCACCGGAGACAACTCCGCGCTCTACGGCCGCGGCAAGCTGGTATCTGGTAAGCCTAACAGCCTTTATTGCCGTACTAAACGGCATGAATAGTGGGCGGACAAAGCTGTCATTTTCTCTGTCGCCCATGCCGTCGTAGTACTCTGCCCCAACCCGGACCTCTCCCTCCAGTGGGTCGGGGGATAGGCGCGTTATCATACCTATCAGGACCTCCCCTGAAAACCGCTGACTGTGCTCGAAGCACCTGAGGTCAACGTATGGCATGATGACGGGCCTCTGCGCCTCCTCCTTGGCTTGTTCCGCCAAGTAGGAGGGGTTGAAAGCCTTGATAGCCTCCTTCAACTCTTCCAAAGTTTCAATGATTTCGGCCTCGTGCTTTCGCACGATATAGGCCTCCGCACTGTTGTTCTTTAGGCGGAGTCGTGAGGCACTAGCCTCGTTGCCCACGCGGTTAAGCACCGCGGCCAACTTCATTCTTGTGTCTACGACCTTCACCATCTTCATATTGCCTCCGATGTGTGGGTTAGGTTTTTAAAGGATTGCTGAGTAAATAATAAACCAAAATCACGAAAAAGTCAATACCGGTGTGATTATGGATATGGTATGAGCGAGCCCCCTTGTGGCGTGATGTTTGGAATATTTTTATTTACTTCACGTGCTTTTCTCATGTCCGCCCTAAATCCGAATAGTGTGGATTGTAGTTCGCTCTCTATCGAAAGACCAGTCCCAATCAAATTATTTTGTTCATTTGGATCATTTGTGAGATCATATAACTCATCTTTTGTGTTTATTGGCTCGTGCGTTATTAGTCTTTTCATCCAATAGTCATATGTGTTGAGTCCATCCTTTATTGCTGGGTTTCTCATAATGTATTTCCAATTGCCACGACGAACAGCGTATTCATCAAAGGGTGGTCGTTCTGTAAAAATATCATGTGATAAAACCTCACCATTTATGAGTGGAATGATGTTTGTTCCACTTGTGTGTTCTGGCGGTACACCCTGCGCTATAGCAACGAGTGTGGGCATAAGATCCATCGTATTTACAGGCGTCGCAATGCGCATCGGTTTAATATATGGGGGATAGATGATAGCAAGTGGAACGTGTGTGTTTACCTCGTAAAGATCACGATGGAAGAAGTATCCGTGCTCTCCAAGATCATCACCATGCTCACTGCTTATAATAAACATTGTGTCTTTATACCAAGGTTCATTTTTAATACTTTCAAAGAATGTTCGGAGTTCCTCATCTACGTACTGAACACCTCTGTCATATGCCTCATTTAGGTATTTCTTATCATCATCTGTAAATTGGTGGAGGGTTGTTGCATCTCTTTTTTCGGATGTATACATCGGGATAGACGAGGTACTCTGTGCTTCCCAAATAAACGAATGTTCCATTTTTGAATCATCAAAGACACTATTGTAAGAGCTCGACGCGCTCATATATGGAGAATGAGCGTCATAGATGTGCCAAAATATAAATGTAGAATTTCCCTTTTTTAAATATTCAGAAACATCCGTTTTTGAAAACGCAACATTCTTTGTGTTTTCGCTCATTTTGTAATACTGGAAGCTAGTACTCCACCCAAAGCGCGGCCATAGGCTTGGTGAAACAAATCCTGCTGTGTTGTATCCATAGTTTGTAAGTATGGAGGGGAGTAAAGGAAGAGATTTATTTATTGGGGTAGTCCACTGAATAACATTATTTTCCGAAGGATAGAGGCCGGAAAATAGCGCTGCATCACTTTGGAATGTTAGATATGCTGGAGTTTCAGCATTCTCAAAAATTGCACCCTTTTTCATAAGTGAATCAAGAAACGGTGTTGTGTCTTTTGAGTATCCATAGATGCCCATGCGGTCAGCACGCAACGAGTCTATATTTATAACTACAATGTTTTTAGGTTTTGGTATTTCTAGCGGATGAATAGATTCACTTTTTTGTATTTTTAAAACAATAATAACCGCGGTTATTATTGTCGCGGTTATTGTAAGCACTAACGCTTTATATATTATTTTTTTCCTGTTGGTTTTGTAATCGGTAGACATTGATCTGCATATACTGGTGAGCAACCTAGTATCCATGGCCCCTTATCCGCATTCATTGCCTTAAGGTGTGCGAATAGTTTTTGTTCTAGTTCGTATGCTATTTTACCCTCTTTTACAGAAAGGTTTGTCTGTTCGTTTGGATCAGTATTCAAATTATACAACTCCTTTTTCCCGGTCTCCATTGTTTCAATAAATTTCCACCCATCAACCGTTGTTATGCTGCGCTTATGTGTGTAGAGCCTGTAATCCGTTTCTGAATATACGTCATGCGCCACAGGTGTTCCTGAAAAGGATGGTGAGATATCAACTCCTTTCATAGCTTCTACAGGAGCAATTTTGAGCATTGAGAGTACTGTTGGCGCAAGATCAAGCGTACTCACAAGATCTGTGATTGTTTTTGGTTGTGTCTGTCCAGGTGCGTGAATTGCAAAAAGCGTATTAAGTAGCTCACCATAGAGTGTGTGCCCATGATCAATGCCATTGTGCTCAAAGAACTCGGTTCCATGATCACTTATAACGGCAATAATTGTGTTATCCGATATACCTAATGAATCTACATATTTCATAAAGTCACCGAACTCAGCATCTGCTCTTGAAATCTTCTCATCGTAGATTGCTCTCCAGAAGGCTTTATCTTCTGCGGAAAGCGAGAGGCCATGATTTGCAAGACTCTGTTCGCGAAGTATTCCTTGTTCCTTTGTACTACCAGTATATATTCCATTATATGGTTTCTGTACGTAACGGTAGTCATACTCCTTTGGTGCATACTGACCATGAACGTCATAACCATGTACGAATAGGAAGAATTTATTATCCTTATTTTTTGAGAGCCAGTCCTTAGCCATCGGCACGCTTGTATCTAACCCACCAAATGTTGTCTTGTCGTAATACGTATCAAATCCTTGCGCGTGGCCAAATGCAGCACTGATGCCAGCATCGCCGGTGAATCCTGCGGTTGCATATCCATTTTGTTTTAAGATTTGCGCAAGTGTTACTGCGTTAGGACTTAGGTTTTTTAAATTAGCTTTTACTAGCGATGTTGTTGCTCCAGTAACATCTTCAACCATCTTGTTTACAACCTTGTGTTCGCTGGGGTATAGGCTTGTGAATATAGACATAAAAGATGGAACGGTCCACGAGGCTGGGCTAACCGTGTTTCTGTAGAGGTATGAGTCTCCGAGAAACTTATCAAGATTTGGGGTTATATCTTTATCATATCCATATGCTGGTAGATGTTTTGCTTGGAGCCCATCAAACGCAAATACAATTAGGTTGCGCTGTTGTTTTGGTTTTATTGCAACAAAATAGATTGCGGAAATGATTGCAATACCAACAAGAAGTGTGGTGATGAGTTTCGGTTTCATATATTCCATTGTAACAAAAAAACACCCGAATGGGTGTTTTCTCTTTTGTGGAGATGACCGGAGTTTCACTGCTCGACCATTCAGAATGTTCTCCACTCTAAAACCCTGCGGTTTTAGTATTTCCGCCACGGGGAAACAAGTTTCCCCGACCCCCTTTTTCGGTTCAACTCCTCTGGTTATGTTAAAAAATAAAAACACCCGTTTGGGTGTTTTCTCTTTTGTGGAGATGACCGGAGTTGAACCGGTGTCCAAAATACTTCTCACAAACCGTCTACAAGCTTAGTTCGATTTAACTCGGAACAAATGATTCTAATTTTAACAACGGTTTACGAATCATTACGCCGTTGCGATTTTCAAATATAACACCGGCACTCCTCTATGAAACCTCGAGGACCGATGCCACTGCTATAAAAGCGGTGGAACACATTCATTACGCAAAAGCGAATGAAGGTGCTGCAACACGAGTGTTGTCAGTTAATGTTTTTTGAATGGTTTATACGAGGCACTCAGCTCGGCCTGCAAATTTATGAGTGGGTATTCTGTCAAAGCCCAACATCCCCATTTGAATTAGTAATGAACTAGATATTCCTTCGGATTTCGCGCTCAGTATCTCTCTTCTTAATTGCTTCGCGTTTGTCAGCCTTATTTTTACCACGCCCTAATCCGAGCTCAATCTTTATAAACCCACGAATATTATACGATTTTAGGGGTACAAGTGTCAATCCTTCGTTTAGTTTACCAAAAACATGCTGTATCTCCTTTTTTGTTAGTAGGAGTTTTCGTGTGCGCATCGGGTCATAATTACTAGGAGCATTCTTTACCTGGAATGGATGTATTGTTGCTCCAACTAGGTATGCCTCACCACCACGAATAATCGCGTGACTTCCTGACAAATCAAACCTGCCCATTTTAACAGATTTTGCTTCATGACCAAGAAGCTCAACACCAGCTGTGAGTTTTTCCTGAATCTCGTAATCGAATGTTGCCTTTTTGTTTATTGAGTATGGTTCCATTACTACTTCAAAATAGCACTTTATTTAATGGGTTGAAAGACTTTTGTATTTTGCCAACGTCTGCTTTAATGAGTATATGAGAGAGAAGATAATATCTTTGCTTAAAAAACAAATTTCAGAGGATGTAATGCCTGTGGTTTCTGTTGCGGAAAATAAAGTGTTTGGGCACTACACAACAAATATTGCATTCAGACTTGGTAAGCTTCGCGGGAAAAATCCGCGCGATGTGGTTGAGGATTTGGCAAAAGAAATAAAAAAAGAAAAGTTATTTGAACGTGTCGAGGTTGCCGGTGGGGGATTCTTAAATTTTTGGATTTCGCAAAAAACTCTCGCTAAGGAACTCACTGAGATTTTAAATAAGAAAGATTTATATGGTAAAAAGAAACTTCCAAAAGGAAAGAAGAAGAAAATCCAAATTGAATTCATTTCTGCAAACCCGACTGGACCACTTACACTTGCGAACGGCAGGGGCGGTTTTTTGGGTGATGCGATTGCAAATGTATTAGAGTCCGCGGGTCACAATGTTGAGCGTGAATATTATGTAAACGATGCTGGTAATCAGGTGCGCACGTTTGGACTTTCACTTATTGCTTGTGCTGGCATAATTCCCTTTGAGGAGAATTTTTATAAAGGCGAGTATGTAAAGGAGTGGGCAGAAAAGAATGTTAAAACCGTAAAAAAGCTAAAAGATGATCCAGAAAAACTTGGAGCAACAGCAGCGAAAGATTTTTTGAAGTTAATTAAAATTGCAGTAGAGAAGAAGGCGGGGATAAAGTTTGATAGGTATACATCGGAGAAGCTGGATGTTCATGATAAAAAGTATATTGAGAAGACACTTAAACTTTTTAGTGAGCTTGGGGTGTCTTATGAGCAGGATGGTGCGTTGTGGCTTCGAACAACAGACTACGGTGATGATAAGGATAGAGTTCTTATAACTAGTGAAAAAACGCCAACATATTTTTTGGCAGATGCTGGGCATTATCTAGAAACAAAAAAGAGGGGATTTGATGGCAAGATTCTTATTCTAGGTCCAGATCACTACGGATATGTAAGCAGAATTCAGGCTGCCGCAAAGATTGTTGGGTTAGAGAATTCAGACGTTATAATCACCCAGGCTGTTAGATTATTAAGTGGTGGAAAGGAGGCTAAAATGTCTAAGAGAAAGGGCGTTTTTGTTACGTTTGGAGAGCTTGTTGAGGATGTCTCTGCTGATGCTGCCAGGTTCTTCTTTTTGATGATTTCTCCTGATACTCATATGGACTTCGATATTGATTTAGCAAAAGAGCGCTCACTTAAGAACCCCGTATTCTATGCCCAGTATGCTCATGTGCGAGCGCTTAGCATTATTAAAAAAGCGCGGGTTAAAAAAGGTAAGATTGATTTGTCTTTACTAGATACTAAGGAGGATATAAATCTCATCCTTAAGCTTTCTGAATTCCCAGAAATTCTAGAGGATTCTTCAAGTGACTATGCAATTCATAGAATAACGCGATACATCCTGGAACTTTCAAAAACATTCCATAACTTCTATGAGGTTGAACGGGTAAGTGGGGTATCAGATGAGCTTGCTCGTGCAAGACTTGAGCTCGTATCTGCTTCTGCAATTGTTATTAAAAATGCACTTGATGTTCTCGGTGTTGGCTCGCCAAAAAAGATGTAAACAAAAACCACCCTTTCGGGTGGATTTTTTTAATTAGCTATTACTTCTTTAACCTTAGCTACCACATCCTCAAGCTTCCAATCCGCTTTTACTAGGTAGTAAACCGGCTCAGTCTCCACTACCTCACGCATTATCTTGTCATCTGGAGAGAGGTTGGAGAGTATTATAACTGGAACCTTCTTACCCCAATCATCCTTTCGTAATTCCTCTAACATCGCCATTCCACCCATTCTCGGCATTATTATGTCTAACAATATAAGATCTGGCTTTTCTTTTAGTGCTGTGGCTAGCCCTTCCTCACCGTCCTTAGCTTCAAGGGCTACCATTCCTTCGTGAACAAGCTTTTCAGCTAGCGCCTGCCTGATAGGTCCATGATCCTCAACTATTAGAACTTTTTTTTCATTATTTGCCATTTTATTATTTTATCTTATGCGATGCGCGCACTTTCTATTTTTTCTATTATTTCGTTAATTGGGTGTTGCGCCTTAACAAAATAATCAATTGCACCCAAAGCAAAAGCCTTTTTAATATTTTCGTCTTCTCCAAGGTTGGAAAGGACAATAACGGGAATCATTTTTAATTCCTCATCGGCTTTTAACTCCTTTAAAACGGAGAAACCATCTTTTTTTGGTAGAATCAAATCAAGAAGAATCATCTCAGGTTTAAATGAGCGAGCAATCGCAATTGCTACCTCACCATCCCCAGCAACCCTTGTCTCAAAATTCGCCTTTTTTAGTTTCTCATCCAGAACAAAGGATAGTGTCTTTTCATCCTCCACAATTAGAATTTTCATATAATATAGACTTTTGTTATTGTATCACAATAATAAAGCTAGGTCACTATTACTAATCCTCAATCTCCGAGATGTTTTCAGTTATGTACTTTTCAGTCTTATCAAGCGAAGAAACCATCTTTTTTAGAGAAAATTCAATATTTGCTATGTCGTCACTATTCATTTTCTTAGCATTGAAGACTTCCATTGCTGAAGTTATTTCATTTTTCACCATTCCGAACGCGTGAACCACGTCGCGGTTCGCTATTATAATCTGATTCTCCCTTCTTCTAATAGATTTCTTATTGTAAAAGAAGCCAAGTAAAAAACTTAGTATTAACGTAGTAAGAAGTGTCCAAATAAGGGCCATCTGTGTTACGGGGATTCCAAAAAGAATAGCAAGTGGCCTGTCCTTAACCGAGATCATGAGTGGTTTGGCCGGCATGCTTAGTGCGCCCCTATCATCTATAGTTGTTGCGATTACGGAATATGTGCCACGAGGAAGTAGATTATCAACTAGAAAATCATAAATTCCGAACGGGTCCGCGTGGGCAGTCTTTTCAAATGAAATTCCTGAAGCTGTGTTCTTGACCTCAATTTTTACATTTTTGTCGGGTTGTGTTGTACCGCGGAAACTCAAACCACTTTCATTTGTATATATATCCCTGTTCGCGAGTGAGATTGTGGGGGAGTCAAGCGGGACTATTTTTATATCTAAGTAGTTTTCAGTTATGTTTCCAGCTATGTCTAATGCACTAACTTTCACTTGGTGTTTGCCTGGGGTTTGTGCTGGAACAGCAAATGATGTGCTTGTTGCGTATCCAACTTCTTTTCCGTCTATAGTAATCTCATATTTGTTTATTCCAGAAAGTTGGTCAGCGCTTTCGAATGTCAGTATTGGACTCGGATTAGTGACTGAGTTACCGAAGTCCGCCTTTATTTCGAAAGGAATTGGAGGCGCTGTGTCTATTGAGATTTTATAGTGCTCTGCTGGGCCCCAACCTACATTATTTTTATACTGCGCATGTAGATACCAGATCCCATCAGTTAGAGTATCAAAACTTTTGTTGTCAAAAAGACCCTCAGATTTAATAGTTGTATCTGTCGGATTTTTTGAAATCAGTGTTGAGATGTCTGTTATGTCTCCAGGAAGAACAAACTCCACATTGAAGCGTGTAGAGATTGAAGACCAACCAGTTGATGTTGGATATACCTTTATTGAGAATTTTGGTTTTGATGGAAGGCCTGAAGCTATTGTAGCTTGGCGCGTAATCTGTGATGGAGTGATTGCTATAATATTGCTCTGACTAGCACTTGTTATCTGCACGCCAGTTGTTCCTTTCATTACATTTGTTCCACTTCCATCACTTGCTGTTATTGCACCATCAATGAATGTGATGTCAGACTTTCCAATTCCCTTTACCTTGAAGGTAACCCTAAATACCTCAAGCGAGGTTCCAGCAAACCCACTCGTTGAACCACCAAGGAAGGTGACCCTACCAGTTGAATTTGTAAATGATGGTTCCTGGAGCCAGAAATTAAATACAGAATTTGTTCTATCAATTTTTAATACGGATAAAACGTCGGGAGAGAATGAAATAGTTCCCTGAGATGCATTTATTCCGACGCCTTCTGTATCCATTTTTACGTCCGCTGTAAATTCACTCCCTACAGGAAATGCCTGTTTGTCCAGAGAGAGTGTGAATGTTGCGGCGCGCGCAATAAATGGTGTTGCTAAAAGTGTGTACGCAATAAATATAAGCGCGCCAAATATTTTTTTCTTTTGGAAAATATTATTCATACTATTATTATAGCAATTTTACTTTCCGATGTTCTGTGCAAAAATACTTAAATCCTGGATATCTACCTTACCGTCTCCATTGAAGTCTAAACTTCCTTTTGTTGTTGGATCGGTTGATAGCCATTTTGCGAGGAAGATGCTTAAATCACTTGCATTTATTGTTCCATCACCATTTAGGTCTGTTTGAGGAACTAGAAGATTTGTCACAATAAATGTGCGTTCTATTGAAGAGTCACTAATTTCACCACTTGTTCTTGTCTGATACGCACGTACTGGGTGTGCACCAAATGGAAGATTAAATGTATTGAAGAGAAGTGTATATTCTCCAGTGCTTTCAGCTTTTGCTGTCTCGGTTATTTCATTTCCATCCACACTGGCACTTATTGTCGCGCCAGGCGTTGCAAACCCTTTAATTCCTAGGAAACCACCCTTAATTACTGCGCGTTGCGTAAACCCGATTGTAGGTGGTAAGAACACATCGCGAACAATTAACTGTTGATTTACATTCACGTTATAAACCTTTGTTTGTGTTAGGCGACCATCTTTATCTATTACAGATAAAAAGTATGACTTTATACCTGGGGTTATATCGCTGAAACGAAGCGTAAACGAACCATCTGCGCGCGCTATCGTTCCTTGGCGTACTGGTATATCACCATTTCCAGTTCCAACAATTGTTAGTTTTGCACCAGCAAATGCTGTGCCTGAGAATACTACCGTTGAACGTACTGGGGCTGAGACAACCTGACTTCCTCCAGCTGTGACAATCGGTTGTGCGGAGAAGAGGACGTCCTGTATTGATGAGGTGTCTAATCCTGTTACTGCAGAGTCTGTAAGTGTGAGAGTCACAGTTTCTGCAACAGCATCAGTTATTGATTTTGTTCCAACACCATTTTGTATAGTTACCACACCTCCTCCAGTTGCTGAGCCTGATACATTAAGTGTTACATTGCGATTGTATGTTGTTTGTACATTACCATTAATATCTTCAGCGCGAACCGTGACTACTGTGCTTCCTCCAACCATAACATCAGATGGGTTTAATATTGTGAAGCGCGTTGCGACGATTGGAATGCTCGATATCGTAACAGAGTCAGACGCATCTGCAATTCCTGCTCCGCCATTTGCAGTTGGTGTTGAATCAGACACAGTTATTGTGACGATTCCGGCTGCCTCATCGTAATACCAGAAGCCTGCTGATGATGCTCCACTATTTATTGTGCGCACGCTGATTGGGGAGCCACCACTTGCCGAGCTGTAAAACGCGCTTGATGTGCTCACAGGACTTGCGTACAGATAAACTGATTCACTTCCAGAGGTAACCAAATTTCCAAATTGGTCCTCTCGCGATACCGTGTATCCAACGCGTGTGCCGGCTGTTATATCTCCCGGATCATTCAATATATATTGTGATGTTGCGGCTGGGGTTACTACTATAGCGTCTGTTGCATCGATTATTCCTGTTGCGTTATCAGCTGTCGGCGTTGCATCGGACGCGGTTACACCCCATGAGCCCGCCTTACCTTCGTAATACCAGAACGATGCAACTGATGAACCATTTGCGATGCCTATTGAAGGAGAAAGAGTTCCTCCGCTTGCAGCATCATAGAATTCACTAAGTCCTCCTGTTGCATTTGAGTAAAGATAAACCGTTTCGCTTCCCGAGGTTACAAGATTTCCATACACATCTTTTCGCGTAACGGTATATCCAGCACGTGTGCCAGCAGTTATGTCGCTCGGACTATTTAAGAAGTATTGCTTTGTGGCGCCAGGGGAGAAGATAACATCTTGTGTTGAAAGTCCAAACCCCGTTGCTGCAGAGTCTGTAAGTGTAAGTGAGACGGTTTCGGCTTTCGTATCTGTAATATTAGTCGAACCACGACCACCAGTAATTGTTACTACCACTCCATTTTGTGGGGTTGCCTGACCGGATGTATTTAGTGTTACAGAACCACTATAAGAAGTATCTAGGCTACCACTATTATTTTCTGCACGAATAAGAACGGCGATTGTGTCACCAACTACACCGTCTGTAGGATTAACGATAGTAAACTGGGATGCGATAATAGGTGCCGTGCTTACCGTTATTGAATCAGTTCCATCAATAATTCCAGTTACGCCATTTGCTGGGGAGCTGTCTGACGCTGTTATTGTCCATAGTCCAGCCTGCTCATCAAAATACCACGCAGTTGCGGATGAAGAGCCATCAGCAATCGTGACATATGTGATTACTGCACCACCCACATCCGAGTTATAAAACGCCGTTGTTCCACCAGGAAATCCAGTAGAATTTGAGGAAAGGTACACGGTGTCAGAGCCAGTCGTTACTGTATTTCCGAATGCGTCCTGTCTCGAAATTGTATACATTATGAATGTTCCAACAGTCATATCTCCAGGATTATCAAGAATAAATTTTCCAGTTGCTCCAGGCGTGACAATTATTGAGTCGGTCGCATCTGCAATTCCTGCTCCACCATTCGCCGGAGTGCTGTCTGACGCGGTTACGGTTGTAGTGCCTGCATGTTCATCATAGTACCAGGCGTTTGCGGACGACACTCCATTTCCGATTGTTACGTACGTAATTATATTTCCATTCGTTGCTGCGTCATAAAATCGTTTCGTGCCAGCTGAATCACTAAATAGATATACTGTTGTGTCACCAGAAGTAGAGAGATTATTGAATGCGTCTTTACGTGTAATCGTATATGCAACTCGCGCGCCAGCGGTCGTTGTTGTCTCATCGTTTAAATAGAGTTGTGAAGGCGCTGCGGCTGTGACTGTTACCGCATCTACTGCATCCACAACACCACTTGCTCCATCCGCAGGAGATGTGTCTGAAACTGCTACAGTTGAATTTCCTGCAAATTCGTCATGGTACCAGAAGGCACCAGTTGATGTACCATTTTGAATTGTTACTGTTGTGACAACATTTCCATTCGTTGCTGCATCATAAAATCGTTTCGTGCCAGCTGAATCACTTGAGAGGTAAAATATTTCACTACCGACAGTTTTAAGATTATTGTATTGATCTTTTCGAGTTACTAAATATGGAAGTCGCGTACCGGCAGTCATACTTACCTGATCATTTAAAGAAAGATATTTTGTTGCACCAGCCGTAAATACAACATCTTGTGTTGATGAGGTATTAAGGCCAGTACTTGCAGTGTCTGATAGCGATAGGTTAACAGTTTCTGCAACAGTATTTGAGATGGTTGTTGTTCCGACACCATTCTGAATATTTACCAACCCTCCTCCAGTTGCTGAGCCATCTTTTAATAATGTGACGCCATGTCCATATGTAGTCGCAACATCTCCCGAATTATTTTGCGCTTCAATTGTGACAACAATAGGGGAGTCGGTTGTTCCGTCTGTAGGATTAAGAATCACAAATTTTGTTGGCACCACTACTCCAGACTCTATTGTAAATGTCTGTGCATTTGATGCCCCTCCTCCAGGTGTTGGGCTTACTACTGTTACAGATGCAGAGCCTACCGATGCAACGTCGCCTGAGGTAATTACTGCCGTAAGTTTAGTAGGTGATACATATGTTGTTGTGCGTGATGCTCCATTCCAATAAACCTCGGAACTTGTTATGAAGTCGGTTCCATTGACAGTTAGCGTGAATCCTCCAGTTGCAACAATTGTTGATGTTGGTGAGATCGATGTTATTACTGGTGTTGGATTTAAAACAGAAAAATCTGTTGAGGTTGCACTACCACCACCATTTGTTACTACAATAGTTTTTGTACCAGCTGTTGCTGTGTTTGACGAGTTAAGCGTTATTGTTAACTCATTTACAGAATTAATAGTTGGGGTCTTACTTGAACCATTAAACGTTACTGCTGTGCCAGTTGCGAATCCCGTTCCTGTAATTGTTAGTGTTGGTGTTGTTGAAAGGAGTGTTGAGGTTGGAGAAACGTTTGTGATCGTAGGAGGTGCCTGAGTTATTGTTAGGTTTGCAGAAACAAAATTTGATATTGAATAATTAGTTCCGACAATAGCAAGTGATCCTATTGTCATTGCATATACTCCAGCGCTTTCTCCAGGATCGCGACTTAGTGTTCCTGTGAAGGTCGCACTTAGGTCAGATGATGTATATAAGAATGTTGGGTCGGTATCTCCAAAAACTTTTGTCGCAGCTTGTGCGGTGACAGTTATATTTTTTGGAGTGAGAGTCACATTGATCGCCGCACTTGTCGCAGAATTGTAATTGCTATCAGCCGCCTTTGTTGCAGTTACTGAACACGTACCAGCTGCATCACTTACATTAAGAGTTGTAGTCGCCGTGATGTTACATCCAGTTGATGAGCCAACAGAGAATGTGACAGTTCCAGTTCCA
>CAIKKG010000025.1 GCA_903827975.1 uncultured bacterium
ATATTAGTCCTCTCGTTTTGTCGAACGAACATCAAAACAGATAACTTTGGCTCAAATATACGATCTATACAAAGACCGGTTTCATTCCTGGAAAATCTATTCCATCAATTAGTTTGGTCCGAGGTACACTTTGAAATTTAAACTGGATGCTCTTAGAGACACCGTATAGTAGATCAAATTTTCATCTTCCTGTACCTCAAATAGGTTGTAATAAAAATCATCAATAATGAAAGAGGAAAAGCAAAAGAATTCTCCAACGGAAACCGTAAAGACGAAAAGATTTAGTCAAGGACTGCCGGTTTTTAATCCGTATGCCGCAGGTATTGATGTTGGCGACACAATGAACGATGTAGCCATAAGTGATGGAGCAACAGGGCATGAAGTTCGAGAATATAAGACATTTACCGAAGACTTAACGAATCTTGTTGAATGGTTAGTGTCCGAAGGCATTACCACTGTAGCAATGGAAAGCACGGGGGTTTATTGGCTAAATCTATATCTGATGTTAGAGGAAGCAGGTATAGAACCCTATTTGGTCAATGCCCGGCATGTGAAGAATGTCACCGGACGAAAGAAAGATGATACAGATGCCATCTGGATACAAAAGCTTCATAGTTGTGGTTTGTTACAGAAAAGTTTTCAGCCTGAATCAGAAATCCGTGTATTACGAACCTATGTCCGTCAACGTAAAAACCTGATAAACATTAGTTCAGACAGTGTCCGACGTATGCAAAAGGCATTGGAGCTGATGAACATTAAGCTTCATACTGTTATAAGTGATATATTGGGCAAAACAGGGCTTCAAATGGTGAATGCAATTCTACAAGGAGAACGGGACCAGAATGAATTGATTAAGCTAAAAGACCCACGAATAAAAGCAAGCGAGGAAGATATAAAGAAATCCTTGGTTGGTATTTGGAAAGACGAATACTTGTTTACGTTACAGCAGGCATACGATGAGTATGTTTTTTACCAATCTCAAATAAGTGCTTGTGAAGAAAGAATAAAAGAGCAATTACTCAACCAGGCAGCAAGTATATTAGACGGGGATCTGACTGACGTTTTTGTAAAAAAAAAGCCTAAGAAGAACCAATTTTCTGTTGAAATAGGCCCACTATTGAAGATAATCGCAGGGGTTGATTTGACCAAAGTCGAAGGCATAAGCGAAATATCAACTTTGGAATTACTATCTGAAATAGGTACAGACATGAGCAAGTGGCAGAATGGCAAACATTTTTCAGCATGGCTTAATGTGGCTCCAAACACAAAAATTACCGGAGGCAAAATAATAAGCAGCAAAATGCTGAAAAAGAAAAATCATGCAGGTCAAACCATGCGAATGTCGGCAAGTTGTTTGTCAAACGGCAAATCCTCTATGGGAGATTATGCAAGAAAAATGAAATCCAAACTGGGCAAAAAAGGAGGAGTGGTGGCAACGGCACATAGATTAGCACGAATTGTATACACAATGATAAAAGAAAAAAAGGAATATGACCCTCAAATTATAGCAACTAATAATGAAATCTGGAAAGCGAAAAAGATAAAGTATCTAGAAAAACAGCTATTGCAACTAAGAAAAACAGGTTAGAATGCAGTTGATTATCTGTCACTTAAAAAGAGTTATATAGTAGGGTATGAAAAGGACAACAACTGGGACTTTTCTTAACCGAGCGTTATTTGCAGTTTTTCCGGCTTAGTTCTTCTGCCTCCTTAACCCCCAGGGAGATGGCTTTGTTCCAATCGGCACAGGCCTCTTTCTTCGACCCCATTGCCAGGAACAGAGAGCCCCTGTTCAAATAAATCTCACCGAGCTTGGGATTGATTTCAAGTGCTCTGGAGAAATCAGTCATAGCAGCCTGATATGACCCTTTACCCTTTTTAATATAGGCTTTAGCCCTGTTGGCATATACCTTTCCATACTTGGGGGAGATCCCGGCTGCCTTGTTAAAATCATCCAGCGCCTCATCCGTTTTCCCCAAACTTAGGTTTGCAATTCCACGATCAAGGTATGCCGTTGCAAAGTTAGGACTGAGCGCTATTACAGCCGACTGGTCGACAATGGCACCATGCAAATCGCCGGTCTGAAATTTGATCTCTCCCCTTTTATTCAGGGCATCACCATCTTTGGGTATTATTCCGATTACCTTGTCAAGATCAGCGAGGGCGCCCTGGAAATCATTCTTCTTAAACCTGGCAAAACCCCGGAACCTGATAGCCTCCACATCCTTCGGATGGCTTACGAGGAACATATCGAGATCCCGGATGGCCCCCTCGGCGTCGTTTGTTTTCACCCGGGCACAGCCCCTTATTTTATATGCTTCGAGCCTCTTGGGGGCCAGTTCGATTGCTTTTTCCATATCGGCTATGGCTCCTTTGAAATCCTCAAGCTTGTATTTTGCATGTCCCCTGTTAAACCATGCAGCAGGCATCTTCGGATGGCGGGCAATAATGGTGTCATAACCCGCGATGGCTCCCTTAAAATCGCCTGATTCCGCCTTTTTGTCTGCAGAAACCATC
>CAIKKG010000026.1 GCA_903827975.1 uncultured bacterium
AATGCTGCAAAAAAGTTATCTGACGTTTTTTCAGAATCGGTTTGTGACGGGGAACCGGAATAATGCGCTGTTTCAGCTTGCCTGCTGGATGCGGGATGATGGCGTTATGGAGCTTGAGCGGTTGTTGCGGGAGATGAACAGCGGGTCAGGATGCCCGCTTGAGGAGGAGGAAGTAAAGAAGATACTCAGACAGATAGAATAACAAACCCGATTACCCGCAACAAACCCCTTACTTAGAGATCGTCATGAACTCTTTACCATTCATGATGAATATTATACCATTATTCAGAAAATACGACATATACTTTTGGAAAAGGATATGCAAAAAAACATAAGTGTCAAAGGAAATATTTACAAATCATAGCATAGTAAAACTATTTTTTTTGATCAATTTTTGATTTAGTTATTAGTTGATATTTAGATAAATTATGAACTTCTTGCTTAATTTCATCAATTTGACTTTTTTGAATCGTTATTGGATTAAAATACATTATATGTATCATTATCGAGTTTAATATCATACCAATACATAAACTCACAATTGCAAAAATAACAGAATTTCTTGAATACTTTGTTTGTTTTTTTGCTTCTCCTAGTTGACACTCTGCACTTTCTTTTGTTTGTATAGTTTGTATTTTTGATTCGTGAAGCTGATTGATTGCATTTTCCAATACTTGCTTGTGATTAAGTTCTTCTTTGGTCATAAAGTTATTATCAACTAAGCTTCTCAGCTCTTCTGAAACGTATAAATCGCCAATAATATTAGCTACAATCAATTCATATACTTGATGACTAAATATATTGCCACTCGATACAGTATTATCACTCTTATCTTTAATTTCTTCGAGACAATTGCCTCTATAATAATTGCCTGAGCTTAACCATCTTTTCTCATTTATATGAAATGCTTTCGAAGCTGGATAATATTTATCACTATTATATATCTTTCCTACGATTAACTCGCGACCGCTCTCTTTCGTAAATAATTTTTGATAAGTATCAATGTATCCGGATTCCCTTAAATGACGAACCAAAGTCAGTAACTCATAAAAATCGGCAAAACATTTATTATCAATAGCAACAGTTTTATCAATATATAAATATGATTTTTCATTGAGCGCAAAAACACCTAATGCAACACCATCTTTTTCAATAAAGTAATGATTCCTCAAAAAGTCTATAAAATCAATAATGGAGCCTCTCTCTACTGATGCCATTTTTTTTATTAGCTCTTTTTCAGTATCACTGTAGTGTCTCATATCTAAATATTATTTCATTAAAGAAGCTCTGGCATTAACGTTCCAAATCTACACCAATAATACGACCAAGAAAAAAATAATTTTCAGTTACAACAAATATGTCCAAATAAGTTTTTGATTGAAATAGAAAAATGGCTACTCTGATAGCCTTTTTTTGAGGGTGTCGAGGAGTTTGTTGAGTTCGAGTAGTTGTTTGTTCATGTCGAGCGCTTGGTTCTGGAGCTGCTGGATTTTTTGGGTGCAGTCGGTGAGGATGAGGGTCAGGGCCGGGTCGGGCGGCGGTGGCGGGAGCTGAGGGGCTCCTTTTTTGCCGTAGAGGATGTAGTTGACATCGATGCCGACAGCTTCGAGT
>CAIKKG010000027.1 GCA_903827975.1 uncultured bacterium
TATCAGCCGCCTTTGTTGCAGTTACTGAACACGTACCAGCTGCATCACTTACATTAAGAGTTGTAGTCGCCGTGATGTTACATCCAGTTGATGAGCCAACAGAGAATGTGACAGTTCCAGTTCCTGAGCCACCCACCGAAGAAAGTGTTGCCGTCTGACCGTATGTTAGAGAGATCGAAGTAGAACTCGCTGTGAGTGTAGACTGTGTAGCCTTATTTAATGTAATCGTGAGAGGTGATGAGGTCGCGACAAAATAATTATTGTTTGCCGCTTTCGTTGCAGTCACCGCGCAAGAACCAGACGCATCACTTACATTAAGAGTTGTAGTCGCCGTGATGTTACATCCAGTTGATGAGCCAACAGAGAATGTGACAGTTCCAGTTCCTGAGCCACCCACCGAAGAAAGCGTTGCTGTCTGACCGTATGAAAGTGCAATGGATGTGGAAGATGCTGTGAGTGTAGACTGTGTAGCCTTCGATAGGGTTATCGTTATTGGTGATGATGTTGCAATAAGATAAGTAGAGTCTGCAGCCTTTGTTGCGGTCACAGAACACGTGCCAGATGCATCACCCACATTAAGTGTTGTAGTCGCCGTGATGTTACATCCAGTTGATGCGCCTACGGAAAAAGTTACTACTCCAGTACCACTTCCGCCAGTTGAAGACAAGGTAGCTGTCTGACCATACGTAAGAGAAAGAGAGGTTGAAGATGCAAGAAGAGTTGCTTGTGGTAATAGACTGCCGGTTGTAACAGTTAGATATCCAGTTGTTGCCGCAAAATAGACATTGGTTTTATTTGTTGCTATTGAACTAGTAGAGCCCCACGTTCCGCTCGCTCTATTAACACCACCAAGTGTCAGACTATAAACTGTAAGATTTTGCCCAGTCGCAATGCTTGCGGTTGCGCTTCCAGTCGGCGCGATACTTAAGTTATTTGTTACCGAGGTTCCTGCGAGCATAGACTTCGCTCCACTTCCTGAAAATATTAAATTGCTATATGCGCCCGCCTTTACTGTCTGTGTTCCCGCGAATTCATAGTTAACAGTATTGCCCGCAGCGCTTGTAACAAGTGTTGCAGAGACAGTGCCGGTATAATTTATATTAAGCGTCCCAGCCGATCCGTTTGTAAGAGTTCCAGTTAGTGCTGTTGTGGCAGTAATCGTTCCGTTATTTGTATATGTTCCAGTAACATCTATGTTTGCAATCGAAGTGTTAGTTCCTCCACTAAATGTTTTTGAAGAACCACTAAAGACATAATGTCCTGAGCTTGTCGCATTAAACGTGGTTGCATTGTTAATAAAATTTCCACTGAAGGTCTGGTTTTGTGTCGCACTATTATTCCACGTCGCCCCACTATTTAATGTGAAATCACCAGTAAATGTATTTGTGCGCAAGCCACTTAGGTTTGCGGTGCCAGTAATATTTGTTGCGCCGAGTACCGTTGTATTGCGTGACACAGTAAATGTTCCACCGTTATTTATTGTTAGTGCTCCAAAAGTATTTGATCCTCCACTTACAGTAAGTGTCGCACCATTATTAATTGTTACAGACCCAGATGCTGTTTGGGTTAGGTTTGCACTTATAGTAACGGTATTTGCTCCTGTTGTTGCAATAACAGCGGCATCACTTGTGCCGGGGGCTGCGCCACCAACCCACGTAGAGCTAGTTGTCCATGTTCCACCAGTTGCGGTGCTAGTTATTGTTGCTGCGTGCGTCGTATTAGTAAGCGCTAATAATATAAGCGCGAACAAAAATATTATCTTTTTCATAAAGATAATTATAGCAAAGTGCATATTTAGAAAATATGAGACTACACATAATTTTAAGTATATTAGTTTTGTAAAAAAACCTCATATTCATTACAATAAACTCATGCTCAAAAATACGGATAAGTTCTCGTTACCTGGGGTTGAGGAGGAGGTTTTAAAGTTCTGGGACGAGCAAAATATATTTGAAAAATCACTTTTAAAGAATAAGCCAAAAAAAGGCGCAAAAGGTAAGGGAAAGAAGTTTATTTTCTATGAGGGGCCACCTACTGCAAACGGAAGGCCTGGTATTCACCATGTACTTGGACGTTCATATAAGGATGTAATGCTCCGCTTTAAAACAATGGAGGGATATTATGTACCACGTAAGGGTGGTTGGGATACGCACGGACTTCCAGTTGAGATTGAGGTAGAAAAAGCACTTGGTCTTAAATCAAAAAAGGAGATTGAGAAGTACGGGGTAGCCGAGTTTAACAAAAAATGTAAGGAGTCGGTTTGGAAATACAAAGATGAGTGGGAGCGCCTTACAAAGCGTGTTGGTTTTTGGCTAGACATGAAGGATCCGTATGTAACGTATAAGAATGAGTATATGGAGACCATCTGGTGGACGCTTTCAGAAATTTCAAAAAAGAAACTTTTATACAAAGGACATAAGATTGTGCCGTGGTGTACGCGTTGTGGAACCGCACTTTCTTCTCATGAGTTAGCTCAGGGATATAAAGAGGTTGAGGATACTTCAGTGTACATAAAATTTAAAGTTAAGAAGGGAGAGAAGATTGGAGATTCATTTGTCGCAAATGATAGAACCTTTATTCTTTCGTGGACAACAACTCCGTGGACGCTTCCAGGGAATGTAGCTCTCGCTGTCGGGGAGAAGATTGATTATGTAATTAACGAGGTTGGTGTTGGAAATAAAAAAGAAGTTTTCATTCTTGCAAAATCGCGAATCGAAGTTTTGGAAGATGCTGGCAAAACAATTCACACGGTAAAGGGAAAGGAAATGATAGGAGTTCATTATGAACCGTTATTTCCTATCGAGGCATTTATGAGCGGGTCTGCAAAAGATGCTTCATATAAGGTTTACCCAGCAGATTTTGTAACAACAGAAGATGGAACTGGTGTTGTACACACTGCGGTTATGTATGGAGAAGACGATTACAAACTTGGAAAGAAGGTTGGATTACCTGAGGTGCACACAGTTACAACTGGAGGAACATT
Organism: uncultured bacterium; assembly: GCA_903827975.1. Lineage (GTDB taxonomy): Bacteria > Patescibacteriota > Minisyncoccia > UBA6257 > GWB1-50-10 > CAIKKG01. Next base: position 2,984 of record CAIKKG010000027.1, read on the forward strand.
TGTTGATGATGTGAAGGAGTTTGCCGGAATGTATGTTAAATCAAAAGGTACTGAAGAAAAAATAATTCAAGCGCTTGAAACAAAGGGTTTTCTTTTAAGGAAGGAATTATATAAGCACGAGTACCCACACTGTTGGCGATGTAGTACACCACTCCTCTATTACGGGCGCAGTTCCTGGTTTATCGAGATGAGTAAATTGCGTGAGACTCTTAAGAAAGAGAACAATACAATTAACTGGATTCCAGAGAACATAAAAGAGGGAAGATTCGGCGAGTGGATTAAAGAGGCAAAAGACTGGGCAATCTCCCGCGAGCGTTACTGGGCGACACCTCTTCCTATTTGGGAATGTGAGGGATGCAAGACGACCAAGGTTTTTGAGAGCATTAATGAACTTGAAGCAGTACAGGAAAATAGTGGGAATAAGTATATTTTAATTCGTCACGGCGAGGCAGAAAATAATACAAAGGGAATATTGAGTTCGTGGCCTGAGAAGTCAAAATTTCATCTTACTTTAAAAGGACGTACTGTAGTTGAGAAGCTCGCAAAGAAACTTATAAAGAGAAAAATTGATATTATTTTTTCTTCTGATTTGTTGCGCACAAAAGAGACTTCCGCAATCTTGAAAGAGAAGCTTAGCGTGCCAGTTATTTTTGATGAGCGACTTCGCGAGATAAACGTTGGTAAATTTAATGGTTCAAATATAAAAGAGTATCAGAATTTTTTTGCTGAAAAGATTGAAAAATTTACAAAAGCCCCAGAGGAGGGCGAGACGCTTACAGATTTACGCACTAGAGTATTTGAATTTATTAGTGAGATGGAGAAAAAATATTCCGGCAAGACTATCGCGATTGTAAGTCACGAGGATCCTTTGTGGTTATTAACAAGTGCAATGCAGGGTTGGACTGATGAGAGAATTATTGCCGAGAAGGAGGGAACACTCGGTGTATTTCTTTCGGCTGGCGATATGCGCGAGGAGGAGTTTAGAGTTATTCCACGCGATGAGACCGGCATGTTTGATATGCACCGACCTTACATTGATTCCGTTGCATTCCCTTGTAAGAAGTGTGGAAGCACGATGAAGCGTATTCCCGAGGTTTTAGATGTGTGGTTTGATTCAGGTGCAATGCCATTTGCACAGGTTCATTATCCTTTTGAAAAAGGATCAGTTCCTGATTTTCCAGCTGATTATATATGCGAGGGGATGGACCAGACTCGTGGATGGTTTTATACATTACTAGCTATCTCTGTGCTTTTGGGTAAGAAAGCTCCATATAAAAATGTTATATCACTCGGACTCATCCTTGATAAGAATGGTCAGAAAATGTCCAAGTCAAAAGGAAATGTTGTAAGTCCGTGGGACATGGTAGATAAACATGGCATCGACGTTGTTCGTTGGTATTTCTATACCGTGAATCCTCCTGGCGAGACAAAGAAATTCGACGAGTTGGAACTTGCAAAAACATCAAGACAGTTTTTCACACTCATATATAACTCATTTATATTTTTTGATTTATATAGTGACAGAAAATTTATTCCAAAATCCACACCGAAACCAAATCACATTTTAGATAAATGGATTATGGCTAGATTGCACGAGACAATTGATGTGTCTACAAAGCACATGGATAAGTATGAGGTGGGGGACGCAGCAAGACTTATTGAAGAGTTTGTTGGCGATTTATCTCGCTGGTATATCAGGCGTTCACGAAGAAGGTTGCAGAAGCCAGAATCCAGAAAAGATTTTGAATCTGTCTCAACAGTGTTCGGATATACACTGGTAACACTTGCTAAGTTGATGGCGCCGTTCTCCCCATTCTTTGCAGAAGCTTTGCATAAATCACTTGCGCAAAATGTTAAGGTCTCAGTCCATTTGGAGGATTGGCCAAAAGCAGAAAAGAAATTAATCGATAAAAATCTTATTGAGGGAATGGCAGAGGTTCGCTTGGCAGCAAGCATTGCTCTCGCGAAACGCGCAGAGAAGGGTATTAAGGTGAGACAACCATTAGCTGAGTTGAAATTGAAGAGTATTAAACTTGAGGGTAAGAAAGCACTTCTTGAGATTTTGAAGGATGAGGTTAATGTAAAAAAAATATCCTTCGACAAAGAACTTTCTGAGGATGTTGAGCTTGATACAAATGTTTCACGCGAATTAATGGAAGAGGGATTATTGAGAGACTTAGTCAGAATGATTCAAGACTTAAGACAGGAGGCGGGATTTTCTCCAAAAGATGTAATCGTACTTCATATTGAGTGCCCAGAAGAGCTGAGTCTTGTCTTGAGAAATAATGAGAGCTTTACAAAGCGCGAGGTGAATGCGAAGGCTATAGAATTTAAACGTGTTGAGCATTCTGACGCCGAGTTAAAAACCAAGCTTGGAGAGCACGAAATCTGGATTGCTGTAAGAAGGAATAAAAAATAAGGAAGACATCCTTAAAAACCAAGAGTCATCGTTTACTGGTATAATTAAAATAGATTTTTAGTTCAATAAAATATAATGTTAAATCCAATTCTGAAATATATGCATTCTAATTCCCGAAGGAGAGCATTCTCACTTGTTGAATTATTAATAATAGTTCTTATTATGTCCGTATTAACGGTTACGGTTTTATCTGTTTTGAAGCCAGCCGAACTTATTAAAGAAGCGCGAGATTCTACGCGGTTGTCTGACTTAGCAAACATAAACTCAGCGCTCGGAGTTTTCAGTGTTAGTACGCGAGGAGTATTTTTGGGTAACCAGAATATCGTTTATGTTTCTATTCCTGATTCAACCTCAACTTGCGCAAATCTAGGATTACCAACACTTCCTACAGGATGGGATTATTCATGCTCACTAGAATCAAAATATAGAAACGTAGATGGAACTGGCTGGATACCCGCTAATTTTTCTAGCGCTCCGGCTGGCTCACCATTCGCAAGTCTTCCTATCGATCCAGTAAATACAGTAAGCGGATCTTTTTATACCTACTCATTTAGTGGTGGAAAGTGGACACTAGCCACCGCAATGGAGGGAAAGAGAAACAGGCTTGGTGGAGAGACTGATAAGACGTCTACTGATAGCGGAGTTAACGTAAGTCTTTATGAGGTTGGTAGTAGCATCTCTCTTATCCCAATTGATTATGGAGATAAATCACTTTTTGGCTTGTGGACATTTGATGATACCGGAAGCACTTCAGTTGGTGATTTTTCTGGCGGTAAGCATCTTGGTTTATTATCTCCAGAAGATTTCCACGTTGTAGATGGGTGCCACAAAGGTAGTTGTATATCACATGATGGAACGAAAGATTATCTCAATCTTCCATTAAATTCTTATTTTGGTAATGATAATGCGTTCACGGTTTTTGCCTGGATTAACACTCCTTCAAATGGAACAGTATTCGGACTTACAAATAAACCACCAAATGGTTTTGGAGGTTGGGGCGCATCATTCTTGAGTGTTGGTGAAAATGTAATACACGGGTGGGTTTTTAATGGGGAGCAATTTGAAGTATCTAAAACAAGGATGAGTACAAGTATTTCTAATGGTTGGCACCTTGTTGCTCTTACATATGATCCATCTGGCGAGGGAGCTGAGGCGATGTATGTTGATGGCGCACTTGTTGCAACAGCCATCGGAAAATATAATGTACCACTAACACCAGTTGTCTGGACCACTTACGTTGCATACAATAAACCAATAAAAGTATCTAATTATATGAGTGGGCGTATGGATGACGTGCGACTTTACACACGTGCACTTTCCGGAAGCGAGGTATTGGGTGTTTATAACGCAACAAGATAAATTTAGATTTTATTCAGTAATTTAACGAAAATAATTGACACGCATAATTTATGCGTGTTAATTTGTCTTTAGTACATATATAAAGGAGATTGAGATGGACGCCAAAAAGATGAGGGACTCAATTTCAGCCGACGCTGATGCGTTGGTCGAAAAAATAAGAGCTTATTCACGAGCTCAAAAGGATTTATGGCAACTTGTTCCATGGCTTTCTTTACACGCATACGCGGGTATAGGGCGATCTGATGAGAAGGAATATGAAACCGCATTTCGAAATGGCGTGTGGATGATACACGCATCAATGAAGCCAGGACTTTTTGGTAGTTATATTATTGGTATTGATTGCGCAACAGGAGAGCCATGCAAAGGAACCCATTATTCTGAATTGGCTGATAGTGCCGAAATTTTGAAATGTGCACCATTCATTGAAGAGTTTGATGCTTTCGAAATTGTTTCACGGTTGAATGAAGAACATGTTTTATATCTTTCGCGTAATGGAGGAAAGAGAGAGCAGTTTTGTATTCAGACGGCCGATAGAATTGGACTAAAGGAAGTGTTTACACGCAATGAAAAAAAATGAAATTAGTTTTTTTAAAACCCCCGCATAAAGCGGGGGATTTTTATAACATCAAAAACTCGTCGGATTGCGCACTTGCCATGTGTGTGTGTTTTGTGGTACTTTGCGGACAGTACAAAAGCCCAAAAGGAGGCTCGCATATGGATACTATGATTTTTGGTTTAAGCCTTAAAACGCTTAGTTCAAAAGTGGACGAGCTTGTAGAATTTATTCGCGCATATTCTCTGAAACAGAAAGAGTTATGGCAACAAGTTCCATATCTAGCACTTCAAGTGGACAGCAGAAGTGGTTCCTCATACGAGTATTCACTTGCATATCAAAAAGGTTTTTGGAGAATTGAGTCCTCCATAATCATTAGCTATTATAGCGTTGTAGTTGATTGTGCAACCGGAAGATTGGTGTGTATGGCTAATACCTCAGAGGATGCTCGTGCAAGTGATCTTATTCGGTGCGCCGCTCGGCTCGAAGATCTTGATGCTAATGCGGTTTTGAATGAATTACGCAAAAAGGTACAAGAACCGCATTTTAAAGGATGTGATATTGTAAAAAGTGAGACGCGCAGAAAGAAAATACAACAAGGGCTGGATCTTAAAGAATTATATGTGCGGAATTGCACTCTGTCTCAGTTATAGTTCTCTTCGGACTAGATATTTAAAACCCCCGCACAAAGCGGGGGATTTTTTATTTAGAAAGTCCTAATTTTCTTTTTACTGTCTCCATCTTTTTTTCAGCAATTTTTCTAGCGGTTTTATTTCCTTTTTCTAATATAGTTTTCAACAAAGTTTTATTCTTTGAAAACTCCTTTTTCTTTTTTTGGAATTCGGTAAGTGATGAGATAACAACTTCAGCTAAGTCTCTTTTGAAATCAGCATACCCCTTGCCAATGTAGCGATTTACAATCATATCAATCTTTTCTCCACTCATTGCAGAGTAGAGCATTAAAAGATTTGCCATTGCGGGACGCGCCTCCTTGTCGTATCCAACTTCTCTCTCCGAATCAGTAACAGCGCTCATTATTTTCTTTCTTATTACTTCTGGTGAGTCATCCACAAAGACACATCCTGCTGGGCGCGACTTTGACATCTTCTTTGTTGGATCGTCGAGACTCATGAGACGTTCTACATTTGTCATGAGTGGTTTTGGTTCTGCAAACGTATTTCCAAATTTAGCATTGAACTTTCTTACTAGTGTTCTTGCAAGCTCAAGATGTTGAAGTTGGTCATGTCCAACTGGAACGAATTTTGCATCATAAATTAAAATATCAGACGCCATTAGAACCGGATAATCAAATAATCCAACCATTCTTTTTTCCTGAATGTCTCCAGACTTATCTTTGAACTGCGTCATGCGCTCCAACTCGCCCATTGGGGTTAGTGTGTTAAGAACCCACATTAGTTCTGTGTGTGCTGGAATTGCAGACTGCTGGAATATAACGCATTTTTTGGGATCTAATCCCGCAGCAAGATAGTCGAGTGCCACATTCATAATCTGCTTTTGTTTTTCCTTCGGGTTGTACTCCTCGGTCATTGAGTGAAGGTCCGCCACGAAGAAGAAGCACTCGTACTTACCTGAATTCTGAAGGGCCACAAAATTTTTTAGCGCGCCCAAATAATTTCCGAGATGAAGATTTCCCGTTGGTTGAATGCCTGATACAAGAACAGCCTTTTTCATATTTCTTAGTATAATGCGTTTTTTGTGATAAACAAAATCCCGCCTTCTACTAATAGTTGGCGGGATTAAGGTATTTATATTTCTATAATAACCGGCAGTATCATTGGTCTTCGTTTCGTCTTGTTAAAGAGGAATAAACCAATCTGGTCGCGAATAAGAGTTTTTAAATAATCAGGGTCAAGATTTTCTCTATTTGGAATTCTTCCTATGATATTCCTGATTCTTTTCCTTACCTCTTCCAGTAATTCCTGATTCTCCTTCAGATAAATAAATCCGCGAGAAATAATATCAGGATTTTTTAGAATTTTTCCGTCCTGTTTAGCGAGTGTTGTTATTATGACAACCATACCTTCCTGTGAGAGGGTAATGCGATCGCGCAAAACAATCTCACCTACATCACCGACGCCAAGTCCATCAACCATAACGTAAGCTGATTCAACCTGCTCGTCAGTTTTTATAACCTTATCTGAATATAGTTCAACGACATGACCATTATCCGTTAGGATTGTATTTTCAGGTTTAAGTCCTATGGCCTCCTGTGCTGTTCTGGCATTTCTCCAACGCAAGAAATAATATCCATGCATAGGAATAAAGTGCTTAGGCTTAACAAGTTCTATAACAGCCCTTAATTCTCCCTGAGGTGCGTGACCGGATGAGTGAATGCTAAGCATCTTGTTGTGATAAACAAGAGCTCCCTGACGCGCAAAGTTATCGCGCAATGTCTGGACTCCGCGCTCATTTCCAGGAATTACTCCTGAAGACAAGACAACACTGTCACCTGACCTTAGTTTGATGTGCTTGTGTTCGCCGTTTGCGATGCGCATAAAGCTTCCGTTTGGTTCGCCTTGTGAGCCAGTGCAAAGGAGCATTAATTTATTGTCCTTGTGTTTGTGAATTTCTTCGAGCGGAATGAATGTATCTTTTTTAAACTTAAGGTAGCCAAGGTTTTGAGCAATCTGCAGGTTCGTCTTCATTGAGAGTCCGCTTATTGCAACCTTTCTGCCTAGTTTTTCAGCAATCTTTATAATCTCACCCAATCTGTCTAAGAGTGATGAGAATGTTCCAACAAGAATGCGTCCTTCAGCGGCTGCAAAAACTTTCTCAAGTTCTGCCTCAACAACGCGCTCAGACATTGATAATCCTGGCACCTCAGCATTTGTTGAATCAAGAAGAAGCGTGTGGATGCCTTCTTCTCCAACGCGCTTCCATGTTTCTATGCCAAGTGGTTTTCCGTCCGTATCATAATCAAATTTAAATTCTCCCGGGTGAACAACATTTCCTATTGGCGTTCGGAAAATAATTCCTATTCCATCTGGAATGTTGTGAACCACATCAAAGAATGTTGCAGAAAAATATCTACCAAACTGATGAGTCTCTCCACCTTTAACAAGTTGGAATCTCGGCTTTGGAGCGTTTGGAAAATCTTCCTGTCGTTTTAAAATAATTTCTTTTGATAAAAGAGTTGTGTAAATTGGTGGATTACCAAGCTTTTCCATGATGTGGGGGATTGCTCCAATGTGATCATAGTGTGCGTGGGTAATAACCATCGCCTTAATTTTATTTCTGCTTTGTTCAAGATATGTGATGTTCGGAATTATGTAGTCTACTCCGGGAGTATTTTCTTCTGGAAATCCAAGTCCGGCATCAATAATAATGATTTCATCTTTATACTCCATCATCATCATGTTGCGGCCGATTTCTCCGAATCCGCCCAAAGCAATGAAGCGAAGTGGTTCTTCACCACTTACGTGTTTTGGTGCTGTGCGCTGTAAAACAGGCAATGCTGCGCGCGTAGGTCGTGGACGTGTGTTCCTATAACTCTCAGTCCTCCCACGTGAATGCGGGCGTGTTGCTGAGTGAGTATGAACTCCGTCGTGACTACCAGGCCTTGTTGTTGCCTTGGTATGCGTATGTGGACTTTTATGTTGATTTGTTGACCCGTGTTCTCGGGGTTTTTGTGGTTGTGTTACCATTTTTTTATTTACTTTTGTTACTAATTTAGGATTTCCTTTCTTTAAAAACTGATTCTAAACTCATTAAACAAAAATTGTTTTAATTTATATTTTAGTTTGATCAATCAGAGAATGCGCGCTGTGCTTAACTTTCGATTCTGTATATTGTTCACATATACGCATCCCTAACTGAATGTATTAACCCAAATCACTTTAAGTAATTTTAGGTTTTAAAATTTATTGGATTGTTATAGGTTTAATTTTACTTACTTATTTTTATATTTTTTGTTGTAACTTAATTAAATACAAATTCAATTCAATGTTGGCAGTGGCGGAGACTTTATTCATGACTCTTGTTCGTCAATATGCCCTTTTCAAGTTTTCTCACTTTATGCCACCGCCTACAGCGGGGCACTGAATTTTGTATTCGCTCGCTGACTTGCGAACAAAATTCGTGTGGGCAGAGCGGGACTTGAACCCGCAAGCTCTTGCGAGCACAGCGACCTGAACGCTGCGTGTCTGCCAATTTCACCACCTGCCCTTCATGTGTCAGACAACTAACAATAATCCAAGCTGAGCGGTTTTTAAAGCTCTCAATTCTTCCGAATGGCTTTGTGTTTGTGCACAAAACGACTAATCCCTGAATCCAACTTGGTAGTCAGACTCAAGTAAAGGAGTAAAAGCTTGAGTTGACTATACACAACATACCCCGATTTGTCAATGTGATTTATTTTAATATTCTGACACTGGATAGATTCCACTCAGCTACATTTGTGAACCTGTCCTCTGGAGAGGTGATAGAGCCAGGATTAAAACCGTTTAAAAGAGAGGAGTGAACATAGAAATATGGCATAGAGAATAAGAATGTTGCCGGAGCATCGTTCTTTAATATTGTCTCCACGCGCTCAAGATTCTTCTTTTGTGTTTCTGGGTCATTCTTCTGACGAACTACTTCCATTAATCCATCTGCTTCTGTGTTTTGATATATGGAAAGATTTAATCCTGGGTAGAAGCGTTGTGATGAGTGCCAGAAAGGGAATAGGTCTGCAGGATTCTCATATACATTTCCAAATAAAAGCAACTCATAATTTCTAGTTTTTACATAATCATTCATTAATGTCGCTGTGTCGTCTTCCGTTATTGTTACTTCTGAAATACCAGAACTTAGCCAATCTTCTTTAATTTGCTCAGCAACTTTTTTCAAGAATGGGACCTTTGGTATTACAAGGTTTAGTTTTATTTCTTTATTTTTTAATCCCGCGATTAATCTGGATGCAACTTCTGGGTCATATGAAGGAATAGAATCGGTAGGCGTCCATTGAGGTATTACTTTTTCTGCTAGTGTTGTCTGTGGTTCAAAAGAAACAAGGTTTTTAAAGAGTGGTGAGTCCATTGAGGATACGTTTCCTTTAAATATCTCGCTTTTTATTTTTTCCTTATTGATTGCCATTCCAAGCGCTACCCTAAGATTCTTATCTTTCAACTCAGGATTATTTATTGCGTTCATAAAAATCGCATAGTATCTTGGCATATCAACATTCTCAATTTTTACGCGTGGTAGGCTTTGTGTTTCTGCACCAAGAGGTAATGAACTTCCAAAACCATCGATTCTACGAAGGCGTAGATCTTTTAATAAGTCCTCAGATGATGAATAAAAATCAAACGCAAACTGCTCTATGTAAGGTTTTTGTCCCTCAAAATTCTCGTTAGTTATAAGTTTATACTCTGTTATGAATCCATCCTTTCTTTTTGAAAAAGCGGAAAATTTATAAGGTCCACTTCCAATCGGTTCGAGGTTATATTCAGAAAGCGAAATATTTTCTATTGGAATTGAGCCAAATATATGTTTAGGAATTAAGCGCGTGTTTTTTAAATTTTTTGTGAAAAATACATAAGGTGAGGGGAGTATGAATTTAACTTGTAACTGACTTACGCGCTCCATCTCTACACCCTGCCAATCTTTAATAAGTGCCGAACGCGCGTCAGGATTTTGGATCGTTTGTATTGTAAAGATTATATCATCACTTGTAAGCGGTTCTTTATCACTCCATACAAGGCCCTCTTTTAGTTTCACTGAGTACTCCCTCCCATCGTCTGAAATTTTCCAGTCTGAGATTAGTGATGTCATGTCAGAATATACAAGTGCTGATATATCTCTATCTGTCTGGTTTGATGAGAATATTGGATTTATCATGATTGGCTGCCCAACGACACCCTCCGTATATGAACCGCCACGCACAGGTGCTGAGGCGCCCTTCTCCTCAATTGTTTTTGCAATTGTTACAGTAAGCGCAAAAACAAAAATTGCGAATGCAATCGTAAGTGTTACGCGTTCTTTCTGGGAGATAGATTTCAATAATAGTTTTAGTGTTTGCATAAGCTGTCTCGCTTTATGGTATCAAAAATCCCCTCAAGGGGGAATATCTGATTTTTTTACTTTCCAAGTACTAGACTTGCAATAGCGAGCGCTCCAAAAGTAAACGCAATTGCGAGTGTCGCCCAATATATAACTTTCTCAAGTCCGCGGCGTGTCTGGTATGAAGAACCAGCCCCACCTCCGAAAAGCCCACCAGTCCCCGCGGAGCGTTCCTGAATGAGGATTAACCCTATCAACGCAACAGACAATATCATTTGTGTAATTTGTAGTGCCATATAATTATTCTTCTTTATACATACTTCTACCTATTGGTCCTAGAACCATGGTGACAAATGTCACGATGAGTGTTCCGTAAACTAATGGAAGAGTCCCTTGGATTGTAAGCGCCTCCGAAAAAATGTCAAGAATATAAAGGGTCGCTGCGTTTACTACCAATGAAAAAAGACCAAGTGTTAAGAGAATTAAGGGAATCGAGAAAAAGGAAAGGATCGGCTTAATAAATGCATTAATAAGTGTGAGAATCGCTGCGGTTGTGAGCACTGCGACAATATTGTTTGTTTGGAATAAAAATCCACTAACAAAATAAGCAGCAACCCAGAGCGCGACTACATTTGAAAACGTATTGAATATAAATTTTCCTAAAAGTTTCATTTGTTAATTATAGCATCAGCTGACTAATTAGACTCTCTCCAGTCATCTCATTAGGCTTTGGTATATTCATAAGCTCAAGAATTGTCGGAGCTACATCAGAAAGGAGACCAATTTTAGCTAGGTGTGGTGAGCTAGTAAGTGGAACCCTTCTTTTGAATTTTGGATCAACAAGGTAGAAGGGAACTGGGCTTGTATCGTGTCGTGTTTCTGGTCCACCAGTAGCGAGATCTATTAAGACCTCAGCATTGCCATGGTCTGATGTAATAATAAGCGTGTGACCTCCTTTTACAGCAACATCAAAAAGTCGCGAGAGTTCTTTATCTATTATTTTTATTGCTGCTAGTGTGGCGTCAAAATTTCCAGTGTGCGCCAAAATATCAGGGTTTGCATAATTTAATACAATAAAATCAAAAGCACCCTCGTTTATCGCGTTTATCGCGCGCTCAGTTATTGAGGCGGCCATCATCTCAGGGCGTGTTTCAGGGTGAAGTGTGTCTATAGAAGGAACAAGTACATGAAACTCATCGTTATTTAGCTTGTCACTTAGACCATTAAAGAAATAAGTTACGTGAGCATATTTCTGTGTCTCGGCAATGTGCAACTGCCTCAGACCATGATCCGAAATAACCTTACTAAGTGACTCAGTAATTTTTTCGTTTGGAAAGGCAACATGGGCGACAGGTGATTCAGTGTAACCAGTCATTGTTGCTATATAGGTATTCTCCAATTTTTTTGTTGGAAACTTATCGAACTCAGCATTTAGAAATGTTGATGATATCTGACGCATGCTGTCTTCGCGGTAATTAAAGAAGATAACAGAATCATTTGACTTAATTGGATGTGGCTCTGTAATTGTTGCTGGTTCAATATACTCATCATTGAAACCATGTTTATATGCAGACTCAACTACATCTTCAAATTTTTGTATAATTGGTTTCTCCTCGGTTAGAATCTCATACGCCTTTTGCGTTCTCTCCCAATGATCGTCACGATTCATCGCGTAGTATCTGCCCATTATGCTTACTATTTCTCCAACGCCAAAGTCAGCAATTTTAGAGCGCACATATAATATGAGTTCTTCGGCAGATTTTGGTGGGCTATCGCGTCCATCTGTAATAACGTGGATATAAAGTTTCTTACAATTTTCGCGCGAGGCCATATCAATAAGCGCTCCGATGTGCTGAAGGGAGGCGTGAACATTTCCTTTTGTCATCAGACCTATTAGATGAACAGCCGAATCATTTTTTTCCGCGTGCGTAAAAGCTCCGTGCAAGGCCTCGTTTTTGAAAAACTCACCAGACTCAATCGAAAGTGTAATTTTTGGATAGTGCTGATAAATTATGCGTCCAGTGCCAATTGTGAGGTGGCCGACCTCACTATTACCCTCTTCTTCCCATGGGAGCCCAATAGCAATGCCAGATGCCTGTAGGGCACCAGATGGATAATTCTTTTCAATTAAATCTATTGTTTTTGGATGTGCAGCATAGATTGGATTTGATTCATCCATAAGACCAATGCCCCAACCATCAAGAATCGCGAGTACTACAGTTTTTTTCATTCTATTCATACTATTATAAGCGATAATTGCTAACTCACAATGCAGTGCTATAATTACACAAGTAACCAAACCGCTCTTTTATAAAGGGGGATATATGAAAAGGCTGTTTTACCAGGCTAAGGCAATCCTTTGGTTTCTTGCATTTATGTCCTTTGCGTTTATTTTTCCAGTATACGCATTATCAGGATTAATCTCTTTTATTTTTGAATTCTCTTGGTTGGTCTGTTTATTTTCTGCTTTAATGGTTTATTTCTTATTCATCTCCTTAATTTCGTATAATTCTCTTCCTTAGATATTTCGGTATTTTTTTAAAACCCGGGCGCAAATGTGTCCGGGTTTTTAATTTGGGTTTTGACACTCAGGGGTCCCTGGATTTATACTAAATAAGCAAAAGTCGAAAATTTGCACGTGGATGAAAACAAACTTATTTAACACTATTTATGGAATTTACTCCCTTACTGACGGGGGGTCTTGTGGTTTTGGCACTTGCTGGAGGATTCGTCCTCCGAATTTGGGTAGCAAAGCGCTCTAAGCATTCATTAGAGCAGACAATTAAAGCAGAGCTAGAATCCGCTAGGTCCGAGGCTAAAGAGGTTGTTCTTGAGGCAAAAAATAAAGCTGCATCAATTGTTGATGAGGCACAGAAGGAAGAGCGCGACCGCAAACAGGAATTGCGCCGCGTTGAAGAGCGTTTGGTAAAAAAAGAGGATTCATTAGATGTGGATCGTCGCGCAATTGAAGTTGAGGAAAAACATATTAAAGAGGAGTTAGCCAGAGTGGTTACACTTGAGGCCGATGTTAAAGGTGCTCATGAAAAAATAATAAAGGAGATGGAGCGGGTTGGTCAGCTTACTCGCGAGGAGGCGAGGACCGCAATAACAAAAGAGTTTGAGGATGCTCATAGAGATGAGCTTGCAAAAATGATTGGTAGGTTGGAGAGGGAGAAGTATGATGAGATACAGAAGAAGAGTGTTGATATTATGACAACGGCTATTCAACGCTATTCTCGTGAGTGTGTTAATGATGTGACAACAAGTGTTGTTCCACTTCCAAACGAAGAAATAAAAGGAAAGATTATTGGAAGAGAGGGTAGGAACATTCGCGCATTTGAGAGACTAACCGGAGTTGAGGTTATTGTTGATGATTCTCCTGAAAACTTAATCATCTCCTCATTTGATCCATTTAGACGTGAGCTTGCAAAAATCGCATTAGAAAAACTTTTGAAGGATGGACGTATTCAACCTGCAAAAATTGAGGAGAAGGTTGAGGAGGCACATCGCGAGCTAGATGAGCGCGTAAGAAAAATTGGTGAGGAGGCCGCATTTGAAGTTGGGGTTTTGGATATTCCAAAAGAAATTATTCCAGTCCTTGGCCGTTTAAATTTTAGAACCAGTTATGGACAGAATGTGTTGCAGCACTCTATCGAGATGGCACACATCGCTTCTATGATTGCGACTGATCTTGGGCTTAATGTTATGGTTACAAAAAAGGCAGCACTTTTGCATGACATTGGTAAAGCTATGAGTCATGAAATTGAGGGGACTCATGTTGAGATTGGTAGGAAGCTTTTGAAAAAGTATAACGTTGATGAGGCAGTAATAAGAGCAATGGAATCACACCATGAGGAGTTTCCATTTTCTTCACCCGAGTCTTATGTTGTTACAGCAGCAGACGCAATATCAGCAGGAAGGCCTGGTGCACGCAGAGATACACTAGAGAAATATATTAAGCGCTTAGAAGATATTGAGAAGGTTGTTAAAACATTTGACGGAGTTAAGCAGGCATATGCAATATCAGCAGGAAGAGAGGTCAGGGTGTTCGTTGTCCCTGAAAAAATTGATGATTTTGGAGCATTCCAGATTGCAAAACAGATTGCTTCTAAGATTAAATCTGATGTCCAATTTCCTGGTGAGATTAAGGTCACAGTATTGCGTGAGGTGCGCGCTGTTGAGTACGCAAGATAGTCGTTATTTGTGCACGACATAAAAAGCGTGTAAAATACAAGGGAATTTGGTATAATACAACCAATCGAAAGGTCGAGACTGATTAATCATTAAAACAATAGCTATTATATTTTATGAAGAAAGATGGAATCGTAGAAGCCGTAATGAACGCGGCAGGTATTGAAACAAAGAAGCAGGCAACAGCAGCAGTTGAGGCAGTATTTGAGACAATCATCAAAACACTTGGCCGCGGCGAAGAAGTTGCATACACAGGCTTTGGTACATTTAAAGTTGCAAAGCGCGCAGCTCGCATGGGTGTTAACCCAAAGACAGGCGAGAAGATTCAGATCAAGGCATCAACAAAGCCAAAATTCCGCGCAGGAAAACTTTTAAAGGAGGCAGTACTTTAATTTTAGGATTAAAGAATAAAGAAAGAACATCAAAATCCCGCATTTAATGCGGGATTTTGTGTTGTATTTATCCATTGACGCGTCATCTTTTTTGCTGTTTACTCATGACAGGACTTTTGATGGAGGTACGATATGTTAAGGGTAGTATATTTCCACTTCACGGAGCTCGAGACAAAAGTTCGTCTACCTCCCGAAGAGCATGAGATTGATGATGAGGACGAGTTTGATGTCTTCACTTTTCAAGTGTTCTTGGCAAAGATTGGTGTTCGCAGTATGCAACCCTTTACTCGTAATGGTAAGAAGATGCTCTTGGCATTTATTACCGACGAAAAAGGGAACCAACTCTTTTACAATGCACATAACTTTTAAGAGGCGAACTTACAAATCCGCCTCTTTTTTATACCATTAATATATGACAAAGAGGTTTTAAAAAAATATACTTATATACGATGTTTAATCTAACCATTATTGCTGTTGGGGGAATAAGAAACTCTTATTTTAAGGAGGCGGTAAATGAATATTTAAAACGCATAAAACCATTTGCAAAAGTTGAGATTATTGAAGTTGCTGCAACCCCATTTAAGAGTGATGGGGAGATAACACGTGCTAAGGAAAAGGAGGGGGATTTGATTATAAGTGTTATAGAAAAGAAGCAGGGTGATGTATTCATTCTTGATGAACTTGGAAAGGAGTTGAATTCAGAAGAATTTTCAAATTTTATTACTACAAGGAACAAGCAGATAATATTTGTAATCGGTGGCACTGCTGGATTGTCAGACAAGTTAAAAAAAGGCTATAAATCAATCTCTCTATCAAGACTTACGATGCCACACGAGCTTGTTCGCGTATTATTGCTGGAGCAGGTGTATCGCTCTGTTACGATGCAACAAAAGCGAAATAAATATAATTATTGACCTATAACTTAAATCCCCGCCATCAGGCGGGGATTTAAGTTACTTGAGGAGTCTCCTCACAAGACTGCTCATGTCAATAAAGATTTTGTAGGCATCCCTTATTTTTAATGAGGAATCCTTTACAATATCTCTTATTGATTTGGGTTGGGGCAGATCGCCACTTAGAGTACTGGTGGCGTTATCACCGGTTAAATTATTGCTTATAATAGCTTCTTTATTAATATCCGTAATTTCACTTGATGTTGCAGTACTCGTGCTCACGGTTATAAATGTATCAAAGAATGATGTGTGAGCCTCTTTGATTATTACATCACCAGCAGATACAAGTGTGTTTGCGTTCTGCAACATTTTTCGAGCAGAATCAATATTTTTTACCTTCACTTTTTCTAGTTTTTTGATGTCCTCATCAATTTTCTGATAGCGAGACTTGGCCATATCTACTGTTTTTTCCTGCTGATCTATGAGCAGGTAATCACGAACCTCATTTAGAGTAGGTAGGTAATTTTCCTCTCGCCATGCTTTGAAATTCTCAGCAATGTTCTTAACCTCTATAGCCGTTAAATCACTTACGTTGTTATCAATGTTTTTATTTTGTGCTTCAAAATAGCTTATAACTGATACAAACTCATTAAGTTTTGATGTCTGCCATGATAGCTCGTCTCCAGCAAGATTTTTTATAGCACTCAATTTTGCGCTTGAGTCTTTTGCTTCTGCAATAGATAGGCTAATAGCCTGTTTTAATGTTTGTATACGAAGAGAGAGTTCATCACTCTTTTTTCCATCCTTTGACGATACAAGACTATCTATAGTTTCCTTAGCACTCTCCATCGCTTTTTTAACGCCAGTTGATTGTGCGGATGCGAAAGAGGGTATCACTGTACTTATGGCGATTATCGCAAGAATGGCGAATTTTGATGTTTGTCTTTTCATTTTATTAATTGATTACTTGGTTTAAAAGTGTATCGACATTTTTTGCACCAGTATCATCAATTGATGCGTTTTTTTGTGCTTCTGAATTAATTAAATCAGAATTTAAGTGACTTGTTTTTGTATCGCTAACCTCACTTATTGCAGATGAGATTGTCTGGCTTACTGTCTGCTCATAGGTTATCTCTTTAAGCTGAATATTTATAGGCAGATTTCCGTACTCACCAATAAGCGTTTCTGGACTAAGTGATGCTGAAAGCGTTGGCTTTGGGAATGCCAACGGCACAGCTACAATAATTAATAAAAGAATCGCTGTAAGTCCGGCGCCGCTTAATGCCCACGCATTACGGGAAAATGAAAACCTTGGAAGTGAAAAAGATGATTCACGAATATCACGATTTCCGATAATCGCATATTTAGCGCGAATAGCAAAATCACGATCAGGTTCAATCGTTCTTAATTGCTTTAATTGTTCTTTAATGTTTATCATCTAATTTTTCCTTTAGTTGTTTTAATGCTCTGTGCTGAATAACTCTAACAGCCCCCTCAGTCTTTCCCATTATCTCTGCTATCTCACCATTTGAAAGTTCTTCAACGAATTTCATGAGAAGCACGTTCTGCTGATCTGTTTCAAGTTTCGCAAGTGCAACCTTCACCACTCCTATATCAATCGCCGTATCTATCCTATCCTCATCCCCAGGGCTTTCAGAGAAGAATTCCTCTGGTACCTGATCAATACTTATGTTTGGTTTGGAAGTCCGGTAAAAATCAATCACTGCATTTCCGGCTATCCTATATAACCAACTTGAGAAGGGGAATCCCTTAAACTCGTAGTTTGCTATATTTTGCCAAGCGCTCGAAAAGACCTGTTGCGTTATATCCTCGGCATCCTGTTTTCTCTGAACCTTTAAAAAAACGAATCTGTATATCTTCGCAAGGTGCAGATCATATAGTTTGCCAAAGGCGGCGCCATCGCCGTTCTTCGCCTTTTCAATGAGCAATTGTTCTTCGTCTTTCATATATAGAACGAATAAGTTTAGATTTTGTTTCGCCAATGTGGCATAAACACTATTTGTTACATAGGAGTAATTTGTAACGCCTTGTAACACAACCTATTTCGAACTTAATTTTAGCAAAATAACGAGCATTAGTCCATGTAAGTGCGAATTATGCTAGATAAATGCAGTGTAGTTGTAACTAGGTCTGTTTTTTGCCTTGCTATAAAAATAAGCCAAAAATATTTTGATTTTAACTTATTATCTTTTAAGTATTGTGGTCTGAGGTTGGGTTGCTAGAACCGACCAAATATAAATCCCATAAATGGGGATTTCTTGGAGCGGGTAAGGGGAATCTCCTTCGCCTCTCAACTCGTCGTCACTCATCTCGGGCTAGGCACCGCCTCACTGTGTGCACTACTGAGTGCACACAGTTCCGGCGTCCGATTCCCCTAAGCAAAATCCCCATAAATGGGGATTTCTTGGAGCGGGTAAGGGGAATCGGACCCCTGGCGCCAGTTTGGAAAACTGGGGTATTACCACTATACGATACCCGCGACTCCTTGTTTGACTAGAATAGGATACAAAATTATTCGAGAACCCGCAAGATGTATAAGGGCCTAAATAATTGAATTAGTTTTGTTTTTGACTTATGATGGGTTGAGACAAATAAGGTAAATATATGTTAAATAACAAGCAAACAAAGATGGTTGCGGTTGGCAGTGTGCTTTTCCTTGTGTTGCTTTTTACATCTCTATACTTCATGCGTAGTGGCGGCGGATCGCCAGAAGCAAATCTTCCTCAGACATTTTTGCTTTCGAGAAAAACAGCAGCACTTATTAGTCAGAATATTGTAGACCTCACAAATAAAACAGGTGAGAAAATTTCTTCTGCAAATACAGCAGACTTAGCAGGTGATAGAGCTCGAGCAAGTTCGCTTATTTTAGAGGCTCAAAATACGAATGTTGAAGCAAGTCGCGCCGCATCTCAATTGGCGGGACAGTTGAAAGTTCTTACTGAGTCACTTGCAACAATGAGTTCAGTGAGCAGTCAGAGACTTGCGTATGAAGCAGTTGCAACGGAGTTGGCATTGGTTTCTGAGTTTGTTGTTTATACGCAAAACTTAAATGAATTTTTGGAGAAACTTCTAGTGTCTATGGAAACCGATACAAAAGTAAGTAAAGCGGACATCGCATCGTCTCTCACGGCTACAAATAAAAGCGCGAGAAAAATAAATTCACTGAATGCTGAGTTTAGCGACAGGATGGCGAAGTTAGATAAATCGTTCTAAATATCAAAAAAGCCCTTTCGGGCTTTTTTGATACTGTGTCCCCTCGGAGGGAATCGAACCCCCATCAAGACCTTAGAAGAGTCCTGCTTTATCCATTAAGCTACGAGGGGTTAATGAACAAAATTGATTCTAAACGAAAAGTAATGTAATTTAAAGACCTGTGGTTCGGAGCGTAGTATACCGGCAGTACACCTACCTTGGGCGTAGGCAGACCGGGTTCAATTCCCGGCGCTCCGACTAACAAAAAAATAAGACCTAATTCGGGTCTTATTTTTTATCCCGCGCTGGGAATTGAACGGGAAGGGGGTCGGGGAAACAGGAGTTTCCACGTGGCGGAAGTATTGAAACCGCTGGGTTTCAAAAATTTTGCGAATACAAAATTTGTTTACTTCCCGGCGCTCCGACTAACAAAAAAATAAGACCTAATTCGGGTCTTATTTTTTTATCCTCATTTGGATTTTGTTAACACCTCAATAAAAAAAACTCAACGTACTAACGCGTTGGCCTTTTAATTAATAGACTTATAAAGAATATCGCTGAACTTACGAGCGCGGTTGCGAAGCTCGGATTAATTGGATAAATGCGTGATATTACGAGACCTGAGAGAAGTGCAATGACCGCAAGTCCAATACTAAGAGTTATAAATCCTTTAAATGACCCGGCAATGTTTTTTGCGGTTACTGATGGAATTATAAGAAGTGCACTCATTAGTAAAACTCCCACAAAACTAATTCCGACCGCGATTGTGAGTGCAATAAGAATAAGTAGTAGCAATTCCATTTTTGGTTGAGAGATGCGAGATGATGTTGCAAGGTCTGGTGCAATTGATGATAGGGCGAGTGGTTTCAAAAGATAAAGAGCTGTTGCGATTATTCCGATTGATATCACGGCCTGAGCTAGAGCCTGTTCTAGGGTTATATTTTGAGCATTGCCGAAAAATGCTTCTAGTAAATCTTGCTCTGGTATTAAGAGTGCGCCCAAGGAAAGTGCAGTTACAAATAGCACTCCAGTAATTGATTCAACGGCTAGCCTTGTTTTCATCTCTATATACCAAATAAGAAGAACACCAACAAATAGCAGTGCCACTCCACCAAACAAAGGATTAAATTTAAATACTATTCCAATTGCTATGCCTGGAAGTGCGACGTGTGAGAGTGCATCAGAAAGTAGCGTCATCTTTCTAAGTGTTAGAAGTGAACCTACAATTCCACTTGCTGCAGCAACTAGAATTCCCGAAAGAGTTGTTAGTGTTAAAAGTTCTGTCATGATATTAGGCTTTGTCTTCGTGCTCGGGTTTCGCGTCTATTTTTATTGTTCCATAATCGTGATCATGGTGGAAAAATGTCTGGTCCTTGTATAGAGAGGAAAGCTTATCAACTGTAAGCTCATCTTCCGGTTGTCCGTAGCAGACCATTTTCTGATTTAAACAAAGCACATTATTTGCATATCGATACACAGCATGAAGGTCATGCGAAATAATTAGTAATGCAACACCAATTGAGTCTTGTAGTGTGTGTAATAAAGAGTAGATAGATTCCTGGCCAACAACGTCAACGTTTTCTGTTGGTTCATCAAATAAAAGAATCTGAGGATTATCTAAAAGCGACCACGCGAGTAATATTCTTTGGAGCTGTCCACTGGAGAGGTGTGCAAGTTTGCGACTGAGCCAACTCGTATCCACTTTTACCAACTTCAATGCTTTCTCATTCGTCATCTCACGAGTTGGTTTAAGGTTAAGAAATTCAGCAACCGTCATCGGAAGATATAAATCTACATGAAAGCGTTGCGGTAGGTATCCTACGCGGATGTTTGGCGCCCATTCTATCTTGCCCTCGGTTGGTTTTATTATTCCAAGTAGTGTTTTCAAGAGAACTGACTTGCCGGCGCCGTTTGGACCGATGATTGCGAGCACTTGTTCCTTGTCTAATGAAAAAGAAACATTGCTCAATATCTTATTGTCTCCAATGGTTACCGAGAGGTCTTCAACTTTTAATAATTGTGTTTCACTCATTTTGACTTATGACTATGTTATTGATTATACTGGAATTGTTTGAAAAACGAATAGCCGCGGTAGCTCAGCGGTAGAGCGCAGCCCTAAACTCTTTGGGGCGCGACTCGGTAACGAGTCGATGAAAATCGGGTGAACTCGGGGAAAACTTTCTTAATGGAAAAAAGAAAACAATCCCGAACCAAGCTCTGTAGGGCATAAAGGTTACAGAGAAGGCGTAGAGACTAGCGGGTGAGTCCCAACAATAATCCTGCAAATAGCGCCCGACATCCTAAATATTAGGATGATGAGATAGTCCAAATTCAGCCTTGGAAGAGGCTGGCGTCGGGGGTTCAACTCCCTCCCGCGGCACAATAAAAACCCCGTAAGGGGTTTTTTATTTGCCACGGGAAACCTCGCAATTTATTGCGAAGTGTTCGGGAGTTGAACGCCGGAGCGTATCACGCTCAGTAGTGTGTGATGCGAGGCGGTGCCCAACCCGAGGTGAGTGAAGACGAACTGAGAGGTTAGGGCAACTCCCTCCCGCGGCACAATAAAAACCCCGTCGATTGACGGGGTTTTGTTTTATTAAGATAGGTTGATGTGCGGAGTAAGTGCCTTCACAATGGCAATATTTGCGAGACACGTGTCGCAAATGCCACCGACCTGAGTCGCGTGAACTGAGGAGTAATTCCATGGAATGCTCTGTCTTTGAATGAGTAGTCTTCCACCCATGGTGCAGTAATCCGTGTACTCCTTGTACTCGCACCCAGAGCGCTCTGGAGCTTCTGTTAGTGCGCGACGATGTTCAACTCTTTTCTCAACAATCTCAGACTCCATACACACCACACACAGGTAGCGCTTTTCTTGTGGTACACTCACACATCCTCCTTTAGGATAAGAACTGCAAATAACCTAACATCCGTATTTGTATATAGCAAGTAAAATTAATTTAAATAAAAACCCCGTCGATTGACGGGGATTTATAATTTATAATACAGAACCTTCGACAAACGTGAGATATGGAAGAAGTCGTTTCACAACTTCCGTTTTCAAACAGTTTTCACAAATACCTCCATATGGAGGTTTGCTCTTGCCCTCGGTTGCTGATGCAACAAGCGGGTCCAACCATGGAGCCTCTGGGTGACCAGCTAAAAGTGAGCCGAACCAAACCTTGTAATTGCCGTGGCATGGAAAATCTCCCTCACCGACATCTACACTTTGTTCTACTCGTGTTTGAATAATTGAGCTGTGAGAACAGACAACACACGAATACTTTCTCGTCTCTGTCATTAAGGCCATACAACCTCCCTTTTAAATAAGAACTAAACAAAAAGTAGCAAATGATTAGTTTGAGCGCAAGGTATTTAGCTTAATTTATGAAAAGTCCTTCGCATCAACCTCATCTTCTTCAAGAGCCTTCTCCGCCTCCTTCTCCTGGAAAGGAATATTTTTCCTCAATAATTTTTTGAAGAAGAATTCCATAGAAAATAGAATTAGTATTACTATTAGAATTCCGTACTCGGCTTGTTTAACCATCCTTCCAGATTTTAGGAAATTAATTCCTGACATAAAGAAGTATGCAAAGCCGGTAACTGCCGTAAACCAAATTATTACGCCAGTCAGATATGAACGCATAAATACACTAAATTTAGTCTTTGACCATCCAGCGAGAAGAATAACAAAAATATTTACACCGATAAGAAATTTCGCGCCAACTAATAATTTAGTGAGATTATTTTTTAAATAATAAAAGTATGATTGGAACCGCTTACTTGGCTTTAATCTATTTATATAAATCTTCCAGCCGAAGCGCGTATTACGCAACATTCTACCAATCAAGAAAATTGTTGTTTCTCCAGTAATAAGCGAGAGTGGTGCGAAAATAAGAAATTCAGACCAGGTTAATTTTCCACTTACAATAAGAAATACAGAGAGCATTATTGCAAGCTCGCCCTGTATTAGTATCGCAGCACCTATAATAAAATGAGTCCAGGATGGATACTGGACGATTAGCTGACCTACGGTATCTAGAAATTGACCCATGCCAAACTGTTATACTACAAGTATGGAACTTTTTCCAGTGTAAAAAAATAATTAGTCGAAAATAAACAAACTTTTATTCAATGAAAATATTTGTAACAAGAGAGAGTGTGCGCACGAAAGCGGTAAGACCAAGCGGTCCAGGTGGACACATGGCTGATAGAAGATCGATGAAGATACAGATGTGGGCGCTAGTAGAAAAACTTCCGCTTACGGAGGCGCATAAAAAAATGGTTAGGAAAAATCTCGCACATCGCATAAACAAGAAGGATGAGCTCGAGGTAATGTGTGAGGCTGAACGTTCTCAAGAAGAGAATCGTGATACGGCGTTGGAACTAATGAATACATTAATTGCTGATGCAATCAAAGTTAAGAAGCCACGTATTCCAACCGAGCCCCCAAGAAATGTGAAGGATGAGGGTGTCCGCCAACGTGAACTTCGTTATACAAAGAAAAAAGAGCGAAAAACTTCTAAAGCTGAGACGCGTCCAAACATGGGCAAGCTCAAAAATCTTGTAGGCTAAAGGGGTTGTAATATCATCCATATTTTCGTACTATATGGAGTGCGTATGGTGCCTATGGTGTAAAGGTTAACACTGGAGTTTGTGGAACTCTCGATTCGGGTTCAATTCCCGATAGGCACCCAGAAAAAGAAAACCCCGAGTGGGGTTTTTCTTTTTATTTATCGGGAATTGAACTGGAAGGGGGTCGGGGAAACTTAAGTTTCCCCGTGGTGGAAGCATTGAACCGCCGGCAAACTATTTGTTCGAGAGTTTTTGATTGAGTACAAAAGAATGAATTTAATAAAACCTATCAATGTTATGACGGTTTTTAGTTTTAGTATTTTCTTTTAAAATAGTCGTTAATGCTATATTATGAAGATAATATGAAACATGGACGTGAGGATATCTTTGGTGGACCCAATTTCTTTCAGAAAAATGAAGAAATCTATAATAAATTTCTTAATGAGAGTGTTCACCACTCATTAGGTTTTTTTATATTAGCACCATCAGGCACTGGAAAAACACATTTTATAGTTCGTCAGGAAGAAAAAAATTGGATTGACGGGGATACACTATGGATTTCGACGAAAGCGCATCCTGATACAGATTGGTGGACCAAAGGCCCCGAAATTATTAAGGAGGTTGATGCAAGAAGCGATGTGATTACTCAGGAGGCAAAAAGATTAGGATTGTGGGTCTTAGGAGCTTCAAATAATTGGCTAAGACCAGACGCAGTTGTTCTACCTCCTTGGGATACAAATGTTGCTTATATAAAACACCGTCAGGAAAATAACTATGATGGCGGGCTTAAGACGGATCAACTTGCACAGCTTGAGGCCCATCGTTTGGAGATTGAAGATATGGCTAAGCAGAAAAATGTTCCTATTTTTGAATCAGTAGAGAAAGCAACATCCTACATTGAAGAACTTTATAAACAGTCTAATATATAACTAATGAATTTTGAGAATTTTCAAAATCAACCACCTAATAAGGTGGAGATGAGTTCAAAGACAATCGAACGCACACCACCAGCACCTGGCGGCACTCTCGTAATTATGCAACGACACGGTAATTACGATAGAGCGACAGGACACCTAACTTCAGAGGGTAAGGTGGACGCACTTGCGCGTTCCCATGAAATAATTGAAGACATTTTAAAACAAATTCCCGATGAAGAACGAGCGAGTGTGCGAGTCCTAGTTGTTGCTAGCCCGACAATAAAAAACGAGGGTCAGCGCAGTATGGAAACTGCTAGTGCTGTAATCGAGAGTGTCAAAACCACATTTGAGCAATACGGTATACCCGCAGAGAATCTTTTAACAGAGTCACCGCGTCCAGTAGAAGCAATTGAAGAGCCTAGAATGTTGAAGGACGATAGTGGTTTTAAGAAATTTCTAGAAGATGAATATGGTGCTGGCTCTGTAGAATTTTGGAAGGCTTATGAAGAAGAAAAACATAAAGAAGAACGGGAGAGGATGGGGGCGGAGGGTCCAATTGAAATGAGCGATAGATTTGCCCATTTTACTAATGTTTTGGCTAGGTATGCTCGTTTATTTCACTCAAAACATAAGCAAAATCCAGAAAGACTTATAATTTGGAATGTTTCGCACTATGACACCATTACAACCTTTTTTAAAAACCACATAGCTGATATTTCACAGAATGAACATGTTCCAGTAGATTATGACGGCGGTATGAGTTTAATTATAAGTCCAGAGGGGCAGGCGAGCGTTAAAATAGATGGAACAACATACCCCATGGAGTTAACCACTAGTGGCACCACTATAAAAAGACAGGATCATGTGGAAAATGGTGAGGCGTGATTGAGTATATAATTTTGTGGAATTTCATAATATATAGCCATATTATTTTTTCGCCAAAAATAGTTATAATGTTATCTACTACTGAACCAAGAAAAAAAATGGAACTCGAAAGAGTTCTTTTTTTGTAAATTAGAAACAAAAACATTTCGGGTTCGTTATATCTTGTGTGGTACAATAATTAAAGTAATAAAGTCGAGGTTTAATCAAAAAATAATCAAAAAATGAATAAAAAAATAGTTACAGCAGTAATTGCAGCAAGCATTATAGTTCCTTTCGTGGCGGGCGCACAAACAACAAGCACCTTCCCGGGACCAAGACCCCCCGAAGATATGCGCCGGGGTTTTGATGATATTCGTAGGATTCAGGGTGGACCAGCAGCATCGTTTGCAACAGGAACCCCCCCAGTTCCAAAAGAAATGCGTGAAGATCTTAAGGATGGCGTAAGAAAGATTCAGGAAGAGGATAAAGAAGAGATTAATGGAATACGCGTAGAGTTTCATGCGCAGGCAGAGGCTGTAAGAGAGCAGTTTAAAAAACAGGCAGAGGCTGTAAGAGAAACAGCTAAAAAAGAGCTCGAATTAAAGAGGGAGATGGCAAAGAAGGAAATAGAAGGAATTAAGGATACAAAAAAGAAAGAGATCGTGTTGCGAATGGATCAAAATCTTACCGCAATGAACACGAACATGATGGCGCGGTATACAGCAAATGTTGATCAGCTCGTGACTGTTTTGGGCAACATAGATTCAAGAGTTAGTAGCGCACAGGCGCGTGGTATCGTGGTAACATCAGTAAGAACTGCACTTGCAACAGCTTCCACTAGTATTGCATCAGCTCGTGCTGCAATTCTTGTGCAGACTGGAAAAACATATGCAGCAACAATTACATCTTCAAGTACAGCAAGGGCAGATCTTAAAGTAATTGCAGACAAACTAAAAGTAGACTTGAAGGTTGTTGAGACAGCAATAAAGAGCGCGCGTGATGCAGTTCATACTGCGGCAGTAGCATTGAGTCAGGTACAGGGAACCGTTCCGCATATTGAAAGGACGACCTCAACGCAGAGCACAAGCACAACTCAATAAAAACCTAAAATAATAATTAATTTATGGAACAAACAAACGGAAAGAAAACAATGATGATAGTGATTGCACTTATTATTGTGATTGCAATTGCGGCATTCGTCTGGATGCGTGGTCCTCAGGCTGAGGTTCCGCCAGCACAAAATGCACCAACTGCACCTGTGACTGGTGCGGTAATCACTCCAACTGATTTAGAGAGTATGGCGACAAGTGTCAATA
The DNA here is from genome assembly GCA_903827975.1 of uncultured bacterium. Lineage (GTDB taxonomy): Bacteria > Patescibacteriota > Minisyncoccia > UBA6257 > GWB1-50-10 > CAIKKG01. The sequence continues at coordinate 29,676 of CAIKKG010000027.1, forward strand.
CGGGAGACTTAAATATGGAGTTTGATGCTATCAACAAAGATTTAAATTCTTTATAAACCTAGTAGTTTGGAACAAGCCTCATCAAACGATGGGGTTTGTTTTATAATTCTTTTATGAATACACAATTTTTTACTGGAGTTGGTGATACTGGAGAAAGTCAGCTTGGACAGAAAAGAATATCAAAGGACAATCCTTTATTTGATGTGCTTGGCGCGTTCGATGAGTTAAATGCATTTTCAGGTTGGTGCGTAGTTGAGGCGGGAAAAATAAAAAAAGATGTACCAAGAATTAGTGAGATTGAGGAGAATGTTAAAGAGTTGCAGGAAATGATGTTTATTGCACAAGCTGAGATCGCGTCACTTGAAGTAGACCTTGGTCCTTTGCAAAAAATAACTTTGGAAAAAATAGAGAGACTAAATGAGATTATTAAAAAAGTAGATTCGGAACTTCCGCCAATCACAAAGTTTATTATTCCTGGCGAGAGTGAGCTAGGCGTGCGCCTCGACATGGCAAGGGTTAGGGCGCGAGATGCTGAGCGCGTTCTCGTTCATCTTGGGCATACAAAGGAAATTCAGCCAGAACTTCTTAGTTTTGCAAACAGACTTTCAAGTGTATATTTTGCTCTTGCACGATTTGCAAACTTTTTACTTGGAGAGCAAGAGAAAAATCCTTCATATAAATAAATTTATTAAAACTTTACTCATTTTTTATTTTGGCGTATAAAGTGATTAGTTATTTGACCTAAGGGAGGTTGTAATGAGAAAAGTTAGAAAGCGTTTTACTGATGAATCGGCTATGGTCCTTTTTCGCGCGCCTATTTATGTATTTGCGGAAGAGCTTATGAAGCAGGACAGTAATGAGTTTTACAGGGAGGAAGACAGGGTGGTGCTTCTTAAGACATTTCTACGAATCGCGAAGAAGTGGAAGTTTACTCCCACTGAGTGCCAAACTCTGCTTGGGCTTTCAGCAATCAACCCTAAATCTTGGCAGTACTGGATTCGAAGGGCTAAGGATGGAAAAAGCTTTTCAAGAAGCAATCGGAGTAGGTTAGAACGAATTGCGTACATAATCAGTATCTATAAGTTTTCAAACTTTTTGTTTTGTGAGACCAATGGGGGATTCACCTGGTTTAATTCTCCAAATCCGGCATCACCATTTCTCGGGAAATCACCATTTCAATATGTTTTAGATGGTCGCATAGTTGGGCTTTATCGTGCATACGCACACCTTGCCGCTATGAAGCCATAGTAATTTTCCCCTCTGCACGTGCGGAGGGATTTTTATTTCGTAAAAAGTGCGATAGGATGATTTTAATATATGAAGCGAATTTATTTTGATCACGCGGCATCTACGCCGACGCGCAAGGAAGTTATAAAGGCAATGACGCCATATTTTTCTTCATGCTTTGGAAATCCGAGCTCGCTTCATTCGTTTGGGCAGGAGGGAATAAAGGCCATTGATAAAGCGAGAGAAACCGTGGCTCACGCACTTAATGCACAGTTTCGCGAAATAGTTTTTACGGGGTCTGCAACGGAGGCAAATAATCTTGCTTTGCGAGGAAGTATAAGACAGTTCAAATTACTAAATCCAAATGTAAGACCTCGCATATTAGTTTCTGCAATTGAACATGAGTCGGTTTTGGAAACCGCAAAAGATCTGGAAAGAGATGGTGTTGAGCGTGTAATTATTCCAGTTAATGAAAGTGGTCTTGTTGATGTTGAACGAATAAAAAAAGAACTAAATGAACGTACGGTACTAATCTCTGTTATGTATGTAAATAATGAGATTGGAAGTGTTCAGCCACTTTCTGAAATAGCTGAGTTAATAAAAAAATGGAAAGCAGTTAGAAAAGAAAAGACACCATATCCAATTTTTCACACAGATGCTGTTCAGGCGTTTAATTATTTTGACTGTAATGTTGAGGGGCTCGGCGTAGACATGATGACGATTTCTGGACATAAGATTGGCGGACCGAAGGGTGTCGGGGTTTTGTATGTTAGAGACTTACAACCAAAAACAAATAATGTGCAGGGACAGAAAAAGATGCAACCTATTACAACTGGGGGTGGGCAGGAGTTTGGTATGCGCTCAGGCACAGAGAACGTTCCATGTATTGTTGGATTTGCAGAGGCTTTGAGGCTCGCATCACGTGAGCGGAAAAAAGAACGAGCGAGACTTTTAGCAATTAAAAAATATTTTTGGAGTGGTCTAAAAAAGATAATTACAGATGTTCGTATATATGGTGCAGATGAGAAGCATTTTTCGGATGCATCTCCACACATTTTAAATGTAAGTTGGAGTGGTGCGCATATTGATGATGTAATTGTGCGTTTAGATATACTTGGAATTTCTGCCTCATCGGGTTCAGCATGTGCATCAAGGGCGAGTACTCACTCTCATGTGCTTTCTGCGCTCCTTGAGAATGCATCTCGTGGAATACGATTTAGTTTTGGTAGGACAACTACCAAGAGTGAGATTGATGAGACCCTTAAAAGGATGAAAAAGGCTTTTAAGGCATATTAATTAGTTATTTAGTATAATTAGAAGTATGGAACAAGAAAAATTAAAAAAATACACATTAGCCGTTTTTGGTTCTGCTGCGGTTCTCGTAGCATTCTCTGTTTGGAATTATTCGGATGCGTATTCAAAATCAATTCAACCGAGTTCATTTCGTAGTTTCTCAGTAAGTGCAGAGGGGAAGTCAGTATCAATTCCTGATATTGCTTCTTTTACATTTAGTCTCGTAACTCAGGGAGACAAGAATCTTGCAAAAATACAGGGCGAGAATACAGACAAGATGAATAAGGCAATCGCATTTGTAAAAGCGAATGGCATTGCTGATAAGGATATAAAGACCGAGAGTTACTCAGTGCAACCAAGGTATCAGTACAGCACATGCCCACCAAACGGCGGGGTATGTCCTCCAGCAGAAATAGTAGGGTATGAGATTAATCAGTCAGTGCTCGTAAAAATTCGTGACTTTGCAAAGATCGGAGATATTCTTGCCGGCGTAGTGAATAATGGAGCAAACTCTGTTTCGGGTTTCCAGTTTACACTCGATAATCCTACAAGCGCACAAGATTTAGCACGTGCAGAGGCAATTCAGAAGGCAAAGGTAAAAGCCGAGGCGATTGCGAAAGCCGGTGGTTTCTCACTTGGAAGATTGCTTGGCATTTCAGAGGGTTCAAATTATCCTCAGCCAATGTATGCATATTCTACAAAAGCGATGGCTGGTGCAGACTCAGCCTCTTCTCCTACTGTTGAAGCTGGCTCACAGGAGACGACGGTGAATGTAAGTTTGCAGTACGAGATACAGTAAATATTAAAAATCCCCGCAAGTAGCGGGGATTTTTAATGAAATATTTTCTATAATATAAGTGTATTAAATAAGTCGAACATAATACGTTTTTTCCCCAGAATGGATTTGACGTTTTATTATTTTATTTATAATTAAACATATGCATAACAAAAAGAAAATACAAATAATAGTAGCTTTAATTTTTGTAGCGCTTATGCTCGGCGTAAGTGCTGCACGCGCAGGATTTTTTAATAATGCGTCGTATTTAATTAAGGGCCTTTTAACAAAAGATATTAATATAGGTAGGGAGCTTGGCATCTCTTCTGGTGACAAGACAATCTCTGCGCCTTTATATAAGCCCGCACTTGATTATGAGGAGGCGGTCGTGAGTGCTGTAGAAGGTGCATCACCATCTGTGGTTTCAATTGTAATTACAAAGGACGTGCCACTTTTAGAAAACTGCACATATGATCCGTTTGCTGATATGCCATCAGACATTAGAAGTATGTTTGGTAGTGGTACACAGTTTTCTCGTCCATGTGAGAGCACCACTCAAAAAGAAACTAAAGAGATTGGAGGTGGTTCAGGATTTATTGTTTCTACGGACGGATTAATTTTGACCAATAAACATGTTGTGTCTGACACAAAGGCGGACTATACCGTCTTCACAAGTAATGGGAAAAAATATTCTGCAAAAGTTTTAGCACGCGACACAACGAATGATATTGCGCTTATTAAAATTGAGGCCACCGGACTTAAAGCGGCTACGCTTGGAAATTCTGATTCAATAAAATTGGGGCAGACCGCAATTGTAATTGGTAATGCACTTGGAGAATTTCGCAATACAGTTTCTACTGGTGTAATCTCAGGACTTTCGAGAAATGTTACCGCTGGCGGTGCATCATTTGGAAGCGAGACCATCTCTGGAGTTATTCAGACGGATGCTGCAATTAACCCTGGAAATTCTGGTGGCCCACTTCTGAACCTCCGCGGTGAGGTGATAGGTATGAATACTGCGATGGCGGATGGTGCTCAGAACATAGGTTTTGCAATTCCAATTAACCAGGCAAAACGCGCTATTGAATCTGTAAAGAAAACTGGAAGTATAAAAAATCCATATATAGGTGTTCGATATATGTTGCTTAATGAGGAGACAGCGAAAAAGCAAAAACTCTCACTAAACGAGGGTGCATTAGTTCGTGGTACATCAGACGGTCCTGCGATAGTTAAGGGCTCTCCAGCTGATAAGGCGGGCATACAGGCTGAGGACATTATTATGGCTGTAAACGATGACGCAATAACAGCAGAAAAAACAGTCACTCAGATTTTGCAAAAATACGGCGTAGGAGATCTAATCACATTAAAAATTAAACGAGGGGAGAATATTATTTATCTCTCTCTTAAGTTAGAAGAGAGACCAGAGTCGTTGTAGAGGTTAAAAAATAAAAAGCCCCACACATTGTGTGGGGCTTCGTTGCCGGCGCGCGTTCAGTTTCCGGTAAGACAGACCAGTCTGGTGCGCGGGCGACTTAAAACAAATCAAAAAGACCTGAGACGAGTCTAACACACTTATATTTTGTGTCAATAAAAAAGCCCCGCATTATAGCGGGGCTTGGGCTTAGCTCGTGATCGGCACAGGTCTATGACGCCTGGGGTGGAGGGGATGGCAACGTATGTCGCCGGCGGTTTCCCGTCCTATGGCGTGTAACCAGTGCGGACCAACGAGCGGCCCATCAGGCAGTGGGGCTGCGAGCTCGAAAGCTCATAGTAACCCTACCTTTCTGTTGCGTCTCGGACTCGGCCTGACGCTCAGTGCGCGCTCGTACGCTCTCGGCGTTGAGGGGCGCTGTTTCATGGGTCCACGGGCGAAGGTCGCCTCGGGCGTTTGCCGGGGTCAGATGACCGCGACAGTTCCTGGTCGATTTCGCCATTCGGCGGTAACCGCTATTGGGTGAACTAAAAATATATTAGCACATATATAAAAAATGTCAATGCTAGTATCTCTGTTGGCTTTTTAGTGTTTGGTAATGCAAAATAAGTGTATGTTATATCTTCGCATTATTTTATTTCTCATTCCCGCACTTCTAATATTTTTTGGAGGACACTATGCGCTATATTTTTCAGTGGTTCGGTTTTTCAGTATTACTAATTCCACTTACAAATTTATTTTTGCGGGCGTTCTGGCATTTTTAGCAGTAAGTTTTTTCACTTCATCTATTCTTGCGCGATTTAGCGAGAACACGTTTACTAGAATTCTTTATTTTCTCTCGGCGTCCTGGCTCGGACTTCTTGTAAATCTACTTCTTGCATGTGGGTTTGTAGCGATAGTGCTCTTGATTGCGCGTATTGTTGGTTTTTCAATTAATGGTGTATTACTCGCTTCTGTTTTTTTCATCATCGCTTTTTTCTTTTCACTTTATGGAGTTTGGAATGCTATGAATCCTCAGGTAAAGGAGGTCTCTGTAGCAATTCCAAATCTGCCCGAAGAATGGAAGGGGAAGAAGGTTGTTCAATTATCGGACGTGCATCTTGGAATTGTGCATCGTGAGGATTTTATGCGCGACATAGTTACCAAGATTGAAGCGGTAAATCCAAACATGGTTGTTATCACTGGCGATCTTTTTGATGGAATGGATGGAGATGTCACACCCCTTGTCCGTCCACTTTTAGATCTTAAGCCAAGTAATGGGATGTACTTCATTACTGGAAATCACGAAACATATCTTGGCGTTGATGACGCCCTATTAGCACTTAGTAAGACGAACGTAAAAGTTCTTAAGAATGAGGTCGTTGATGTTAACGGATTGAAGCTTATAGGAATTAACTATCCTACCCTTGATGAGAATGAAAACGTTTCGACAATATTAGACTCATTAAAAGAAAAATATTTTGGAATGCCAAATATTCTTCTATATCACGCACCAACATCGATTGCTGAGATAAAAGCGCGAGGTGTTAATCTTCAGTTGTCGGGCCACACGCACAAAGGCCAGCTCTTCCCATTTGGATATATCACAAAGCTTATCTATAAGGGATATGATTACGGATTATTCACTGAAGGGAATTATTCTCTATATACTACAAACGGAGTTGGTACGTGGGGTCCTCCAATGAGAACTGGTAATACTCCCGAGATTGTTGTTATAACTCTTAAGTAGGTGAGATGTGAGCTAAATTAGCACTCAGCTTGTTAGATTGCTAATAGGGCTAGACCTGCTATAATTAGCTTGTTAGATTTAGCGGTTTTTACACATTTAAATTTAAATTAATTACTTATGCCAAACTTTAATCGATTTACAATAAAGGCTCAGGAAGCATTACAGAATGCGCAGGATTATGTTATGAAGCACAACCACAGTGAGTTGAAGCCGCTTCATTTATTGCTCGCACTTTTGAATGATGAGCAGACATTGGTCCGCCCAATGCTTGTCCGTCTTAATGTTGATATCCCTAAACTTGAAGAGCGCGCAGAGGCAGCGCTTATTAGAATGCCTAGGGTATTTTCTGGTACTCAGAATCAGCAACTTTATCTCTCTCAGGAACTTTTGAAAATATTGGATCGTGCGAGTGAGATAATAAAAACTCAGGGTGATGAGTTTATTTCATGTGAGCATCTTTTGCTTGCACTTGCCGACGTTCAATCAATCGCACAAGACTTACTCATGCAGGGTGGCGCAAAAAAAGATAATCTTCAAAAAATCTTGGGCGAGCTTCGTGGTTCAAACAGGGTTACTGATGAGACGCCAGAATCAAAATTCCAGGTGCTCGAGAAGTATGCAATCAACATGACTGACAAGGCTCGTGAGGGTAAGCTAGACCCTGTTATAGGAAGAGAGGAGGAGTTGAGAAGACTCATGCAGATTCTTTCTAGGAGAACTAAAAATAATCCGATATTAATTGGAGAACCCGGAGTCGGAAAGACGGCTATTGTTGAGGGTCTCGCACAGCGCATTATCTCAGGAGACGTTCCAGAGCCATTAAAAGGTAGAGAGGTTATCATGCTTGATTTGGGCTCCTTAATTGCTGGAACTAAATTCCGTGGAGAGTTTGAGGATAGACTAAAAGCTTTTTTGAAAGAGATTCAAAAATCAGAAGGAAGACTTCTTCTTTTCATTGATGAGATTCATATGATTGTTGGGGCTGGAGCCGCAGAGGGTGCAATTGATGCTTCAAACTTATTGAAGCCAGCACTTGCGCGTGGTGAGCTTCACGCAATTGGAGCAACAACAATTAAAGAGTTTCAAAAACATATTGAGAAGGATGCCGCACTTGAGCGAAGGTTCCAACCAATTTTAGTTGATGAGCCTACAATAGAAGACTCAATTTCTATTCTTCGCGGACTTAAAGAAAAATACGAGATGCATCATGGATTAAAAATTTCTGACGCAGCAATTATTGCGGCAGTTAATCTTTCTTCAAGATACATAACAGACAGATTCTTACCTGATAAAGCTGTTGACCTTATTGATGAGGCATCAGCTGCACGTCGTTTGGAATCAGAAAGTATTCCACAAGAGTTAGATAAGATTCGCAGAGAGATTACAAAGCTTGAGATAGAGCGTTCCGCATTAATGCAGGAGAACGTTGGCTCACGCACACCTAAAAAGATATCTCCAAGGTTAAAAGAAGTTGATGAAAAACTTCTTGCTTTGAAAACTGAAAATACAGAACTATCAGGCAAGTGGCATAACGAAAAAGTAACATTCGAAAAGTTTCATAATTTGCGTAAGAAGATAGATGATCTTAGGCATGAGGCTGAGGTTGCAGAGCGTGAGGGAAATTTTGAACGCGTTGCAAAAATTCTTTACGGAGAACTTCCTATCGCTGAGAAGGAGTATCAGGCATTCGAGAAAAAATATTTGAAACTAAATGGTGGACTCGAAACTGACGCATCCAGTGCAACTAAAAAAGGTACTGGCGGAAAGAAAACAACAAAGACTAAAAAAGCAGAAGAAAAAGCTGATTACAGATTTATAAAAGAAAAAATAGATGAGGAGGATATTGCAGGCGTTGTCTCAAGATGGACGGGAATTCCTGTTTCAAAAATGTTGGAGTCCGAGATGCAGAAGTTGTCTCGCCTCGAGGAGGAGCTTGGAACACGTGTAATAGGGCAGGAGGAGGCAATCAGTGGTGTTGCTCGCGCACTGCGTCGTTCGCGTGCCGGTCTTGCTGAGGAGGATAAGCCAGCCGGTTCATTTATGTTCCTTGGTCCAACTGGAGTAGGAAAGACAGAGCTTGCAAAAGCGCTTGCTGACTTTATGTTCAACGATGATAAGGCACTCGTCAGAATCGACATGTCTGAATATATGGAGCGTCACGCTGTTGCTCGTTTAATTGGCTCACCTCCAGGATATGTTGGGCACGACGAGGGCGGACAGCTTACGCAGATTGTGCGCCACCGGCCGTATAGTTTGATTTTGTTTGATGAAATTGAAAAAGCGCATCCGGAGGTATTTAATATTTTGCTACAAGTCCTTGATAACGGAAGACTTACAGACGGCAAGGGTAAGACTGTTAACTTTAAGAACACAATAATAATTCTCACTTCAAATGTCGGTAGTTCATACTTTAAGGAGATGTCACGAATTGGATTTGGTGTTGGCGAGAAAGGAAAGGAAAATGACGATAAGGAGAAGCAGTTTAAAGATGGTGTGAATGAAGCGCTTCGCGAAACATTCCGTCCTGAATTTTTGAACAGGTTAGATGAGACTGTTATTTTCAACACGCTAAGACCCGCAGCGATTGAGAAGATTGTTGATATTCAGATTGCAAAGCTCGAGGCCCGCCTCAAGGATCGCAATATCGCAATTGTTGTTAAACCACAGATTAAAAAATATATTGCCGAAAAAGGGTTTGATCCTGATTATGGAGCGCGCCCAATTAAACGACTTATACAAAAGGTCATTGTAGATGCACTAGCCGACAAAATAATTCGCGGCGAGGTTAAAGATGGACAAAAACTTACTATCTCACTTTCTAAAGAAAATAGAGTTGAAATTAGTCGCTAAAATTGCATTTGTCGCTCTCATGCTCTTATGGGCATGGGGGTCTGACTTTGCAGTTATTCCACTTATTTTATTTGTAATTGCACCATCAATTGCTTATTTTTCTGAAGCACAGGAGAGAAGGCATTTTAGAGCTTCATACTGGATACTCTGCCTACTCGCATTACTTGGCGTAATGATGACGGGTGGAAGTGATGGAATATCAATCTCATCTCTGCTCATTATTTTGGTTTTTGCACTTGGTATTGCAGTCGAGGTTGGTTTTTTCAGATTCTTTTTTTCGGACAGGATGCTAGTCTATAGTATTTTTCACATAGTTCTTATTATTTCGCTATTTTTAGTATTTTTTGTGGCAGAGCTCTCACTACTCTCTGTTGTTTTCTTACTAACAGCGCTTACATTTTTATTTTTAGAATTTTTCTCACTCGCAGATGTGCGGTGGAAGGGCAGAGTTCTTCTTATGAGTGTGGCTCTAGGATTTTTTGGAACAGAACTCGCTATTCTCGTTCGGCTTATGCCACTTGGATTTATAAACGCATCAGCATTTCTTGGGCTCACAACTCTTTTGGTCCGCGACGCAGCACGCGCGCATTTTGACGGAACGCTCGACCTACCACTTATTTTGAGAGGCCTCGCAATATTCTTAGTTTTGTCTGTTCTAATATTTAGTGTTTCTGTCTGGGGTATATAGGTTTTTAAATCAGAGTTCAGCATCATTTGATGGTGTATTTAATATTTTTTGTTTGCCAAAAGCACCCTATCGTGGTTTGATTCGGTCAGATACTTAAAAGGAGAAATAAAATGGCACTTCCATTAGATTTAGTGCTTGTGCGTCATGGTCAGTCAGAGGGAAATGCGGCAAATCGCCTTTCTGAAAAGGGTGATCATAGTGCATATACATCTGGGTTTAGAGATAGACACTCATCTAGTTTTCGACTTACAGATAAGGGAAGATTGCAGGCAACGCGAGCCGGTTTATGGATTCGCGAAGAGTTTCCTGATTTTGACCGTTATTTTGTCTCGGAATATTTGCGAGCCATGGAGACAGCCGCCATTTTGGCGCTGCCTCACGCAAAATGGCTTTCTGATTTTTATCTGACCGAACGTGACTGGGGTGCGCTTGATGCACGTCCAGAAAGTGAACGGTTGGAGCAGTTTGGGAATGAACTGAGACTTAGAGATGTTGAGCCATTTTTCTGGCGACCCCCAAATGGGGAATCATTTGCCGAGCTCTGCCTTCGGGTCGACAGAGTTCTAAACACGCTTCATAGGGAGTGTGGCGATAAGCGGGTGATTATTGTCTGCCACGGCGAGGTAATGCGGGCATTTCAGGTGCGGATTGAGCGCATGTCTCAAATCAGGTTTCGAGAGCTTATTTCCTCAGATTTGAGCGAGAATCGCATCTATAATTGTGAGATTATCCATTATTCCCGCCGTGCAAACGGGGTGGGGAAGCTATTTCCCTTTATGGAGTGTGTGCGCAAAATAAGGCCGACTGAGGAGCCCGCCTGGACGACCGGATGGCGCCCAATTGAGCGTATTCGCTACTCAAATGAGGATCTGCTTGCCATAGTCTCGCAGACACCCGCTATTCTTAAATAAGTATGTTTTTACTCCTAACCCCCATTAATTTTGGGGGTTTTTATTTGGTAACAAACCGCAAAATGTCTCGTTATATATATAGAGCGCAAGAATAGGTCAAAATTGATAAAATTAGACGATTTATTGCGTTTTTAAATGTAGAATGTATACTGTTTACTGCTTGGTGTGAGGCTGAGCAACGGACAGGTTTTTAGATTCTAGGGGTTGAGGTACTTATAGTACTTGGGCCGTCCCGATTTCTATTAGTAGTCCTCTTCTGTGTTTGGCTATATGCCAATCTGCCCCATGCTCTAATTAACTTTTCCATTATGTAGCCTCGCTCTAAGAGCGAGTTTTTTATTATCACTAATAAACCCACTGCGTCTTCGTTTTCTTCTGTTCATCATCCTCACAGATGTCGGAAGGTCGGAAACGGTGACAAAAGCAGTGTTCCCGAAAAAAAGAAAGGTCGAAACACATTAAAAGAACTAAAATTAAGTCGAAAACTTACATTGGCCTCTCGGTCAATGGAAAGTCGAAAAGATAAAAATGAGTAAAATTACAATTAAATTCGCAACAGTTGGTATTGCTATCGCAACGGTAGCATCACTTTCTGGCCCAGTATTTGCTCAATCAGCTGATTTAAATGCCCAGATCGCAGCCCTTATGGCCCAGATCGCAGCATTACAGTCACAGGTTGGCGCACAGAGCTCATCAACATCTTCATACAATTTTGCTAAGAACCTCACTCTTGGCTCAACTGGTGCAGACGTTAAAGCTTTACAGGGTGTTTTGATCGCAGGTGGATATTTAAAGATTGCTGCTCCTACAACAACATTTGGTCCTTTGACCAAGGCTGCTGTAATCGCATGGCAGAAGGCAGTAGGTATTTCACCTACTTCTGGCATGGTAGGACCTCTTAGCCGTGCTAAGTTGAACGCAATGGGTGGAACAACGAGTGGAACAACAGGTGGAACAACAGTAGTTGTACCATCAGGAACAGGCCTCGTAGTTTCAAAAGCTTCTGATAGCCCATCAGACAGAACAATCGGTTCTGGAACAGCATTTAACCCAGCATTGAAGGTAGCCCTTTCTGCTGGTGCTTCAGCTGTTAAGGTCACTGGCCTCACAGTCTTTAAGAGCGGATTCCTCGCGAATTCCAGCCTTAATGGCGTTGATGTCGTTGATTCAAAGGGAGTTCGTCATGGCAACGTAATCACTTCAGTAGGAGCGGATAATACAATTAACCTAATCTTCTCAAGTGATCCAGTAGTAATCGCAGCAGGTTCATCCGAGACATTGACTGTCAGGTTTAACCTCGTAAGCGGTGCTATGACTGGAACAGTTGTTATGTCATTGCAGTCAGTTGCAAGCGTTTCTACCGATGCAAAATCAGTTTCTGGTGCCTTCCCAATTACGGGTAGCATTGCAAACGTTGTTGCAGGTTCAAATGCTCTCGCAACTGTCACTTTGGACGTCTTGACCTCAACGGGTTCATCAACATTAAATGTTGACCCAGCGAGCCAGCAGGAAATCACAAAGTTCCGCATTCAGGAGACGAGCTCGAACGAGGCTGTAAAGCTTTATTCTTGGACTCTCTATAACTACGGAAATGCAGGAGCAACAGACTATAGCGATGTGAAGCTCGTTGCCCAGAACGGCGACGTGCTCGCAACAGCTCAGGCTGTTGGCCAGAACATCAAATTCGATCTTTCAGCAAACCCTTACTTTATTGACAAGGGACAGACGAAAGATTTCACCGTAACGGCGAAATTGATCAATGGAACAACAAAGACGGTTCAGCTCGTAACCTACAATGATTATGATTTGGATATTCGTGGCGTTGCTACGTCTGTCTCTCTCATGCCAGGAGCAGGTTCAACTGACACGTCATTCCCAATTGGTAATGGATTTAACATCCAGACGATTGGTTCAGGTTCACTTACTCTTAGCCGCTCAACAGATACACCGAGCGCAGCAGTAACTCCTGGAACAAACGATACGGTTCTCGCAAAATATGTTGTGAAACCAACTGGAGAGAACTATGAACTCCGTCAGGTAAGCTTCTACATCTCAAGGGTGACGACAGCTCTTACCGGAACGGTTTACGTGAAAGTAAATGACCAGACTGTATACAGTGTTGCGGCATCAGGTGTCTCATCAACTGGAGCAAGCACGGTCACACTTTCTTCATATCCTATCTTGACGTCTGGCGTGAACAACACCATCACGGTGTCTGCTTCAGTCAACTCAAGTGCGGTATCTACAGATGTTTACACGGTGAAGTCATTTGACCTCATCCAGGCAAAGAGGTTGGTAACAAACGACCTCGTTGACCCAGGAACTTCAGCCATCGACGGTCTTGGGATCGCGGTACAGGCTGCTAAGCTCACGGTCACGAACCTCTCAACACCGTCTGCACAGTCGGTTGTTAAGGGAACCTCAGCATTTGAGTTCGCTCAGGTGCAGTTGAGTGCACAGGGTGGCGGCGAGGATATTAAGGTCTCTAAAGTTGTAATCACAGATACAAGCGCGGTACCAACCGACTTGACCAATGTCGTGATCTACAAGGATGGAGAAACATCTCCTCTCGTAACCTCAGCATCAACAGCAAACTTCAGCGCAGGAAAGGTATCATTCAACTTCCAGAGCCCAGTATTGGTAACGCGCACGACCCCGGTTGTGCTCCATGTTAAGGCTGATGTCGGAACATCTGCTTCAACAACGCCAACACATGTACTTTCTGTTGTAACATCATCAACTGATGTCACAGCATACGGTTCAGCAACTGGAAACACGGTTTCCGGTGGAAGCCTAGTCTTGGCTGGAAGCAGTCAGACAATGGGTGTTGCAGCAGCTGGTACTCTCACTCTCTCACTCGTTTCTGGTTCTGGCGCAACGCCAGCACAGGATCAGGTGGTAACAGCGGGAACATCTGGCGCAACATATCTTGCATTTAAGCTCACATCACAGATCGAAGCCCAGAAGATTACATCTTTGAAGGTTACGGCTGCTGGTGCTGCTCTCTCAACAACGACATTGAGGAACATCGCCCTTTATCAGGACAATGCCTCAGTACCGTTTTCGTCAGCAGGACAGTGGGATTCTTGCAATGGAACAACAACTTGCACAGTCACATTCACAGCGACGGATAACTTGCTCGCGGCACCAGTGCCAACAACAGGTGCAAACATCTATGTGAAGGCTGATGTACCAGCAGGAGGTCAGGGTGTGACACTTGGTGACAGCTTCAAGCTTTCGATTGCGGCAAATACCGACATCGTAACAAAGGGAGCAGTCTCAGCAGCAACAACAACAGCAACGGGAACAGCAGTACCGACAGCAATGTCGTACGTCGCTCCTCAGAGCGTTGTAGTTGATGCAGTCTCACCTACCTCAGCAACACAGGTCGGATTGTCATCTGGACAGGTTGTTGGAATCTTTAAGATCACCAACAATGGTACAGCTCCAATCTACCTTGCAAGTACAACCGATGTATCTAAGCAGTTCACCATTTCAAATGGTGGTGCAGCAACAACAAGCGTGAAGTTTGAACTCTATGCATCAGCACAGGGTGGTTCTCAGAGCGATATGTCAGTAACATACGCAACGAGCACAACCTCAAATGGTGCAACGGGTGCTTCTTCAACAATTGCATTTGATTTTAAAATTGCTGGAGTAACTGATGCAAATCGCCAGATTAATGGTGGTTCATTCAGATACCTCTCAATCAAGACAAATGGTGTTGCAGCAAACAACGATACCTTTGCACTTTCAATCAGTGCTTTGGGTAAGGTGCAGTACTACGTCAATGAGTCAGATTTGGGTTACAGCGGAAATCCGTTTGTAGATTCAAATATCTCTGGTACATTGGGTGGTATGTACACATCAGGAACGCCTTCACTCGGTACAGTTACCGCGAAGACATAAACCTGGTTGTTTAACTGGTTTTTCAGTAGCGCAAACTGTATCAAAAAGCCCCCTCGGGGGCTTTTTGATTTGTTTGTTGTGAGTTATTAGTTAAATTGGTACACTAGAAAGCAATGGTTAACTATTTTAAACTTACAAAATTTCTTCTAGTACTTCCGGTTCTTGGTATTTTTATAGTGAGCACCTCAACCTTGTTCCCATTTATCGTAGGGAAGTATGTCTGGTTCCGTTCAGCTGTTGATTTCGCTCTTATCGCATTTCTTTTAGGACTCTTATTTAACGATGATGACTCACATATGTGGCACAGGATTAAAGCAGTCCTTAGGCAACCTCTTGTAATTGCAGTCTCAATATTTGTCGCCATCTTTCTCTTGGCTGGATTCTTCGGTGTAGATCCGATGATGTCTTTCTGGTCTAATTTTGAGCGCGGTGAGGGTGGTCTTCAACTAGTTCACTTCTGGATCTGGTTTACGCTTCTCGTGACCTTGTTTAGGGAGGAGAAAGACTGGCAGAATATTTTTGGATTTGCACTCGTGGGTGGCGCCTTAATGGCCGCATACGGATTCTTAGCTGGAGTTGGCGCGAGTGGATTTATCGGTCCAAAGTTTGGAACAGAGAGAATCTCCGGCTCAATTGGTAACTCGGCCTATACCGCCGCCTACTCAATATTCATGCTTTTTTATATTGGGTATCTATTGATAAGTAAGTATAAGGGTAAGTTGCGTTCTGGCGGTGCAATAGTGCTCTATGTACTTTCATTAGTATTCTTCACAACCTTCCTTTTAGCTGGCACGCGTGGCGCATTTATGGGTCTTGTAGCCTCCATGATTGCGTTCTTGGTATTCTTTGCATTTACGCGCAAAGAATGGCGCAAATGGGTAATTTCCGCGATTGTTGCAATCGTTTTATTGGTAGGACTGGGAATTAAATTCAAGGACTCTGCGTTTATTAAAGCAATTCCAGGCTCCCGTATTTTTGACATCTCAGTTGGAGCAAAGACATTTGAGGACAGGTCATATATGTGGACAATTGCGGTAGATGGCGCGAAGGTTTATCCAGTATTTGGCTGGGGTCCAGAGAACTATCTTCATATTTTCGATCAGCGTTTTAACATAAAATATTTTAAGCCAAGTGAGGGATTTGGAGCCTGGTTTGATAGGGCACACAGTATTTATTTTGATTATCTATCAGAAATCGGAATCTTAGGACTCCTAAGTTTCTTGGGAATGTTTATCGTCTTCTATTTTCAGTTCTTCAAAAAGCGAATGGCTGACTCAATATTAAGCTCTAAGTCAGTCACTGAGCAGGCACTACTTTTCTCAATGCTTTTCGCATATCTGGTCCAAGGCCTAGTTCTTTTTGACGTCTCTCCTATTTATCTTAATGTGTTTTTGATTCTTGCATTTGGTGCATACCAGTTTCAACCACATATTTCTAAAGTCGCAGTCCAGCAAAAACATAAATAAGAACTATGAAACAAATCGTAATCGTTATTGGAATAATTCTCGCAGTTCTTAGCTTTATTTATGGAGCGGTACTGCCTTATATGAAGGCCGGGGCATATATTACCGCTATGCAGAATCTATCAAATGTAACCTCCGTACAGGGGTTTAAAGATAATTTTGATTCAGCATTTAATTTCTACTCACCAGTAGGAGATGAGGAGGTCACAAAGTTTTTGGCAAGCGATATTGTTAATCTCGTGAGTCAGGAGAAGCAGCCAGAGCTAGTCTCCCGCGAACTAGTCTCCTATATTGAGCCCCATCTTTATGGCGACAATCCACGCCATCTTCTCTCAGGTGCGCAAGCATACACAATTTTGTGGGTTAAGTATGGAAAGAAGGATGATTATCTGAAGGCAGAATCATATTATAAAAAAATCCTTTCAATCGGTCCGAATCTACCACCAGCACTCTATGGACTTCTTGATCTGTATGGCAGAGCGGGGGACAAGGAGAATCTGAAAAAAGTTGGTGAGACAATTCTCGGGTACTGGCCAAGCGATGCGAGTACTAGAGCTTTGATTAAGAAATAAGTTTCTAGGAGTAAAAAGAATTAAGACTATCAGCAATGCTGATTGGATAGTATTTGTGGAATGAAAAATGAAAATAATCTCATATAATGTTTTGGGCGGGAAAATGTTAGACCCTCTTCTGCAATTTATTGAGGAGGAATCAAAAAACACAGATATTTTTTGTTTTCAGGAGGCGCTAGATTCGAGTGCTCCAATGGAGGAGGATGTGGAAGAGCGCCACCATCTTTTAGGTATTCTTAAAGCAAAACTTTCTGAATTTAATTACTATTTTTCTCCTTTTAGGGGTGGATATGATTGTAGCTCAAACGTTGACTCGCGAGTGTCTTTTGGCCTCGCCATATTTATTAGAAAAACCTTTAAAATCGATTCATTTGAAATGGTTTTTTTACAAGGAGACGAGATGAGTCCTCCTGGAAGTAATTTAGTTGTATTACCTTATAGTGCACAGTTTCTAACATTTTTAAACAATTCTGGTAAGAAAATCACTCTCGCTCATGTGCATGGGATTTCTGACTGGCCGAAAACTGACACTCCGGCCCGCATTAGGCAGTCGGAGATTATTAATGAATTTTTAAGTAAGAAAAACACCTCAGAAATAATCTGCGGAGACTTTAATCTTTTTCCAGAAACAGAAAGTATAGCTCTTATTGAAAAGAATAGGGTTGGCCTTATTAAAGAATTCGGAATACAAAATACTCGCAATTCACTTGTGCCGACGCCCCACGTCTCTGATTACTTTTTTGTCTCATCAGATTTGAAAGTTGAAGATTTTTCAGTTTCTAATCTTTTTGCCTCTGATCACCTCCCACTTATATTGGTTGTTAATTAATCAGACATATGATGAGTAACATTGTGCTTAGTTCTTTTCATCTCTATTATTAATAACAATGTGTGGAATATGTGGTGCGACAAGTAGGGAAATAGGTTATAGAGACAAGCTCATAGGCGCAGTTTCTTCAATGAACGAGGTCCAGATTCGACGTGGTCCTGATGATGATGGTGTCTGGTCTGATGAAAAGAATGCTGTTGTGTTTGGCCAGCGCAGACTTTCTATTATTGATCTCTCCTCCGCCGGACATCAGCCGATGAGTTATGATAGTGGTCAGTTTTGGATAACATTTAATGGGGAGATTTATAATTTTGCTGAATTAAAGAGTGAACTTGAGTGTCGTGGGGCAACATTTAAAACGAAGACAGATACGGAAGTAATCCTCGCCTTATTTAAAGAATTCGGTGAGGCCTCGTTCTCTAAAATGCGAGGCATTTTTGCATTCGCCATGTGGGACATGAAGCGCGAGCGATTATTTTTAGTGCGCGATCATTATGGAGTAAAGCCTCTGTATTATTTTTCAAATAAAGAAAAACTCGTATTTGCCTCAACAGTAAAAGCGATTGAAAAGAGTGGGGAAGTTCAGTTGGAAAAATGTACTGAGGCGCTTGTGGGCTTCCTTCTTATGGGTTCTGTGCCATCGCCATTCACCACACTTAAAAATGTATTCTCAGTTCCGGCGGGTCATTACTTGGTACGTGAAAAAGATGGTAGTGAGAGATTAGTTAAATATTATGATTCGCTAGATGCATTTTTAACCAAGAGCACTGATAGTGTGGATGTGGCTGTCGAAAAAATAAGAGCTGGATTGAAGGAGGCAGTGAATCTTAATCTGGTAAGTGATGCACCACTCGGAGTCTTCTTAAGTGGTGGGCTTGATTCGTCTGCACTCGCTGCACTTTCAGCAAAAGCAAGAGAAAATCCTCTAACAACAATCTCCATAACCTTTGACGAGACAAAGTTTTCTGAGAAGAAGTATCAGGATATGGTTGCTTTGCATATTAAGAGTAATCATAAAGAGGTAAGGATTCGGAAGGAGGATTTTTATAATTCGTATAATGATATTTTTGAGGCGATGGATCAGCCGACTATTGATGCAGTAAATACATTCTTCGTGTCTAAGGCGGCAAAGGAAGCCGGCCTAAAGGTGGTTCTCTCCGGGTTGGGGAGTGATGAGATATTTTGTGGTTACCCCTCGTTTAGGAAGGTTTCTAGGCTACACACAATTCAGAGACTTCCTCGCGCACTAAGGGCGCCACTTTCATTTACTGGATTATTTGATGATGAATATGCCAAGTTGCAAAATCTTCAGCGAGATGATGTTCTAAGTTTCTATCTCTCATCCAGAAGTCAATTTTTTGTAAATGACGTTGCAAAAATTCTAGGCATCAGTCTTCCTGAGGTTCTATCAGCGTTTAATGCAATTCGGGAGAAAAGTTTTCTGGATGATTCTCGTCTTGCAACACTTGACCCAGTAGACCTTCACTCATTTCTCGAGGTAAGGATGTATATGCAGAATCAGTTATTAAAGGATACGGATGCAATGTCTATGTATCACTCAGTTGAGGCGCGGGTGCCATTTTTAGACTTTAAGCTTGTTGAGTATGTGAGCAGTCTGCCCTCTGAAATGAAGCTCGGTGGAAGTGTGAATAAGCAATTACTCGTTGATGCGGTTCGCGAAACACTTCCATCTGCTATATTTAACCGTCCTAAAATGGGATTTGTATTTCCTTTTGCAGAATGGTTGAAAGACGCGCCAAGTGATTTTATCCCAGCAGGCGAGGTAACCAAGGAATTATTTGAGAAATTTAAGTCTGGAAGAATGCACTGGTCGCGCTTCTGGGCGAGTGTTATACTGAGCCATTGGAAAAAACAGTAAATTAAGCTATTTTATGAATAAAAAAGTATCGGTTTCTCTCATAATTCTTACTCGGAACGAAGAAATGCATTTGAAAAGGTGCATTGATAGTGCGCGTAATATAGCTAGCAATGTTATTGTTGTGGATTCATTTTCTTCTGATAAGACTGAGTCAATTGCAAAAGAGTGTGGTGCAGAATTTGTTCAGCATCAATTTTTAAATCAGGCTGATCAGTTTAATTGGGCATTGGACAACCTCGAAATAAATGGGGATTGGATATTGAGATTAGATGCGGACGAATTTTTAACAAAAGAACTATCTGATGAAATTTCGGAAACATTAGAAAATATTTCAGAAAATATTTCAGGCTTCTCTATTAAGCGTCGAGTGCATTTTATGGGGCGCTGGATTAGACATGGAGGATATTATCCATCATGGTTTGTACGATTATTTAAAAAAGGGAGGGGAAGGTATGAGGTTAGGGAGGTTGATGAACATGTAGTCATTAGTGATGGTGAGATCCAAAATCTAAAGAACGATTTTGTTGATAGCAATAAACAAAATTTAGAGTGGTGGATTGGGAAACAGAACAATCATTCCTCAAGAGAGGTTCTGGCATTAATAAATAAAAGTAAGGATAAGGAGCTTAAACCAAGTCTTTTTGCTGGACAGGCGGAACGCAGAAGATGGCTCAAGGAAAAGCTATTTATGAGTTCCCCGAAGTTTATGCGTTCATTTTTATATTTTTTCTATCGTTATTTTTTGAGACTCGGTTTTTTGGACGGGGTGGAGGGTCTAATATTTCACTTTTTGACAGCATTCTGGTACAGATTCCTCATAGATGCTAAGCTATTTGAATACCAAAAGGCGATAAAAAATAATAATAAATAATCAATAAAATGGAAAAAAAGGTATTGGTTGTTGGTGGTGCTGGTTATATTGGTGGTGCTGTAACTGATTTTTTGAAAGAGAAAAATATTTCATTTACCGTATATGACAGCCTTTTTTATGAGGATCGTTTTTTTAAACAAGTAGATTTTATTTATGGAGATGTGCGAGACCACGAGAAATTAAAAGAAATTCTTCCTAATTACTCCCATGTTATTTGGTTGGCGGCAATAGTCGGGGACCCAGCATGTAAGATTAGGCCTGATTTAACAATCGCAATCAATCAAGACGCAGTTGAGTGGCTTTCTAAAAATTATGACGGGAGAATTGTATTTATGTCTACGTGTTCTGTGTACGGGAAAAACGATAGTGTTGTAAATGAAGAGAGTGAATTAAATCCACTTTCTTTATATGCAGAAACAAAAGCTAAGGCAGAGCAGTTTCTAAAAAATAAGAATAGTTTAATTTTCAGATTGGGGACGGTTTTTGGAATTTCAGATACATATTCTCGACCACGAATGGATTTAGCGGTTAATTATATGACTGCAAATGCGGTAGTGAAGGGCAAACTCTCTGTTTTTGGAGGATCCCAGTGGCGTCCATTTATTCACGTCAGAAAGGTTGGCGAGGTAATAGCTAATTTTGTTGACACACCAATTACAGGAATATTTAATCTTGCCTCATTTAATTATCAAATTAAAGATCTAGCTGAAGAAATTGGAGCGATAACCGGCGCTGAAATAGTATATGCCGACCAGAAGTTTCAAGATGAGCGCAATTATAACGCAACAAATGAAAAAGCTTTAAAAGCTAATATGCTCGGCTCAGAAAAATCATTTACTATTCATGATGGCGTTGACGAGATTTATAAAATGGTAAAATCAAAGCGTATAAAATATACAGAAAATGACGTTTATTTTAATGAGCGTCACGTAGCAAATCTAAATGAAAATGGAGAATTTAAATAATAATATGATAAAAATAATTGATGGTGGTTTGGCCGCTGATGATAGAGGTGTTCTTTCATTCGCGAATGAGTTTGGTTTTGAGGGGGTTAAGCGATTTTATATGGTTGAAAATTTTTCAACCGATGTAATAAGGGCGTGGCACGGGCATCTAAAAGAGGCCAAATATGTAATGGTTGTTTCTGGGTCTGCCATTGTTGCAGGGGTCCAGATGAGTGATTCCCAAGCCCCAGATAAAAACGCAAAAGTTGAAAGGTTTGTGTTGTCTGCAAGAAAGCCAAACGTTATTTTCATTCCTGCTGGCTATGCAAATGGATTCAGACCACTCGAAAATGGAACAAAAATAATATATCTTTCTACGTCAACCCTTGAAGAATCTAAGGGTGATGATTATAGGTTTCCAGCTGATTATTGGGGTGAAAAGGTTTGGCAAGTAGAAAATAGATAACCATGAATAAAAAAATATTATTGTTAGGTTCGACTGGCATGCTTGGAAATGCAGTTTACGCGGTTCTTAAGGATAAGTATTCACTTGTTCTTACTGCCCGCTCTAAGGATAAGTTGGATTTATTAGAAAAAGCGCATGGTGGCACAGCGGCACATTCATTTGTTGAATTTGATGCGCTTAAGATTTATGATGATTATTTGGCAAAGAAGGGTTACCGTGGAGAATACCTAACCAATTTTTTGAAAGATATTGGGGAGGTTGATTATGTGATAAATGCAATAGGCGTAACCATTCCTTATGCGATGGAAAATCCTGCAGGCACATTTTTCATTAATGGGGCGTTGCCTCATATTTTGGCAAATGTATTTGGGGAAAAATTAATTCACATCACGACCGACTGTGTATATAACGGCAAGGAGGGATTTCCATATGATGAGAACTCCCCTAAAACTCCTATGGATATTTATGGACTTTCGAAAAGTCTTGGGGAGCCACTAAATTGTCTTACAATTAGAACCTCAATTATTGGAAGAGAGGTTGAGGGATTTTCCAGTCTTCTCGAATGGTTTTTAGCTCAAAAAGGTAAGGAGGTGAATGGGTTTGCGAAGCATTTTTGGAATGGAGTCACAACAAAAGAATTTGGAAAGATTTGTGACAAGATAATTTCAAATCCTGAACGATATCCAAAGAAAGGTATTTATCATGTTTTTTCTAACTCTGTTTCTAAATTTCATATGGTTACGAAATTTGAAGAGAAATTTAAAATTGGGTGTACGATAAAAGAAGAGACCACCAATGAATTAAATCGCACCATGGGTACGGTAAAAGAATTGAATGGTCTTTTAGGTGTTCCAAGTTTTGATGAAATGATTGATGATTTATAGACCTGACCATGGAAAAGTTTAAACTTGTTACATTTTTAGGAATTCGACCCGATTATATTCGGATGTTCAAGATCATTAAATTGCTTGACGAGGGTCAGGAGAAACACAGCTATGAGCATATCTTGGTTCATTCTGGACAGCATTACGACCCCGAACTATTCGGAAATTTTTTGGAAGAATTTAATATTAGAAAACCAGACATTGATTTGGGTGTTGGATTAACTTTGAAAGAGAGGGGAGTTTCAAATCATGCATATCAATCAGCACTTCTTTCTGAGCGAACATTCGATATGTTAGAAAAGGTAAAGCCAAGTGCAGTTTTATATTTGGGAGATACAAATACGGTTCTTTCTTCTGTGGTTGTTGCAAGGTCTGGCTATCCGGTTATTCACGTAGAGGCTGGTGGTAGAAGCTATGATTGGCGTATGCCTGAGGAAAAAAATAGGATTGTTATTGATCATTTATCTGATGCTCTTTACAGCTACTTACCAAGATATAAAGATATTCTCGTTGGCGAGGGTGTAGAAGATTTTCGTATTAAGGTTGTTGGTAATGTAATTGTTGACGCTATAAACGAATACATGGATAAGGTTGATGCGAGCGATATTGTTAATACGCTTGGTGTGATAAATAAAGAATTTATTCTAGTCACTTTGCATAGAGAGGAAAATACAACAAATAAGGAAATTTTTGAAAATAAGTTAACCGATATTCTTAGATTTGCTAAAGATAAAAATTTGAAAATAGTATTTCCTGTTATGCCAAGAGTCGCCGCTGCAATAGAGAGGTTTGGGCTGGTGAACCTACTCGACAATCCCATTTTTATAAAAACAAAACCACTTGGATTCTTTGATTTCCTAAATTTAGAAAAGAATGCACGACTCATTGTGTCTGACAGTGGAACAGTTCAAGAGGAGGCACTTATTGTTGGAACACCTTGTGTTATTGCACGTCGTTCGACCGAGCGACCTGAAACTATTAATGTTGGTGCCACTATTCTTGAGGGTATTGAGGGTCCAAACACGCTTTATGAAAAAATTGGAGAAGCTTTTGATATGAAAATAGGTTGGGATAAAACTATTTTGAATCCCGATGGCGGCAGTCCAAGTGAGAGGGTGTGTGAAGATATTTTTGCAAAAATTAAGTCGGGGTATTTTTACACGTCTCGAGAGTTTGAGATTATTAAATCAAAAGAAAGCGTGCGACAAGCTTATCACAAATGAGAAATTTAATACGAAAAATGGTTAAGAATATCATCGTGTCCCTTCCTTACTTGGCGCAGGCTTTTTTAAGTAATGTGCGTACTAGTATAAAACTATTGTTCGATAAGGGAATAAGCCCAAATGTATCCAATCAGTCGCCAATACCCAAGGTGACTGTGATTTGCTTAATTTATAAGTCAACGGGTTATGCCGATTTTGTTTATAAATCTTTCATAAAACACACAAAAGACGCAGAGTTTCTTTTTGTGGCAAACGATGCGACTGAGAAGGTTAAGGAATATCTAAAGTCTAATAATTTACCACATGTCATTTTTGACAACGAAGACCCTACAGAACACTATCTAAAGCGTGTTTATAGAGCTTATAATTATGGAGTTTCCATTGCTCGTGGTGATGTGGTTGTTTTGGTTAATTCTGATATGGCTTTTTCCGATGGTTGGTTAGATAGTCTGGTGAAAAATCTAGATAGAAACAGAATTGTTTGTTCAAGATTTGTGGAATCAGGCAAGTTGTTGGGCGGCAGACTTGCGATTGTTAAGAATTTTGGTATGTCATATAAGGATTTTAACGATGAGGCATTCCAGAATTATATAAAAAATAAAAGAAGGCCCGAACTTCACTACGGCGGACAATTTATGCCATGCGCCATTTATAAGGACGTGTTTATGCAAAGCGGTGGGTATCCAATAGGAAATCGAAAAGAGGATGATGGTACCGAAACACCAGGCGATATAATTTATTTTTACGAAGTATTGAAACCGATGGGAATTATTCAATACACTGATTTTAATAGCATTATATATCATATTCAGGAAGGTGAGTTAGATGAATAAATATAATATTGGTATTATATAAAAAAATGAAAAAACTTATTATAGCCCCACACATAGATGATGAAGTTCTTGGATGTACAAGCGTGTTAGATAAAGATGCTTTTGTATATTATTGCGGCATTGACGAGAGTAAATTACCATCGGATCCAGGTCATAGAATTCCAATTGATGAAAGGGTGAAGGAAGTTGAGAAAGTGGCAGCTTTTTTGGGTTTTCAATACAAAATTAACTTTGAAACTAAAGTAAATTTTTATGTTGAGCAGGAATTAATTGGCGCACTCGAGAATCTTATTAATGAAATCAAGCCTGAGTATATCTATTTACCTCATTTCGGATACAACCAAGATCATAGAACCGTATTTAGTGCTGCGCAGGTTGCCTTGCGACCACATGACAAAAACTTTTTTATAAAGAAAGTTTTGGTCTATGAGGCCATTCATGATTTTGCATGGTCTTATGATGAGTTGCGTGTAAATTGTTTTGTACCGTTAGATTTGGATAGGAAAATAAAAGCTAACGCCCTGCACGCATCCCAAGTAAGGGGCATGAGAAGTCCCGAAACCCTTGAGACTCTTGCCCGTTTACGTGGTGTAATGAATGGAATAGATTATGCCGAAGCTTTTAAAATTTTACGATGGGTTGAGAGTCACAATTAATCAACATTTTTTGAACTTAGTTTTGACTAACGAAAAGTGCTATGATACTTTGCGTAGAGTAACTTATAAAGAGGAAACGAGCTATGGTAGAGAAAAAAAAGATAGCATTTGTATTGTATCGAGCGTGGGCATATGAAATTTATCAGGAGATTTTGGCCTTTCAAAAAGAAAACCCCAACTTTCTTATTCCAGCGCTCATTACCACTCCATCCGCAGAGTTTAGTTTTAGTGAATCAAACTCACATATTTATGTGGTGGAGGGCAATGATGGGAATAGTATTGATAAAATATTAGCCGAGAATGATATAGATGTTGTTTTTTATTATGGGTGGTCTTGGATTGTAAAAGAGCCAACCCTATCCCGATATCTTTGTATGTGTTTGCATCCGTCACCACTTCCTAAATACCGCGGTGGCTCACCGATTCAAAATCAGATTATTGCCGGAGAAGTAATATCTGCGGTGTCCGTGTTTAAGATGGGAGTTGGTATTGATGATGGGGATGTATATGCACAGGCGTCGATTTCGCTTGAAGGAAGTCTCACAGACATCTTGGGACGCGTCGCAATCACCGGCACAAGAATTACAAAGAGGTTTATAGAAGATCTCTTAAGTAGTGATCTGGTTTTTATTCCCCAGAACAGCCTTAAGGATAGCCCTCCCCATAAACGGAGAAAGGCGAATGAAAGCGAGATTAAATTAAAAGATCTCGCAATTACACCATATATAAAGATTTATAATATGGTGCGGGCGCTTGCCGACCCCTATCCGAATGCATTTATTGTTTTTCCTATTAGTGGAAAAACTTTATATATTCAAGAAATTGAAAGGTGTGATGAGGTTTCTATAGATGCACTTGTAATAAATAATGGTTATCAGCAAATAACTGCTAATACCCAGTCGCCTATATATATATGCCTAGTTGATGGATTTGCAAGAATTACTAAATATAGAGTAGAAAAAAACTAACCCCGCTTAATGCGGGGTTTTATTACATTTATGGTAAATATAAACATCAACTATACAATATCTTGCTGAATAGATGGTCAGGCGATATACTACTTAAATCGTGCCCTGTAGCAATAGTGCGCGGAAAAATCAACTATGCCTGGAAGCTCTGTGTTGGGAAAAGATGTCGTTTTTGACTGGCTTTCCCAAAATGAATCAAATATTAAAGACATATTGGATATTGGGCCCGGAATGGGTACTTATTTTGATTTGTATAATTCACGATTTCCAAATTCAAGTTGGGATTGTGTAGAAATTTGGGAACCATATTTATATCAGTTTTTTCTTCATAAGAAATATGAAAATATTTATAATATTGGCGCAAATGAATTCATCCCTTCAAAAAATTATGACCTTGTAATACTGGGAGATGTGTTAGAACACATCGATAAGTCAGAGGCAATCAAATTAATAGACGCATTACGAAATTATTGTAAATATTATATTATATCTTTGCCATTGGATGCAGAAACCGGCGTTGGTGCTGGCACTGGAGACGTGGACTGGGGTAATCCATTCGAACTGCATAGAGCTAAGTGGACCTTTGATGAATTTATTAATATGCATTTTCATGATGAGTTGGTGGTCAAAAAAAAATATAAAGAATTGGCAGTATTCATTGGGGAAAGTTCTATATATCAAGAAATTAGTACAAAAGTAAGCGGCACAAAAAAATATGAATTTAGAGGAAGTGCATATAAGTTATACCATGGATACTATCTTCAATTAGCGAGTATTTTTAGGAGAATTAAGAGTAAAATAATTAAAGAGCTTCCAACAATAAAAAAATATACACCAAAATTTATTAAAACAATTATAAAGAAAGCTAGATATATTATATTTCATCCAATTATTATGATTACAAATCCAGGAAGAAGATTAAACATTGGCGCTGGCGTGGATAAACTCCCTGGCTTTCTTCACATAGATTCAGATCCAACAACGGGGCCAGACATTGAGCGAGATATCGAAAAGGGTTTGCCGTTTGATGATAATTCGGTTGATGAAATCAAGTGTTCCCATGTTTTAGAGCATATCAAGGACTTACTTTTTGTTCTTCGGGAGTTTTACAGAGTTTCAAAAAATGGAGCTAAGATAACTATTATAGTTCCTCTTATGGACGCGTCCGATATGACCCATATTAGATTTTTTGATGAGAATACTTTTAGAACGTTGACTGAGTCAGAATACTGGAATAAGCCATATTACTACGTAGGTAAATATAAAGAGGAGTCTAGGTCTTTTCGACAGTTGAGCACCTGTAGAGATATGACTCTAGTTTTGCGGGTTATTAAGTAATCTGTGATTAATGAAAACCTATCTTATTAATGAGGACATACGAGGTATTGTAAGCAATGAAGAAACTGTTTGGTCTGTATTAGCTGAAAATCTTGATGGAACGAGCGGCGTGGCTCTAAATGACTTAAAAGAAGATTTAACAGCGCTCTTGAATCGTGAAAATCCCGATGTTGTGGTTTGTAATGCAATAATGGGAAATTTTTATACTCCAGCTCACACAAAGAGAGTCGTTTTTTTGCAGGACAATTTTTTTGTAATGCAAAAAATACTTCCATGGGACTGGAAGAGGGTTGTTAGGTCAGTGCTAAATCATTTTAAGGATCCATATGTTACCAAATATAAATTGCAAATTGATGCAATTAATAAGGCTGATAAGGTTGTCGTTGTCTCTAAAGATATAGCACGCGCTTACGGCTTAACTGATGCAGAAATTATACCCATTGGTACGGATACTAACTTGTTTAAGCCTCTGGACAATAAAGTGGAGCTTCGAAAAAAATATGGCGTTCCTTTAGAAATGAATATCAAAATATTCATTGGAAGTACTCACGCGGTAAAAGGCTTCGATATTCTAGAGAACGAAATTAGGAATGACACAAAAAGTTTTTATATCCTCGTACTAAAGGATAAATATCGACCAATGTTAAAATTTAGTAATGTAAAAGTATTTCAGAGAATTGGTCAGGGTACTCTCGCTGAGTTAATGAACTGTGCTGATCTGTGTGTTGGAAGAAGCAGGGTTGAAACACTTTGGCTCGGACCCATTGAGGCAATGTTTTGTGGTATACCAGTCGACGTTACGCCTGTTGGGATTTTTGCTGATTGGAAGCCTGCAAATATAGACCCAAGAAAGGAAGCTTTTGAGTTAGGTTTAGATAGGGAAACAATGATTAAACGATGGGGGTCACTTATTAGTAAAATCGTTGAGTAATGATTTTAAGCGCTTCACTTTTCCATTGGCATTTGATATCGTTTGGTAAAGAACAATATATACATTATGAATGATAAAGAAATAGCTAAAGCAATTAAAGGCAAGACAATTCTTATAACCGGTGGCACTGGGTCCTTTGGAAATGCAGTTGTTGAAAAGTTGCTACCACTCGGTCCGAAGGAAATAGTAATATTTAGCCGTGACGAGAAAAAACAGTTTGATATGGCAAACAAGTTTGCCGACAAACGAGTAAGGTTTTTGATTGGAGATGTGCGTGATGCAGGTAGAGTTACTTATATCATGCAGGGGATTGATCTCGTGTTTCACGCCGCTGCCTTAAAGCAGGTTCCTAATTGTGAATTTTTTCCAATGGAGGCGGTACTTACGAATGTGGTTGGTGCTCATAATGTTATAAGTGCCGCAACTCATCATGGAGTTGAGCGCGTAGTAGTTCTTTCTACGGATAAGGCTGTTTATCCTATAAATGCTATGGGTTTAACGAAAGCACTCATGGAGCGAGTCATGATTGCTGTTTCACGTGAAAAGCGTAGCAAGACAGTGCTATGTGGTACGCGATACGGAAATGTTATGCATACGCGTGGCTCAGTTATTCCTTACTTTGTAGAACTCATGAAGGCTGGGAAACCAATTAAGGTTACAAATGGTGACATGACGCGATTCATGATGTCACTTCCGGAGTCTGTGGATTTAGTATTATATGCGCTATCGCACGGTAAGGATGGTGAGATGTATGTGAGAAAAGCACCCGCAGCATCTATGGATAATTTAGCAAAAGCAATGGTTTCTTTGTTTAATTACAAGAATGGCATTGAAGAGGTTGGGGTTCGTTTGGGAGAAAAAACGCACGAAACGCTTGTTTCAAGTGAAGAAGCAGTACGCGCCGAAGATTGTGGAAAGTATTTTATGGTAAAACCAGCCGTTCCAGGCATGGATATTAAAGAATTATATTTTAAGAATAATAAGAAGAATAGAATTATTCCAGTTGAGGGATACACTTCTGCAAATACTGAGCAATTGACCATTGAGGAGATTAAAAAGTTACTTCTCACACTTCCTGAAATTAGACAGGTATTAAAAGAATTTAAGAAATAGTAAAAAAATTATTTAGGAGAGTGGACAGAATTAGGGAATTTTTCTTGGTATCAAAATCAGATAAATATGCTTTTCCTGCATTTTCGATTAATGCGATACTTTCTTTTTTGTTTGTAACTATTGCCTCAATTGCTTGCTTTAATTTTTCTGGATTGTGTTCTTCAACTATATAAGCACATTGCTTATTTTTCACGTATTTCACGAGAGCAGTATCGCCAGGTGCGTAGGTAAGTATCGGTTTTCCAGTGGCAAGATAGTCAGTCAATTTTCCAGGTGTCGCAGTTTGGATTATTTCGGGAGCCTTTGTATTCCAGGAAAGTGGGAGAAATAAAATATCCGCACTTGCTTGTAGTGCTGGCATTTCTTGTGGTGTCGCGGAATTTATTTTTATTTTATTGTTTTCTATAATTCCAAGTTTGGAAAGATAATCTTTTGGGCTTGGTGTGTAGATATTGAATGTAATTTCAAAATTCATCTCATTTATAGCCCCAATCATTTCTTTTATTGCTTCAATTTGTGGCCAATAGATGCGTCCTGAAAAAAGTATTGAGTATGGTGGTGCTGGGTTATACTCTACGGACGTTTTTGAAAGCTCATGTTCTTCTGGAGGAACTGAATTATGAATAACGGCAAACTTTTCGCGCACAGCTTCCCCGTATCGTTTTATGTAGAGCTCTTTCGTAGTTTCGTTAGTAACAATAATTTTAGAGGCAGAAGCTATGAGTTTTGGCTCATAGTATTTTGCCAATATGCCTCCGGGAAAAGGGAATAGGTTCCCCAAGTACAGATCATAAAGATGTATAACAAAAGGAATCTTTGTTTTCTTGTGAAGCTTATATGTTCCAATAAGTGCAGGACCAAAATCCGAAACTCCCATAAGAACCTCTATTTTCTCTTTTTTTATAACCTTTGCGCCCGCTTTTACAATCATCATAATCTGACCAAAAATTAGCAACGGTCCTAGAATAATCTTGACCAAGCCGATTCGTTTAACGAGGTGGCGCAATTTACTTATGGCGCTTCGCTGATTCGATTCCTTAGTTAGTTTAGTTCTATCTCTCTGCTCATCACTAACATTTGAATTATCATAAAAGTAATATTTTCCAGGTAACCACTCGCCATGTTTTGCGGAGTAATTATCAATTCCATAGTAGCTGGTGAGGATAGAATATGAATCTGTTGGTAGTTGCGAGAATAGAGCATACATATTTTTGGGTCCTCCGATGGATGGCGGTGCCCACGTTGAGATGATAAGCGTTTTTTTCATATTAGAGTGCTGTTTCTTCCCGCATTTTGAATACCGTTATGATTTGTCTAAATACGTCGTCTTTGAGAGCAGTAAGAGTTAATATATATATCATTCCTGAAGTTATTATATTTAGTATTACATGAATCCCTAGAGCATTTAGCACGATAGTTACAATGCCCATTATAAGCCCTGCAACTAAACTCTTCCAGACATATTTGGCGGTTTTAAAATTATTAATACGCTTCATTGTTCTCCAAATTATTAGAAACGCGACGCCTTGCGAAATGACTGTAGCAATTGAAGAACCCAATATACCCATTTTTGGAATAAGTAAATAATCTAGTAATGCATTTCCTAATGCCCCGAGTGTTAGGGACGTGATAAGCGTTTTTTGCTCATTGTAGGCGAATATGGAATTAATAATAATTGCGCCTGGGAATGAAAGAATGATTGTTAATAGAAGCAATGCGAACGCTGGCCCCGCGCTTACATAATCACTTCCGAAAAGGAAAAGTAATATTGGAGAGGCAAGTATGGAGCCACCTATAAAGATTGGTATTGCCAGTGATAGTGAGAATGGAACAATTTTTTCCATTATTTGTGACACACGCGCATCCTCCTTTTTTGCGAGGCGTGAAATAAGTGGAAATATACTCGTTGCAATCATAGTCGGTATAAGATATGCGAGACCAACAATACGAATTGCTACGGAATACCTTCCCACATCATTAGCCCCATTTAACCAACCGATCATAACCGCGTCCGTGTTGGTTGTAATCGCTCCGAGTAATCCCATAACCGCAAAAGGAGTTGCCTCTTTAAGTATGTGTAAAGCGTACGACGCATCAAATAAACGCCAGAAATTTCTTAGATAACCCTTTAAAAGAATAAACGAAAGTATGAATCCTATTCCCGATCCAATCATATACCCAGTCATGAGACTAAGAGCGCTCTTTTTTAGTGCTAGTGCCCCAAACCCGAATAATGTTACAGCGATACTTGTTGTCAGGTTTATAGCCGCCTCCGTTTCCATTTTTTCTTTTGCTCGTGTAATACTGAAACCGAATTCACGGAGTGCATCAAATGCGATGAGGAGTGCCGCGAGAATCATTATGTTATTAACCCCTTTAATTGCCGAAAAGAATGGAGAAATGAACGCAACAAGTACGACACTAATTCCCACAAGTATTAATTTGAGAACAAGTGAAGTGGCCAGATTTTTCTCTAATGTTTTCGGATCTTTTGCAACTTCGCGAGTAAGTATTGGGCCCATACCAACATCTGCAAAAATAGAAAAGAGAGCTGCAAGGCTTAACGCATATGAAAAAATTCCATAGTCTGTTGTGCCGAGAACCCTGGCTGCGTATATGATAATTATCGCTTTAACGACCCGACTAGAAAATGTTCCAATACCAAGCCAGAATGTGTTTTTTGCAACAGTTTGGCTGGCGTGTTTATTTTCGAAAAGGAAGGATTTTATTTTCTTAATCATTTGTGGGGTTTATGCTTATGCTTTTATTTTCTGTATAAGAATTTTAGCATCCTGGATGACCGGATCTTTAAGTGTGATAAGTGCTGCGACATATATAAGTATCGATAGTAAAACAATCGGCATTATGTGCATGCCAATAGTCATGAACCAGTAGTCTGCAAGTCCCATTACAATAGATGCGATTAGTGGCGTTTTTATGTGATAAAAAAGTCTGAATGGAAGAATGCGTTGTGCAAATCGATTCATTATTGAATTGAATCCTGCGGCTACGATTAGTGTGGCTGCGGCACATCCCGCAATTCCAAACGGAATTATGAGTGCGTAGTCGAGTGCGACATTCATGAGTACAGCCGTTCCAACATAGAGCGCGACATCGCGCTGTTTGTGATTGGCAAGAATAAAATTACCGATAAGTGTTCCAGGAAAGACGAATAGAATCGTAGCCATAAATATCTGGAAGGTGAGTGTTGCTGGAAGATATGCGGTTCCAAAGACTGCGCGCATGAGCGGTTCTCCAAGCATGATGCCTCCTATCGTTAGCGGAATTGCAACACTAAATAAAATCGCCATACTTTTCTCCATGAGATTTTTCTGTGTCTCCTCATCCCTTAGCGCGACTGCACGTGAGAGTGCTGTAAATATTGCAGACGCTATAACAGTCGGAATCATATATAAGACCTGAATAATTCTCTGAGCTGCAGAATAGAGTCCGATTGCAGTTGAGTTTGTAAGCCAACCGAGCATTACAACGTCGAGACTCAACATGAAAGAACCAAGGAGCCCAATGATTGCAGTTGCCCAGGCAGCATCCAATATTTCCTTTGCATACTCCATTTTGAAATTCGCAACGATGCGCACAAACTCCTCACGAAGAAGTACGAAGCCCGCAAGTGAGCCGACAAGTACGCTTCCCACATATGCGTAGGTTATTGCGTATGCAGTTCTCGAGTAGAAGAGAATGCCGACACAAAAAATAGCGATTGCAATATTTGTGAGCATTGTAATAAATGCTTCGCGCTCCATCTTCTCTTGTGAACGGAAGTAGGCGCTCCAGAAATCTCTTAGGTTATCGAATACTACGATCATAGCTACTAGAGGCATGAGTGCTGTTGCGCCAGGAATATTAGAGAAGCTTGGTGCTATGAATATAACTGCGAGCGCTGTGAGAATTAATAAGACAACCTTCATCCAGAATGCTGTCGCGAAATATGCGCGTGCCTGTTCTGGTTTTTGTGCAGCATTGCGCGTGAGTACGGAATTAATGCCAATGTCCGCGAAGAGTGTGAAAAACCCCGCAAGTCCGATTGCGTAGGAGAACACACCATATTCAGAGGTTCCGAGCATGCGTGCGACGTAGATGATTGCGAATGCGCGGATTGCGCGCCCACCAACCTGACTTAACGAAAGCCAGAACGCATTTTTTACGATTGTTTGAGAGGAGGTTTTATTTTCAAGGAGAAGCGACTTAATTCTGCGAATCATGCGATTTTATTTGGTATACGAAGTGAATAAATATTTTACTGTGCGGACGAAGATTAGAAAATCTAAAAAGAGTGAACGATTCTTAATGTAGTACACATCATAACAAAGCTTCTCATATGCTTCTTCAAACGATGCACTTGGTCTGAAGCAGACCTGAGCCCATCCCGTGAGTCCCGGTTTAATCACATGGCGGATATCGTAGTAGGGGAATTTCTCGTATTGGGCGGAGAGCTCTGTGCTCTCTGGTCTTGGTCCAACGAATGAAATATCATTTTTTAAAATATTTATGATTTGTGGAAGCTCATCTAAATGCGTGTAGCGTAAGAGTGCGCCAACCTTTGTGATGCGTGAATCATTTTTTTCTGTCCATGCTGGCCCACCCGTATTTGTGCGCATGGTTCTGAATTTATAAATAGTAAATTTCTTTCCATTCTTTCCTGTTCGATCCTGTGTATAAATTACCGGACCCTTTGAGGAAAGTCTTATGAGCACAGCAATTAAAAGCGCTGGAAGAATAAATATTGCACCTACTAGAAGTGCGCCGAAAATATCCTCTGCGCGTTTTATCATGTCATAAGCTGGGCGTCGCGTGGAAATATTCTCAATAAACCAATTCTCCTCAAGTTCTTTTAATGGAGCCTTCTCAAAAATAGATTCATAAAAATCTGAAAAACTCACAACGGAGATTTCAAGTGGGAGTAATTTATATACCGAGCGGACTGCTGAGAAGTCTTTTGAAATGCTGTGTTGCATTACGACGAGCTCAGCATTTTTTAAATGAATAATTTCTGCGAGTGAATCCAATTTTTCTTTTGTTGGAATTTTAATCCATTCAACAATCTTGTAATCACTGTTCTTGTTCTCCTCAATGTATTTTGCAACATCATCTGTAAGAGGTGAGTCGCCGATAATAATTACGTTGAGTGCCCCAGACTTTGAAAAGTGAAGTGCTAGCATTCTCCAAAAATATGAAAATATGAGAAATATTCCCGCGAATAAAAATAGATTTGCGCGCGGGGTAAATTCAAAGAATTTAGGGAAGAGATAGAAGGCCATTATCGAGCCCATCGTTCCAATTACTATAGAGCGGAAAAGTGCTCTGAAAAGCCAGGCGCGATTTCCGAATGAGCGGTACTCGTAGAGGTTATTCCAATAGAAGGCTAGGCCCCAGATTAAGAGGATTGAGGTGAATGGGGGAAAGTGTACTAAAAAGCCCAAACCAAGTGTGGAGGGGTTTTGATAGCGCACAATGATCATTGTGGCGAGTGCTGCGTAGAATACGAGGATGTCTCCCACAAGGAAAAGCCCCTTTTTTAGTGTACCCATATAATTAGGCTTATATTACCTTGTTTTTTACCTATTTGGAAGTAAAAAGGCATTGTGTCAAATTGACAAAACACGCCTTTAGTGCTATTATTTTTACAGTTCAACGGTTCGCTTTTGAGGCCCCGCATAGTGCGAGGATAAGAAAGTGGCCACTAATGTAATAGGGAGGTAGCATGAACGGGAATAAAACATCCACTGTAATGGCACTCGCACTTTCGAAGGCGGGCGTGAACGAAACAAAAAACACGTTCGTGAAGGTTGCGGACGTTCGAATCGCAGTTCCAACGAGCTGGAATCACGGAACCGTGATTTCCGAGTTCAGCAAGGAATTCAGGAGCCAGGCCTTCAAGGTCGACAAGGATATCACCGATAGCCTGATCTCCACTCAGGGCTTCGTCCCTGGTCGCCAGTACAGGATGAGGCTGTTCAGTCACAACTCTGCCAGCATGGCATCCTGTCTCGAATTCCTCGAGTCTCAGGGCGCACTTCTGGTGGGTGCTCATGGCCTGGTGGCTGCAGCAATGCTGAAGCCCTACGAGCTGGTCATCAAGACCGGCAAGGAGGTCTTCTCGCTCGCCGAGCTTAAGGTCCTGCCGGTCTACGAGGATGGGACCCCGATGGTCCCCATCATGACCCGAGGCTTCTTCGGCCTCGTGCCGATCGACGCCATCTCGAGCGAGCATCTCATGCTCTGCGTCACCACAAAGTGACTCAGAGTGCAAAATACCGAGCCCCATTAATTTGGGGCTCTTTTTTATTTATTTATTTGACGAGAAAAATGTATGGGGTAAACTTTATGAATGGAAGAAAATAAAAATGAAACAAGTTCGAGGGGTAATGATAAGATGTTGCCAGCAAGTATTATAATTGCAGCAGTTCTTATTATGGTTGGTTTGGTTTATAACGCTGGTAAAAAAGATTTGTCTGCTGGAAATCAGGCTAATCAGTTAGCCGCAGCACAAAATCAGCCGACTCAGGAAACTGGCTCACCGGAAAAGGTTAGAGCATTTAGTAAAGAGGATCACGTTCTTGGAGATCCAAATGCTCCTGTAAAATTCATTATGTTTTCAGATTTCGAATGTCCATATTGTAAGACATTTCATGAGACAGTGAAAAAATTATCAACTGAGTATGAAGGGAGGGTAGCATTTGTATTTCGTCAGTTTCCAATGCATTCAAAATCAGGAACTGAGGCTGTTGCGACAGAATGTGCAGCATCATTTGGAGGAAGCGAAAAGTTCTGGGCATTTGCAGATGAGATATTTGCAACAACTCCTTCAAACGACGGACTTGACCTAGCACAACTTCCAAAGATTGCAGTAAAACTAGGATTCGATGAGGCTGCATTTAATACATGTCTTAAGAGTGGAAAATTTGAAGACAGAATTAAGGCAGACATGAAGGACGCATCAGCTGCGGGACTTCAGGGAACCCCATACACTGTTATCGTTGCACCGAGTGGAAATGTAATTACTGTTAACGGAGCATATCCTTACGAGGCAGTAAAAGAGAAAATCGAACAGGCGTTAAAACTTAAATAATTTCGCAATTAATATGCGATGGAATCATTGGACTATTTTGGGATTCGCCGGGTGGCTTTTCATCTCTCCATGGATATTAGGGTTTTCCGCATTTAATTTAGCTTTGTGGAATAATATATTGGTTGGTGGGTTTGTTGCACTTCTTGTTTTTTGGGATTTCGTACCACCAGAGGAATAAAGAATTTAAAAAATAAAAATATTAATACATGCATGATTTAATTATTATTGGTGGTGGTCCCGCTGGCGTTTCTGCTGGTATTTATGCAGCACGCAAAAAAATGAAGTCAGCGATCATAACAGATATGTTGAGTGGGCAGTCAGTTGTATCAGTAGATATTCAGAACTGGGTTGGTACTCCATCTATTTCTGGATTTGATCTAGCTCAATCACTCGAGACACATCTTCGCGGGCAGGGTGGTATTGATATCATGGATGGTGAGCGCGCAATAAAGATTGAAAAAAAAGAGGACGGCTCATTCTTGGTCACATTACAATCAGGAAAGACTATCGAGACAAAGAATATTTTATTAACAACTGGTAGCAGGCATAGAAAACTAGGAACTCCAAACGAGGAAAGGTTTGAAGGACATGGACTTGTGTATTGTGCAATTTGTGATGCACCACTTTTCAAAGGAAAGGATGTTGCAGTTGTTGGCGGTGGAAACTCAGGCCTTGAGTCTGTAGTAGATCTCATGCAATATGCAAAAAAGATTTATCTTTTGCATCACGGAACAGCACTTAAGGGAGATCCGACTACGCAGGAAAAAGTTTTAAATCATGAAAATGTTGAAGTTATTTTTAACGCCGAAACAAAAGAAATTCTAGGAGAAGATAAATTGGTTAATGGATTGGTATACGAAGATTTAAAAACGGGGGAGAAAAAAACACTTTCAGTTCAGGGTGTGTTTGTTGAAATCGGCGTTCAGCCGAACAGTGAGCTCGTAAAAGATTTTGTAAATCTAAGCGAGTATGGACATATTATTGTTGATCCGAGAACGCAGAAAACATCTGCCCCAGGTATCTGGGCGGCCGGTGATGTTACAGATTGTCCTTACAGGCAAAATAATATTTCTGCCGGTGATGCGATAAAAGCAGTTTTAAATATCTACGAAGATGTTTATGTTAGGGGAAAGAGTGTATAAAATGTTTTCAAATTTATGAGTGTGCTATAATTTATCAATATGCGTATAAACAAATATTTACTTATCGGTATCGGGTTGGTCTTGTTAGCGGGCGTCTTCGGTGGAGTATCCTATTTCATGGGAGGTAGGTCATCTGACGATGTTAAGATGTCAGAGTTTACAGCGGTGTTCTTGAAGACAGGTGATTTGTACTTCGGAAAGGTTTCTAACTCACCAAACTTCGGTTTGAAACAGCCTTATGTTTTGCAGATTAACAACACAAGCAAGGAGAATCCTGTAAGCGTACAGAGATTCAATAAAGTATTCTGGGGTCCAGAAGATTTTATCAGTATCAATCGTGATGAGGTTGTATGGACAACACGTCTACGCGCTGACAGCAAGCTAGTGGAGACATTTATCAGCAATCCTGATTTAACTCCTCCTGCAGAGTCAGCACAGAATGGAGCTTCTCAGGCAGTACCGCCTGCAGCAAAGGCACCAGTAGCAGAGCCAAAGCAATAATCAGAGTTGATTTTAAAAATCCGATGCGACAAACCGCATCGGATTTTGCTATTATATATAGAAGGATGGGTAATCGCGTATTATGCGAGAACAAGAAAATAATTTGCTAAAAAAAAGTATTAAGCGGGCAAATCAAAAACGGTCAGGACAGGCAACATTGTCATTCATCCTATTGGTGAGCGGTCTTGTTTTAGAAATCGCGATAGCGGGCACGTTCGTTACATATTTTTCAAGTATATCCGCGCTCGGTGAGAGGCTTTCCGCGAGAGCATTTACAGTCGCAAGTTCAGGTATACGCGATGCACAGATGCGACTCACTAGAAGTAAGAATTTTACTGGACAATTCACTTTGCAACTTGGCAGTGATTCTGCGATAGTTAATATAGCGCGTACCTCGAATATTTACACGGTGACTTCGGTTGGAGTTGCTGGTACTCGCCAGAGAAAATTTGTAGCAACTATAGTTGTTGATCAAGTATCTGGTGCTGTTGTTACGCAAGCAATAACTGAGCAGGCAGTCCAATAACCTCATTTTTATGGAAACTAAAAATCCTTGGGAAAAAATAAAATCATTTTTCACCGAACCCACACCTGGGCAACACAAAGATATTCCGCATATCCCAGAAAACATCAAACAGAATTTAGAAGTTAATAAAAAGCCTAAAGAGGTTAATTTTACTGACGAGCCAAAGCCATTAGAGCAGTTCAAATCATTTTTCAAGAAACTCGTAGAGGAACCAAAAAAAGAAACTCCTCATGCGCCAGAGGTTAAGAAAGTTGAAGCTCCGATTGTTAAACCAGTTGAGGTAAAGAAATCCACAACACCAAATCCATTTTCAAATTGGTTTAAGTCAGAGCCAAAGAAAGAAATGCCTCATGCACCAGAGGTTGTTAAGCACGCGCCTGAGGTAAAGAAGCCAGTGACACAAAATCCATTTTCTACATGGTTCAATTCTGTTATGAAGAAAGAAGCGCCAAAAGTAGAGGCACCAAAGAAAGAAACTCCTCATGCGCCAGAGGTTAAGAAAGTTGAAGCTCCAGTTGTTAAACTAGTTGAGGTAAAGAAACCCGCAACACCAAATCCATTTTCAAATTGGTTTAAGTCAGAGCCAAAAAAAGAAATGCCTCATGCGCCAGAGGTAAAGAAAGTTGAAGCTCCAGTTATTAAACCTGTCTCCGAGATAAATAAATCATTTGAAAAAGTAACCTCCTTTTTCAAGAAACTCGTTGAGGAACCAAAGAAAGAAACTCCTCATGCACCAGAGGTAAAGAAAGTTGAGGCTCCAGTTATTAAACCTGTCTCCGAGATAAATAA
>CAIKKG010000028.1 GCA_903827975.1 uncultured bacterium
ATAGAAGAATCAACAAGCAGAAAATATGAAGGAACCGGACTGGGGCTATCCATTGTCAAGGGACTTGTTGAATTATTGAAAGGTAAAGTTAATGTGGAATCAAAAATCAACGAAGGAAGTACATTTTATTTTACAATCCCGTACTTACCTTTATCTGAACCTGAAAACATTACTAATTTAGAAAAAAAACTATACAATTGGTCGGAAAAAACTTTTTTAATAATCGAGGATGAATTTTATAATAATAAATTACTACTTAAATTATTAGCACAGACAAAAGTAAAATGTTTAAGTGCATTTGATGGTCTTAGTGCTTTAGAATTATTAAAGTATAACTCAACTTTCCGAGTAAAAAATTAAGGAAGCGAAAAACGAGTTAAGTATTTGATATATAAAGAAATAAAGTTGCAAAACCCCATTTATTTTCGTATATTGCAATTACCACTAAATACAATAAACTCAAACAAATAGGGGCTGCAATGCAAATTACGAAATCAAAATCAATTGAACAAGAAAATAAAATTTCTGGTAAAATAAATATCTTTTTTAGCAGGTTTGAAATCGCAAAGATACTGAATGAATCGAACATAAAAAAGGTAAGAGGTTTCAGCGTAAAGTATATAATTATGAAAATAACCGAACTGCCTTTCATTCAAAAGAATTTTTATCATGGAATAGTCAATAATAAAGACATAGAATTTGGCAAAACAGTAGCATATGACCTTCTAAACAATAGCAGATACAATTGGAGATTATTTTTATATAAAATAGTGGCAATAATAATAAACACATTTATAAAGCCACTGACAAAGGAAGATCGGGAATCGGTATTTATCATAGATGACAGTAGTCATCCAAGAAACAGCAGTAAAAAGGTGGAATTGTTGGCAAGGGTTTATGACCATGTGACACATAAATATTTCAAGGGTTTCAGACTATTGCCATTGTGCTGGTCAGACGGTAACAGCCTAATCCCTGTGGACTTTGCACTGTTATCGTCAAACAAAGCAGAGAACCGCTACCAGAGCATCGATGCGAAGATTGACAAAAGGAGTTGCGGATATAAACGAAGATTAGAGGCTATAAGCAAGTCAACGGAGTTAATAGTGCCAATGCTGAAAAGGGCTTTTAAGAAAGGTATAAAAGCAAATTACTTATTAATGGACAGTTGGTATGGAATGCCTGCACTTATTGCTGCGATTAAACCTGTAATTGATGTTATTTGTATGATAAAGGATACGCCGAAGGTATTTTATTATATAAACGGGAAAGGGCTGACAATCAGCCAGATTTATAAGGGGATAAAGAAAAGGCGCGGCATTGCCAATATAAAGGGTAGTGAAATAGTAGAAATAATTAGGGGCGAGGAAAAGATAAAAGTAAAAGTAGTATTTGTCAAAAACCGGAATAACAATCGTGAGTGGCTTGCAATATTATCGACAGATATAACATTGTAAGAGACAGAAATTGTAAGAATTTACGGGAAACGCTGGGACATAGAAGTATTTTTTAAAATGATGAAGCAGTGCCTTAATCTGGGCAAAGAAGTGGAACTTCGCAGCTATGATGGTATGATAGCACATATAACGATAGTCATGTTACGGTATATATTTTTGACAGTTGAACAACGAAATAGTATTGATGCAAAGACGTTTGGAGGTGTGTATATGGAAATGATAGAGGAGATGAAAGATATTACATTAGCTGAAGCATTAATTAGAATACTGGCTTTAGCATTCCAGAAAATAAGAGATTTAGATGTTTTAAGTGAAGAGATAATCAGCAAGATATTTGATATCTTTATGGGTTTAATATCGGAAAATTATCAAAATAAAAGATTGGCTGCTTAATTCATTTAAATTAAATAATTTAGAACAAGTCAGAAAGTTAAGATAATTATATTACCATTTAAGTTTGTTATAATTACAGGATAACTACCATCAGACAAGCTAATATTTGTAATAAATAGTTCTTTTGTTATTGGATATAAAGTAATAATTGGTTCTGAAATGATATTTTTCGTAATAATTCCAGTATAGAATGTACAAGCTATGGATTTAGATAGATATAAACTTGCTCTATCATAATCATAGAGATGTTTATTATCGAAACTATAACCTATAGCGGTGTTACTGTAAATTCTTTCGGCAAAGGTTGTACATATTCCATTCCTAAAGTATGTGCATTGACGCCCCAGTCATCAGTATAATAACGGTAAG
>CAIKKG010000029.1 GCA_903827975.1 uncultured bacterium
ATTGTTACCAGTGTGTTACGACAATTAAGACTTAAAATATTCATTAAAACAGCACAAAATTAGAATAACTGGCAGAATAACTGGGGTCAGAGTAAACTTAAATTAACTGAGATAATTATAAATTTACTCTGACCTTAATAGCAATTTGATAGTTTTACTTACTTTGCCAATGACCGGTATCTGGAAGCCTAAATCCATATACCAATGACCGTTATGGGTCGCTATGGATAGCTATCCATAGCGACCCACACCAGTCAGTCAGATTCATTTTTTAGTTGCTGAGCTTTTTTATGAGAATTCTGCGATTCTTACAGTGATTAGCTATACTTGTTACAAGTGTCTCTAAAGTATATTTGGGAACGTTAGAACCAAATGTGATTTCACTTATGTAACAGTCACTGAGAATCATTGTTACATCCTGCCGATTACCAATAAACCGGATTTCTTTTTCTTGCTCCCATTCTTTGGTCTTGGTCAATAAGACATTTCGATAAGTCTCAATAATATTGTCGGGAAATAGTACTGATTTAAGAAATGAATCTACATGGAATGTCTTGTCTGATAAATATTGAACTGGATGGTAGTCTTTACCAACAAAATGATCTGGAATATTGATTTCAACACAAACTCCATTGCCATTTCCTCCATACTCATTCCATAGTTGGTTATTCATTTCTAATGCAAAACTGGTAATCCCTATTTCGGCTCTACATTTATTAACCATATTCTCAATGACTTTATTTGCATTGTCATCCAGGCCTTTATGCTCTAAAGTGAGAAATGCTGATTCATAAGGCTGGTGTGAATAATCAGTGGTTCTAAATTTAGCTACTGCTTCAGTTAGAAGTTCAAGTGTATCGAGCGAAGGTTCATAGTCTAGCTTGGTTATGAATTCTTCTTTATCGTTCAAAGAATCAGGCCTTGCACACCAAATAGAGTTTTTTAAGACTATTTCGAGAAAATGGGAATGTTTATTCTCGTCAGTCAAATCCTTGAACTTATATATTTTCATCTCTTAATCTGAATTAACAAGTTTTTTCTGTAAATTTTCCTTAATTAAGGACGGATACCATTTTATATGTTATTAACTTCGCATAATACGCATTATGCGAGGTGCTTTTCTTGCTTGGGTAATAAAATCAACTTGATTTGATGGTTAACTGATTACTCACAAACACCGTTGAATATTTTATTTCCATCGTCTGTTCCCCAAAATGGCTTTTCTGGGCTTTTCTCATATTCGGCGACATAAATGTATTGAATCCAGATATTAGGTGGGTGTGAGATTGCCATGTGTTTGTAGCCGTTATCTGTACTGCCGTGATCGAATACCCGTATTTCTTTGTAAGATTCATTCGAAAATGGAAGACCGATTACTTTTCCTGTCGCTCTATCAATCGAGAACGATTTTCCAATCAATTGCGTGAATGCACCTTTATGTGTAGCGAATATTCCAGATGTCCCAAGCTCTTGTATTTCAAGAATTGTACAAAGGTATCCATTGTTATCTGCATAGGATTGCATTGATAACATCAACCCCGCAAAAAAAATGAAACGGTGAAATATTTTTTTCATGCTTTTTTCATCTCACTGATAATTATAAATTTACCATTCATATTTTGAAAATTCACTGGCGTTTTTATACACAGAACTCATTATTCGAGATTTTTTACTTGAGTGATTATATCGGTTTTAGTGATAATTCGTAACTTCCGATTCCATGAGTAAAGGGATAATCGCCTAAACCAGCTTTCTGATGCAGTTCAATGATGATTTTTTCAATATCTTTTTTTGCTCGTTCTGCGTTTTCAAGTGTGCAGTACTCTTCCCATATTGCTTTTGGTCTGTGTTCGAATGGATCATTTTGAGAACTGACGATTTTTTCTTTTATTTCAATATTCTCAGTTCTGCCGTGCGCCATTGTGTTTCTAAATTTGAATAGAGAATGCAATGTTTGGTAAGGGGGGCGCGAGTAATCTGGCACTAACTCAATCTTTTTACAGAGAGTATCGCACTTTTTCCGCATCTCGATTTTGGGCATCCTTCATAGCGGCCTAAAAGTAGTTGACACTTTTGATGTCAATAAAAAATTAACAACAAGCTACCGTAGCCATTAAAAAACGGCCAGTGACTTTAAAGATAAACGGCTTAGCTGTTTCTTAAATTTAAGAAAT
>CAIKKG010000030.1 GCA_903827975.1 uncultured bacterium
CGACAAATGCGTTTAAAGCGCCGACCTTATTTCGTAACAATATCCTAAAAAATCAGTTACACCGTATAACCTTATGGACAAAAAAATAGCAGCCTCAAAAGCGCTATCTCAACGCCCAAGCAATGCTATAACCCAAAGCGAATGGAGCGATTGGCGGGCGCTGTTGAGCGGTTTGTTTGTGGGTCTGGTGGTCGGGTTGAGGTGAGCAAGTGCAGGGCTGTACTCGGCACTGCACTTGCTGGTGATCGGTCGGAGCTGGGTGGTCGGGGTGATGACAGGGTCAGGCTTTGCGGGGTTGCGTTGGCTGGGCTTGGGCGTTGGTTTTGCCTGGGTGTCGGGCGGGTTGCGCAAACGGAGCGAAGCGGAGTGCGGCGCTTCTGGTGGGAGAGATTCGTAAGTTATCTACTGATTTTTAGTTCGTTTATACTAATAAACAGAGACTTGTTGAATAAATTAAGAACGATATAATATTGATGTGATGGAGGTTACATGATTTTATTTACTGGAGCACGGTAGCCCCAACGGGCAGTTTGATTGCTGCCGTGAGGCCTCGCATGGAAAGCGATGGCAGAGGAGAGTGTGACATTCTATCAACGAAAGTTTAAATTGCAAAAACATTATACAAAAGTTATATTGCATGAAGTTTTTTTATTA
Organism: uncultured bacterium; assembly: GCA_903827975.1. GTDB lineage: Bacteria > Patescibacteriota > Minisyncoccia > UBA6257 > GWB1-50-10 > CAIKKG01. Next base: position 655 of record CAIKKG010000030.1, read on the forward strand.
ACACTGAAAAATCACAGTATCAACCACAAAAATGGTTTATGTGTATTGATCTGCTGTGCGCGATTATTTTACGCAGATTTTTTGCCTCCCTTGACAAAAGCGAAAAGATAAGGATTATTTTAAAATCCATAACTTACTGAACATGCAAGAAATAACTCTTGAAGCCGCCAAAGAAAAGTACAAAGATCTACTCAACAATAAAGATGTCAGAAAAATTTCGAGTTGGGTTGAATCAAACAACTCTGAGCCTACTGATGAGGCGAAACTTATGGAAAGAGCGTTGTGTAATATTGATTTATTCTTTAAAAAAATAGATTCTGCTATTCAGTTTGATCTGCAATAATAAAGCCTGTTCCGTATGAAGTATCCTGATGGTTGCGTTAAAGATCCAGAATACAACAAAAAAATCGAAGACAGAATTGTCTCTAGAGTAGCATTTGTTGAAAACGTTTATAATGCCATTAAACAAAAAGGATATTTTTGCAATTCACATATAAACAGTGCTTTATTATTCAATGCAATTGAAAGTTATTATACAGATATACAACGCACCAAATGTTTTCATGATATAACTCTTTCTGATGAGCACAAAAAAGCAGCGTTTAGCATAAAATGGTTAATAAAATTCCGTCCTATACAATTGAGTGCCACTTGTGATAACGGCACAATAACAATTAAGGATATTTTGATAAATGAAATATTCGCAATTTTCATAGGCTTGACCCTCTTAGATATCGACTTCAATGACCTCCCTAATTTATCCGATAAATTTCTAAACAATATATTTTACACTCTTCATTTCAGAGAAATAGACGGAATGGTATTGTCATCTATAATGTATTTACTACAGCGAGGAATCAAAAAAGAAATTCCATAATATAAAGACAAACAGCATCCCATTTATTCGCCTTCATCTTTATTTCTCAATTTCTCTTCAATTCTTGCAAACCTCTCTGGGTCAAATATTTTTTTCATTAATCTATTTTGATCTATTTTATCTACCGATAACTCTACAGATTTAGCATTAAGTGCATTTTGTAATTCGCTCTGTTCTTTTACTATATTTTTGAATTCAGAAATTAAATCTGATATCTCTTTTTTACCGCTTTGTTCTTTTTCCATTCCAACAGATACCTCATCAAGTCTGCGACTAATATCCTCAACCTTATTCATCAATACACCACCATCATTAACCAATGTTGAACCTGATATATTATTAGTCATATTTGCAATTATGCTTCTAATAATATCCATCATATCAGCTTCAATGTTTGTCGCTAATTTCTCTATTTTTCCCAAAGCTTTTTGTGTGCTATCAGAATCTTTCTTTGACTCCTTATAAAACAGCCATGACAATAAGCCCATAAAACAAGTCACTATTAATGCTGCTATAGACAATCCGAAATTTATAATAGAAAACAAATCAAGCTGGTATATTTTTTGAATTTGGCTCACGATACTTGTATCAACTGGCGCAGAAAGAGCTGACATAAAGAATGCTAAAGGCATAAATTCTGCTTGAAGTGGCGAAGGTATGAAATTGTGTATCATATTTGTAGTTACAGTTGTTGTGTAAACACTCATCAAAAGTCAGTCCTTACTCCATCCCAAAACTGTTGAAGATATTGTAAACATATTTTTCAGGGGTTTTGGCATTTCTTTCATGAATTACATGCGTATCGGTTCAGTCCACTACCTTATTTTCTTACTGAGTTAATTTACTTTAGAGTTACGATATTTTCAAATGTTGCGAGGGAATCAGTGGGGCTCAGAACGGTGTCGTAGAGGCCTATGTTCTCTCCTTCGTGTTTGTTGATGCCGGTGTAGGAGAGGCTGGCATCTTCGTAGCGTTTGAATTTGTAGATGGCGTCGTTCATGAGTGCGCTGTTGAATACTCCGAGGCTTACGAGTAGTTCAAAATCTTTGACTGATAGATTGGTTACTTTTTTGAAGAGTCCTGGTTCAAGTTTGGTGATAACGTCTTTGAGAGAGCGTTCACGGTAATCGGTCAGGTACATGAAGACGGGTATACGGGTGGCAAATTTGATGAGTTTATCCTGTATCTGCTTTCGGAGGGTTTTGTATTCTTTTTCTTCTGCGGTGAGTTCTTTTTTCTCCCGTTCGGTCACCTCTTTGTCGTTTGCCTCTTTCTTTGCTTTTTTGACTGCTTCTGATTTGTTGATAATGGTTTCGATTTCCTGATTCAGATTACGGAACCCTTCAATGTTCATAAGGGCAGCTAATGCTTCCTTGTTGCCCATCAATCGCTTCAGGGTGTTGTTATCGACATTGACCAGCAGGGCGCTTTCCCAGCGGCGTGCAAGCAGTGTGGCGGTTGTGCCACTCATTGCCATATCGAGAATTCCGGCGGCGTCGATCTGTTTCATGGAGCTGCCGTCGTAAGCGAGTACCGGCAGAAAGTTGATAAACTCCTCGATCTTTTTTTCCGGGTTCGACTCGTTGACGTTCAACCGGCAACTGTAATCGGCAATCTGGCGCAA
>CAIKKG010000031.1 GCA_903827975.1 uncultured bacterium
CAATACTAATCAGCGTCGAAACCTACTAATTTCGACGTGATTTTTACGCTTAAAAATCAGCTGCGGGACCTGGATTCGAACCAAGATTGACGGATTCAGAGTCCGCTGTCCTACCATTAGACGATCCCGCAATATTATTAAATTATCGTTAACCATAACTATTCCTACATAGCTAGCTATCAACGGACTGCGACTCTCTTTGCTCGCTTGCACTGCTGTTTGTAATCAATCGAAGACTCTTGAACAAACAGGGAGCCTACCATTAGCCTGCCCGCGGACGGGCCTAACCGGCCAGGGACGATCCCGCAATAGCAAAACGATAATACCAAAAAAATGGCACTTATACAAGAGAATTCATTTAGCAAAACCCTTGATGTATAATAAAATTATGAGACCTAGGCAGAATCTTATAAATCACCTCATGAGCAGTTTTAGCGATGCATTTCGCGGACTATCAAATACGTGGGCCGAAGAAAGAAATTTTCGAATTGAAGTTTTTATCGCAATACTTGTTATTGGGATTCTCTTATTTTTTAATTTTTCTTATGTAGACATATCACTAGCTGTAATGGCTATAGTTCTGGTACTTGCATCCGAGGTAGTAAATACTGCATTTGAGGACACGCTGGATCGTATTGAACCAGGATTCGACCCTGTTATCGGAAAAATTAAAGATGTATCGGCTGGAATTGTTGTTTTGAATGTATTTGGTGCATTTGTAATTGGTGCAATTATTTTAGTTCATCACTTCTTGCTTTAATTTATATCCTTTCTTGCTCGTTTTTTTATGCACAGGTATTATTAAGCAATGCAAGAATTTAAACGGGTTACATTAAAAAATGGTATGCGCCTAATCCTTGTTCCAAGAAAACAGGATTTAGCAACAATGGTTGCGGTGCTTGTGGAGGCTGGCTCTAAATACGAGGTTAAAAAGAATAACGGTATATCACACTTCCTGGAACATATGTGTTTTAAGGGCACAACAAAGCGTCCGATGGCAATGGATATTGCAAAGGATCTAGATTCATTGGGTGCCCAATACAATGCTTTCACAAGCCACGAATATACTAGTTATTACGTAAAAGCGCGTAACGAGGTATTTAATGAAACGCTTGAAATAATAGCTGACCTATATTTAAACCCGACGCTTGATGCGAAAGAAATTGAAAAGGAAAAGGGTGTAATAGAAGGAGAGATAAATATGTATGAAGACATGCCACATAGAAAAGTATGGGATGTTTTTATGGAACTTTTATATGGCGACCAACCAGCTGGATGGAATATTGCTGGACCAAAAGAAACCGTTAAAACATTTAACCGAGAGGACTTTGTTTCATATCGTAGTAATCACTATCTTGCTCAAGCAACATCTCTTGTTATTGCTGGAGGATTTAATGAAAAAGATGTTATAAAAAAAGTAACAGGTCATTTTTCAAAACTTGAGCGAGGAACCAAGGGAACTAAAAAGAAAGTAAAAGATTCACAGATGAGGCCAGCAGAAAAATTATTTGAGAAAAAATCTGACCAGACACATCTAGTCATGGGATTCCGTGCATTTGATACATATGATAAGAGAAAGTATGCACTTCAGGTTCTTTCTGATATTTTGGGTGGTGGAATGAGCTCTAGGCTTTGGCAGGTAATTCGAGAAGACATGGGGGCTGCATATTATGTAAATGCATCACCTGACTTTTATACTGACCACGGCATGATAGCGATGTCGGCTGGAGTACACCACGAAAAAACTCGTGATGTGATAAAGGCGGGGTTAAAAGAATTTGCAAAAATGCGCGATGAATTAGTCTCTCCAAAGGAACTTATACGTGCAAAAGACCACCTAATAGGAAACTTCTATCTCTCTCTTGAGACATCGGATCAGATTGGATATTTTTATGGTGGTCAGGAGGTTATGAACATGAAACTAAGAGACCCCAAAAAAATTGCGGCTGAAATTAAGGCGATAAGCGCTAACGATATAAGAAGTATTTCAAGGCAATTATTTAAAGAGAAAACTCTCAATTTTGCCGCAGTTGGTCCATTTCATAAGGCAACATTCGGTGATATACTCAAGCTATAAATATGATAGAAACAAGAAAACTTGATATTGGTTGGGGAACCTTATGGAGATTGTTTGCGTTCATATTAATTATATTCATATTGTTTGAAGCGCGCTCAATAATTGGTGCACTTTTTGTTGCAATAGTTTTTTCTATCGGAGTTGATCCATTTGTAAGCTACTTAGAAAAATACAAAATCTCCAGATTATTTAGCACGGTTATTGCATTTCTAGCTGGCCTATTAATACTTTCGCTCACCTTATACTCAGTATTGCCAGTTATTATTACAGAAATAGTAAGTCTTTCCTCTTTTGTTGCGACAACAGTAACATCACTTATACAGACGTATGCACCACAAATACAAATTCCTTCATTAGCTGGAAGCATCAATGAGGCGCTTGGACTAATAAGTTCTGCTGGTGCTTCTGTTGGTGGGATTATTCAGGTTGTTTTTGGAAATGCTTTTCTTGTTTTCCTTTCTTTTGTTGCTGCGTTCTACCTGACCGTAGAAAAGAATGGGCCTGAGCGTTTTTTGATGAATGTAATTCCAAAAAAACACGAGGATGCTGTTCTTAATATTTTTGAGAACTTTAAGAAAAAAATTCGTAGATGGTTTTTTGGTCAGCTACTTTTAAGTATGATTGCTTTTTCTATTGTAACTTCAGGTCTTTGGCTTCTTGGTGTTAAGTATTCTCTTGCAATAGGAGTATGTGCCGGCTTACTGGAATTAATTCCTATAGTTGGCCCGACAATCGCCGGAGTATTAGGTATTTTAGTTGCACTTGGTGAATCTTTTCCGCTTGCAATATATACTCTAATTTTCTTTGTGATAATACAGCAACTAGACGGCAATCTTTTTTACCCTTACATAATGGGACGCACTGCACGTGTTCACCCGCTTATAGTTATAATATCTATTCTTATTGGCTGGAACGTCGCAGGATTTATAGGTGTTATTCTAGCAGTTCCTTCCGCAGTAATGGCACAAGAAATATTTGGATACATATCAGATAATAAGAACGCTGAAAAATAATACGACATGCAAAAAAAGAATTTTTATATAACCACTACCCTACCATATGTAAATTCAAAGCCGCACATGGGACATGCGCTTGAATTTGTGCAGGCGGATGTAATTGCAAGATATCAAAAATTAATTGGTAATGATTTATTTTTTAATACGGGCACAGATGAGCATGGACAAAAAATATATGAGAAAGCGATTGATGAAAATAAAGAACCTCAGGCCTACTGTGATGAGTATGCTGAAAAGTTTAAAGTAATACTTGATAAACTAAATATTCTAAAGGAAATTCACTTCATTAGAACCACTGATATTCACCACATATCTGCAACTCAGACATTTTGGAAATTATGTGAGGACAATGGCGATATTTATAAAAAGGCCTACAAGATTAAATACTGCGTTGGGTGCGAACTTGAAAAGACGGACTCTGAGTTAGTTGACGGAAGATGCCCTATTCATCCGAGCTTTGAGCTTAGAGAGATAGAAGAAGAAAATTATTTTTTTAAATTTTCCAAATATCAAGAACCACTTCTTTCATTCTATGAAAAGAACCCTGAGTTTGTTGTACCTGATTTTCGCTTCAATGAAATTAAAAGATTTGTTGAGGGTGGTTTAATGGATTTCAGTATCTCGCGATTAAAAGAAAAAATGCCTTGGGGTATTCCAGTTCCAGGAGATGAGACTCAGGTAATGTATGTTTGGTTTGATGCACTAATAAACTACATATCGACACTTGGTTGGCCTGAAGATACTGAGAATTTTTTACGCTTCTGGGGTAATAAAGATACGCCTAATGCCATACAAATAGCTGGTAAGGATAACTTGAGACAACAGTCAGCAATGTGGCAGGCCATGTTACTATCAGCAAAACTTCCAACATCAAAGCAAGTGATTATTCATGGATTCATAACAAGTGAAGGCCAGAAAATGTCAAAAAGCGCAGGAAATGTTGTTGACCCGTTTGAAATTTCTGAAAAATTTGGAACGGATGCATTACGCTATTGGCTTACAAGGGAAATGAACACATTTGAAGATGGCGACTTCACTATGGAAAAATTTACGGATTCATATAATGGAGGACTTGCGAATGGACTTGGAAATCTGGTTAGCCGCATTATGAAAATGGCATCCACAAATGGTGTCTCGATAACCCGTGAGATGGATTTTGCGAATGATAATGAATTTGAAATTTTACGAGACCATCTTTCTAAATATGAGATAAAAAGAGCGGCGGACGAGATTTGGAAAATCATTGGGGAGCTTGATAAAAAAATTCAGGAGACTGAGCCATTCCGCCTTGTAAAAACTGAGCCAGAAAAAGCAAAACAAATTATAGGAGAACTTGTTGGAGAAGTTTGGAAGATAGCATACATGACAGAACCATTTCTACCAGAAACAAGCGAAAAAATATTTAGAGCATTAAAAAATCCAAGTGAGGCATTGACTCCATTATTTCCAAGAATATAAAAATCCCCCGCAAAAATGCGGGGGTTTTTTTAATGCGAATCAATAAAGCCAATAACTCCAGAGAAATGATTTGACATTAAGTGTGGCTTTGCGTGGCGAATCTGCTCGGTAAGTCCATACCCATGTGTCATTCCTACGGTGGTGAATCCAAGTTCTTTTACACCACTTAATGCGTAAGAATCATCATCGATGTAAATGGTCTCACTCGGAATAAAATCGAGGCATCTCAACACTTCTACCTTGTTGCGAGTACTAACAACCTTTCCATCAAAAAAATGCTCTAAAGAAAACTGCTTTAATCTGCGTAAAACAACGTCACCCACTTCTCCCGTAAGAAGAAATATCCTTATATGTTTCTTCTTAAGAAACTCTAAGAATTCTACAACATATGGCTGAAGACTAACGTTGTCCCACTGCTCTTCAAAAAATTTGCGTCTGATTGAATTCAGTTTTTCTGGGTCGACATCTTCAGGAATGCCATACTTAATATAAAATTTCATCCACTCATAAGAAACATCCTTGCGATACTGCTCTAGTGTTGGCGCCGGAAGTCCGAATGCCTTAAAGATATGTCTTACACTCTGATAAGAGAATGGTAGATCATTCAAAAGCGTTCCATTCCAATCAAGTACAGCTGTTTTATAGCACATTTTCAGCCTCCTTTCAGGGCTTATTTAGCGTGTTTATGAACTGCGATTATGTTATAGTAATCCAATTCTAAGCACAATAGCATATGAAATTTAAACACTTCGACGCACATACACACACCCAATTTCCAGCATATGATAATGACCGCGATGCTGTAATTGATTGTGCACTAAAAGAAGGGATAGGCATTATAAATGTGGGATCTGAGAAAGGTACGTCAATTGATGCTGTTAAACTTGCTCACAAATATAATAATGGTGTATATGCAACCATAGGGCTTCACCCAACCGACTCTGAGGAAGGTTTTGATTATGAAGAATATAAGAAACTGGCGCTTGATGAAAAGGTTGTTGCAATTGGAGAATGCGGATTAGACTTTTTTAGGATTGGTTCTGATGATGCTGAAAAAATAAAAGCTAAGCAGTGTGAAATATTTTTGGAGCAGATGAGGCTTTCATTTGAAGTCAAAAAACCATTAATGATTCATTGCAGGAATGCAATGCCTGAACTTATAGAGCTTTTAAAATCTAATAAAGAGATTCTTATGCCGGGTTCGGTCATGCACTTTTTTTCTGGAACGCCTGAAGAAGCAAGTGAACTTCTTAAGCTTGGTTTCTATTTCACATTCGGGGGAGTCATAACTTTTGTAAGTGATTATGATGAAACCATAAAAATAATCCCGGTCACATCGATACTTTCAGAAACAGATGCTCCATATGTCACGCCGGTCCCGCATCGTGGAAAAAGAAATGAACCATCCTTTGTGGTTGAGATTGAAAAAAGACTCGCTGAATTAAAGGGTGTCACACAAGAAGAAATGGCAAAACATATAATTCGGACGGTTGGAAAGGTTTTTTCTATTTCAATAGAATAAAAACCTATTTACCATTTAATAGACGTTCTTACTGCTGGAGAAAAATTAAGACACACATCACACATCCCGCAATTTTCATTCGGGTATTTTTCTCCAAAATACTGAAGTAACATTTTTCTCCTACAAAAATTTGCGGTGCAATACGTGACCATTGTTTCTAATTGTTGTTCTGCAATACGAATCTGATCTGGATCAGTTTTTTTGCTTATGAAAAATTCGTGTTTCATTTTATCGTGATAACTAAAAAATAGTATACACTCTGCTGGCTTTCCATCCCTGCCAGCGCGACCAGTTTCCTGATAATAACCTTCGATATTCTTGGGCAAATCATGGTGTATCACAAACCGAACATTAGACTTATCTATTCCCATACCAAATGCAATTGTTGCTGTTACAACCTGAACACTTCCAGTCATAAATAGCTTTTGGTTTTTTTCTCTTTCCTTTTGTGGTAAACCCGCATGATAAACGCAGGCACTTATACCATCTGATAATAGATCCTTCGCAATACGATCTGCCGATGCCCTACTATGACAATAGATAATTCCGGATTGACCAGCGTGGTCTTCTATATAATTTAATATCTCATCATATGAGTTTTGCTTTGGGCGAATAGCATAATGAAGATTTTTCCTATCAAAACTACCACAAAACTGTTTATAGTCATGAAATGCTAACTGGCGCACTATATCACCGCGCACCTTAAGCGTTGCAGTGGCAGTTAGTGCAATTACTGGAACCTCTGGGAAAAGCCCTCGTACAAGCGATATTTTGCGATATTCGGGCCTAAAATCGTGCCCCCACTCGGAAATACAGTGCGCCTCATCAACGGCCAAAAGCGAGACTGGAAGGGTTCTCAAGAAATCCATAAACCCATCCTTTAGCAATCGCTCAGGCGCCACATAAAGCAGTTTTATTTCTCCATTTTTTAACCGCTCTTTTACTGATCTTTCTTCGCGAACGCCAAGGCTACTATTAAGATATGCGGCAGATATATCATTATCTTCCAATCCAGAAACCTGATCCTTCATTAGAGATATAAGAGGAGATACAACCAAAGTAATTCCTGGCAATAACATCGCAGGAAGCTGATAGCAGAGTGATTTACCACCCCCAGTCGGTAATAAAACTAATGTGTCGTTACCACTTATAACATTTTCTATAATGTCTTTTTGAAGCGGCAAAAATTCGTCAAAGCCAAAATGCTTTTTTAGTATGCTATGCATGAGTCTCAATTATGCAGTATGAACTATACTCTTGTAAAACCACCTCTTTAAAATTTCAGCTAATACCAAATAAGTTATAAGCAACATGGCAATAGAACCGTATACGCTAAGTGGCAACGTGACGAATGAAAAGACTGAACCCAATGGAGTTAGTGGTAATATCCACGCGAAAGTTACCAATAAGAAAGTAGAGAGAAATAATGCCAAGCTTGGAGAGCTCTGAATAAACGGGATTCGTTTTGTTCTAATAATATAAATAACGAAAACCTGTGTTGCAAATGACTCAATAAACCAGCCGGTCTGAAATTGTGATGGAGAAAGTTTGAATACAAAATACAAAAGCCCAAATGTTGAAAAATCAAAAATAGAACTTAGTAATCCGAAAGAGACCATATATTTTTTAATATAACCCATATTCCACTTTAGAGGCTTCATAATATCTTCCTTATCAACTGAGTCTGATGTAATAGTAAGTTGCGACATATCATATAAAACATTATTTAATAAAATCTGCCCTGGTAACATAGGCAAAAATGGCAACATTACAGACGCTCCAGTCATTGAAGCCATATTCCCAAAATTAGAACTAAGACCCATAGATATATATTTCATTGCATTTTGAAATGTATGTCTTCCTTCATATATACCCTCATGAAGCACGCGTAAACTTTTTCGTATAAGAATAATGTCAGCTGTTTCTTTTGCCACATCAACAGCGTTATTAACAGATATACCAACATCAGCAGCTTTTAGCGCTGGCGCATCGTTAATTCCATCTCCGAGATAACCTACTGAATGCTTTTTATTTTTTAGTGCAACTATGATTCGCTCTTTTTGATCGGGTGTAATTCTTGCAAAAATTGTAGTTGCCTCTGCCCTATTTCCCAATTCTTCATCTGTCATTTTTGCTATATCACTTCCTAAAAGAATTTCTTTAATTGTTAGTTTAATGTCCTTACATATTTTCGCGGTTAATAATTCATTGTCTCCAGTAAGAATCTTAATCTCGACACCAAATTCATTTAGGTCACTAATTGCTTTTTGTGCAGTTGCTTTAGGTGGATCAATAAATGCTGTAAACCCAAGAATTGTCATATCAGACTCATCATTCTTAGTGAATACTCGGTGTTCGTGTGGCATATGCCTTGTAGCAACAGCGAGAACGCGATACCCATCTTTACTATATTCTATGAATTTCTCATGAATTTTTTTACGCATTTCATCAGTCAGCAATTCCTCTTTGTCTCCATTCATATATTTCTGAGAAATTGCAAAAATATCCTCTGGCGCGCCCTTGGAAATAATTATGTTGTGATTCTCTTCATTATTTTCTACAACAATTGAGTCTTTTTTACGTGTAAAATCGAATGGTATCTCGTCAATCTTCTCGTACCCGTGCATTGGAAGCTTCTCATGCACGCAGATTGCCTCATCCAATGGGCCACGCACGCCAGTATGAAATGTGCTTGATAGATAAGAAAAAAGAAATACAGATTCTGAGTCATTACCAAAACAATCTACATGTTTTATAAGAGTTATACGATTTTCGGTTAATGTTCCCGTCTTATCAGTACAAAGTATATCCATACTACCAAGACTTTGAATTGAGGATAGGTTCTTCACGATCACGTCCTTCTTGGCCATCTTTGAGGCGCCATGACTAAGTGAGACTGCCAAAATTACTGGCAAAAGTTCTGGGGTCAGACCGATTGCTATTGCAAGAGCAAATAGAAAAGAGTTTAGCCAGCCTTTATCAGTTATTACATTTGCTAAGAATACAAATGTAACTAATACAGCAGTAACCCTTACTATAAAAATGCTGAACTCGCGTATACCTTTCTCAAAATCGGTTTCTGGTGGCTGTAGAGAAAGACTTTCTGCAATTTTTCCGAATTCTGTATTTTTGCCTATTGCTAAAACCTCTACCAAAGCAAATCCTGTTACAATGCTTGTTCCCATGCAAACTGCATATGGAGACTGCGGTGACATTTCAAACTGAACGTCGGCAAGAGCTTCTTTTTCAACAGGGAATGCCTCACCAGTCAGAGCAGACTGATTAATAAATAAATCCTTTGCCTTAATTACTCTGGCATCCGCAGGCACAACGTCACCAGCAGAAAGAAGTAGAAAATCACCAGGCACAAGTTCTGCAAAAGGAACCTCATGCTTTATTCCATCACGTAAAACAGTCGCGGTTGTGACTACGCGTGCAATAAGTTTTTCAATTGCTTTCTCGGAACGATACGAATTAACAAAATCGACAATCCCGGAAATTAAAATCATTGAAACGATAATAACGCCGTTTATTCGCTCACCAACAAAAAAAGAAATTGTTGCGGCTACAACCAAAATAAGCAAAAGCGGATTATTAAACTTCTTAATAAAAGAAATTAGTGGTGCAAATTTCCTTCTATGAGAAAGTTCATTCGAGCCATATCTAAGTTGTCTCTTTTTAACCTCTTCTGTTGTAAGTCCGATTACATCATGTTCAAATAATTCTGCCATAAATATATTATACCCTGAATAAAAAATCTTATCTCATAAGCTGTTTAGAAGCTGATGAATCAGAATATGTGCCTTTACAAAACGCTAAGTATGTGTAATGATATGTGAGCTGGGCTGATGCCCTTTTACAAGGAGAAGTATGAGAACGAGCTTCGCTGCGAGGAATATCCTCGCCAAGAAGAAGCGACTGACGGTGCAGTACACCATAAGTCGCTCCAATCCCCGCTTCCGCGGGGCCTGCAAGTGTGGGTCTGCGGAGGCCACGACCCTCACCGTCGACGTGAAGAGCGTCAGTGGAGAAGATGGGGTCCTTTCCCAAAAGGACCACGTCGCCAAGGCTGCGGGCCGTAAGGTCCAAAGCAATCTAGGTGCCGGGAAACGCCTCTGCGAGCACTGCTTCAAGCAGACGCTCGAGGTGGCCTCCCGCCCAGACGCACTGGGCCAGGTCTTCGCGAGCTAGTTTCGCAAAGACCACACAATACCCGCGCTCCAATGGAGCGCGGTTTTTTTATTTCCAATTAAAGGGTATGATAGAGCTAAGATGCTTATAGACGACGTAACACTAAAAATAACCGCTGGAAATGGCGGAAAAGGCAAGGTTGCCTTCAATAAAAACCTAATGGAGCTTGGCCCTGTCGGTGGTAGCGGAGGAAAGGGTGGTAGTGTCTATTTTGAAGGGACCTCTGATCTAAACGCTTTAAATAAGTTTCGCTTTAAGAAGAACGTGGACGCTGATAACGGCGAAGACGGAAAAGCGCAATTTAATGATGGCGCCGATGCAAAGGATTTAATACTTACAGTACCAGTTGGTACGGTTATTCATGATTTAGAAAATAATGTGGATCATGAGATTGTAAAAATAGGAGAACGAATAATGATTGCAAAAGGTGGTAAAGGAGGCAGGGGTAATTTTCACTTTAGATCGGCAACAAATACAACGCCTAAGCAATTTCAGAGCGGAATACCTGGAGGAGAGGCAAAGGTTAGACTTGAGCTAAAATTAATCGCAGACGTTGGTTTCGTTGGACTTCCTAATGTAGGAAAATCAAGTCTTCTAAATGAATTGACTAGGGCAAGCGCAAAGGTGGCAAATTACCCATTTACAACATTAGAGCCAAACCTAGGAACACACTTTGAGCTAATTCTTGCAGACATCCCAGGACTCATAGAAGGTGCCTCAATTGGAAAAGGACTTGGTATAAAATTCCTAAGGCATGTTGAGCGCACAACTACACTATTCCACTTTGTATCTGCTGAATCAGCTGATCCGGCGCTTGATTATAAAACAATAAGAAAGGAGCTTGGTGAATATAATAAGGAACTTCTAAAACGAAAGGAGTACGTCTTCATTAGTAAGAGTGACGAGGTTAAGGTTGAAGACCTTAACAAAATGTTGAAGGCAATGAAAAAACTAAACCCTAATACTATTGCAATCTCAATATATGACGACGAAAGCATAAAAGAGGTAGCGAAAATATTAAATATAATCACAAAAGAAAAGCACATAGCATAATATAAAAAACGCCCAGATAATGGGCGTTTTTTTATATAGTATTAAAGCTGAAGATATTTTCTTACTGCTATAAAACTTGAAATTGTTCCCATAAAAATACAGAACAATAGCTGGTACATAAACAAAGTTATATAGTTCACTGAAAAATATGCCAACAAATCTACCTCTGGAATAAAGCTGTGAACATACGGAGCCAGAAAATTCATAATAGGAATGACTATCAAGAAACTAACTATAGCCGCAACAAATCCATAAATTATACCCTCAACTATGAATGGGCCCCTGATAAACGAATTAGATGCTCCAACGAGTCTCATAACACCAATCTGCTCACTTGCGGAAAATATTGCGAGTCTAATTGTATTGAATGTTACAACAACGGCCAAAATAGAAAGGAATATTGTTAATGCTATACCTCCATTTCTAAGCGTGTCGATTAAACCTATAAGTCGCTCAATAACCCCTTGATTCTGGGCGTATGTTATTTTTTCTATCTGGTCTTTTAATGTCTTTGCCTCTAGATAACTTGCGATAGATTTATATTCTCGCGGATCTTTTGCTTTTACATTTAGCGATGCGAGAAGTGGGTTTTTATCTAATTCCTCTATCGCCTGTCCAAGCGCTGGATCGTCAGAATGTTTATTTTTAAACTCGGTTAGCGCAATCTCAGCTGAAACATATTCAACATTCTTAACCTCACTAAGATCTTCCAAGGACTTTTTTATGTTTAAAATATAGTCCTCTGATGCGTTGCTCTTAAAATAAATGCTTATGTCAATCTTGTCCTGTAATGAACTAATTGTTGTTTTACCAATTACATTAAAAAGAACAAGACCCTCAAACACTATTGCGGCCAAAATCATAATTCCGATAGTAGAAACGGAAAGCCATCCGTTTCTCACGAATGCCTGCCATCCGTATTTAATTATTCGAGTAAGTGTAACAATCATATTAATTTAATCTAAAACAAATCTTCCATTGGCCTCGTCCTTTATAACCATTCCATTTTCTAGTGTTATTACGCGCTGACCAAGTGAGTTAACTATTTCCTTGTCATGCGTTGCTAAAATCACAGTACTACCCAACTCATTAATCTTAGTTAAAAGCTTAACAACTTCCCATGTGTTATATGGGTCAAGGTTTCCTGTTGGCTCATCAGCAATAAGAACATCTGGTCTGTTAATCATAGCTCTTGCAATAGCAACTCTCTGACGCTCACCGCCTGATAGCTCAGCTGGAAAATTTTTCTCCTTGCCCTTCAATCCGACCATATCTAAAACCTGTGGAACGTATTCATTTATTTCTGACTGTGGACGCCCAGCAACCTCCAAAGCAAATGCAACATTTTCAAATACAGTCTTCTTCATTAGTAACCTAAAATCTTGGAAAATAACACCGATGTGGCGTCTTAATTCAGGCAACTCATTTGATTTAAGCTTTGTTACTTCGTATGTACCAAAAAAAATCTGTCCTTTTGTTGGCTTCTCCTCGCCAATTAACATCTTAATAATTGTTGACTTACCCGCGCCAGAACGACCCACAATAGATACGAACTCGCCAGGCTGAATTTTAAAACTTACTTTATCGAGTGCCGTAGTCCCGTGACCGTAGGCTTTCGTTACGTTTTGAAAGATAATCATATGACAAAAAAATAAAAACCGAAATAAAGACGCTATGTGTACTTATAATAGCACAAAAAGATATTATCTTAAAGTAAATCTAGGTCACCTTCTAACACATTATCAACTTTTGTTATTTTCTTACCAGTTCTGTGATCTTTAACCTGCTTATATGGGTGCAACACATAAGACCGTATCTCATTGCCCCACTCTGGTTTAACCTTTGTTCTTAAGTTAGCTATATCTTTTTCGTGTTGAATCTCGGCAAGTTGTAATAATTTTGCCTTCATCATATTAATAGCACGCTCTTTATTTGCGGCTTGTGAACGTTCCTCTCTTGATGCAGTAACCACGCCAGTCGGTAGATGTACGATACGCACAGCCGTTTCAACTTTATTTACATTCTGCCCACCAGGACCTCCCGCCCGCGTAAATTCAATCTTAATATCTTTCTCTGGAAGTTTAATATTCTTTGCTTCAATCTCCGGAATTTCTGGTAGCACCTCAACAAGCGCAAATGATGTATGACGAAGTTTTTTTGCATCATACGGTGAGATACGCACAAGCCTATGAACACCGGTCTCACTCTTTAATCTATCAAAAACCCCCTGGCCTTTAATACCAATTACATAATCATCTATATACTGTATTTTCCACTGCTTTTTTTCGGCGAACCTTGAATACATACGCAAAAGCATCTTTGCCCAATCTTTTGCATCATCACCACCAGCCCCAGCAAGCACGGAAACAGTTATCGCGTTTGGATTAACACTTATCATGGAGCCAATGGTCGGAGTTGAACCGACGACCCACGCTTTACGAAAGCGTTGCTCTACCAGCTGAGCTACATTGGCACTAATTTACTAAACAAAAACAACCTGAATACTCACTTTTACGAGTATATAATATGAAAACCTTATCGTAAAGACAAGGTTTTCATATTGAAGTAAGTCATAAGCCGGATTCTGTATCGTCGGCCGTTAAGCCAACTAGTGATAATTCATCTTGACCCGCGATTACTCGCAAGTTCTAGCGATTCTCCACTCATATAAATACGAATGACACGATCTTGCACTCTGGTAAGGATTTTGCCGTTTCACCTTCGCCTTGTTGTCCCTATAGCGAAGTTAAGCCACCTACGTTGGGATTGGGCTTCCTTTGGCTTTCGCCTAAGGCGTCACTGCTCGCACCTCTGTCCTCGCGAACGACGGGGGTTACCCGCTACCATTATCAATGGCATAGCCACTGACTAAGTGTCCGGACTTTCCTCTCCTCATTATTTCTAATAAAGAGCTATCACCTGTCTTACTTCATTTTGAAAATAACATAAATGAGCTTAAAAAGCAAGTATCGATTACTTTAGATAATTATCTAAAGCTTTATTAACCATAGCATCGGCTTCTTTATTTTTTTCTCTCCTTATGTGAACAAATGTAACTGAGTGATAATTCGGAATAAGCTTCTGCACCTCAACATATAACTCTCTTAGCCCCTCATTCTTAACCTTATACTCACCGCTCATCTGCTTAACAATTAACTCACTATCCATACGCACCTCCAGACTTATCTTCTTTAAATCATCTAGGCCAGTCGCCCTTTTTACATGTTTCAATGCATATACAAGTGCTTTATATTCAGCAATGTTATTTGTAGTCTCTCCTATATATTCCCCATGCATAAAATCGTCGCCAATCACAACACCAATTCCAGCTGGCCCAGGATTCCCCCTTGCACCTCCATCTGTATAAATAATTATTTTATTCGAAGTCATTTAATTACTTTTTAATACTTTCCAAGGAAACTCCCCCGAAAACTTTATCTTAAATGCTGCGGCAGCTTTATGCCCACCACCGTTATATTTTTCTGCAATTTTTGAAACATCAACCGTTCCATCAGAACGAAGAGATACGTGCAACATACTTCCATTCTCATACCAAACAACTCCGAATGGTGGAAATTTTTTAGCCAAAACGTTACCTATTGTTGAAACAAATTTTTTAGATGAAAAATTAACCGCCTTGACCTTATATTTTCCGAATTGTATATCATCCGCCTTCTCAACAATTTCATCAACAACACTATCAAAATATTTTGATATTGCTTTCCCGGAAATAACGCAAACATCAAAGGTTTTTTTGCTTTCCATCTTACGCATAAAAATATCCCACTGCTTAAACTCAAGTTCATGTGCCGATATAAAGCGAGTTATGTCATTTGAATAAGGTAACGAATGTTTCCAAAGGTCATTATCCTCAACATATTTTAATAATTTAGGAACTGGTTTCTTTGGGTGAAAATACTTCCACGCTAAAACAGCCCCGGAATGCGAGTTATCAAAAATATTCTGCGGAAATGCACGCACATCATCCTCTGAGCTTTCATGATGATCAAGCACCACCACACTTATATTTTTATCCATAAGTTCCTTAAGGACTTCTTTTGAGTAGCTATTATCAATAACATAAATCTCTTTGCCCTCTAGTCTTATATTTGGAAGTTCCCTGGGATCAGCTGGTATGTATTCCGCATTAAGCTTAAATTTTTTATATGCGGCCCAAGCACCACCAAAACCATCTGGGCAATTCCTATGGTAAATTACAACAACTTTTTTCAGCTCTTTTATTTTTTTCATAATCTAAATTTCGAACCAATAGAAATTAATTATACGTTTAATTGAGAAATTAATAAAATGAAAAACCCCGCACTAGCGGGGTTTCTTTAAAGCTTAACGCTTTCTCCATTGCTGTGGTCTTCGAGCTTTTCGAAGTCCTGGCTTCTTGCGCTCCACCATGCGTGGGTCACGTTTCAAATATCCGAGCACCTTAAGAGGGGTGCGCCAGACGGGATTCATTATAATAAGTGCTCGAGAAATACCTAGGCGAATTGCCTCTGCCTGTCCCATAACACCACCACCCAAAGCCTTTACTGTAACATCATACTCGGTTATTGAGAGCGTTTTAAATGGCGCCAATACAGTAAGACGATGCTTCTCTACTGGAAAGTATTTTGAGAACTCTTTGTCATTTATAGTAACGCTGCTTCCTGTTTTTGTGACGTGTAATCTTACACGAGCAACGGCGTTCTTACGGCGACCAACTGCTTCAAAATAGCGGCCTGCTTTGGTGACTTTAGTTGTTTTTGTTGTCTTAGGTGGCATAGATATTAATCGCTAATTTTCATGCGCTTCATGCGCCTTGCCGACAATTTATTCTTAGGAAGCATAAGACGAACCGCTCGGCGCAAAACCCAAGCTGGATTCTTCTCAAATGCATTTTCAAATTTTGTCTCTTTCAAGTGACCGAGCGGACCTCCGTGCTTATAATACATCTTCTGTAGTGGTTTTTTTCCAGTTAACTCAATACTCTTGATGTTCTTTACATCAACGGTATCAACACCTTCCACGCGAGGAGTATAATTTGGGCTTTTCTTTCCTTGCAAAATAGTTGCAATTTCAGATGCGAGGCGACCTAGCTTTTGATTTTTTGCGTCAAGTTCGTAGTGCATATTATACAAGTTCAATTGTTGCCATCTGCGACGCGTCATGCTTTCTGAGTCTAGCAATTTTTATAACGCGGGTGTAACCGCCTTTTCGGTCAGCATATCGCGGAGCAATCTCGTGGTACAACTTATAAGCCGTTGCCTTAGGAAGATACCTCATCAAAAGACGCAATGATGCAACTGTCTGCTTTTTACCGTGCGTAATAAGTCGCTCAACAAAACCACGCAAATCTTTTGCACGAGCCTCAGTCGTTGTGATTTTCTCGTGCTGAATAAGGTTATGCGCAAGTCCTTTTACAAATGCTTTGCGCTGCCCCTTCTCTCTTCCAAATTTTTTTCCTTTCTTTGCGTGACGCATGTTTATTTCTTCTTAGCTGTCTTTTTTTCTTTGTGTTCTCCAATTTCAGTCTTGGTAACCTCGACGCCAGATAACTTTTCAAAGTGATCCTTTAAAATGCTATCGGCTTTATGGAATGCCTCTGATGGGGTAATTGAACCGTCCGTCTCAATTTCCAAAATAAGCTTATTGTAATCTGTTCTATCACCAACACGCATATTTTCAACTGAGAATGTAACACGCGTTACAGGAGAGAATACAGCATCAAGAACAATTGTTCCAACCGGAAGTCTCTCAAGCTTTCGTGATTCTGAAGGAACGTATCCAAGTCCCTTTTCAACTGTAATTTCCAAATCTAGGTCAGCTGTTTTCTTAGAAAGCTTTGCTAGGTGTAGTCCCTCGTTAATAACCTTAACAAAGGTTGTTGACTCTATGTCTCCAGCAACTATATCCTTCTCACCTTTAACGTGAAGTGTCAATGCCTGTGGCTCATCTGCAAAAAAGTGAAAACGAACCTTTTTCAAATTAAGTGAGAATTCAACAATATCTTCAACCATTCCAGGTAATACTGAAAATTCATGATTAATGCCCTTTATCTTTATCTGAGTTATTGCAGCACCTGGAAGTGATGACAATAAAACTCTTCGCAAAGAATTACCAAGCGTTACTCCATAACCGGTATATAAACCGTCTATGTGAAATAAGCCGATATTATCTTTTTCGGAAACCTTCTTTACAATAACTGATTCACTAAGATGCGCGTATTTCATATGTTTTTTATTATTAATAATTAGCGCGAATAGAATTGGCCGACTAAATTTATATCAAATGGGAATCTATACTCCTCTGTATTAGAGCTGGCGATACACTCACCCTTCAAATTCTCTAAATCAAGCTTAAGCCACTTAGGCATATCTGCATCCTTCAACCTCTCACGTATTCCTTCAAATAACTTTGAATCGCGAGACTCAGGACGAATCTCTACCTTATCACCAACTGAAACATGAAACGAGGCAATTGTCACTTTTCTTCCATTTACTAGTATGTGGCCATGAGAAACCATCTGGCGTGCTATTCTAGGTGATTTTGCGAAACCAATGAGATAAGTGACGAAATCCAATCTCTGTCTAAGACTTGTCTCAATTTTTTCCCTAGGACCACCAAAAAGACGCTCCATCTGATGATTGCTCAATCCAAAATAAAATTGAATTTTTTGTTTCTCCTGCAATTGTTTTCCAAAATCTGAAATATTCCTCTGACGCTTTGCGCCATGCTGTCCAGGACGTTGTGGTCGGCGTACTGAAACACACTTAGGTGAATTACAACGATCTGCCTTTAGGAAAAGCTTTGTTCCGAGTGATCTTTCTTTTTTCTCTTTTATGCTTCGCATGATTAAAATTAAATTCTCCTGACTTTGCGCGGTCTAGGTCCGTTATGCGGTATCGGGGTAACATCCTTGATGCTCAAAATTTCAAATCCTTTTGCAGCAAGTGAACGAACCGCCGAATCACGACCTTTTCCAATACCACGCACAAATATCTCAATTTTTATAGGACCAGATTTCTTTACTTTCTCTGCAATTGCTTCAGCAACCTTAGATGCTGCAAAAGGCGTTGCCTTTTTAGGACCGGAAAAACCAAGAGAGCCGGCTGAAAGCCATGCAACTGTATTACCCTTCTCATCTGTAACAGTCATTATTGTGTTATTCAAAGATGCCTGGATAAATACCTTGCCTTTTTCCACGCGTAATTTGCCCGATTGCTTTACTTCAGCAACCGCGGTGTCGACTCCAGCCGACTCCTTAAGCACCTTATCGTTTGATTCTTTTGCAACTTTTTTCTTTCCCATGTTTGTTATGATTACTTCAACTCAACCTTTCTCTTTCCGCTTCCGGCCGTTTTTCTTACGTTTCCGCGAACAGAGCGTGAATTCGTCTTAGTGCGCTGTCCTCTGACAGGAAGGCGACGCATGTGTCTTACACCCCTATACGTCTTAATCTCCTTCATTCTGGCAATGTTATGCTTCACTAACTGGCGAAGCTCTCCCTCAATCTTATAATCCTTTTCCATCGCCGACTGAATCTTGTTGATATCATCAGGTGTTAGATCCTTTGCAAATTTCTTAGGATCTATCTTAGCCTCAACAACAATATGCTCAGCGCGTGCACGACCAATACCATACAAATATGTAAGTGCGATTTTTACTCTCTTATTATCCGGGATGTTTACACCAACGATTCTCATGTTTTAAATATTATCCTTGTCTTTGCTTGTGTTTCTTTGTTACACAAATTACATATACCCTCCCTTTGCGACGGACGGTTTTACACTTCAAACATATCTTTTTTACTGATGCTCGTACTTTCATAATTAAAAAACGCACTTTGCGAGTACCGCAATACTATATTCTATATGTTGAAAATTTACAACCTCCTTATGATACGACCTCGTCTGTCATCGTAAGGCGTCATTTCAACGACCACCCTATCGCCCGGAATAACCCGAATGCGATGTAGCTTTAATTTTCCGCCCAAAGTAGCCAAGACCTCTTGTGTGCCGCCATCAAGCGATACTCTGAAGAGTAAGCTAGGCAAAGCCTCATGAACTATACCCTCTCTTTTTGTAAGATTCTTATCTTGTGGCATTTAACGACTGAAATTTATAGCGATTTCAATTATATGAATAAATTCAAATGAAGTCAACCCTTTAGCTACTTTATACCGATAAAATGTGTTAAATCGACATTTATTTAATTAACTCAACTATTTAATAGAAATATCAATCCTTGAGACATCTGGCGGTACTGAATTAACCCAGAATGGCCAGAATGATATTTTCGCACTCTCAAGTCTCGGCAAGCCCAAAATCATCATCTCAGCAGAAGATTTAGAGCTTCCTTTTATATTATTCATAACACTCTCGATGTTTATATTTGGGGAGAAAACAACTGAGCTTTTTACCTGAATAGTTATCGTGCCGTTATCAAAATCAAATTTTGGCTCGCCGTATTTTACATCAACAGAATCAACGTTATCTTTCTCTGTTTCAACACTACGCGCCCTATTAACAACCGCGTCCTTAAGTGTGCCCTCGTCAAACGCTATTTGTTTCATATCGCCCTCCATGAATAACTCAAATTTATTTGGATCGTTCTTATCAACATGCTCTTCCTTTTTGGTTATAGCAAAGTAAGTGCTACTACTAAAAGTTTTAAACTTATCAGCCATTGCAAGAATCTTCATGCCTAAGGATGATTGTAATGCGTCACTAACCTGCTTCTCAGCTTTTGTGCGGTCATCATCTGAGAGTTTTGGGCGTAGGCCAGTAGCACCGCCACTCATAACAGCTTGTGAATCTGCATATATTCCAGTAAAACGGGCGGTTCCTTTAAATCCAGGTATCGTCCAATGAGTTGCTGGTTCTTTATTATATTCATCCCCAGCCTTATCTGCCGTTACAGAGACCTCCACTTTTGATGGGGTTAGCTTTCCATTGACGCTTTTTGCTCCAGGAATAGTAACTGCATTATCGAGTCTAAATATTTTCCCATCTGGAGACTCAAATCTAGTTAGTTTTAAGAGTGGCTGTGGGCTAACACTATAGGTGTTGTACACCAAAAGCTTTCCAGTGGCCTTTGTTTCAAAACTTTCCGTACCGCTTGCTGGAAAACTCATTGTGAAATTTCCTGTTTCTGAAAAAACCTCTCCTGGCAAAAGAAAAGCCCCAGTTGAATCAAAAACTTCTTTATAATTTTTACCAATTCTTACAATATCGTCAGCTGAAACAGTCTTGCGATTTATTAATAAAGTTATTTTCGCATTCGGCAACTTAAATATTGCATACCAAGATAGACCAAATAACACTACTGATAATGCGGTCATTACAAAAATTAGCCGTCTTTTTGACCTTGCACTTCTTTTTGTGTGATGTTCCTGATGTGTTTCTGTAATTACGGCCTCCTCCCTATCTATTCGAGTACTTTGTGATATCGGCTTAAAAAATGTTGGCGCTTTCCTAACAAGAACATCAACATCTTCGTCACTATGCCTTGTAACCATATCATTGCCCTTTCCTTGGTGCTCAGCATATGAATGTGACTCCATTTTAGTTGGCTTATGTGGTGAGCGCCTAACAATATCCATAGATGGTCGCACAACAACCTTCGGAACATTTTCTGCAATAATCTTTGCTCGTAGTGCAAGCTCAAGAATGTGCTCATCAGATGACTCAATCATTAATGCTTTGCCCGCGGTCTCGCTCTCGCGCTTTAGGGCATTGAAATTGCTCAGTGAATGTCCAAGAATAGAATCTTTTGGTATTACCAAAACAACAGCAAAGGTTGATGCGTGAATTATCTTATCTACAACACCATCAAGCTTATCCGTTTTATTTAAAAATATTTTTGTATCTGCTTTCATTTAATTTTTGCTTGATGTTGATGGTGTCAACCAGCGAACACGACGCCTAAGTAGCTGGTTTAAAAATGAATACTGCGGATGTAGATATGGATACCCAAGTAAAATGAATGACTGATGTGCTATATCTGCCCTAGCTGAATAAACATCACCAAATGAACTGCCAGCAAACCCATTTGATTCAAACTCACCAGAAAATTCTACTTTCTGAAATCCAAACTCATCTAATAGCGATTGCGGAAGTGATTCACGCGCTCTAAGTGTGTAATGAATAAGGGAACTCTTTTTTAATCCTGCACTTTCAAAAGTTGGCGTTATTAAACGCAACAATTCATTCACCTCTTCTCTTGTAATTCGTTCGACTAGGCGCCTAACTTTTTCAGATACCTGATTCTTAGTATAACGTCTTAAAATTTCGGGAACAATGGATTCATCTACACCAAAATACCTTGCAATGGCGTTTGTAATTTTTCTTGCACCCCAGGCAACCTCATGCAGATAAGCGCTCTCGCTATTGCTAGTTACATAAATTGTTGTCTTCGTATCTCCAATATCAATAAATGCATTTTCTTTATTTAGCGCCCCAGAAAGAATTGTACCTCTCTCAACAACAAATATATTACCATTTGCGAATTTAGAAATTCTATCAATCGAATTAAGTATCTCGCGCGGAACAAAAGTTCCACGGAATCTTATTGAAACTTCGTGTCCTGAGAAATCTAATGGATTGAAAACCTTATGTTCACCCAAAGAAATTCCGCACACAACTATATTTGCAACAACTGGATCAAGTTCATTTGTATTAAATTTTTTTGCGGCAAATGGGCGGTATCTATTCAAAAAATTCCAGAATGCTTTAAAAAGCATTGCGTCTAATTCACCCTCACTTATTGGGTCGTTTGGCTTATCTCTAACTATGCGAGTTACGCCTTCTATTGTGGTTGCATTTTCGGAATGAAGTGCGAGGATTGCCTTATCAAAAACACCCATCCAAATTGGTGGCCTTCTTACTGACTCTAAAGAACTAACCTTATATCTTCTTACCAATGAAAGTTTCCTTGAATCACTTTGTGAAACAACGTGGGTCACATAAAAACTATCTTCAAATTGTTCTATAAGAAGAATTTTCTCAGCACCTTTAAAAAAGAAGGAGAATGTTCTAGAGAATAAATTCATTTCCACTAACATTATACCACCAAAATATGAAACTGACTTATAAACTAAACAACTATCCTAACCTCACGCAAAAATTCTTCGTAAAGATTAAGAACTCTCTCTCCATCACTCTCGCTTATTGAGAATTTTGAATCATGAGCGATTTGATTTCTTATCTTATGCGCACGAAAGATTCCATTAACAGCACCGCGCTTTAGGCCCATTGAGTTTAATCGTCCGAAGCGCTCTGCTGCGTCATTACCTATAAAGCCGGCATCCTTCAATATCTCATCAATAAACGCGTCAGCGCCTATAATTGCGGCACTATATGAGGCTGGTGGCGTCGATCTAGCATCAGCGCGTAGCTTCACCCAACGATCAAAATACTGCTCACGCGCACCGGAGCGCTTCAAAATATCAGCAATGGTCGGTGGTAGAGCCTTCAAGTCAATCTTAATTCTATAAGATAGTCCCTTACGAATAAGAATAATAATTGCAATTATTAGAGCAATATCTAGCGCAAGAAAAACATATTTAAAAAGTAAGTAAACGAACATCCAATTTGTTCCTTGAATTGCGTTAGATACTCCACCAAATGATGAGAATAGCGAATTTAGATTATTCATTAATTATGCTTATATTTCTGTTCTAAATTTATCCAAATGCTCCTCCTCTCCAAATATAGGAAGTCCAGATGGTGGACCAGCTTTCTTGCTTTCAACACGTCGCATATGTGGAGCCGTAAGAACAACGGAAGACGGCGGGTGAAATACAGTAGCTAACTCATCAATTGAAAGCTCAAAATACTTACTATCCAGATTCCAATCATAAAAGAAGGATGACAATATTCGTGCTGTGAATGTTTCTGGAGGGTTCTCCCTATTGCGAAGATTATGCAAAATGCGTTGCTTTCTGTATTCCAAGCGACTGTCACTGTTAACATGTGGCCAACTCCACTTATCTATTTTTGTTGCTGTTTCGGAATTTGCTTTAAATGAATTAAGTTTTGGAGATGCATACTGGTTAAATGCTCCTACAATTCCTCCTCGAGCAAATGCTGAACCGCTCTTCATAAGAGTTACTGGAGCTAAATAACAAATTCTTATTACTGTATTAAATGCTGACTTAGTTAGTTTTCTCTCAACGGCAGTCACAACCTCAGTCTTACCTGGAGTTGCTGGCAATGGAACTTTTACCTCACCAGCATCTACTAATTTCATCTCGCGAAGTTTATCTAAAATCTTCTCCCACTTTTCCGCCCAGTCCTTTGCAGATGGGGAGATAATAATCTGAACGCACGCAATCTCCTCATCATCTAATTTTCCCAAGACCTCAAGAAATACAGCTATCGGATCTGACTGCTTTTCAGCAGACTCAAAATCAGAAAATGTTTTTATAGGATAGGCGTCTTCTCTTCCGAGCTTCATCTCAGTCCCCCACAAATCCATCTCACGGGCATATAACTCAGCCGTAGAAGCCGGTAGATTACGCATGTAGTCCTTTACGTCAGCTATCTCAACATCTGGATAATTCGAGAAAAATGCAACCTCAACAAGGTGCCTATTCTTCTTCGGAACTCTTATATAAAGATGAATCTCTCCACCAAATTTTACTATTTCAAGTGATGACCAAAGTGGCACCTCCCCATCAAGATACTTCTCATGTAAACTACCAGGCGAGTTTCCAAGCATGTGTAGAGACCCGAATACCTGTGCCATGGCCTTTGGACTCTTATCCATCTCGCGAGGAATTTGTATCTCTAATACTGAGTATTTTTCTGGGGACGCCTCACTGGCCTTAAAAAGCTGTTGCCTCCAATAAAGAAGTAACTCTCTAAATATTGGGAACAAAATGAAGAATGCCCAAAACCACCACGTATACAAAATGAACTCCCTTACTAAGGATAGTATGTTAACAGATGGAAATACTGGCGCGCTGGATACGAGCCCAAGAAGAGCAATAAAAAGCCACGCCTCCCAGTTGGAGAATAGTTCCACAAAAACCTCAATTGTATGCTCAAATATTTTACTAAACATAATCTCTGTTTCTTTTTATATTCTATCACGGAAAATATTCAATGTCTTTTCCCCTAATCTTCGAAACTACTATTTAGGCGTATTAAGATATGTAAACACGAAGCCCCGCACTAGAAAGTGGGGGCTCGTATATTATGCTTCCTTTATGTTGTACTTCCCGTCATCTAGGCGCTTAAAATGCTTCCTATTTTGAAGACTAAGAAGAATTGTATTTTCTTTCAAAAATCTCTGCTTATTAACCATCGTTACAACCTCTCCAGACAATAACGGACCATTCTTCTTTAATAAGCTGACAATTACATCTCTAACTGTTCCGGCCTCAAACCCGTGTTCCTTCAATCCATACATTCCGCGACCAACGAGTACAAAGCGGATATCCTTTATAAGTTCATTGTGTACTGTTTGCATATGTGCTTTTTTCTTATCAAGGCCGTATTCATTAATAAACTTTGCAACACTTTCAAAGTGAAGTGGTTGCCCGTGCTTTTTTAAAACAAGATATGCCTTATCACGGATTGTCTTAGGCTCAATCTCAGGCCACTCACGAAGCCCGACATCTCCGAAAACATTTACACCAAAATGCTTTGGGACTGAAAGAAAATGTGTAGATGAAAACTCCTTACATAGTGCAAGATAAGTCTTCTCGCGCAAAATCTGATTCTTATCACCAGCCTTAAAAAACTGGGTGATTTGTTTTGTAAAATCCAAAAACCTCTTTTTTTCCGTATCTCCTATATACCAGAATGCATTAAAACTATCATCCTCTTTGTGAAAAAGTGGTGAGCCAGCAGTAACAAAAATAAAGTGCAACTTTTGATCAATGTACTTAGTTTTTATTTCAGATATAGCCGCTTTTATCTCCTTTATAAACTCATCGTCACGTCTTACCCCATCAACAGACTCAAGATGCGCAATTGATAGATTAATAAGCTCTTTTGCACCCTCGCGAACTCCAGCGCGAATTTTTCCTATTGTTTGTTCCTCTATCTGGCGCACGCGCTCACGCGTAATACCAAGCTCATCGCCTATCTCCTGCAATGTAGCGCGCTTTCCATTCTTCAAACCAAAGCGACCCGCGAGCACCTTGCGCTGCTTCGGGGTAAATCCTTCGAAAAGCTCATTGATGAATTGGTCTATGTTTAACATTGGTAATTTGTATTAATGATTGTGATATACCTTACTTATAATGTCAAGTTTGTTGCGCTTAAAAATCTACGTGGTTAATACTAAAAATCTGACTATTCACACTTACAAAAAGTGCCCTCCAAAATTTGTGGGCACTTTTTGATAAAAATTATTCACTCTTACTTCCCCACAAATAAAGTATGGGACTCGCAAGAAATATTGATGAATAAGTTCCAAATACTGTTCCAACTAATATTATTAGTATGAAATAGAATAGCGATGAAGGACCCAATAGTAGTAAAGCTATAAGAACAATAATAAGAGTTAATGTCGTATTAATTGAGCGTACAAATGTTTCACGCACACTGATATTTATAATCTCTGCGAGAGTAAAATTCTTTCCTCTGTGTGTCAAAAGATTTTCTCTAATTCTGTCAAAAACAACAATCGTGTCGTGTACCGAGAAACCCATAACAACCAAAAGTGCGACTATGAAGTTTGTATCCATTTCAACACCTTTATACCAACCAAGAAATGCCAAGAATCCAGTAGGAATTACCACGTCATGAAAAAGTGAGATAAGCGTTGCAAATCCATACTTCCATGATGAGATTGGTTTCGAAACCTTACGGAATGCATAGGCTATATAAAGTGAGATTCCGAGTAGCACAAATATAATTGCTTTTATTGAGCGGTTACGAAGTTCAATACCAATAGTAGGACCGATGCTCGAAAAATTCTGCTCACTAAACTCACCAAGTTTTGCTAGCGCAGATTTATACTGTGAGTGTTGTGCTTCATCTAAACTTTTAATTCTTATAACAAATGTTCCATCTGAAGTTTGACGAACATAATTCTCCTTATCAGTAGAAAGACCGAGTAATACATTTTTTATCGAGTCACTTGTTACTTCTGAATTAGAAAATTTAATCTCCCACTGAGTTCCTCCGCGCAAATCAATTCCCTGCTTAATACCTAGAGTTGCGACAAGAATTACGCTTAGCGCCATCATCACTAGAGAAAAGCCTAGGAATATATTTCTATTTTCAATTAATTTAAAGTTTTTCATATTCATTATTTAAGGAAGGCGCGCAACATAAGTCGCGTCGTTGTTATTGCACTAAACAGACTGAGCACAACACCAATGAAAAGCGAGAGAGCAAATCCCTGCACAAAACTTGATGTGAAGAAATAAAGCACTCCAGCCGTTATCATTGTTGAAACATTCGAGTCTCTGATTGATGTCCACGCCCTACGAAATCCCTCTTCAATAGCAGCCGCATGCGGAATTCCCTTCTTCAACTCCTCCTTGGTCCTCTCGAACACGAGTATGTTTGCGTCAACTGCCATACCTATTGAAAGAATGAATCCTGCAATACCTGAAAGTGTCATTGTGATTGGAATGAGCTTGAACACACTCATTGTTATTGCCGTGTAAATAAGAAGCGCAATGGAAGCAAATATTCCAAGTGTTCGGTAATAAATAAGCATGAAAAGCATTACCGCAAGAGTTCCAATCACGCCAGCAAATATTGCCTTACCAAGCGAATCCTGACCAAAATCGGATCCGATTGTCTGCTGATTAACGAGTGTTATAGGAGCAGGTAGTGCGCCGGCATTAAATCGCTCCACAATCTGACTTGCTCGTGTAATGGTAAATTGTCCAGTAATTCGCGCTTTTCCACCTGAAATCTTACTCTGTACACGAGGACAGCTGTCTTGAAAATTATCCGAGATTATCGGCTGACCATCAATGAAAAGACAGATTGGTTTGCCAATATTTTTTGCTGTTATATTTTCAAATAATACAGCACCCTCATCATTCAAAGAAAAATCAATCTCGGGAATTCCAGTATTAGCATCGCGTCCAACCTGAGCACTATTAACGTAGCGCCCTGTTAAGGCTGTTGGAATAAATGCTACTGAACTTGTAGATTTTTCATCCTGCTGTACTTCTCTGAATTCCAAAAATGGTGTCTGCCCTATCATCTTGATTGCCTGGTTTATGTCCTTTATGCCGGCAAGCTCAACTACAAGACGATCACTTTTTCCAACTTTCTCGGTATACACCTTTGGTTCTGCGACACCAAAAAGATTTACGCGCTTCTCAATGACATCGCGAAGACCGCGTACAACAGAATCTTTTTCCGCATCTTTTACATTACTAACGTCAATTTCATAAACCAAAGATGAACCTCCAGCAAGGTCCAATCCAAGGCTCCATGGCCTGAATGAACTTATTTTTTGCCACAATGGCTCATACGAAAAAACGCCGGCAACGACCGACACGGCGACAATAAGCGTCAAAAACGCAACAATCCTCTTTCGTTCATGCATAATGAAATCAAGTTTATCCCATAAAAAATACAAAATCAACTAATAAAAAGCCCCCATTACTGGGGGCGTAAAAACTACTTAACATTACTAAAAAAACTAAGACATAGGCCAGTCGTCTTGCAGACATAGAACCTAGGGTGAATCTCGCCAATCGCTTCACAAACGCTGAGCGTCTGAGTCTCAAAACGCGAATCACACGGCATTAGGTTATTCTCTGCAAATGCGGCCATTGCCTCATTGCGAGTAATAAATAAGCCGACAATCTTAGATGTGTGACCACCCCAAAATCGCCTATCAATGAGCTCAATACGTCGCTCTATTCTTGATGGCGCAAAAGGAATCTCACTCTTTATTTTTGCGTAGTTATACATAACCACACAACTGGTGATGGCAACCATGTTACCGCCATGTAATGATGAGCCCACTGTAATCTGGCTCTCTCCTTTCAGGGCGATTTTTGCAACCACCGGAACTCCATTAGTAAAAGACACCCGATACAAGGATGTCACTGTGACCACATAGAATGTTCTTATCATTGTTCCTCCATGAGATGTGCTGAAAATAGAATACTATTATTCTATCATTGCGTCAAGGAGTCTATACTTTCTTTTTAAACGCCTGTACTAACCTTATAGGATCAACAGGAACCGAGTTTACCTTTACAGACAAATGAAGATGAGGACCAGTTGCATAGCCAGTGTGACCAAGCAGGCCAATCACATCACCGCGCTCAACTATATCATTTGACTTAACATTTATTTTTTTCAAATGCATATAAAGCGAATAGATTCCCTCTCCGTGATCTACGATGATTGTATTGCCGTATACTGTGTCAAAATAAGTACTAACAACAACTCCTCCACTCATTACGCCAACTGAAGCACCCTCCCTCCCTTTTAAATCAATTCCCCAGTGATGAAGTACTGAGCTTCCAGTTTGCCTTATCTCACCAAAAGTACTTGTTATTTTTGAATTATCATACAACGGCAAGCCAAACGCCCTATCAAAATAAACTTTAGGAGTCTCATTTTTTACCACAGAATCTATACTTACCTTCTGCTCACCAAGTTTTGTTAAAAGTCCGCCAGTTGTTAATCCAAGATCCTCAGGAATACCAAGCACAACTTTATCGAATTTTCTGGCGCGTATAACTATTTTTCTACTAAACGCCTCCTTAGTATCAAATAAAACGGATAGTGTATATGAGCCAGCTTTCTGTAGTGCTGGAATAGGAATTACTACAGTTTTTGAATCACGATAACTAAAAAATGTAAGTGGCTTATCTAAAAATGTTCCTGACTTAGGAATTGCACTACCTTTAAATGAAACTAGAAGTGTATCCCCTTGATATGGCGATGAATCGGAAACAACCGCAGTAAATCCTGTGGCCTGCGCCTGTCCAACAAACGCAAACATAAAAATACCTATATAAAAAGCTATTCTCTGCATATTAATATTGTAACTCAAATAAAGAAAAACTCACCATAAGAAAACGAGCAATCTCTACTCTCTAAACAATGGTAATGTTGAGCAACGTAACAAACCGCCCATTTTAGAAATCTCGTTATACGGTATTTTTTCAACTATAAAGCCCCACTCCTTTTCCAAAAAATTATTAAGGCGGGTAAAATTCTGCTCTGTCACAACAATATTTGGTGAGATAGAAAAAATATTTGGTGTCATATGATACATTTCTTCTTCTGTAACATGAAAAATATTATCTTTCCCAAATATTTCAAGAACAGTTTCGTAATCCTCCAAATCTCTGAATCCTTCTTTATAAATAATTGCCTTATTATTCCCAATCGGCTGAAACGCACAGTCTAGGTGCAGAACTCCTTTATGTGGGTTCTCGTCATTTTTTACAAGACTGAAATCCAAAACCTTTTTATGAGGGAATAATTCGCGCAAAAAATTTACGCCATGGCTATTTGTCCTGGCTGTTTTATATTTTCCATAATCACCTCCCTTATAAGTTCCAACAAAAAGAAAATCATTATATAAAACAACATCCCCGCCCTCTATATGCGCACTCTCAGGAAGGTTGAAAATCTTATTAAATGCGGCTGACTTAAAAATAAAATCATAGGCCTCTTGCTCGTCTTCTCTGTCAGGAAAAATGTTTGAAATAATTATTTTGTCGTCAATTACAAAACCTACATCTCTCGCAAAAACCTGATTACAATTTGGAATAACCCATGGTCTAAAAACATGAACGTCATATTTTTTTAATACATCATCGAAGCCAGTCATTTCCTTAGAAATCGCTTCTTCTGTTGGGTATATTTTTTTTAAAACTGATTCTCGTGATTTTGCATCATATGTCTGCTCAAGCGTGGGATTTTTACCCATCGATTTAGGTTGGCCCAATACTACACTTTTCAACCTACCCGTCTCGTTTGTTACATGAAGCAACATAGTTTTAATTGAAGGTATTATGCTAAGGCAAGATAAAACTTCCAATACATTGATTGTAGCCCAAATAAAGAAAAACCCCCACTAAAAAGTGGGGGTGTTGTATTACTTCTTTTTCTCAATTCGCTTAAGCATTTCTTCTTTATACTCAGGGAATCTATCTTCCATTATTGATTGCCTAATCTTTCCCATAAGCTCATTGAAAAAATAGACATTGTGTAGTGTTGCAAGTCGCCCACCCTCTCGGTCTTTATTTTTGAAAAGCTCATATAGCTTTGCGCGAGTAAGACCATCGACACATGCGGGACAAACACAACCTTCTAAAAGAGGCGCCTCGATATTTTTGTTCGAACCCTTAGTTACATCGTAGCGTCCATCATAGGTCCAGATTCCTCCGTGACGCGCCTCACGCGTTGGAATAACACAATCGAATGTATCAACTCCACGCTGAACACCTTCGAAAATATCACGAATCTGACCAATACCTAGTAGGTGCCTAGACTTGTCCTCTGGAAGATAAGGCATGCTCCACTCGAGCACTTTATACATATCCTCTTTAGAATTTCCAAGCGAGCCACCTATTGCGAAACCATCAAACGGCATTGAGCCAATTATGCGCGCACTTTCCCTTCGTAAATCTTCAAACGCACCACCCTGTACTATGCCGTATAAAAGTTGCTTAGGTCGTGCCTTCAACTCGAGGCAAAGCTTTGCCCATCTGTGCGTGCGATTCATAGCCCACTTGGTATACCAATAACCATGACGTGGGGACGTACACTCATCAAACGCAAGAATAATATCAGCGCCTAGTTTTTCCTGAATCCTTATTGATTTTTCCGCATCAAGAAATACGAATTTTTTATCACCATAATTCTCATCCTTAAAATATGCGCCCCATGGCATAACGCGAACAGAATTTCGCGAATTAGTTATGCCGAGCCAAATACGTATCTGGAGAAATAAATCAGAAAAAAATCCTGGCGTTGAATTACTTTCAGGAAAAAATCCTACCTTTGAAACCTCATGTTCACGTCCAAATCCAAGTGAAAAAACTTGGAACCCCCCTGAATCTGTCGCAATTATGCCATCATACTGCATGACATCATGAAGCCCTTTAAATTGGGGTAGCTTATCACCAAGGCCACGCCAAAGGTGATAAGTATTAGAAATAATAATGCCTGTTTTTGTTTTGATGAGATCCTCAGGCTCAAGTGTAATTACTTTTGCGCGAGTTCCAACCATAGTAAAAGCAGGAGTTTCTAATCTCCCTCCATGCGGAACTGTTAAGGTGCCTACTCTCGCGAGTGTCCTTTTGTCTTTCTTTACTATTTGAAACATAGATTCCTCCTCTTTTGAGAGCAACACTAATTTACAATAAATATTCTAATAAGTAAATAAAAAGTCTAAGTACATAGACAAAAACGGTTATTTATTATATAATTTCAGCAGAAACTTTCCACAAGGAGCTAGGATGATTAAATATATGTTGGCTGATTATGGGTTTGTTGCCATAGATAAACTCGATGGCTCAAGAACGTTTGCAGACGCAAAAGACATTTTTAGAGATATAGATACAAATTTTCAAAGCTGGGGCCTGAATACAAAGTACACAGGAACACTGAAAATGCGCGCCCATGTTTATGCACTCGCTCTTGATTCTTCAACTAAAAGAATGTTCGAAACGATTTCATCCAATCTAAACGAACTAGTACTAACACCGCATCAGGTTATCTGGTTATGTACTCACCGTCCTGATATATTAGCAAAAAAAGAAGGTAATACGTTTTTTCTTCTTGAATCATACGGACGCTTCTTCGTTGTCTATATTACTGTCACCTCAGGAGGGTCTCTCTGGCTTAGAGTAACGCGATTCTCTATGCTAAACCCAGAAATCTGGAATGGTAGAAATGGACACAGAATTGTAGTAAAAGAAAGTGCATAAAAAAAGCCCCGTCAATGACGGGGCTTTTAAAAACTTATTTTTACTTATAAATAATAATGCGCACTTTGTTGAATTTGAATTACTTTACTCCCAATAATTCAACCTCAAAAATAAGTGTTGAGTTTGCAGGAATTAGTCCATTTCCAACCTCTCGTGCTCCGTATGCGAGCCCTGAAGGAATTGTGAGCTTCCTCTTTCCGCCAACCTTCATACCAACAACACCCTCATCCCAACCCTTTATTACCTGACCGGCGCCAAGATCAAAAGAAAATGGTTCACCTCTATCAAGAGAGCTATCAAACTTTTTTCCATCTGTAAGAGTGCCAGTGTAATGAACGCTGACTTTTTTTCCTGCAACCGCCTCGGCTCCTGTACCAATCACCTCGTCTGTCATCTGCAATCCGCCTGCTGTTGTTATTGTCATGCTATTAGTTTTTCCTGTTGTACTGTTAGTTTTTTCTGCAATGCTAGGTTTTTTCGTAACCTTGTATGCCACACCGACAATGGCAATTATAAGAACAATAATAAACCCGATGAATACCTTACCATCTTTATTTATTTCCATGTTGAAAATAATATCATAAGGCGTCTTGAAGTGCCAAGATGTCACCAATAGATGTTCCGGTACTGTCCAGCGTTCCAGCTGGTAATTCGATAACATTGTTAAATCTTGGATTCCAAAAAAAGAATTTCCCAGGTGCAATATCCTTCTTAATCTTTACAACGCGGAAATCAGAATCTAGTAACGCGCAATCTATTGAGAAACGCATTCCAAAAGTATGGATACCAAACCGTGTTTTCAAAAATAAAGACTTCGGCACAACATCATTTAAGAGTCCAACACCCCTCTCCGATATTGTGCGCGCGACACCTATTCGCTCTGCCAGCACGCAATCCTTCGATATATTAACTAACTTCCTTTGAAGCATGAGGATAGAATTTCAATATTTTTCTTATCGGATCCCTCGCCATCAAACCCAGGAACCTCCAATATCCAAGCCTTGTCATGTAATCGCGAATCACTAGCAAGTGCTTCAAATCCATTAATACCTATGTGACCCTCTCCTATATTTTCGTGCTTGTCGTGATTTGAATTTGATATAGTTTTAGAATCATTAGCGTGAATTGCAACAATATTCTCTATTCCCAACTTTTTATCAAACTCATCAAATAACTTCTTAACACTCTCCTTCGTATACGACTCTACTAGCCCTGCCTCAAACCCATGTGCTGTGTCATAACAAACCTTTACTCGTGGCGAATTTACCGAATTCAGCAATCGCGCGATATCAGAAATCTCCGCCCCGATCTTATCTCCACCACCAGCGGTATTTTCCATAATTAGCTGTGTACCACCAGGAACTGTGCTAAGCACCTTTTTAATTGCCAAGACCTCTCTCTCAAACCCTTCATCTCGATCACCGCCTTTTGTAGAGCCTAGATGAAAGATGACGCCCTCTGCTCCGATTACATCAGCTATCTTTA
Source organism: uncultured bacterium (assembly GCA_903827975.1). GTDB lineage: Bacteria > Patescibacteriota > Minisyncoccia > UBA6257 > GWB1-50-10 > CAIKKG01. The sequence continues at coordinate 33,681 of CAIKKG010000031.1, forward strand.
AATGGTCCACTAAGCTCTGAATTGAGAATGAATATATATCAGGTGAAGAGCTTGCTAGATTTACTAAGTATGCTGAATGTAAAAAAACCTTTTTTATTGAACTTTTGCCGAGCACCTTCTTGTATTCCGCTACCTCATCTGCGAGTGGCATTCTGGTTCTCCACATTCTTGGTGATGAACCAAAAATCTGCATTGTTTGTGCCCCAATCCTTTCGGCATTTTCGACGCAAACAGATAACCCCCCAGAAATATGTGCTCCTATTATTGGTTTCATTACTTTCATTTACTTTATTATAATACAAAATTACTTAAATAATTCCCGCCCCCGCAAACTCTTGTGATATGAGATAGCAAACCTATGTGCCTCGTCTCGGACCTTAATTAGAGTTTCAATATTAAAAGCGCTTGGGAGCTTGCCTATAAGTTCATTCTTTTTTCGCTCAGCCCCTTTTGCAAGTCCAACCACTGGAATAGTTAGCCCACTTTCGCGTAAGACATTATTTGCTACATTAACCTGCCCTATTCCGCCATCAATTAAGATTAAGTCTGGTAATGTCCAATTATTTTTAAATCTTCTAGTTAAAACCTCGCGCAACATAGCAATATCATTCGGGCCCGTAACAGTCTGAATTTTAAACTTCCTATATTCATTTCTATCAGACTCATTATTAGTAAAAACAACCATTGAACCAACTGCGGATGTTCCAGATATATTTGATATATCATACCCCTCTATACGTATTCTTTTGCTTACTTCGCCTGAATCAGAGCGTATCTCATCATCATTAATTAGTGCGGTATCCTGAATATGCTGAAGAGCAAATATTTTTCTTTTTATAATTTCAGCACTTTCATATTCCTCTTTCTTACTTAATACGCTCATTTCTTTCTTAAATTTCTCAATAACAACCTCCTTCTTACCGCTAAAAAATAATGAGAGTTTTGAGATTGTTCTAGCATAATCTCTTTTTGAGATTGCATTAATACAAACACCAGGACATATTCCTACTTCAAAATCAAAACATGGTTTTTTATATTTACCAATTTTCTCAGGATCATGAGTGTGCCAAGGAAATATCTTACGCAAAATTCTAAGCGCCTCGCGCACGCTTGATGCTGAAACAAATGGTCCAAATTTTTTCTTGTTCTTTATTTCTGAAATATTTTTACCCCTCGCCAAAAGAACACGTGGAAATTCCTCATCCGTTATTACAACATAGAGAAAACTCTTGTCATCCTTCTCTCTTATATTAAATGGAGGCTCGTGTTTCTTAATTAGGGTTGATTCTAGTATCAATGCCTCGAGCGCGGTATCCGTCTGTTTATAATCTACTTCGCGTATTAGGCTAACTAATTTTTGAATGCGCGCATCATGTGGACGCAAAAAATAACTCGAAACCCTACGCTTTAGATTTCCAGCCTTTCCTATATATAGAATCTCCCCCTTTTCATTCTTCATGAAATAAACTCCAGGAGTCTCAGGTATGTGCTCGTATAGCGTCTTCATTGTGTAATATATAAAACTATATATGTGTGTACCCTAGTTTGCAAAATATACTGTGTGTGCTTTTATGAGTATAGTTTTTTAACATATAACACATCCTAAGGGAGGAAGTATGCGTGGAACCATGAAACTAATCATGGGCAATATGTTCGCCGGTAAAACAACCGAGCTTATTACCAGAATTGATATCATGCGGAAGCATGGTCGTAAGAAGGTTCTAATTTTGAAACCATCTATAGACACGAGAAGTGGCGCTGGTAAAATTAAGAATTTTCATGGAAGAGCAATGGATGCGATTGAAATTCCAATAAACCACGCTAAGTCTGTTCTTCAGGCCGTACACGAAGAAGAACTACGAGTTGGAAATAAGTTTGATGTAATTGCAATTGATGAAGTTCAGTTTTTCACATTCCGCTCTGGTATATATCGAATAATAAATGAACTTCTTGAAAACGAATACGACGTGATTGCCGCTGGTCTACGACTTGATTTCCGAGGCGAACCATTCGGCTCTACGTTAGACCTTGTAGGTCTTTGTGAGGGAATGCACAATGTAACACTCCTTTCCTCTTTCTGCACAATGTGCGGAAAGCCAGCTCACCTTCCACAACGCTTAATAGACGGTGATCCAGCCCCATATGAGTCAACTCAGATTCAGGTTGGTGGTAAGGAAAGCTACGAAGCGCGGTGCTATGAGTGCCACAAACTCCCAGGCAGACCAAGTGTTCAATAATTTAATCCCCCACAACAAGTGGGGGATTTTTATTATGGAACAAGTTCAAATGAAACAGTCACTGTAGCGCTAGCTTCCTTTTCTTTCGTTGAAAGATCGTATGCCCCATAATCCGCAACATCCATTGAGTTCGTAGCTAGAAGCTGAATCACTCCAGTCTTAGCTGTTCGAAGCGCACCAACTTTAACACCCGTTCCCTCAGCAATTGCTTTCGCACGTGTTTCCGCATCTTTAGTAGCGTCAGCAAAAAGCTTTGGCCTAAGTTCAGCAAGTTTCGTATATAGATAATCCGTATGTTGGTATTCAGCAACAATTCCAAGATCAACCAAACCCTTTGCATTTATTGCCAGGTCATCAATTTTTGTAATATCTCCACTCTCAACCCTAACCTCCTGCCTAACGTTATACCCTATTACATCCTGACCACCATACCCGTTTTTTCCTTGGTCATACACTGGGTCTGTTTGAATAGGAAGCAATGTTATTGAACTAGCATCGATACCTCGAGCAACGATAAACTGCTTAATTTTCTCGCCGTTTGAACTCGCCTTTTCTAGTATATCTTTTAGATTGCTTAAGTCTGCTCTCAGTGTGAAGTTCGCGCTCCACTTTGCAAGGTCTGCTGTTACGTGTGTTTTCGATGAACCAGTAACTGTTATTGTGTTTGTTGTTCTATTAGAAGAAATAAAAAATCCAAGGACACTCAGACCCGCAACAAGCGAGACACCCAAGATAACTGCGGACCACACATTTTTATTATTTTCTTGCATAATGTTTTATTCCTATAATTATAACACTTACACACGCAAACCTCGCGTCTAAATTATTTGCTCCCATGGAAACCCTTCCTTTCCGAAATGACCGTACGTCGCAGTTTTCTGAAAAATTGGACTTCTCAAATTGAGTCTTTCAATAATTGCACTTGGTCTAAAGTCAAAATTCTTTTTTAAAATTTCAGAATAATCATTTCCAAACTCATCAATTGCCGAAAGCATAACGGGCTCAGCACGTCCTATTGCATACGCAACTGAAACCAGACACTCATTACAATCACCTCGCGCAACAATATTCTTTGCTGCAAAGCGGCACATATATGCGGCGCTCCTATCTACCTTTGTTGCGTCTTTTCCTGAGAATGCGCCACCACCATGAGGAACTAGACCGCAATATGTATCAACCATAAGCTTACGCCCAGTGAGACCAGTGTCAGCACCAAATCCTCCGGATTCAAAATTTCCAGTTGGATTAGTTAGTATTTCTATATCTGAAATATCGCCGATTACTGGAACAATTATTTTACTTACCAAATTATTTCTAATCTCCTGTTGTGAAATTCCGCTCTTATGTTGTGTACTTATAAGTACGGAAGATATTTTCCCATCATTAATAGAAATCTGTGTTTTTCCATCTGGCATAAGCCAAGGAAGTTTTTCTGTTTCTCTAGCGCTCTGAAGTAGACTGGCGAGTGCATGAACATTCACAACTGCACGAGGCAAAAATTCTTTTGTCTCATTTGTGGCAAACCCATACATCATTCCCTGATCTCCAGCACCTCCAGTATCTACACCCTGCGAAATATCAGGCGACTGCGTGACCACGTTCACCAACACGCGAAGTGTGTCATCATAACCAATCTCCCTATATACATCTTTCGCAATCTTCTCATAATCTACGATCGCATTTGTGGTTATCTCACCCCCTATAACTAAAAGACCATGCCCTCCAAAAACCTCAACTGCCACACGACTCATTTTATCCTGCCTCAAACACTCATCAAGAATCGCATCAGCAATCTGATCACATATCTTATCTGGATGTCCACTAGTTACACTTTCAACCGCATATTGTTTTGCTTTATTAAACATAAAACTTCCTTGAAGGGAAGTTGTTTTTTGTACGACGATATCTCCCCCTTTCGGGCTGGACGAAGCACTTTATCCTTAATCCTGCTGTGGATTTTAAACAAGTTGCTGATGGGTCACTGAGCCAGTGCTCTCGCCATACTCTTGATAGCTAACTATTAAATTGTGACTCTACTATAACATGAAAAAACTTTTTTGAATATTAATTTTAAAGTCCTTGTGTGTTTGTTATATCAAGTAATGAGTTATAGGACTGTTCAAAAAAACTCTTAACAGCTAAATATCCAAAAACTAATGAGAGAATCGTTAGTCCAAGTGAAATAGCTCCAATAATTTTTGACTTCATATCGGGCTGTTTCAGATACGTGTACGCATACCCGAGCCCGAATGGTGCAAGAAAAAGACTTACAAAATATATAAGTATTTGTTTTGTAATAGAGACGTCCGTAGGTTTCGCACGTAGAATAGTTCCGCAATTAGCGCAAAAATATGCCTCTTCGGAAACCTCAGTATTACACTTAGGACAATGCTTCTTAATTAATTCTGCCATTATTTTATAAGTGTAGCACGAAATTATTCCATATTCATGATGGAAAAAATGTTTTCCTCAACTAATGGTGGGTATTTCAATATAGGCAGGCTACCTAATAATTTCTGTGGTCTTTGATAATGTGCTTCTAGGAATTTCAATATTAAGTAAATCGGCTGTTTTTTGATTTACATATATTAATGGTCGCGTGACCGTTTCTGTTTCAATAGAGCTTGGTGATACTCCCTCTAAAATAAGCGCCGCCTTCTCTCCTGCCATTTTACCAATTTCATAAAGGTCGGCTACTGCACCAAGAAGATCTCCATTCATTGGTCCACTGTTGTTACATGAAAAGGACGGAATCTTATTTTTTTGTGCAAATGCAATTATAGTTTTCTCAGCCTCTCCCTGCACAAGTGTGTCGCATGCAGAAAAAATACTACCCACCTTTGCAGAGTTAAGTGCTACTTCTAATTCAGAAAGGTCGTGCCCTGCAATTTCAACCACTTTAATTCCGTATGGCTTTGCAGCAACGCGCATCTCACCAAGTTGTATTGTTGAATTAACCTCTCCATCGCGATGAACAAAACCAATTGAACGCACATCAGGAACTAATTCCCTAAATACTGAAAGTTGGTATTCAATTGGCACCCAATTACGTGTACCAACAAGATTATTTTCTGAATGAATTAATGATTTTATAACGCCTGCCTCAACTGGGTATGTAACGACTGAGAAAACTATTGGAATATTTGGTACATTATTCTTAAGAATTAGAGTTCCTGGTGTGGTTAAAGAATATATAAGGCTTACTTTTTTTTCGTTAAATGAATTAGCAATTTCTTTCTGACGATTTGCATCAGCATCTGCAACCTTAAGGTCATATACAACATAGCTACCTTCGGCATATCCTGCCTCAGCTAACCCATCCTTAAAACCCTGAATGTTTTTATCATAAGATGTATTACCTACTGGCACCCAACGCGATATACCAATAACCAATGGCTTTCTTGTGGGAAGTTTCTTGAATACCACACCAAATATAACCAAGCCAACTAATACTAATATAATAAACGAGCCAATAACTTTGACCCTTCTCGAAGCGTGCCTTCCTATAAAAATTAACCCGAGAAGTAAAAATAGTATGGCTGGTCCAAACTCCGACATGAGAATTCTTATTCTTTGTGCGTCAGCATTTTTTGCCTGAGCGTCAATACTAGTTTCTGTATAACGGTTACGAAATGTGTTCCAAGGATTTATCCGTTCCTTTGTTTTTTGATCATAAAAATAAGCACTTGCCTGGTCTGCATAACTCACAAGCCAACCAGATACTGGTTCAATCCAAAGTGTCAATTTAACATCAAGGGTTACTCCACGCTCCTTAGGCACTCCTGGTAAATATGATAACGTCTCGGTCTGATCTGATATAAACTCGGAAGTAAACCGATATGTATTAACTCCGTCTATTACCTCCTCACCGCTAAAAACCATTTTAACCGGTTCATCATAACTAATGTGCTTATAATAAAATGTATCATTTTTTGAAATATTTCTAGGTCCGAAAATATATCCACTAACTCCTTTAGGAGTAATCTGTTTCCATGAATACTGGTCAAGACTTAAATCATGTCTAAGAGAAATTATCTCCTCACCTGAAGTCGAGCGCACATCAAAAATGCCGTTAATGTCTGCCTTTCCGTTATTATTGCCCTTTATACTATATTCAAAAAGAGTTGTAGATCGATTTTCGCCGGAAAATGCCTTTGTTTTCTCATTATATAAATTATCAACTGAAATAACGTCCGCTGAGTAATGGAAATCCGCTGGAACTCGGAAAAAATATGGGGTTAAAACAAAATAGGAAAGTATAAAAATTAGAATCGTTAAGAGTGCGACACCAACTGAATATAATAAATTTGTTTTTGTATCTTGAGACATATATTGTTATTTTAGTTAGTAAAATGCACAGCGCCCATTATAAAAACTATAACATAATCAATATGCTAAAAAGTCTGAAAAATATGTGTATTTGTGGACATTAGAGTTTTTTAAAATATCTCACTTCGTTGAAAAAGAAACTGGTTTGTCGTACAATCACAAAGCATCAAATGGAGGGGTCGCATAGTGGTCTAGTGCGCAGTCCTGGAAAGACTGTATACCGCAAGGTATCGAGGGTTCAAATCCCTCCCCCTCCGCAATTATATTAAAACCACTTTCGCATAGGAGATGGGTTTAATATAACCATGGAAATAGGCTGGATTAGAACTTGTTCAAATCTTCACTATTTTCTTAATGAGTGTTCAAATTTAGAAAACAGCAATGCCGCGTAATCGTGCCCCCTCATCCACCAAATGAATAAATTTATGAAAATTGCGGTGCAGGAAGCCGCCAAAGGAGTGAAAGCAAATGATGGCGGTCCTTTTGGTGCTGTAATAGTTAAAAATGGAAAGGTGGTTGCAAGAGGTCATAACATGGTTGTTATTTCAAATGACCCAACCGCACACGCAGAAGTAACTGTGATTAGGAATGCAACAGCAAAATTAAAATGTTTTGATCTTTCGGACTGTGAGCTATATACCAGTTGTGAACCGTGCCCGATGTGCTTATCAGCTATCTACTGGGCAAAATTTAAAAAAATATATTTTGGTGCAACACGAAAAGACGCGGCAAATATAGGCTTTGACGATAAGTTTATTTATGATGTATTGGAAAAAAATACAAAACCAAGCGTCGTACTTAAGCCCTTAGACAGAAAGGAATGTGTAAAACCAATGGATGTCTGGAAGAAAAAAATAGATAAAGTACAGTACTAAAATAAAAGCCGCCTCTCGTTTGGGAGGCGGTTTTAGTATTCTGCTATTTTACCGTGTAATTAACAGTCTTTGCTTTTACTCCATCTATATAAAATGAAAGTGAGTAATCTCCTACATTTCTTGATTTTTCCGGTGAAAGAATCCAGTTAAAATGAAATGACTTTATTCCGTCCTCTGTTACGTGTGAAACCTTAGAATCAATATACTTTCCGTTAAATGTTCGTATATATGATATTGGTGTTCTCGCAAAAAAATTATCTAAAGAAAGTACTGCATATATATTGTCTGTTCTTCCGAATTCATTAATAGCTGAATCAATTGTTCCACTTGCATTCAATACATTGCCCATTTTTATTTCTAAAATAGCTGGACTTGTTGTGGTTGCTACTAATGTTGATGTAGCAATTTGTTGAACAGGCAACTGAACAGGCGCTGAGCTCAACTGCATAAATGCTATAAATAAAACGCCAATCACAGAGACTACCATTATTGCTGATGAGATGTATTTTGTTGAATCTTCCATAGTATTTACTTACTGCGTGCCATTATCTAGACCTCCACGTGATGGGTTCGAATTATTGTTCCCGGCTATAGACTCACCCGCATAACTCTCAGGACTCTCCAAATCAACCTGAATATTAATCTGCTTCTTAATTTCTACAAATGATTTCTCACCTTCAAGTAAAATATTATTTCCATATTTATCTCCGGCACTTTTAATATCAGCAAAATCAATTTCACTTAACATCTGCCTAATATCAACCCCGGTCTCTAAATCTTTTTTTAGTTTTTGAATATCTAACTCGAAATCATTCGTTGAACTTTGTGGAACTACGGCTGATTCCGTTGATGTTACAGAACTCGTTTGAGCATTAGCAAAAAATCCTACCCCGCTCCAAGCTGGTATAAATATTGCGATGAACAAAATAATGTAGCTCTTTAATTTCATTTCCAAGATACATTTATTATAGCAAAACAGATATTAAAATTAGTGAACAATCGTACCATCAAACTCCTCACCCTTCAAAAGATTCTCCATGTTCATCATATTTCGCCCATCAAGAACAATCGTGGCAATTTTCTTTGCTTTACCAAACTTCGCAGCAACAGGATCAATCGGTAAATTTGCTCCGGGTTCCCATTTGTGAGGAACAAGCTTCCAATACTCAGTCCATTTCATTTCTTTAAAAGGCCTTGCATCAATAAATTGATCTGGATTCTTGTCATATATAAAAGCTGGCCTACCCGCCATAACTACAGCTCCAGCACCAAACTGCTCTGCAAGAACCATACAAACATAATCTGTTGAGGCGCCAGGCTCCCAACCACATGCCACTGTTACCTTATTGGTTAACTTTTTTATTTTTTTCGGTTCGTCAAACAAAACTGGGTCAGCAATTTTACCAAATATTGTTTGAATTAGTTTTGCATTTGCACGAGTTGCGTATATACCAAGCCAATCACTTTCTTTAATTGAGATTGGTTTAATACTCTTTGCAGCGTCTTGAAATCTACGCGCAAGCTTTCCACCACCCATCACAATTATAAATTTGTGAGTCTTAGAATATTTTTCAACCAATAATTTCCAATCCTTGAGTAATTTAACGTCAATTTCATTCTGGAAAACAACTGAACCACCAAGACCCAAAACTATTAAGTTTCCTAATTTGTAATTCATATTTATCTAATTACCAGTTTCCACTTGATCCACCACCTCCAGACCTACCTCCTCCAAACCCTCCAAACCCTCCACCAGAACCTCCTCCAAATCCTCCTGCGCCACCACCTCCAAGCCACCATGGTGGAATACCGCCTCCATTCTTAAACTTGTCATAGGACTTTGAAACAAAATAATCGAATATTAGTCCTAGTGGAATTAGAATACCTATTGAAATAATTCCGAAATACATAAACCCTTTAATCAACCCAATAATAGCTCCAGCAACACCGCCAACGACACCGCCAGCCCACCAGGACTTTGACTTACCTAAAATACTCGCAAGCCATATAAAAATAAGTGGGACAAAATACCAAAAATCAAAAATAGCTGTTGAGGTTTTATTTTTCTTTGGAGATTCGGAAGGAATATACTCACCCTGCGTGGCTGCGATAATTTTTGAAACACCAGCATCAATTCCAGCATAATAGTTATTCTGTTTAAATTGCGGAGTTATCTCGTTCTGAATAATCCAGTAACTCTGTGAATCTGTAAGCGCGCCCTCAAGTCCGTACCCAACCTCAATACGCAATGACTTATCATCTCGTGAAATAAGTAAAAGTACTCCGTTATCTTTGCCTTGCTTTCCAATTTTCCACTCCTCAAAAAGCTTAACCGCATAATTTTCTATGTAATCTCCTTCCAAGCTAGGAATTGTTACAACTGATATTTCATTGCTTGTACTTTTTTCAAATGCTGACAATTTCTGTTCAAGTGCGGTTTTCTCATCTGGTTTCAACATTCCAGCAAAATCGTTTACAAAGCCCGCGGGCTTACCGGGGCTTGTGTATGCACTCGCAACAAATGGAATTATTGCGACAACAATGAGAAAGAGTAATGTGACCCTTCTCATATAAGACTAGAAATTAACTTTTGGCGCTTCCTCAGCTCCTTTAGCAGCGGCAAAATATGCGCGTTGATTGAAACCAAACATTCCCGCAAATATATTTCCTGGGAAACTTTTTACTGAAATGTTCAACACGGTAACCTTATCGTTAAAGCGCATTCTTTCAACACTTACTCGGTTTTCAGTTCCGGTAATCTCAGCCATAAGTGTCTGAACAGTATCAATAGATTTAAGTTGTGGATAATTTTCCATGACAGCAAGCACCTTTGCAAAAGTTGACTCAACCTGTCCAGCAGCAGCAACTTTAGCGTCAACTCCAGAAGCGTTCATATATCGAGTACGAGCCTCAGTGACTGCGCCGAATACAGCGGTCTCCTGTTTCATAGCTCCCTGCACAGAACTTACAAGATTCGGAATCTGATCAATTCTTCGCTGATACTGAGCCTCAACCTGTGCCCACTGGTTATTTACAGCCTCATTTTTCCCAACAAGACTATTATACGAAGACCAAGTAAACAAAACTAAAAGTAATACTATACCACCGACAATCCATGATGCTTTATTTTTCATAAATTATTTTTTTATTTTGACCTTATAGTAAGGATAGCACAAATAACCCTAATAAAAAGCCCCGTCCGTAGACGGGGCAAAATGAAACTAACCCAGTATGACTATGCGCATGCGTGACCTACCGATTTGGAATGCTCTTTTTTTGGAAGAGACCCAGATATCGATAAAATTACGCTTTCGCTTCGCCATACGATCTTTTACGATGAACTCCTTTTCACCGAAAAGATCTGGGATTTTTATGCGTGTACCAAGCGGAAGAAAGTTGCAAGCAACAATTCCGTCGCGGGCGGGTTCACCCGACTTAGTAATACCGAGTGCGTTTCCGCACTCATCAGCACTACTAGTGTACGCGGTGATATTCGCCTGAGCGAATGTCTCACCATTTTCTGAGATTTCATAGACTGGCTCGCGTACGGGACTATAAGCCCCCTCAGAACTCCACGCGCGTGCGCCAGAGAACAAAATCAAAATTGGAATTACCAAATTTCGCAAAACAAACCTCCCTTATGGATTAAACTTCTTTGGTTATTAAGGAACAAGACAATATTGTATACCATATTTCTATTTTGTCAATCATTTAATATTTGTCTTGCGAAAACGCCTGCTTCAGGCTAACTTAAAGATGTAATGGTAATTCGAAACACACTTAGAAGAATTGTCTTCCTTGCATTTATAACACTGTTTTTAGTTGTGGGGACATATCTGACAATAAAAATGCTTGGATTTGTTATTGATACAAAACATATGCAACTCACGAAAGCGAGCGGAATTTTCGTTAGCTTCACACCAAGTGATTCTATTCTGTACTTAGACGGCGATGAATACCCTGGCAAGGTTGGCTTCATGGGTAAGGATATTTATGTGCCTGGACTTATGCCTGGAACTCACACGGTATCACTAAAAAAAGATGGGTATTACGATTGGAACAAGGAACTCACACTTGAATCAGGAAGAGTTGCGTCAGCAAAAGACGTAACACTGTGGCCGAAGACGCTTACCCCGCTAGCGAGCTCAACTGATGTTTCTTCCTTTTGGTTAACAAAAAATGGTCCGCTCACTAAAAATAGCAAAGGGCAGCTTGCGATAAATAAAACAAAAATAAAAGGTAAAAATGTTATTTTATCTAATTCGGATTCTAAATTTGTAGTAACAAGCGATGCGGGAGCTTATTACTTTATGGATCTTGATAATACATCTACTACTATAAATGTGGCGACTGTATTCAACAAACTTAAAAGTGAGCAGTTAAAAATTAATGGGGTCACTGCAATACATGAGGTAATTTCACATCCATTCACAAGAACTACGCTCGTGATAACTACAAACTCATCAATATATCTTCTAGATATGAAGAAGATGTCATTAGAAAAATTATTTTCAGCAGAAAAACTTGTTACATATGCAACAAGTAATAATTCAATTTTTGCTGTTGACTCAAGGGGTACTCTTACCGTGATGAATCTGCTAATGCATACAAAATCTGAATATCCAATTCACTTGGAATTTGCATCACGCATTATTGCAGATCCAGAAGGTTCTAATCTAATAATTATTGATTCTGAGAATAAAGCATTCCTATATGAAGTTGGCGCGGAAATACTAAAGAAGATAGGAACGGATATATCATTTTTCTCATTCTCACCTGACTCAAAGCGAGCAATAATAATTTCTAGAAGAGGAGAGGCGCAGATTATATATCTAAAAGATTATGAAGATAATGTAGTTCGTAAAAATGGAGATGTTAGCTCACTCATACTAAACGAACAAGAAGATGCTTTAACATTCGCATGGATGCCATTAGAGCAAAATTACTTCCTCATTAAAGCTGATGGAACAATGATGATTGAAGAATTTGATATGCGCGGAAAAAGAAATATATATAAAATTGCAAAAGACGCAAAACAATTTGCGATTCACGATAATACACTTTATCTATTGAATAATTCGGGCCTACTTACCTATCAGAAACTTTCTGCTAATTAATTACTTATAAAGAATTAAATCCATAAACTTCTCGAATGGCGCTTTTTCGGGCATTGTGTGTCCCACATGTGCACATATTTCTGAAATCTTATCATGAGCCTCCTGCTCCCCATGCGCTATTAACTCTCGTGCACTTCCAAAATCAAGCCAATGATGATTAAGGACGTTTGGTCTCAAAACAAAATCTGCACTACTTGTGAGTACGCGACTCGCAATCTGATACTCTATTACTGACATTGCTGCAGCTATAAGAGCATAGACATGCAAAACATTAAGATGTTCTTCCGTAAGATTAAACCACTTACTTGATACATCAACTGCTATTACAAAATCAGAACCCATTTCCTTTACTACATCTGCTGGAACTGGATTTACAAATCCTCCATCCATAAGAAGTCTGCCATCTATCTGAACTGGGCTAAAAACAACAGGTAACGCTGTGCTAGCGCGAACAGCGTCAGCAATATTCCCAACTTCCAAAACAACCTGCTCCCCATTTTTGACATCAGTAGCAATTGCTTTGAATGGTATTTTACAATCTTCAAAATTAAATTTACTGAAGTGACTCTCAAGAAAATCAGGGATTGATGAGTCTTTAAAAATTAAGCCATCATGTTTGCGTGCTATTTTACCCGCAGTATATACGTCGTCCTTTTTTACTCCCAAAAATAATTTCTCAAGTGTAGAAATGTCTTTAGTCGATGCATACCAGGCACCAACAAGCGCACCCATGCTTGTGCCAGTAATATAACTAATCTCGAGCCCCGCGCGCTCAATCTCCTTTATAACCCCTATATGAGCCAGGCCCTTTGCACCACCACCTCCAAGAGCAAGACCAATCTTCCTTTTTTTAATATTTAGATTCTCTGTCATTTGATTTATTCTACCACCAAATTATAAAACTTTCTTCAAGTAATAACCCGTGAAACTATTGGCTCTTTGGGCGATATCCTCAGGCGTTCCCTCTCCAACTATACTACCGCCACGCTCACCACCCTCAGGACCAAGATCAATTACCCAGTCTGCCGACTTAATAACATCGAGGTTGTGTTCAATTACCACAACGGTATTTCCTCGTGAAACAAGTCTTTGCAATACATCAAGAAGTTTTTGAATATCAGCAAAATGAAGTCCTGTTGTCGGCTCATCCAAAAGATAAATTGTCTTTCTTGTGTCACGCTTACCGAGCTCAGCCGCCAACTTTATTCGTTGTGCCTCACCGCCTGATAAAGTTGTTGCGGATTGCCCAAGCTGAAGATAACCGAGACCAACCTCATCTAATATTTTAAGTCTGTCATAAAGCCAAGGAATGTCTTCAAAAAACTTTGCCGCCTCCTCAATTGTAGTTTGCAAGACATCATAAATATTCTTACCCTTGTACTCAACCTCAAGAGTCTCCCTATCAAAGCGCTTTCCTTTACAAACATCGCAGGTCACATAAACCGTCGGAAGAAAGTGCATTTCAATTGCAATTACGCCATGACCCTCACAGTTCTCACACCTACCACCTTTAACATTGAAACTAAATCTTCCGGGCTTATATCCTCGCACACGGGCATCCTCAGTTGCTGAAAATAAATCACGGATAAATGACCAGGCCCCTACATATGTTGCCGGGTTTGAGCGAGGAGTTCTTCCTATTGCGCCCTGATCGATATTGATAACACGATTTATATATTCAAGTCCTGTTATTCCCTTGTTAGCGCCAACTTTATAACTCGCACTGTTAAATTTATTTGCGAGATGCTTATATAACACATCATAAATTAATGAGCTTTTTCCTGAACCTGAAACTCCTGTTATGGCAGTTAATCTGCGCAGAGGAATCTCTACATCAATGTTCTTGAGATTATTTTCAGTAACCCCCTTCATTTTTATTGACTCATGACCGCGCTTAACATTTCGTCGTTCTTTTGGAGCCTCAATAAATTCCTTCCCGCGTAAATAATCCAATGTAAGTGATTTCTGCGTTGTATCATTTAAAATCTCTGGAACAGGACCTGCGGCTATTACCATTCCTCCATGAACACCGGCGCCAGGACCTATATCAACAAGATAATCGGACTCGCGAATTGTTTCCTCGTCGTGCTCAACAACAATAACGGTATTTCCAAGATCTCTTAAATCATGAAGTGTTTTAATAAGCTTAGCGTTATCACGTTGGTGTAATCCAATTGTAGGTTCATCAAGAATATATAGAGTTCCAGTAAGGCGTGAGCCGATCTGAGATGCCAGACGAATACGCTGCGCCTCACCACCAGAGAGCGTGCCCGCGCGCCTATCAAGTGTCAGATATTCCAAACCAACATCAGCTAAAAATTTTAGACGATTTCTTATCTCACGCATCGGGAGCTCTGCAATTTCCTTAAACTGAGTATCTTTTTCCGTTTGCGCAATTTCAAAAAATTCATTTGCGTGCGAAACAGAAAGCCCAGTGATTGAGGCAATGTTTTTACCGCCAATTAAAACATTTAGAGCCTCCTCCTTTAATCTCTTTCCATTACAGACCTCACAGATTTTTTCTGAAAAAATACTCTCAGTTCCTAAACCGCTACACCCGGGACACATTCCATAAGGACTATTAAAAGAAAATAATCTAGGCTCAATTTCAGGAAAAGAAAATCCATCATTCGGACAAGTGAATTTTGCCGAGAGTGAGACCTCCTCATCCGTTATTATTGTCACCACATCATTACCATGTTTTAGTGCTGTCTCAATAGCCTCAGAGAGACGAAGACGATTATCTTTTTCTCCAAAATTAAGTCGCGCAGGCATCCTATCTACTACAAGATCAATCGTGTGTTGTTTATAACGACTCAAATCAACCTTATCTCTCAAAGAATAATATTTTCCATCAACTCTTATTTCAGAAAATCCAGTGTTTAAGAAATCATAAAGCAACTGATAATACTCACCCTTTCTTCCGCGAACCACTGGCGCCAATATAACCATATTTTTCCCCACCTCATTTTTCTTTGAAATCTGAACGGCAACATCAACGATTTCTTCAATCGTCATTTTTTTAATTGCATTACCACATCTTGGACAAAATGGTTTTCCCGCACGAGCAAAAAGCACGCGCATGTAATCATATATTTCAGTTATTGTTGCAACAGTAGAACGAGGATTTGCTGAGTGACTTTTCTGGTCAATAGAAATTGCTGGAGATAGACCTTCAATCTCATCAACGTCTGGCTTATCAAGACGGCCCAAAAATTGTCGCGCATAAGCAGAAAGAGATTCTATATAGCGACGCTGCCCTTCTGCAAAAATTGTATCAAAAGCTAATGATGATTTTCCTGAACCTGAAAGACCCGTAAATACGGTCATCTTTCCACGAGGAATCTCTAAATTTATATTTTTGAGATTATGTTCTCTTGCTCCTTTTATTATTATTTTGTCTTGCATAACGAAATGGCCCGGCACTTCGCGTGCCAGGGATACCACAGACGAACTTTAGTGTTCGAAATAAAAAAAGTCAATCAACTAAAAATAAAAAGGCCCCCGCGGTTAGGCGGGGGCAGACAATATTTGGCCGATATTACTCGGCGGGTGCGGCCTTCTTGGCCCTGGGCTTGCGCCTGGGGGTTGGAGCCGAAGCAACCAGCTCTGCCGGAGGCGGGACTACCACCAAGGGCTCGGGCTGATTTGCCATCCTGAGTTTAAGAAACTCACCCGCAGTGATGATGCGCAGACCACGACGAACGTCGTAGTAAAGCGCTACGGTCATCCCAGCCGAATCGTCCGAATGGACTGGCAAAACATCACCCGGCTCCATTACAACGATGCCGTCTCCGACGACCTTCCTGCTACTAGTGATGCTCCAGCCGTAGGGCAGATCATCATCAGGCTCCTTTGGCCAGATGCCTGTCACCCGTATCAGAATGCTGGTATCTGGGTCACCATCCTCCTCGGCAGAGAGGAGGTGGAAGTACTTGAGCCCCTCTGTGGTGCTCGCTCGGTCTTCGAGCTTCATCAGTGCGGTGGCAAAGATGCGACCGTTCTTCACGGTCGGGGGGTTCTTGAAAAAGAACCCCACTTTCTGGCACCACTGGTCCTTGCCATATCGGCCGAGAACCACAGATTGGTGCGTCTCCTCGCCTTTCTTGGTGATGGTGGTGACGATGCCCGCAACTACTCGGGCAACTAAGGTACCTGCAGAATTCTGGAAAAACATACTAAAACACTTCATTAGAAACCTCCTGCGCCACGAAGGGCGCAAAACCTAAAATGATGCGGATTATTTTTCCTGCCCCGCACCAAAAGGTGGGCAGTTGCTCTCAGACGAGAAGCGCACTGAATACCTAAAAATAGATAGACACGCAGTACGCCACTCATCTAAAAGTAATTAAATTAAAATCTATTACGTTTTCAATGTGCTTTTATAATACGATAACAAATGTATTCTACCCTAATTATATGATTTTGTCAATACAAATTCTGCGCACGTTAACCTCTCTTTGGGGTGTTTTTTTCTTTCTTTTTTGTGCTTTTTAGGGCCTCTTTTTTAATATCATCTATCTTTTGAGATAGTATTTTTATTTCCTCGCGCAAGATAGTTGCAAGCTCAAAATTGAGTTCCTCTGCGGCCTCACGCATTTCTTTTTCCTTTTCTTTAATTAATACATCAAGAACCTTTTTTGATTTTGGAACTACTCCTAGCTCTATACTCTCAATTTTACCAATTGGTAAAATATCTTTTATCTCCTTCTTAATTGTTCTTGGGGTAATATTATGCTTCTTATTATATTCAAGTTGAATCTTTCTACGCCTTCCTGTTTCACGTATTGCTCGCTCCATTGAACCAGTTATATTATCCGCATACATAAGAACCTCACCACTAACATTACGCGCTGCACGTCCTATTGTTTGAACGAGTGCCGTCTCACTTCTCAAAAATCCTTCCTTGTCAGCATCCAAAATCGCAACAAGTGAGACCTCAGGCAGATCTAATCCTTCACGAAGAAGGTTAACGCCAACTAGTACATCAATCTCTCCCCTTCTCAATTTAGTAAGAATCCTAATTCTATCCAGCGTTTTAACATCACTATGTAAATAAGTTACTTTAATTTTCCTCTCTTCAAGATATGCGGATAAATCTTCAGCCATTTTTTTTGTAAGCGTGGTTACAAGAACACGCTCTCGCTCAGCATCAGGCCTACTGATATGTTTTTCGATACGCATTATTAAATCCTGCACCTGACCTTTCGCGGGAAGAATTGTGACAATCGGATCAACAAGACCAGTTGGACGAATAATCTGTTCAACAATCTGCCCACCATGTTTTTTAGACTCATCTAATTCATACTTACCAGGGGTGGCGGACACATATACAACCTGTCCTATGCGACCGTTAAACTCCTTAAATGTAAGTGGTCTGTTGTCAGCAGCAGATGGAAGACGAAATCCAAACTCAATAAGTGTTTTCTTTCGCGCCGCATCACCAGCAGACATTCCAGAAATTTGCGGTACGGTAACGTGTGACTCATCAATAAATGTAATAAAATCTTTTGGAAAATAATCGAGAAGCGTGTCAGATGGCTCACCTGCTGGACGTCCTGAAAGATGACGAGAATAATTCTCGATTCCGTTGCAATACCCAACCTCACGTATCATCGCCAAATCAAACTTAGTTCTCCTCTCAAGGCGCTCAGCCTCAAGATACTTTCCCGTTTTTTCAAAATATTTTAGCTGAGCTTTCAATTCATTCTGAATCTCATTAATGGCGCGCTCCCTTTCCTCAGGTAATGTAATAAAGTGCTTTGCTGGAGCAATAAAAATCTCATCACGCGTAGGTGTTTTTCCAGGAATAAATCCAGCAACTGGATCAATCTCATAGATTGTTTTAATTACATCATTTTTAAGCTCGAAGTTAAAAATAACCTCTCTGTCTGTAGGCATTATCTCCCAGTTGTCTCCTCGAAGACGAAATGTGCCCCTGGTTAGGTCTGAGTTCGTGCGGTTAAAATGCAATTCAACTAGTTTACGAACAAAAGACGGGCGGTCTATTGTATCCCCTTTTTTAAAATGAAAAATATGGTCTGCATAAACCTGTGGCGTACCAAGTCCATAAATACACGAGACTGACGAAACAACGATTACATCACGGCGCGTAAGAAGCGCGGTTGTTGCAGCATGACGCAACTTATCAATCTCCTCATTTATCATCGCCTCCTTACCTATATATGTGTCTGACGTAGGAATATAAGCCTCAGGTTGATAATAGTCATAATACGAAACGAAATAGTGAACTGAGTTTTCAGGAAATAATTCACGAAGCTCATTTGTTAATTGTGCGGCAAGTGTCTTGTTATGAGCGATTACAAGTGCGGGGCGTTCTATTTCCTTAATAACATTAGCCATCGTAAATGTCTTACCAGAACCAGTAACACCTAGTAGCGTCTCCTGAGTTATGCCTTTTTTTATACCACTAACAAGCGCCTTAATCGCTTTTGGTTGGTCACCAGCGGGTTTGTTTTCGCTAACTAATTTAAAAAGGCTCATATATATTCGCACTCATAATAGATAAGGTGTGCGAACTAAGCAAGAACATTCTATTCAGCAACCTCAACTACTTTTATTTTTGCCATATGACCAGCTACTATCTCCACCTCATATGGGCGGAGTCCTAAGTGTTTCGCAAGTGCCAACTCAATAGCTTTATTTGCCTTCCCTTCTTTTGCGGGAGCCTTAACAGAAATCTCGTAGTTTGAGTCATCAATGCGCAAAACCTTTTCTTCGCGCGCATTAGGTTTTGCGCGCACCAAAATCTTCATTATTGTTTGCTAAACGGCTGATAAAAATCCTTATCAATTGTC
The DNA here is from genome assembly GCA_903827975.1 of uncultured bacterium. Classification (GTDB taxonomy): domain Bacteria; phylum Patescibacteriota; class Minisyncoccia; order UBA6257; family GWB1-50-10; genus CAIKKG01. The sequence continues at coordinate 53,057 of CAIKKG010000031.1, forward strand.
CTTGAAAAACATACCCTACCAGCGTCATGTTTCCAATCATCACTAAGTGGTGCGCCACCCCCAACTGGTACAGAAATAAAAGAACCTCCCTCACTATTTCCTATACGGTTAAATAACGAACACAGTTCAAATTGGACCTCACCGGTCGCATGAAACTCATATGCATTACTGGTTTCAGGATCAACAGGAATTGTTACACCACGCAATGGATCATTTAAATCTGCTAAAGCATTAGGCAATCGCTGCTTGGCCTGCCAATAAGTAGCTACGTTATATTGAATACTCCTCAAGTCTGATACTCTCTGCTCATCAAAACGTCTGAGTCTCTGCTCATTCGGAGATCCAACAATAAAAAAACCAGCAAGAATTGCAACGCTAACGACTGATATAACTGTATATATAAAATATTTCATATTACTCAGTTTTATACTTTTTTAGATCCGAAAAATAATATGTGAAAACTGAAACAACAACAAATAATACAGTTGAGGCCTTTAAAAGAAATCGGATTGTAACCTCCCCTCCCAACAAGTTATAAATAAGTGTCACAAGGTCGCCAATAACTACGAGAGCTGCAACAAACAACGTGAAGTATACAAGCCACTTACGAATCCTAATATTTCTCTTTGTGGGGTTAGATTCATAACTTTTATTTAGAAAGCGAGTTGTAAAAATGTAGACTGGAAATACTACAACCAAAGTTGCAATCGCAAATCTTATAGAAGAGTATGCTGATTCAATTGCATAATAACCTCCATTTAATGCATCCGGAAAATAAATGTTTATGTACTGAAAAATCAGCACTAGAAAAGTGATCGAGCTTATATATAGCGTAATAATGGCCAGAAGATGCAGAAATACATCTTTTGGTGAGACTTTCTTATCCTGTTCTTGAATTGTTTCCATATCTACTAATTATACTATATTGAAAGAACTGACAAGCCAGTGATATTCAGTATTGTGCTTGCAAATATTAGTGTCATAAACGCTGATAAAATAAATGGCCATCCAAGTGTTGTATAGGCCTCTTTAAATGCTGCGAGTCTAAAAATAGAAACAATAACAACAAACAGAAAAGCCATAGGTACAAAAATTATAAATGCTGGCCACCCTACAACCAGCGCACATAAAAATCCTAGCTCAACCTCGCCCTCATCAAAAAATCTCTCCTTGTATCTATTCAGAATCATCAAAAATCTGTAAAACAGCCAAGCAACAAAAATAGAAAGCGTGGCACTAACCCAGAAATGTTGGATTGAGTAAAAAATAAAGTACCCGTGTTTTGAATTAAAAATCCACGAAAAATTATGAACAATCCAAATTGGTATAGATTTATCCAGAGACTGCTTTAGAAAAAATGTGCCCAGTCCTCCACCAGCCCAAGTCTTGTACTGAAGAAATGTTAGAAGTACAGAATATAAAAGACGAAAGCCAACAATAGAGAATGCTAATCTTTTAAAACTGAAAATCTGTTTAAATCTGGACCAATTACTTTTTTCACGAACAAAATATGCAACAGTAGAAATAATAAGCAATATCCAAAAAAAAGTTGTTGGAATAAATTTAATCCATTCGTACATAATTTCCTGCGTCATGATTATGGAACTAGATTTTTAGGAGTATTGGCAAGAAAACCGGAGATGTTATCTATCGTAGTATTCAAGATTCTCTCAAGTGCTTCCTGCGTATTAAATGCATTGTGAGGAGTTATAAGAACATTAGACATCTTCATTAGAGCATGATTCTCAAGCATTACACGTACGCGCTCCTCATGAAATTCGGTGTTTGCTAAAAATTTCATCTCATCTTTTATGTCACCCTCCTCTTCCAATACATCCAAACCTGCACCAGCCAATGTGCCATCCATAAGTGCGGTCACTAAAGCACTTGTCTCAACTATACCTCCACGCGCTGTGTTTACGAGATATGCACCTTTCTTTATGAATTTAATATTATCCTTATTAATTAGGTGCTTTGTCTTGTCGGTAAGCGGAGCATGAATTGTAATCACATCAGCAATCTTCAGTGCCTCCTCTAGTGGCATATATGTAAACCCGAGAGTTTTAGATGCCTCTTCGTTTGGAAATGGATCGTATGCAACAACATGCATACTGAATCCCTTTGCTATTTTGATTGATTCCTTGCCTATGCGCCCCGTTCCTATAACAAGCAATGTTTTTCCCTTTATATCCATTCCCTTGAGTCCTGCAAATGAAAATGTTTCAGATTTTTTTATCTGGTCGATTGCCTGATACATTTTGCGTGTAAGATTCAAAATCAAGCTAAATGCAAACTCAGCGACTGTATTATCGCCATATCCTGGGACATAGGAAACCTTTATTCCTTTTGCATTACAAGTTGGAACATCAATATGGTCAAAACCGGTTGACCTAGTTGAAATTAATTTCAAATTTGGAAACTTATCAATCACGCCAGATGTTACTTGCGAACTTACGAAAGTACAGATGATATCAAAATCAAGCTGAGCTGGAAGATTTTTCTCATTTATCTTCTCATTACTAAATCGAAGGTCATGACCTTGAAATTTTTCTCGTATCATCTTCTCCTCCCAACCATCAAGTTCAAAAAATCCTATTTTCATGTATATTTTTTATTGTATTATTTTCTATTCCTTCTTAGCTCTTGGTTTAGGCGTTTTCTTACCAAGCTCCATTATCATCTTAATAATTGAATCTGGATTTAGTGACATACTTTCAATTCCCTCTTCCACCAAAAATCTTGCAAAATCGGGATAGTCAGAAGGCGCCTGACCGCAGATACCAATATACTTTTTCTTTGCACGACACTTAACAATGATTTCTGAGATAAGCTTTTTAACAGCTGGATTATTCTCATTAGCAATGTGAGTAACGATGCCTGAATCTCTATCAAGTCCAAGCGTGAGCTGTGTTAAATCATTTGAGCCAATAGACATTCCATCAAATATTTCCAAAAACTCGTCGGCTAAAAGAATGTTTGATGGTATCTCGCACATTACATAAACTTTAAGTTTTTTATCTGTCTTCCTATCAAGTCCGTGCTCTGCCATAGCATCAAGAACCTGCTTACCCTCCTCAGGTGTTCTACAAAAAGGAATCATTGGAACAACGTTCGTAAAGCCCATCTCCTCGCGAACATGCTTCATAGCGAGACACTCTAATCCGAAGGCTTTTTTAAACTTCGGGTCATAATAACGTGACGCTCCTCTCCAACCAAGCATTGGGTTTTCTTCGTGAGGCTCATATAATTCTCCACCGATAAGCTTACTGTACTCATTCGTCTTAAAGTCAGAAAAACGAATTATCACCTCATTTGGGTAAAGAACAGAAGCAATTTTAGCGATACCTCTTGCCAAGCGATCAACATAATAACGCTCCTTATTTTCATACCCCTCGGTAATCTCTTCTATCTCGCGGAGAGTTTTTCGAATTGCTTGAGTCTTTGGTCCATGCTTCAACTTCTTATAATCAATGAGTGCATTTGGATGAACTCGAATATGTGATGCAATAATAAATTCCAAACGACCAAGTCCCACACCTTTTGCTGGTAGATAGTGATGCTTAAATGCCTCATCTGGAGAACCAATGTTCACCATTATTTTTGTCTTAATTTTAGGTAATTTATCAAGTCTGTGCTCTAAAATTTCAAATGGCAAAATTCCATCATATACATTGCCAACCTCACCAGATGAACAATCAACTGTTACCTCGTCTCCATTTCGTAATTTCTTTGTTGCAACCTTGGAACCCACAATACAAGGGATTCCTAATTCACGGGAAACGATGGCTGCGTGTGATGTGCGTCCTCCTTTATCGGTCACGATCGCAGAAGCAATTTTCATAATTGGTTCCCAATCTGGATCAGTAATTTCGGTTACGAGAACCTCACCCTTTTCAAAATTTTCAATATGTTTTGCGTCTCTCAATACGCGAACCTTGCCTGCACCAATCCTGGCGCCTACAGCGATTCCATTTACCAAAACATTGCTTCTCTTATTAAGTCGGTACTCTTTATATACATTCTTATCCTCACCAGCATGAATTGTCTCAGGTCTTGCCTGCACAATAAATAATTCCCCAGTCTTTCCATCCTTTGCCCACTCAATATCCATAGGTCGATAATGACCAGCCTTACCTGAAAAATGTTTTTCAATCTGAACGCACCATGTTGCAAGCTTTATGACCTCTGCATCTGTTAAACAAAATTTCTGTTCATCTGCCAACGAAACATATTTCTGCTTCGTTCCAAATAATGAGTAAACGAGCTTAACATTTTTCTTACCAAGCTCTTTTGCAATTATCGGATTAAATCCACCCTCAAGCGTAGGCTTGAAAACTATAAACTCATCTGGAATAACCTTACCCTGCACAATAAATTCTCCGAGCCCATAGATGCCATTAATAACAACGACTTTATCGAAACCAGTCTCTGTATCAATTGTAAAAGCCACACCCGATGCTGATAAGTCAGAGCGTACCATCCTCTGAATACCAACAGAAAGTGCTGTATCGAAATGAGAAAATCCCTTATCAGCACGATAAGAAATTGCGCGATTCGTAAAAAGTGAAGCAATACACTTTCTTGTAAAATGAACAACATCACTAATACCTCGTACATTCAAAAATGTCTCCTGCTGTCCTGCAAATGAGGCGCCTGGAAGATCTTCTGCTGTTGCAGATGATCGAACCGCGACATCAATATTTTTACCGTATTTTTTTGATAATTCGGCGTATGCTACAGCAATTACATCCTTTAGTTCTTTAGGCAACTCGGCTTTTAAAATAGCGGTTCTTACTTTCTCTCCACGAACCTGAAGGTTTCGCATATTATGCGTATCAAGATCAGCAAGTATCTCCTTTACCTGTTTATCCAAGCCCGTCTGCTCAAAAAAATAGCGATATGCGTCTGCTGTAAGAGCAAATCCGTCAGGAATATTAACGCCAAGCGGAACGAGGTTAGAATACATCTCGCCAAGTGCAGCATTCTTACCACCAACAAACGGAACGTCCTCAATCCTTGTATCGCTAAACCATTTTATAAACTGTGCGGATTTTTCTTTTGCCATATTTTTTTTATATTTTTATACCTACTATTAAATCTGAAACATTAGACCCAGTACTTCCAGTCATTAGGAAGTCACCTGCATACTCGAAGAATTTATACGACATGTTTTCCTCGAGATATTTTTCAGGACTCAGACCGAATCCTTTTGCCTTTTCTAAGGTCATTATATCACAGAGTGCGCCTGCAAAATCTGAGTTATCCATTCCATCCGACGCTATAGACATGACAAGTTCACCCTTTCCTACAGTTCTTGATGCACTAAGAACCAGTTCCATTCCGCGCCCTCCCTTTCCTGGCTTTTTTACAGTAACAGTAGGCTCTCCGCCATACAATAATATTGTTTTACTTGGAGCAGAATGTAATTCCTCCACAATTTTTGCTCCAATATCACGCGCCTCACCGGAAAGTGTGTTTGTTTTAATTATAGGAGTATATCCGAGCTCCTTCGCTTTTTCCTCCATTGCTTTAAGTGCAACCTTGTTCGAAATAATCACTGTATTCCAAACATTTTGGAAATAAATATCTTCTTTAGGTGTTTCAATAAGCGATGCCTCTATTAGTGCATTATTAGAAAGATTATACTTTTCCAAAATCTTTTTTGCATCATTTATTGTAGTTGTATCCTTAACTGTTGGTCCTGAAGCAACTAGCCCAATGTCATCACCCGGAACATCGGAGAATATCAAAGATGCTACACGTGCTGGATATGCATACTTTGCTAAAAATCCACCGCGGGCAGATGAAATATGCTTCCTTAAAACATTAATCTCCTCAATTGTTGCTCCAGCATCAAAAAGCTTTTTTAAAATATTTGCCTCACTCTCACATGTGATACTTTGTGGCTGACAAAGAAGTGTTGAACCACCGCCAGAAATAACAAATATCACAAGGTCGCGTTCAGTCATTCCTGAAAGCATTTTTATTATCTCACTCGTTGCCTCAACGTTTGCAATCGTTGGAAATGGATGAGTTCCACAATAAGTCCTCACTTTATTAAATTTTTCCTCACTCGCACATAGAACAATGCCGTCTGCAATAATATCTAATAATGTTTTTTCAATTACGCTAACCGCCTCGGCTGAGCATTTACCGACTCCTACAACAAATATTCTTCCTATATCCTCAAGTGGAAAATACTTACCACTTATAAAAAGGGTTCGCTCTTTGAGAACAAAATTTTTCTCCATTACATCATGCGTATCTATTGCCTGTAGTGCTGTCTCCGCAAGCATCATAGCAACATCGCGCACTTCACTAGTCGCCAAATCGTGGAAATTCTTTATTTTCATTTAATAAAATAATTTTACCATTTTAAGCACTTTTTAACCATTTAAAAAACCGCACTTTGCGGTTTTTTAAAATATTATTTTGAACCAGTACTAAACGGACACCCACTCGCTTTAGAAAGCGCCTCAAAACTCTGTTCTCCCTCGTAAGGCGTCTCCTTTCCATTGGCATCTGGAACAAGCCAGGTTGGAAAACCTTGAATTCCTTTTGCAATACACACCTTTCCGTCGTTCTCAGTACACTCCACATATGGAATATATTTGAATGAATCTCCAAAAAGTTTTTTCTGACTCTGACAATGCGAGCACCAGTATGCTCCATACATAGTAACCTTTTTATCTGCTAAGCATTGTGCAAGGGCGGTAATATTTGCAGAAACCTCAGTTTTGTCTGGTGCCGGTGTTCCTGCGTCCCAGGTAATCTTCCATATTCCCCAAATCAAAAACACACTAGCTAACAATATCCCAACAAAAATTAATGCATACTGTAATAATTTATTATTCATCGCAACAATTTACTAATTTAGCCACAATGTCTTCGACTGCCCAGGGCTTCTTTGTTCCTTCTGTGTCATGCACATTTATCTGATCATCATTAATTTTTTTAACATTACCTAGATCAACAAGCTTCAAGCGTAATGCCCAGAACATTGAATACACGTGATATGCTTTATCAAACATATCTTTTGCATCCTCCTTCTTGCCCTCACCATTAAACTTAGTACCAACCTCCATTAGGCGCATTGATGCGGCAAGTAAGTGCTTTGAAATGCACCATGTCTCACCCTCATTCACATCCATCATCCTTTTCAAAAGTGACTTCCTGATTTCTCTCGTCTCTGCAAGCAAATCAAAATACTCGTCCTTCTTTGTTTTTTCTGCAGTAAAGAAAAAGTGTTCCTCCAAACTAATAAGGTTCATTATCGCAATTGATAAATCTTCCTCCATAGAAAGGTCAACGGTTCCACTCTTCTTCATCTCTTCAACCTTAGCAATAAGTTTCTTAATTTTTTCGTCGTTTTCGTTCATTGGATTATTTTACACAAGCTACAAAATCAGCACAACCACCCATATTTAGAGTAAAAAGATTAGAGAGCCCAAAACTATCATTGCTAGGCCAGTTATGAATCGCAACTTGCTCGAACTGCCACTTCTCATCTCCTGCACTTTTGTAAGCAGAGACTCATTTGAAGCAATTACCAACACAACAATTAGCGGGACAAGGAATAAAAGATTATAGAAAAGTAATAAACCAAATCCACCTACAAATGAATTTGAATCATGCAAAAGACCAAGTATTAATAGATACGGCCCTCCAACACATGGGAACTGCACGAGTCCAACAAAAATACCAAGTATAAATGCCGTTATCACAGAACCCTTCTGCATTAGAACCGCGATTGGCTTCTTTGCACTTGCTGGAATCTTCAACTGTATTGGAAACTTCGGGAAATATGCGCCTATAAGATCTATTATACCGAGAATAATAATTATCGTTGCACCGAACTTACCCATGAATCCTGGAATATTAAAAAGTGATAGCGCTCTTAAAATTCCTAGTCCAATTAATACGTAGACCGTAAAAATTCCGAATATATAAGTACCCCCAATTGCTAGAATTCTTTTCCTCGATTCCCCCATATTGAAAAGGAAGGCGACGGTAAGAAGTAAAACAGAAAATGCACACGGATTTAAACTGTCCAAGAGTGCTGCAACAGCAATAAGCGGAATAAGTGCGGGAGTTCCACCACTCTCCATTTTTGTTAATAGACCACTTCCACTAAACTTCAAAAATACCATTAACCCAATGAAAATAATGATTGCTCCAGCCATCCATACAAATTTCTTTTTATCCATAATAAATATAATTAATTAAATTAACGAATCTTACTACCCGGCTTTATATCACGCTCAGGCATAAGCAATATTGGAATCCCATCATCTGGGTCAGTTGCAGCCAATAACATTCCATTACTCTCCTCGCCCATTAATTTTCTTGGCTCAAGGTTTGCCACAATCACTATATTTCTTCCGACAAGTGTCTCAGGCTCATATGCTTTCCTTATTCCTGCTAAAATCTGGCGCGAAACAGGTGCACCAGCCTCATCCACATCTCCAGCGTTAATCATTAGCTTTACAAGCTTTTCCGATCCTTCTACTGCCTCAGCTGAAATAATATGTGCAGTTCGCAATTCCACTTTTGCAAAATCATCAAAAGAAATCATTTGTCTAAGTGTACCGAATCCACGCCCCCTCCGCAAACCTAAATATTTGATGCGGAATTTTGTGGTGTTGGAGCAGAATTCAAATGAAATAATGTACTACCCCATCCATCACGCACAAAACTTGAACCGTCAGAAATTGAGTCCCAGTATACAAAATCGAGTGTCTTACTATTCGCTCCATAAACAGTAATTCCATTTTTTAACGCGGAAAGCGAATACGATGATGGCCATACAACATCAGGTTTTGTGCTCCCCGTGTATCCGCTCTCATTTGCTAGTAATAGGAACCCATGCACTGGAATTGTTTTTCCACTCAACCTGCTTTCAGACACGAGTGTAGATTCTTTTCCTGTAGAACTTTTCTTTTTAATTGAGACCCCATCTAATACTGCTGGAGAATCAGCATTATTATATAACTCAACAAAATCATAATTTGAAACTCCTTTCATACCAGTCATTACCTCACTAATCAAAATTGAGTATGACTGAGGTGCAACCTGAACAAAACTTGATGAGCTTTGTAAGGTTTTAGAAACCTCTTGTTTTATTATGGAACTCACCACAGTCGAAGAAGTAATAGCTTGTGACTGAATAATAGTTGGTGAAGAATTTTCTTTTCCTGGAGTTCCGTTTACCAATTCCGATGTGTGCCAACCTAGATCTGAATCTCGCTCCGCGGTTTTCCAGGTCTCATTATTACCAGCCACCCATCCAGGATTTGCGGATACCGCGTCAACAAGCGCGCAATTCGAATCAAATAAAGATAATGATTCATCGCTGTTATTTATCGTCCCAGTAAAGTCTCTACCTCTAGATATTACATAAAATACGTTTGGTGCAATTTTAACGCCTGAACTAAATTGCACATCAATTTTCTTACTCTTGTCCAAAAGCTCCCACCCGCTTAATGAGATTGAGCTAGAAGAAATATTTTTTAACTCAATCCACTCACGCTTTGTATCATTCTCACTCCCCATCCATGCAACCTCGCTAATAATAATACTGGCATGCGTCGGCGCGTCTGAAGTTATTATGCACTTAGGAAGTATTGGACTGACTTTTTTTGCACTAACCGCTTCACTCACGCTTGCACTCTTTTGAACAACATTACCTGGAGCATCAAGGTTTATTACCTCGGATTCTTCTCCTGTTTTTGTAGACAGAATATTTTCCATGAATGGAGTAATCCCTCCGCTCATGTATATTGCGAATCCTATAATTGCGACAATCACCAAGCCAGACGCAAATATTTTCATCTATATACTAATTATACCAATATCAAATAAAAATAAATCAAAATAAGAAGCTAAGCCCACACAGCCACACGTAACTATGCGCAAAGACGTACAAAGATGTGCAAAGACTTGCAACAACGCGCAAAGATGTGCAAACAAATTTAACTATGCATAAAGATGTGAAAAGACGTGTAACCATGTGCAAAGATACACAAAGACTAGCAAACAAATTTAACTATGCATAAAGATGTGAAAAGACGTGCAAGACTTTAAAAGACTTGCAACAACGCGCAAAGATGTGCAAACAAATTTAACCATACGCAAAGATACACAAAGACTTGCAACCATGTGCAAAGATACACAAAGACTTGCAAACAAATTTAACTATGCGCAAAGACTTGCAAAAACGTGCAAAGATGTGAAAAGACGTGTAACCATGTGCAAAGATACACAAAGACTAGCAAACAAATTTAACTACTTACAAACAGATAGTGATAAAACAATACTCCACTACAGTTAACTGTAGTGGAGTATTTTAGAAATACTGGCTAATAAAAAGAAGGTGACTGTTTTTATATGCTGGGTGCAATCTACTAGTGCATTTTGCGCATAACAAACTATGGATACATCACTTAGTAAGGACTATTAAATAAATATAAAAAGGTTTCCACCACACCCTAAAGTCTATGCTTGCCCTTATACCGCGGTGATCGTTTTCTAAACTCTCGTTCATATGGTGTTAATTGCTTATGAACAGGAGCTGCTTTTATAAAATTATGTTTTACAAAACTAATAGTTACTGGGCTTACATCCAATATATCGCCAATAGCTTTATAGCTCAGCTTTTGTTTAATCAAAATCTTAATTGAGAGTCTTTTTTCAAGCATTATTATTTCGCTCTGTGTAAAGTATTTTTTCAAATTCGAGATAAAAACTTCTTGCGAGTCTGAATTTTTCACCTCACTTAAAAAAGTGTTCCAGGCGTCTGTCTGTATTTTTTTATCTAGATATTTTTTACTTATATTTACCATATTATCGATTACTAAAATTTACCATTGTATTACTTAAATATCATTACAAGTTTATTACTTACTAAAATTTACCCTTGTATTGCTTACACACTCTTACGGTTGCATCACCTACTCATACCTACAACTTCATTTTTATGTGTAAGGAGTAACTTAATTATACCAGATGGCACTACAGTTAACTGTAGTGCCATCTGGTATACACCAATACTTGTGTTTTGGTTGTTGCTTATTAGTTGTGATTATATATATTCAGTAGTTATGAATTAGTGGTTGTTAGTTATTAATTGTGAGTTAAGAGTTATTGATTATTAGCTGTGAGTTAAGAGTTATTAATTGCGAGTTAAAGATCATTGATTGTTAGTTGCGAGCTAATGGTTATTGGTTGTGATTATATATATTCAGTAGTTATGAATTACTGGTTGCTAGTTATTAGTTGTGAGTTAAAGGTTAAAGGTTGTTAGTTGTGGGTTGTTAGTTGTGGGTTGTTAGTTCAATGTTGCTGCTTAAAAAATAATCCCCGCTTTTGCGGGGAGTATTTTTTTACTTTATCAACTTGTCCAGATTGAATCCTTCTGTTGTGTCGGTATCTGCGCGACGATTGCCAAATGAATCATGGTCGAATCGTGGAGCGGTAAGACGATAAGAGATTTCTAGTGTTTTACTAGCACTCTTTGTGTCCTGCTTTGCATAAACAATAATCTTTCCATCCTTCTTCTCGTACCAGGTGCGTCCGTCGAAGTTCGGCGAGACTAGAACAGTTACATTATCCAATCCCTCGTTTGCTAGATTTGTTGTTTTTGCGAATAGCCACAAATCAGATGCCTCTGGTGAATTTTTCAAATCAAGTACCGCGGAACATTTATCGCCCAAGACCTGACATTTAACATTACCGGTCGCCTCTTCTTTTACACCAGACATACTAGGCACATAAGTTGCATACTTCTTTCCATCAATTGTGTACGGTGGGTCAACGGTTCCGACATCAATCTTTCCTGCGCCACCTCCGACAGTGATAGTTCCTGCTGTCTGGAGAATGTTAATACGAGAAGTATTGTTAAAGTCCATGTAATATGCGGCATCATTCCAGTCAAACATATACTGAGGACGCACATCTACGATATATGCCTGATCAACATAATAAAGTTGGTTTAAGCGGCTTGAGCCAGCAGGATCAAGATAGAAAGCAGTGTTATCCTTGTCATAATATAAAGGCGCCTGCATATTATCTCTCGCGCGGATACTTCCTGAAATTGCGGCTAGGAAGGTTCCGTTTTCCATTACGAGTAAACCATGTGAGTTTAAGTTAGACGCAACACCACCAGCATTCGGATGAGACCACGCAAGTCCATAAAGACTTCCTGTTGTTGAGCCATCTGCTGGAAGCATGTATGAACTATCCATTGCAAACACAGCCTGATATCTGGTTGATGTATATGTTCCAACTACACCAATTCCATAATTATTAAACTTCAAATTTCCAGACATTGTGTCGCCAGATTTCAAAACGTAATTCGATAAAGATCCAGTTGCATATCCGCAGTTATTAGAGTTATCACACACCGTACGCCAACCCTGCCAGCCGGAATTATATCTTCTAAAATAAAGTTGATCATCCCACATATTCTGCACAATTTGGAACCCATACGCCTGATCACCTGGATGAGAGCCAACAGAAATACCATTTGAATAACAGGCGCCACTTCCGTTATTTGCACAACCAGTATTCCACGAATAAAAAGGTCTTAGTCCTGTACCAGGATGAGAATTGTCAGGGTTTGAAGAATATCCATTTACCTTATCAGCTGTGCTAGAGTTACCGGCAGAATTTGCGTAGCCCACGCTCAATGAAGTGCGAGCCGCTAGATATGAACTTCCATTTGAATCAGCACCCCAAAGATATGTTGGACTATTACTTGCATTTGACCATGCGAAATGCTGACTATCTACGGTGTCGGCATTGCCAGCGCTATCGGCATATGGACGATATGTGTCTGAATATATTCTGTACCAAGAATTCCAGGTATTATTATCACCATTTTTTGTTCTATACGAAAAGCCAGTTCCACCGCCATAATTTGCATTAAGCTCAAGGTCATAATTGCTAGAATTAAATCTAACCACTGGACCAGTCCAAGGAGCTCCAACTGAATATGTAAATCCAGACCTGTTTGCCCCCATCCAGTTTGCATCAAGCGTGAATCCTTCATACTGAAAGAAACTTGAAGCGTGCATACTATCAACAGTATCCGCATTCGATACCGTACCGCTTAATGTTCCTGAAACAGTAAGATTGTTTAAGCGTGATGTTCCATTTGGATCTAAATAATAGGCGGTATCCTGTCTATCATAAAGAATGTTTGGCCTAATATCATTTAAATAGGAAACGCTATTTGGATCTACATAATAACTAGTATCTGCAGCATCATAAATTACGCCTGGCACTAGGATACCATTTGCAGCATTTCCAAGAGTTAGCTGGCCCGCATCTTTCTGAATGTAGAGCATGTTACAGCATCCTCCAGCATATGTAGCACGAGCAGCCCACTGATTATCAATATATGACTGAATTGAATTCGTGTTATCTCCGTTTATCTGCCCAATCACAATTCCATCTACGTTATTAAGTGGGGTAGAAACATCTAGCGTTCCCCTTGGCACGTTCGTACCAATACCGACATTGCCACTATTATCAATAACCATCTTCTGGTTGAATGTTGTTCCGTTATAAGTTCCAAAGGTAATCTTACCCATTCCGCCATAGTTCGATGTGTAAATGGACATTTCATAAGGACCACCTCCCATGTCAGTTCCTAATCCCATATATGCATTCGCATCTGCATCAAGACCAAAAAGCTGGAGACGTGGAGATCCCGCATAACCGCCACCAATCATCATTGCTGGAGCATTACTTAATTTTTGAACCTGGAATTTATAAGTAGGTGCTGTCGTGCCAATACCAACATTGCCATCTGTTCCAAACCAAGCACTGAATGTACCGCAACTTGCTGTTGCACAAATCTTTGTTGGTCCGGGGCGACGATAATTAATTTCCAAAGTATCGCCAGAAACACCTGAATTAATTGTATCCGCATATACGTCCCTCCCCACGAAGCCGTACGCATTATCAGAAACGTAATAATAATTAGGTGCATATATGTTTCCATTCGTCTCAATATTCGTTTGATTTGAGCTACCAAAGTATGCACCGCCGTAATGATATACTCTGTACCAATTTTCGATTGAACTGTTAAGATTGATTCTCATATTTTCATTTCCGGCCACTGAGCGGAAATGAAATGCGGAGTTGTTATCAAAATACATACCACCAGCATCTGCTCTAAGATGCATATTACCTCCATCATATGGCCTGAACCAGTTACCAGCAGCAGCAGTTGAATACATATAACCAGTCGTCGACATCGCGATATTAGAATTACCACCCATTGTAAGAGAGCCGGTCATCGTGTCGCCCGCTTTCAATACATAATTTGAACCAACTGCATATCCGCAGTTATTTCCTGAGTCACATACTGTGTATGTTCCACGTTGATACATTGTTCCAGATGCTTGGACATCTCCAGCTACGGTGAGCTTATATCCAGGTGCCGTTGTACCAATGCCGACATTTCCGGCTGGGGTAATACGTACCTTTTCTGTGCTATCTGTATAAAATTGCAATGTTCCATCGGCTGATGAGCCCATTCCACCATCAGTATCTCCAGGGCCTGAGAAAATAAAACCTCCGGCCTGTCCGCCTGGTGAACCAGCGCTTGCACGGAAATATGTTGCCTGCGCAACATTGAAGTTCGAAGTGCCATTTGGATTTAAATAATATGCGGTATTGTCCTCATCATACCAAGTACTATTAAATGCATATGTTGGGCCTCTTAAATAATTTGTTCCATTTACATATGGAAACCAAGAATCATTATTAACTGTATGAAATCCTACACCCGCCCCTATATTAAGCTGTCCAGTTGTTGTATCTCCAGCCCTTATTAATTTTGTTGAATCAGTTGCGCCAGTAACATTTGCAATCGGTCCAATCTGAATATTACTTACAGTTGCCCCATTACCACCATTAATAAAAGATGAATCAAAATACAAAGGACTCGTTATTGTGGCAGCGACTGTTCTTCGGACAACACCATTCTGAAGATATCTTACATATGCTCCATCATACGTAACAGCCAATACATCTCCAGCAGCAAGAGTAATTCCAGTAGCTGGATTTCCACAAGACTCATAAATGTATCCATTTGTGCCACCTGTTATATACCACGCGTAATCAATTGAGCAGTATGATGCATCAGTTGTTGGGTCAGTGTTTAGACCAAACATAAATGTATATGAAAGACTAGTTGGTTGAAGAACTAAGGATGTGTATGCACCACCAGGAAAACCGTCCTTGCTATATACCTGAGCATCCCAACCTCCACTTCCATTTCTCGTTGCTCCAGAGCTACCAACTAATGTCATATTTGAACCTGCAACTAATGAAGCGCCGGATGCGGAATCTAAGGAGTATGAGGGTCCACCATTTGTACAAACCTTGAATGAGGCTGATGCGCTATCGTAGTAAAGACCTGCGGAACCTGATGCACAGGCTGCAGCAGAAGTTCCTGGAAGGAACTTGATAGAGGTCAATGACTGAGCATATACAACAGGAGATGC
>CAIKKG010000032.1 GCA_903827975.1 uncultured bacterium
CGATAACGATAAGCAATTCAACGAGCGTAAAACCTTTTTTCAAATTTGTGTTCATAATATAATATTTTTTCAAACATTCTTTGTCCGACCTTTCATTAGATTCAGTATACATCAAAATAATTCGTCGATAGATGTGGATAATTTAATTAGCCACACCAGTCTCTACCATATTCTTAACATTATCTACTAATTCATCAATCGAGATTTTTGCTTTAACGAAATACCCCACGGCGCCAAGTGCCTGTCCGCGCTTAACATCGGAATCCTGTCCGAGATTGGAAGTAATTACGACTGGAGCCTTTTCAATACTTGGGTCAGCTGCCATTGTCTCAAGAAGTTCGAAACCTGAGATTTTTGGAAGAATTATATCAAGAAGAATTAGGTCTGGTCTCGTACTGCGAAGCATATTTAAGGCCTCCTCTCCGTCGTGCGCTAACATCACCTCTATTCCCTCCTTTTCAAAGCGTTGCTTTAAAAGGTTGCCGAGCAACAACTCATCCTCAACTATTAATATTTTTTTAGTGTCTGACATTTGTTAAATAAGTATAGCAAAAATATGAAAAAACAGACAACTGGGGGAAACTGATAACTAAGAACTTTTAACCAACGACTTAGAACAAGAAACAGAGAGGAGAACTAATAACTTAGAACAAAATGCTAAAGAAGGAATGAATAAAAAAATACCCCGTAAGGGGTAATTTTTAAAGCAAATTTCATTGTAAACACTGTTAATAAGAATTAAGAACTTTCTTAGTTGTCCCATAGTATTCTTGCGAATACCAAGCCGAGACATATTTAAGGTTTATCGGCCAACACCTTTTGCTACCTATAGTAGCTCATATTTCAAAAGAAAAATGTCGAATTCATCCGCTACTTTCGCCCGAAGACTCAATAGTAGATAAATGTAATTGATCCACGAGCAGCTTCCGCTACCCGTGCCTTGTTACGACTTCGTCCATGTCACCGATCGTACCCTGATCCCCTTGCGGAAACTTCAGGCAATACCAGCTCCCTTGACGTGACGGGCAGTGAGTACAGGACTCGAGAACGTATTCACCGCGGCGTTCTGATCCGCGATTACTAGCGATTCCAACTTCATGAGGGCGAGTTGCAGCCCTCAATCTGAACTGAGGTCGGTTTTGTGGGATTAGCTCCATCTTACGATTTGGCAGCCCGCTGTACCGACCATTGTAGCATGTGTGTAGCCCAAGACATCAGAGGGCCATGCTGATTTGACGTCATCCTCGCCTTCCTCCGTTTATAAAACGGCAGTCCCCTGTGACACATATAACACAGGGCAAGGGTTGCGCTCGTTACCCCACTTAAGGGAACGTCTCACGACACGAGCTGACGGCAACCATGCAGCACCTGTGTGTACGTCCGTAAAGACGATAATCGTTTCTGACTATCTTCGTACACATTTCAAGTCTTGGTAAGGTTTCTCGTTTACCGTCGAATTAAACCACATGCTCCACCGCTTGTGCGAGTCCCCGTCTATTCCTTTGAGTTTTAGCCTTGCGGCCGTACTTCCCAGGTGGATCACTTAACGCGTTAGCTACGCCACCCCGAGGGTCGATACTCGAGACAGCTAGTGATCATCGTTTAGGGCGTGGACTACAAGGGTATCTAATCCTTTTTGCTCCCCACGCTTTCGCGCCTCAGTGTCAGAAACGTCCCAGCAAATTGCCTTCGCCTTCGGTGTTCCCCATGATATCAACGGATTTCACCCCTACACCATGAGTTCCATTTGCCTCTAACGCTCTCAAGTCCGACCGTATCCTCTGCGGCTTCACAGTTGAGCTGTGAAATTTAACAGAAGACGCATCGAACCACCTACGCGCCCTTTACACCCAATAAATCCGGATAACGCTTGTGGCCTTCGTATTACCGCGGCTGCTGGCACGAAGTTTGCAGCCACTTATTCCTACAGTACCGTCACAGTACTTATCGTACCTTCTTCCCGTAGAAAAGCAGTTTACAATCCTAAGACCTTCATCCTGCACGCGGCGTCGCTCGATCAGGCTTTCGCCCATTGTCGAATATTCTCGACTGCTGCCTCCCGTAGGAGTACGCACCGTGTCTCAGTTGCGTCGTTGGGGGTCCGCCTCTCAGCGCCCCTACCGGTCGTAGCCTTGGTGAGCCATTACCTCACCAACTAGCTGATCGGGCCTAGGCCGATCTCGAAGCGGCTTTCGCCTTTACCCTTGCGGGACTATCCGGAATTAGTTCGCCTTTCGGCGAATTATGCCAGACTTCGAGGTACGTACCAGGGTATTACTAACTCGTTCGCCACTAGTCAAACATGTAGCATGCAGCCGATTAGTTTGCACTAACAGACTGCGTGCTACACACTTGACCCGTTCGACTTGCATGCCTTATCCACGCCGCCAGCGTTCATCCTGGACCAGGATCAAATCCTCAAAAAAGAAGTTAGTGAATCAAGAGGTTTACACGCATGACGACAGATGCATTCCGTCTTCATGCGCGTATAGTTCTTTACTTCTATACTTCGATTGGGACAACTAAAAAAATCCTTAATCTCTTTCTTATTGTTTATTGTTGTTTAATTTATCTTCCCACAGCAGACCTGCTGCAGTCAGATACAATGAATATTTTGCTTTCAAGGAACGCCTATAAATATTGCTTTTATAGAGCTTGTTCATTATATGGACACGTAAAGAAATGTCAACCCCGTTTCAACCCAGTTCCCTACATGGGCCAGGCCCTCTAAAAATACTTATAAATCATATATAATATGGGCAATGATACCTAAATTAGTTGTGTTTGATATGGACGGAACATTGACCGAAAGTAAGAGTACCGCTGATGCGGAAATGGTTGAATTAGTAAAAAAATTACTTGATAAAACAAGTGTTGCAATAATTTCCGGAGGTGGATTTTCGCGCTTTCACGAACAGTTCCTTATTGCCTTCTTAAACGACATAAGTAATTTTAAAAACTTATATCTTGCGGCACTCACTGGTGGCACTCTATATACATATGAGAATATGGATTGGAAAAAGAAATATGAGGATGTTCTAAGTGAGTACGAGAAAGCAAAAATATTTGATGCGTTTGCGGTTGTATTCCAGGAAACAGGATTTGTGCAGGACGAGAAAATATATGGAACTTTAATTGAGGATCGTGGAGGACAGATTACATTCTCAGGACTTGGGAGTGAAGCACCCTTGGAAGTAAAAAGAAATTGGGACCCAGACAGAAAAAAAAGAATTATTCTCGTAGAAGCACTTAAAAAACATATCCCTGATTTTGCAATAGGAATTGGCGGAATGACATCCATTGATATAAGCCACAAAGAAATAGACAAGGCATACGGAATTGAAAAACTTTCTAAGTATCTCTCTATCCCAGTCTCAGATATGCTCTTTATAGGTGATGCATTATTTGCTGGCGGAAATGATTATGCAGTTAAAAAAACTGGTATTGAAACAAGAGCCGCCGCTGACCCAGATGAGACCAAAAAAATAATAAAAGAATTGCTTGATATATAATAAACATATGGAACCACTTAATGATAAAAGACCCTGGGGAGAGTTCAGACAGTTCACCCGCAATGAGCCTACAACTGTAAAGTTGATAACCGTTGAACCACATCAGGAACTAAGTCTTCAATACCACAAAAACCGAAAAGAGTTTTGGAGAATCCTATCAGGAAGTGGCATTATACAAATTGGCGATGAAAAGATTCCAGCACAAAAAGGAGACGAGTTCGTGATTGAGGCTGAACAAAATCATAGAATCAGCGCGGGAGACACGCAGATAGAATTTCTTGAAATTGCATTTGGAGATTTTGATGAGAATGACATTGTACGCATTGAAGATAAGTACGGAAGAGAATCTACTCCAAAGGAGTGAACAAAAAAACCACCACAATTAAGTGGTGGTTTTTTTATTCTACAATGCCTTTATTTCCTTACTCATCCCGCTCTTCTCAAAGTAGTGCTGTCTTACAGCCTCATTTATACGAAGCTCCCTCTCTATGTTCGTCTTAGTAATTGAGAATACTGTTACCCAGTACCATATATAAAGTGCTATCCCCGTCGCCAAAGCAATTGCGATAGCCATTAAGAAAAGTCGTAGGCCGTTTATCTTTTTTGAATCAACAAAATTGTTATTATTTTTCATGTTCTAAAATTTATTTTTTCTTACTCTCCGCGACAAGTCGCTTTAAGAGGTCTGATACTTTTATCGTTGCCACACCTATCACCTTGTCCGCCCCTCCATAATATACAAATAATTTTCCGTTAACGACTGCTGATCCATTTGAAAAAACTACGTTTGGGACAATTCCAAACTTTTCGTAAGATGTCTCAACCTCAAGAATCGGGTCTTTGGTGCGCACAATAACTTTTGTCGGGTCGCGTGGATCAAGAAGTGCAGCGCGCAGATGATAATGATTGTCCGACTTTTTTGACACGCCATGATAGATAAGAAGCCAACCCTCTTCAGTCTCAATCGGAGGACCCGCGATTCCGATTTTTTTACTATCCCTCTCACCCTGTCTCGGATTCATTAATATTTTTCCATCGAGCCACTTGCCTATAGGTGACTTATCGCCAAAATTTAAATCATCTACGAAATCAATCCAGATACTTACACCAAGTCTGTGTAGAATTGCAAACTTTCCGTTTATTTTTTTCGGGAAAAGTGCAGCATCCTTGTCATCAACACCAGGAGGAGAAATTAAAACTGGTTTCTCCCAATTCCAGTTATGCTTTGCAAAATCCGTTGCAAGAATTGAAGTTAGCGCCACACGTGGGGTCTCCTTTCCGTTATATGCTGTGTATAGCATATATATTGTCTTTCCGATTTTTGTAAGACGCGGGTCCTCACATCCTGAATTTCCACCAGGCACTCCCTTTTTTTCAAAATCCTCTCTCGGAATATATGCCGGCTCTGGAAGTCGTTCATCAATAATAAATCCATCAGGACTTGATGCGTACCCCAATACAGATGTGTTTGAGTCAGACATCGCCCTATATAATATATGAACCTTTTTATCTAAGTACTGCACGCCAGCATTAAATGTAGCTCTAGACTCCCACTCATGCGAAGGATTAGGAATTATAATAGGATTTTTGCGATACCTCTCAAGACCCGACATCTGAATTCTCTTTTTCAACAATTCCTTAATCAACTCATCTAACTTACCTACCGCAAGAGCGCACACGGTATCCGCTGCGCCGTAGTAGAAATAAAGTTTTCCACCTCTAATTGAAACGCCGGATGGGAAAACTATATTTGGAACCATTCCATATTTTTCATACTCAGCTTGTGGAACAAATAAAGGTTTATCGGTTCTAGCAATAATCTTAGATGGGTCTTTTAAGTCCAATAGAAGTGCCTCGATTCCAAATACAGCAGGCGGCGCAAAATAGTTCTGAATGTGTGAATACATAAGTAACCAACCGTGTTTTGTTTTTATAGGAGGTGCGCCAACCTCAACATGATCAGCAGTTGTCCTATTTAAATTCAACGAGACCTGTTCAAGAGAGGAATACCACTCATCCCAATATTCCTTAGACCATATTTCTTCTTCTTTATTAAATGTTGCTATGCAGATTCTGGATGGTGGTCTGTCAGTATTAACAGTTAGAACAGCAACAAATTTCCCGTTTATTTTTTCAGGAAAAAGTGCCATCGCCTTTGCATT
Source organism: uncultured bacterium (assembly GCA_903827975.1). GTDB lineage: Bacteria > Patescibacteriota > Minisyncoccia > UBA6257 > GWB1-50-10 > CAIKKG01. The sequence goes on from CAIKKG010000032.1 coordinate 5,675, forward strand.
AAATGGTGTTACAAGATGCTTCTCTTTTATTTTTTTAAAATCTTTTGTAATTGCGAGTCCTATTTTTATGCCGTCGGCATTAAATGGAAACTGCGAAAGGGCTGTATAAAAAATGTAATATGAACTACCAAGCTTTGTTACACGCGGGTCCTCACATCCAAATCGCTCCCAATCAAGTTCACTTTTAATAAACTGTCTCCTATTTTTAAAATGAATTCCATCCCTGCTATTTGCATATCCTATTGATGAGATGCCGGAACTGGAAACTGCGCGATATACAAAATGGGTCTTTCCACCACCAATCGACGGACAACCATTTAATACTGCGAGTTTTTCCCACTCGTTTTCTGTTGATGGGAGCAAAACCGGATTTTCATCAGAGCGTTTTAACGTGAACATAATTATTTTTTCTTACCTTTTGTTTTTGAATCAGTTTTTTTCTGTACACTGCTCGTTCCGATCGTCATCAACTCCCTTAAGAACTTCTCTAGATTAATTGATGCGGCACAAGTAACCGTATCTGCTCCGCCATAATATATGAAGAGTTGCTCACCCGACACAACTGCACCACAACAATACACAACCCCAGCTTTTAATCCGTCATTTTCATATGTCTCATCTGGCTCCAAAAACGGTGACTTTGAGCGGAACAATATTTTAGTCGGATCATTTAAATCCAGTAGCATTGCGCCGAGCTTATACCTATTAGGGTCCCCATCATCCATCGCGTGATACAAGACAAGCCAGCCATACTTAGTTTTTATAGGTGTTGGTCCCGCACCGCGTACCCAGTTATCCCACTCCTCTTTTCTACCAGAGCGTCCGTGATAATAACTGCGAATAAATTTAGTACCATCGAACTCTTTAAGGTTATCTACATAATCAATGAGTACATATGGAGAGATGCTATGCAGCACTGCATACTTTCCGTTTATTTTTTCTGGAAACAAAACCCAGTTTTTGTGCACCTCGCCAGGTGGAGAAATAAATACTGGTCTTTTCCATTTCCAATTTCTTTTACAAAAATCTTTCAGTGAGATTGAGGACAGTGCCATTCGTATTGAACCCCACCCATCAAAAGCTGTGTATGTTAAAAAAACATCATTATCAATCAATGCAAGACGGGGGTCCTCGCATCCACCACTCCAACCTCCGCCTGAGCCATAACACAAAGGAGTTGAGAATGTCTTCTCAATGTCTTCGAGTGTTGCATTCTGTGAATACGCTGGATATGGAAGTTTTTCATCAACATCAAATCCATTACTACTAACCGCATACCCAAGAACAGAAACATCATCGTCCCCTATTGCCCTATAAAGAAGATGGATTTTGCCATCACTAAAAAGTGCGGCAGGATTAAATGTAGCTTTTGATTCCCAGCTGCTATTTCCTTTTGGTGAGATTATCGGATTTTCCTGAAAACGTTCGAGGTTAAATACATTTGTTTTTTTTGCTAATGGTTTTTTTAAAACCTTCTTAGATGTCTTTTTCTTAGTAACTACTTTTTTAGCAATAACCTTTTTCTTATTCTGAGTTTTAACTGGTTTCTTTGGTTTTATAACTTTTTTTATCTTAACTTTAGCCTTTTTAGGCGTGCTTTTTTTTGCTTTATTAGTCTTGGTTATCGCAACCTTATTCTTTTTTTTCTTATCTTTTACTTTTGCCATTAAAGTACAACATTATTTTGAATAATACTTATATAAATAATACCATAAATAAAAATCCGCCGTTAGGCGGATTTTTCCACATTATTTCTTTCTGAACCCGTGATAAGTAAATGCCTTTCCGTGTGCCCTCTTATCCCGTGATGAAAGATAAATCATATAAATAACTGCTAAGGCTGATAGCAATATCAAGAATGATAAGAAATTGTTATCTCCTGCAACAGATAACATGCTAGCAAAAAGGTACTTGTTAGAGTGCGTATCTTCTTCGATTACTTTTGTTTTGGTTAGCTCAGCAATTTTGGTGCTAGTGCTAAGACTTTTTGACACTATTTCAACACTTCCCTCTCCAATGCTCTTAGAAATGAATGTTATTGTCGCAAAATGCTTTGATTTGGAGAACCCAGACTTAAAGTATGCTGACTTAATTATATTTCCAGAAATAACGTCTTCCAGATTTTTACCATTTCCATACTCAGGTTCCCAATCTTTTCCGTATTCTATTTTTTCAAGAGTTAGAGAATCAACTGGGTAAGAAAGCTGTGCACTTGCGTGATATGCAGTCCCATTTGGATTTGCTGTTAGAACAACGACAAGCACGTCTCCATTTTTTACCATAAGTGAGTCTGGTGTAATTGAAATTGTTGCGCCATCTCCTGAATTAACAGTTATTTCACTGACTGGTAGATTCTGCTTAACAATAAACTCGGGCTCATTCAATAAAATTGAATCTGAACCAACCTCACTTACCGTACTTGAGGTGTTTGCGCATTTTCCGTACACAGTTCTTACACCACTTCCCGAAATGAGAATCCACTTAGTTGTTGTCGCAAATGATCTCCACGTTGCTCCATTAAAATCACTCAAATTTGATAGCGTCATTGATGAGCAGTTGTCTGCGGACACGCTTATGGTAACAAGCTGATCACTTGTTTTTTCCGCGCCACCATTAATTACTATTATTGGCCTTGATGGCGTACTTGTTGATCCGGTTCCTGAACCAAAGTATGAGGCGCCGCCTCCCCCACCTACACTACCTCCGCCACCGCCTCCCCCACCGCCGCCACTAGTTTGTGTAGTTGCAGATGAAAATGCGCCGAGTGATTTTGCCCCTGCAGTATTAACAATTCGAATTCCGAAATAATAAAGTGTTCCTGGCGTAAGTCCCATTACATCCATTGTCTGACTTGTATTTGTAATTGGGCTAGGCGCGCCTGGCAAAACTGACAATGTATCAAATGAACTATCAGTTAGTGGGCTCAATGAATAAAGAACCTGAAAATATGATGCACTAGAATACTGTGGCGTATCCCATGCAAGAGTAACCACGGTCGTATTTTTTGTTGTTGCAGTAAGATTTGAAACTGGTGGAACTACTGACACACCAACTCCGCCACTATTTAATGTGATCGCTGATGTAAATACTATTATTGAGTACGTATTATTTGAACCGAGTGCCCGAATACCGAAATAATAAAGTGTTGCTGGTGTTAATCCTGAAATTCGCACCCCCTGACTTGTATTTGAAACTGGAGTTGGTAGACCAGTAACAGAAATGCCTGATGAAAAGTTAGCACTTGTTAACTGAGTTGTTGAATAGCGAAGTTCAAAATTTGTAATTCCACTAAACTGTGGTGTGTCCCAACTCACATCAGCGTATGTCTGAGATGTCGAGGTCCTTAGATTTGCTACTGGTGGAACAACTACCTGACTACCACCGCCGCCTCCGCCACCCCCACCGCCGCCACTAGTTTGTGTAGTTGCTGAAGCAAACACGGCGGAAGACTTTATTCCGCTTATTCCAACCACTCTGATACCAAAATAATAAAGTGTTCCTGAATTTAAATTGGCTACATTAAATGATTGGTGCATTCCTGAAATAGGCGCGGTTGGATTACTTACTGATGTGCCACTTAAAAATGATTCGCTTGTTATAGGTGAAGACGAATACACAACCTCAAAGTTTGAGGCGTTTGCATATTGTGGTGTGTCCCAATTTAAAACTACAGAGCTAGTATCGTTTGCTGTTGCGCTCAAATTTGAAACTGGCGGAACAATCTCAATACCACTACCTCCAACACCAATAGGAGTTGCCACTGAAGAAAATACAGTAATGGAATTTGTGCCAATAGAATCAACTAATCTAATTGCAAAATAATATGTAGTGTTTTGAGTAAGACTTGTGATACTCATGGACTGATTAATTCCTGAAATTGGAAGCTGTACATTTATTGGTGCTTCTTCCGCAGAAAAACCATCCTCTGAAATAGGATTTTTTGAATATCGAATATCCAGAGTTCTTGCATCAGAAAATTGTGGAACGTCCCAAGAAATAGTTACGGATGTCGCGCTATCCGCGACCGCAGTAAAATTTGCCACAGGTAAAATAAAACTGCCGTGAGCTAAAAATATAGGTGAAATATTTGTTGCGATTACAGTAATAACCGCTAATATAGATAAAAAATTCTTTTTCATTGCCACGATATAATGAATAAATTGTCCAATAATGTCAATATTATTTAAAAAATCCCCCCGCACAAAAGTGTGGGGGGTGTTTTATTTACTTCTTTGCGCCTGTAAGCGCATCGAATACGGAAATTGAATTTGAACCGCGCACAACAAATATAAGACTATTGTTGTACTCGGCCACACCAATTCCACCGGTAGATATTGGCGTAGTCCATAGGACAACGCCGGTTGCGTCTAGTTTTTGCAAACTTGGCGGAACCCCGTCCAACATGACGTATAGTCCGGACGTACCAGAAACGGCGGATGTGATGCGCCCACCCACAAGAGACTTGGTCCAGGCAACAGTTGCCGACCCGTTGCTCGCAATTTTATATGCGGTAACAAGTGGTTGGAACGTAACAGACGATGCTGTTGCAATGTAAGAATCTTCCGAAACATACAATAATGAATTACTTACTGATGCAGAAAGTGCAATTGCGTCTGCATTGAACGAATCACGTCTCCATTCGGTCCATGTCGAAACTAGACTCGAATCAAAGCATGTAAGATAGCGGTCGGTTAGATTTGTTGCATCGACGTATGAGACGCCGGCTACAAAAAGATTACCGAACGCAAAAAGATTTGCACTACCACCAGAAGCAACTCGACTAACAATTACGCCAGTTGAATCTAGTTTAAAAGTGTTTCGAGTCGTTGTTGCATACACGTTGCCGGATACATCGAGCTTTACAGAGCTCGGCATACTACCGGAATCAACCTGAGTACTCCAAAGAACGGTTCCGTCAGATGCGCGTAGCGCGTCAACAAAAACAAGTGTATTTCCAGAGCCACCTGAGGCCTGACGATACCTTTGAATATAAACACGATCTGCGCTTACAACGATTCCGCCCTGAGGCCAATCAATATCAACTGTAGCAATTTCTGTCTTCCACGTAGAAGTTCCAGTTGGTGCAAACTTTGCAACAAAAACATCTGGAATCGGTGAATTGAAGTATCCGTAGGCATAAACATTCCCTAAGTCGTCTGTTGCAACACTCACAATTGAGTATTTTGCATCAATCGAAAAAGGAACTACCGCAACAGGCTGTACCGCAGTCGTAAACGACCAGCGATATTCTGATGCAAGCGAGTTACCTGCGAAATCCTTCACCGCTGTCGAGATGACTGCAGTATATACGGTTGCGTATGCAAGCGTAGTTACCGGAGCAAAAGTTAAGATCTTGTTTGTTGAATCAAGTGAAACAGTTCCACTAACTTCAGTTGTTCCCGCGTACACCTTGTACGAACTTGCGTTC
>CAIKKG010000033.1 GCA_903827975.1 uncultured bacterium
AGCTTTTTTTTCACTGGTTCCTGAGCGACTTTGAGGCCTCCGAAGGAGATCCTCATATCCACTACAAAATAATCAGCACAGAACCTCCAATAATAAGAAGTGCTCCCATCAGGATTTTCCATGTCAGAACCTCATGCAGGAACAAAGCTGATAAAATTATTGCTATGGCAACGCTCATTTTATCGACAGGGGCAACCTGTGAAACCTTTCCCATCTGCAACGCTTTAAAATAGCATATCCAGGATAAACCGGTTGCAACACCTGAGAGACCAAGAAATAACCAGTTGTTTTTTGAAAGGAGATGTATACCTTCTACCTCTTTCCGGGCAAAGACAATACCCCATGCAATACATAGAATGAATACCGTTCGTACGGCAGTTGCCAAATCGGAGTTAACACCTTTTATGCCGATTTTGGCAAGTATGGCAGTAAAGGCAGCAAACAGAGCAGATAGTAACGCGTAAGTCCACCACATGTTTTCAGTGAGTTACGAATGGTTAGTGGAAATGGATATGCGAGGGCAGGGCTAAACCTCAATAATCCGACGCAGATCTTTTAGTAAAAGGAAAAGATAGCGAGGATTCAGGTTAAGATGGAATGGTGACTTGTAAATGGGTGTATTAATGGGTTATGCTTCGAACCGAAAGACTCAGGGTACAATCCGTACCGATACCACGAACTGGAACCCGTGGTTAGTGTTCTTTCTGCGTTCACTGGCCGATCAGGTTCGTCGTCTTGAGAAGAAGGTAGAGCGCGAAAAGATTGTCATGGCCTCCTTGCCGGAGCTTTCACTGCAGATCGTCGAGTTTGCCCGTGAACATGGGCGCATCACGATTGGTGCTGCTATAAAGTTAACTCGCGCCAGCCGCAACACCTTGAAGGTGCACTTCAGGAACTTGGTTGAATGCGGGCATCTGATCCAGCACGGCAGTGGACGTGGTGTCTGGTACGAACTGGGGTCGATTCAGAATTCAGAGGAAATTGAACAATAATGTTCAATTAAAACGATCATTTTTTCAGGATGAAGTTGCCAAACCCGACTCCCCTGCTTTTCAGCTGCTCAACAATATCGATCAGGTTCCGCAGCGATCTGCCAAGCCGGTCGAGCCGCCAGACAATTAGGGTATCCCCATCTTTAAGCTCTTTCAAACAAGCATTCAATCCAGGCGGCTCCGCTTTCGAGCCGCTTGCCTGGTCAGTGAAAGTCAGCTGCTTTTTGCACCCTGCAGCTTTCAGCGCATCAAGCTGCAAATGCAGTTCCTGCTCAAGTGTCGAAACGCGGGCATAGCTGATGAGGCGAGCTGACATAATTATATTTCCTGTTGTATGTCACCTGTCTTAAAAACCCCTCTTTTTATGAGTTAATGAGGTATAGATATTTGAGACGGTTTTTTAAAACAATAAAGGCCAGACAAGAAATGTAAAACCCTTGAAGAAGATGTCAACAAAATACTGGACGGTTTTGTAGTGGATTACGGAATGACTTTCTGTTAAGCGCTTATCCAAATAAGTTCAGGTAATTTAGTCATTTACTCATTACACAATCTATCTGCAGTGTATAGTAATCCAACTTTCTCATTAATTCGCTCTTTGTTTGCTTATTTCATTAATTGCTTCTTTTATATCCTTTAGTTCCTTGACAATGTTAGGGCCAAATCCATATTCTGAAGATTGACTTTGTTCGAACATTTTAATATCTAAACTTGATATACTTCTAAGCTTTCTTAAAAGAAAACTATGCCTACCTACAGCATTAAATATAGACTCGATTTCAATCGGAGAATCCCCAATAAACTTATAAAGACCGCCATATTGCCCCCAAGTCAGAATAATTTGCTGTTCGGGTGCCAAAAATGGAATGCCCGTTACAATAGGGCCTGACTTCATTTCGTTTGGCATATTTATTGGCAATTCAATTCCATAAGCTTTATCAGGCAAAGGCCTATTTGGCGAGAATCTTACAGAATGCGCAGCTCCTTTTCCAATATTTTTTATTATAAGATTCACAACAGAGGGTCTTTTTAAGTCGGGTTCAGCATACACTATAATCAATGGATCGGTAGATGAGCGAAAAACAGAATATGTTACGATGACTGATGCAGTAGCTATCAGTGCCATAAAAATCGAAATCCAGTCAGCAACTCCCATACTTGCCCCTCTCTTTTTATAGGTTTTATAATATTTAACATAAAGCGAGGTGATTAGGCTTAGAGCAGTAAAAGTCCGAAATATTAAAGTGGTTATCCGTAAAATAACTTTAAAATTTTTTAGAAATCTACAATGGGTGACTATTTAAATAACTCTTCTGATTTGCGGAGTTTAAAATTTGATTTTTAAAAGTGTCAATCAATGCTGTAATTTCACTAAAAAGTTCAATAAAATCACGTTCTTCGATCAACCTATACTCTCCATGTGAGACAGCATTTCTAAAACCTAAAAATCTTTCATCTATAAGATTTTCTTTTAGCTCATATAAACTGTAGTCAAGACCAATCTTCATAGTTATCTCTTTCAACACCTCAGAATTAAGATTAGACTTTGTATCGATATAAGTATCTGAATCTATTTTGCATTTATTTATTAATGGTATACCACTTCCATTCACTAAACTCAATGCGGACTGAAAGTTTTTGTGAGGGTATTGTCCTTGAAAAGACTCCAATATTGCGCAAACATGAAAGTTGAAGATTAAATTATTGTATGGTATATTTTTTCCGTTTATATATTCACAAAACGCGATAGATGATTTTTTCACAAAACCTTCCCAATGGGAATATAAAAGAGTGATAGCTAACTTTAATAAAGTGCTTTTTATATGACACCGTGAAGACAAACAAAGGTTTTTAATGTTAGTCAACTCTTTTCTTCGCCAAGCAAATTCTTTAGCTATTATGTCTTCTAACTCGTTTAAAGACCTAATTTTCATATAGCAAGTAGATCCCTACCCATTGGTAATATGTGAGGAAGCCTTGATGATGCTCGAGCGCCGGAACCGCTGTTTTTTACAAATTCAGGAATTTCCGTTAGCGTTTCTGAAATGTTCTTTATTTTATTTATATGATTAAGATTATCTTCATCATATTCGTCTATATTATAACCAAGTCCTAATCCTATAACTTCAAATATTGATAATGAAAATGCACCTAAATAACGTCCAGCTTGAAACTTCTTAAATGCAGAATCACCTAAAGATATATTTAATATTTTGAAAGTCTTTTTAAGTTTTTCACCTTCAATGACCATATCATAACTTTCATCAGAAGCAATTTCTTTCATTCTTTTTGTTAAGAAATCTCCAATATCA
>CAIKKG010000034.1 GCA_903827975.1 uncultured bacterium
AAAGAAAAATAAAATTATTTTCTCAAATAAAAAAGTTTTCCACAGATTTTTTGAAAGCAATAGGTGTATAATAAGTACATGTGAGCGAATGAATTAAATTAATTTATTCGTCAGTGTGAGTAAAGGAGAAAGAACAACTCGCACAGCTCTCAAAAGGTCGAGGTAAAATAAAAATAAATTTTAACTAACATGGCAGCAAAGAAAAAAGCAAAGAAAGTAGTAGCAAAGAAGAAGGTAGCAAAGAAAGGAAAGAAGAAATAGTCTTCACTCAAAGCCCCCGCATGTCGGGGGCTTTGAATTTACGCGACATTTTTATGTTTGTTTGTCAAATTAGTTAAACATTGCACAGATATTTGTTTTTCTGCTAATATCGGAATATATGAAGCAAGAAACAAAAGAGGTCGGAATCGAGAAGCGCAGCATGCGAACTAATATTCTCATAGCTGTTGCCATCATTCTGTGTTTTGGTTTTGCATGGTTTATATTCGGTCGTGCGGTACCAGCTAAAGTTGAAAAGGTCGGTAATGGTTCTTCTCCGCTTGTTTTAGCAGAAAAGAATAACATTACTATTGATGACCAACTTTTTGGTAATACGGTAGAGGTGAACTCACTAGATCTTTCAAAAGATAGTTGGGTTGCAATTCATGAAGATAGCGATGGTAAGCCAGGAAATATTATTGGTGCCGGATGGTTTCCAATGGGTGTGAGCTCGGGGACTATTGAACTACAGCGTGCTACTGTTGATGGAGGAACATATTATGCTATGTTGCACTCAGATAATCAGCCACGAGGAGAGGATGGTCACAAAGTTTTTGATTCTAAGATAGATGTGCCGATGACTAATGAGGCGAGCGAGTTAATCATGGTTAAGTTCATGACGACCGCAAGTCCTGCAGGTCAGTAGCATTTATAATCTATTAAAACACCACCATAAAAATGGTGGTGTTTTAATTTGTGGTATTAATAGGTGAAAAGTAATAATCCTAACTTATGGTGTTGTCAATACCATACAAATTATGCAATCCACACCCCCCATTGAGTTTTACCCGATTGGTTTGCTATTATTACATATGAAATCAGATTCTGCCTCGTGAGGGGGCGGAATCGATTTTTTTATTTTCAAACAATCTGTGTGCTATTATATATATAAGAAGAACAACTCGGAATCCGAAGCGCTTTATCATAGAATATAGGCCTTCGTATTGCTTATGTTCGGTGATGGCGCAAACTGGCGCCATTTATATTACTTATCTCAATTAAAAAGATTATGGATGAACAAAATCAGATAATTCAAGGCACACCGCACAAATCTAAACTTTGGAAGTTTTTTGGAGGGCTGGTTCTTATAGTAACCCTCGCGTTTTCATTTATATTTGGGCTTAATAAGTATCAGCAGTTTGCCGGCGATATACGAGTTAGCAAGCTTGCAGATGTAATGGATAGGGAGGAGAAGGATAATAATGCGAGAGAATTGGCTGACACATATGGCGGTAAAACTCCCCAGGAGACCCTGGCTATGTATATATCCGCAGTTGAGAAGGGGGATTATGTGTTAGCGAGTAAGTATTTCACGTTAAGTAATCAAAAAAATGAATTGGACAGTTGGGACGGGGTTACAAAGGAGACCCTGGCAAAGTATGTCGGAACTCTAAAGCAGGGGCTAACAGCTGAGGGTAGTTATTCTTATGACAATAAGGAGTTTACAACTCGTAAGCCTATTTTGATTGACTACTTTCTTTACCCCAGCGGTGTCTGGAAGATAAGGGAAATCTAACTTTAAAAAAAATTATATTATGAGGCTCAAGAAATATGTTTCTTGTGTTTTGTTTGTATTAGGGTTTATTTTATTTTTTCATACTGCGTCAGCTTATGATTCAAAAACTACCCACCCCGCTCTTACGAATGAGATTATAGATTTTTATAATCTCACTCATAAGGGCAGCGAACTAACAAATGAGGAAGGCTCATGGCTTATTGAGGGAAGTCGTTTGGAAGACACGCCACCAAGATGGATAAATCACTTTTATGATCCCATTAATAAGGTTGGCTGGAATGGTGAGGGGGCTGGAATGCTTCCGGCTGGTTTGGTGCGAGTAGTCGCTAGACTTGGACTATCGCAGGATAAGCCAATCTCAGCCGTTGATTGGGTAGATGACGATGTTCAGCAAACCGATTATTCAAACTACGGTGGAGACAAAACATGGAAGATGGCAATCGACGCTTATATCTCTGAAAATAAACATGATGCATTTATTGCGCTTGGCTACGTACTTCATTTATTGGAGGACATGGCAGTACCAGATCATACGCGCAATGATACTCACGCAAACATAGTTGGCGTTGATGAGGGTTCGCCATATGAGAGCTATGCAAGCCAGTATGATATAGATGAAATAAAAAAACTTAATATTGCAAAAAATCTCTTTAGCTCAAAACTAAGTGGAATAAGTAAATCGTCAATAAAAGAAAGCCTTTCGTCTATTGCTGAATATTCGAATAAATATTTTTTCTCAAAGGACACAATAAATAATTCAAAGTTTGATTTACCTAAGATAGTCAGAGAAAAAAATGGATTCGGCTATGGTATTGATGAAAAGGGCAGTGAGTTTTTACTTGTTGGTATTGATGCAAAAGCAGAAAACGAGAAAAATATTAAAAACTCATACTCCCTTAATGGCTCAAAAGAGTACTGGCCAATATTTAATGCATACTTTTTGAGACTTTCAAAACAGGCCGTTTTGCGTGGTACGGGAGTAATTGATTTATTTTATGGCAGCCTTGAGGATGCGCAAATTTCAAAAGAGTTTCCCAAAAGCATTTTCAAGGTTGATGTGTCAGTTTTTAGGATCCCAGTCATTTCTGTTTACGGAGGACTAGCAAATATTGTGACTTCAATAGATTCAATTTTCACTGGGGCTATGGACTTTGAACCTGCAACAAAAATCACAGAAAGTGGTGTTTCAAAAATTGGTAGATCAAGTAACTTGGCAATTGATAGCAATAAGAAGATTGCACCAGCAGCGGAAACCTTTTCATATAACGAGGAGGCCGAGTCTCCAACTGTAATTGTAGAAGAAAAAAATAAGTCGATTAGCATAGTTGAGTCAACTGAGGCCTATAATTCACCAAAAACAGTAAGTATTACAAGTACAAGTATTGAGATTGGAGAGGGTGTAAAACCAATTGTAAAAAGCGCTTACTTCAATAGTGGCTCGCCAAGTTCAGAAAAGGTTTTGGGGTGCACGGCTGGCGGCATTGTTATTAGTGAGATTATGTATGATGCGCCTGGTTCTGATGAGGGTAGGGAATGGATTGAGGTACATAATGTTGGTGCATCTAATTTAGTCCTAACTGATGCAAAGTTGGCAGAGGGTGATACAAATCATTTAATAAAGTTATCGCGTGGAGTTGGCGACGTTTTGCCTGACACGTATGCAATTCTTGCAAATGATTCTGAGACTTTTATATCAGAGCATCCCGAATATTTTGGGCAGGTTTTTCACAGCGCCTTCTCACTTTCTAATTACGGAGAGTCGGTTGCGGTGAAGTGTGGTGATTCTGTATTAGACTTAGTTACTTATTCAACAAGCACTGGTGCTCAAGGAGACGGGAAATCCATTCAATTACTTAATTCTATCTGGCGTTACTCGGTGCCGACACCTGGGAGACCAACATCACAGGTTCAGCCACCATACGTAGCATTTATTTATTCACCCTCATATCCAAGTGTTGGAGAGATTGTTTCATTTGATGCATCGTCGTCTACTAGCGATGGTGGAACAACTCTCTCGTATCAGTGGAATTTCGGAGATGAAACTAGTATAAGTTCTACTATTGCAACAACGACTCACATTTTTTCAGACTCAAAAAGTTTTGAAGTCTCGCTTCTCGTCTCAGATAAAAGTGGTTCCACATCATCAAGAGCAGTATTGGTTGATGTTTCTCCTTTTGTTCAACAGACTACAAATCACATTGTCATAAGTGAGATTGAGACTGGTGGTATGCGGGCGAGCGATGAATTTATAGAATTATATAATCCTACTTCAAATCCAATTTCTCTCGCAGGATATTCTGTTCAGTATGTAAGTGGCAGGTCAACATCAACAGAAAGGATAAGAAGTAATAGTGCGAAGAAAAATTTTATTGATACGGCAATGATTCCAGCCCATGGATATTATGCTCTTGTTAATTCAGGTGCAATTTCCACACTTCAGAATAATTCCGATATGATTTACTCAAGCTTCTCATTGTCTGGAGATTTAACCGGTGGAGCAATTTTCCTAACAAATAAAAATACGTATATAACCGGCATTTCTGATTCATCGATAGTAGATAGTGTGGCATATGGCGACGTCGCGATTTCTGGAATAACAACATCATCAATTCCTATTGCTGGTAAGAGCTTGGAGCGAAAAGCAAATTCAAGTTCTACACTCGAATCAATGGTAATAAGAGCAGATAGATTTGAGGGAAATGGATATGATACAGACGATAATGCAAATGACTTAGTTGTTAGAGATTTGCCTGAATTACAGAGTACTCGAAATTATCCCGAATCTCGTCCTATGCCAACTTCTCCAGTGGGTACCGATGGTACAACAAGTACAATAGGTATTTATGATGCAACTTCTTCTATTGTATTTACTTGGACAGAAGCAAGAGATTTTTTGGGAGCAACATCATCAGTTAGGTATGAAATAAATGCAATTGACTCAGCATCATCGTCTATTGTGGTTGCGACCTCATCTCTTACTTATAAAATGGCAATTCCAGAAACAACACAAAAATATATATTTGGATTGCGTGCGTGTGATGCAGAGGATCTTTGTTCGGCAATAAGCACATTTACAGTTTTTGTAAGGAAAAATAAGGTACCCACGGCAGAATTTTCTTTTGATGCTATGGACTTGCGCGTTGGTGATGTTATTTCTTTTGACGCCGCTTCTTCCACTGATAGTGATGGATCTATCGTATCCTATGATTGGGATTTCGATGATGGCGGCACACCCGAATCATTAGGAGTTGTTGGCACTCATGCATTTGATATCGCTGGAGTACACAATGTGAAACTTGTAACAACTGATAATGATGGCGCCGTTTCCTCAACCTCATCATCGCTTGTTGTTGCGCCAAAGCTGGAGATGACCACGTCAACATTCATGCTTCACCAGGAAGATTTTTCAGGTGGTAGGGTTGGTAATATAGGTTTTCAATCTGGTACACAGTTGCAATATATTGGTACAGACATAAGCGGAACAATAAAATCGATATCCGTTTATATGTCTATGAATAGCTATGGTGGTTCACCTGGCTCATTATCGGCTCAGCTTTTTGAGAGTGATTCCGAGGGAGAAAAACCAAGGATTGCTGTTGTTAATATGTATAATCCGCGAGGCGCAAATGATGATTGGGTTTTATTTGAGCTGAACCATACAATGAGCCCAAACAAGTTTTATTGGATTGGAGTTCCATCGGTCAGCACTGGTCCTGGATATTTGGAAACATTCCCAGCTAAAAGTTCTGCGTTGGCGCGTTATCCATATGACTCTCATTATTTATATGGCTATATAGACTATTTCACTGGTGGAGGTGATATGCTTTACACAACTAAGGAGGGCGCCCAACTCGCATATAGGGTAATTGGAACCTTGCCAGAGTAACTTGACATTTTTCTATTCGTAGTTCATAATTGTATTAAGATAGTTACCTGATAAAAATTCGTCGAGCTTCTTTTGGGAAACTAAACTTTAGGATAAAACCTTAAAACACAAATTAAACTAACTTAACAACATGGAAGGAACAATTAAGAATCTCACAGAAAAAGGATTCGGATTTATTACCGTTGATGGCGAAGAGAAAGATTTATTTTTTCACAGCAATGAGCTCAAAGGTGTAACCTTTGATGAACTCAAGAGAGGTGACAAGGTATCTTTTGAAAAAGCTGATTCTCCAAAAGGACCCAACGCAGTAAACGTATCCCGCATCTAATAGTATTATCTCATCACTTAATAAGTGGTTAGAAACTGCTAAGAGACAAAATAAAAACACCAGAGCTTGCTCTGGTGTTTTTATGTTTTATTCCGGCGCCATACGTGATAAAGTATATCTCTTACATAATCGTGTGAGAAAAAGTAATTATAATATTTATGTCAAAAACCAAAGCAACAATTTTATTAACCGTTTTTATAGATGTAATCGGATTGGGCATAGTCATACCAATACTACCTTTTTACGTTTCCAGTTTTAGTAATTCAGCATTTTTAATAACCTCGCTATTTGCGGTCTACGCTCTTTGCTCATTTTTTAGTGCCCCCGTTATTGGCGCACTATCTGATAGAGTCGGCAGAAGGCCAATGCTTATAGGTAGTATATTCAGTACGGCGATTGGTTGGTTTGTTTTCGCAAGCGCAACGAGCGTGCTTTTCCTTTTCATTGGGCGCATAATCGACGGAATAATGGCGGGTAATTTCCCAATAGCTCAAGGGTACTTAACCGATATTTCTAAGGATGATAAGGAGCGAACAACTAACATGGGACTTATAGGAGCAGTATTTGGTATTGGATTTATTCTCGGTCCGTTCTTGGGTGGGTTACTTGGTCAATTTGGTCATACTGTCCCATTTTGGTTCGTCGGTGGTTTAGCATTGTTTAACGGAGTTTTAGCATTATTTATTTTGCCTGAAACACACAAGGCATTATCAGATAAGCCAATAAGTATAAATCCTTTTAGTCCTTTAATCCGCGCAATAAAATCCGTTGAGCTTAGGAGTAATTATCTAGCGTGGCTATTTTTTGGTCTCGCAATCGCAAGCTATCAAGCAATATTTTCGCTTTATTTGCGCGATGTGTTTCATCTTACTGAGATGGCGGGCGGAATCATTTTTGGTTTGATTGGTGTCATTATTGCAATCAATCAAGGGTTAGTAATGAAGCATGTATGGCTAAAATATTTTAAAGAGCCAGTTCTTGAGCTTATAATGTTAATTGTTTTTGCAGTCGGCTTCTTATTCTTAACAGTTAACTTTTTTGTAGTTTTTTGTATTGCACTTATTTTAACAACATTTGGTCAGTCTGTTTTAAGAGTTGTAATGACGAGTCAGGTAGTTGGGCAGTCACCTCAGACGCAGAGGGGGGAGATATTAGGAATTCTTTCTTCTATTACATCGATCAGTATGATGGTCGGCCCATTTGTCTCTGGTATGTTATACGAACAGAATAAGTCGCTTCCATTTTTGTTTAGTGCATTTTATCTAGCCATAGCTTTTTATGTTTTGTATAAGAGAAGGCGTACGTTGGCTAACATAGAACTTCCTGAGGATGTTGCCATGGATTCAATGATATAATTGGGTTATATGAATAACGCATACAGTTGGTACTCTCAACTTGTGCGCCCATCCTGGGCGCCACCTTCCTGGATTTTCGGTCCAGTTTGGACTGTTCTTTACGTAGTAATAGCAATTTCTTTTGGTAAGGTTTTTATTTTAGCTTTTGAAAAGCAGATTACACTTATGGTTGCTTTGCCATTTTTGCTTAATCTTTTTTTTAATTTTGTTTTTTCTCCAATTCAGTTCGGGCTTAAGAATAATCTTTTTGCGGCGATAGATATTATATTAATTCTCTCAACTCTTATTTGGGCAATAATAGCTATATATCCGCATTATCGTTGGATTGCATACGCACAGATTCCATACTTACTTTGGGTTTCCTTTGCAACAATCCTGCAGTTAACAGTTACATATTTAAATTGGTAGGATTATTTAAATTCTGAATAAAAAAATACCCAACTAGTGTTGGGTATAGGAATTAATTATCTTTTCTTCGGTTTGGTATGCAGTGGCCCGGTTCGTGGCAGGACCTGCACCTCGGACAGATTTCTTCCCTAATCTCAGTTTGTGGCATTGAGTATGTATTGCACTTTGTGCAGAATGAGACCGGTTCGTTTGCAACAGTTGCAATTCTTAGCGGATATTCGCACATTGCACAAAGCATTATTGCCTCAGCTTTTCTGTCTGAAAGCGTTATATCACACCTCGGACAATAAGGATCTCTTTGGCTTGTTACTCGCAGTGACTTATTGCAAAATCCACAATACTGAATATGGCATGGCCCCTTAATTACGACTTTCATACCACCCCCTTTTAAAGCTTCTATTTGTAATGGTATGCGAGGCTGGGAATTCGTCAAGTTTGCGAACAGTTATTTTAACGGTCATAATTATTAAAATCATAAATGAAATTCAGCATAAAGAAATATATATTTGGAGCCACATCAGCGATTATTACAAATATGGCCCTAATTGCTGGCCTTCACAATTCTGCCAATGCAAAACTGAGTATAATAGGAAGTTTGTTTGTAATTGCACTAGCAGATAATCTTTCTGATTCAATGGGCATACATATTTATCAGGAGGCTGAGACATCTAGCACAAGAGATGTCTGGTTTGCTACTGGTACTAATTTTTTAGCTCGACTTGCTGTCTCTCTCGGATTTATAACCATAGTATTTTTATTACCACTCGATATCGCAGTATATGTTTCAGCACTATATGGACTTGTTGTGCTTGCAATATTTAGCTACGTAATAGGAAAGATAAGGAATGTACACCCAATATATTCAGCGGTAGAGCATGTTGTTATTGCAATTATAGTTATTTTCGTAAGTAATTATCTCGGTAATTTTATATCAGGCGGATTTAGTAGTTTTTAAAAAATAATTTCAAGGGGTTTCTTTTTATATAGAATCCTTTACAATACTTGTGATATTCGCCCCTGTAGTGAAACGGATATCACGACAGGCTTCGAACCTGTTATTGGGGGTTCGAATCCCTCCGGGGGCACCATGCATTCTATTGGAATTATATTTGCGCTAATAGCCCTTGTAAGTTGGGGGCTGGGGGATTTTCTTATACAAAAAAGTGCAAGAAGATTTGGGGATTGGGTCGCTCTTTTTTATATAACTGCTTTTGGTTCGGTAATTTTATTCCCATTTATTACGGGTAACCTTTATCTACTAATAAGTTCAGGCGGGGGATTTTTTGTTCTTATGGGTGCGAGCATTATTATTTTGTTTGCAGCTCTTCTTGAGTTTAAAGCTTTTCGAATTGGTAAATTATCAGCAATAGAACCAATCCTCGCGCTCGAGGTTCCGATTACAGTAGCCCTTGCAACATATGTTATAAGAGAGCGTCTTGATTTTATTCAGACATCTCTTGTTCTTTTGCTTATGTTCGGAGTCCTACTTGTTTCAATAAGATCTTTTAAGAATATAAGAAATATGACATTAGAGGCTGGGGTGTTTTACGCATTACTCGCAACGGTTGCGATGGGATTTGTTAACTTTCTCTTTGGAATAGGCTCAAGGGAGATAGGTCCGCTTTTCATAAATTGGTTTGCGAGTTTTTTTATTGCTATCGTTTCATTTTTATATCTTGCTTCAAAAAAACAATTAGGTTTAATTGCAGAGGGGTGGGGTCACAGTAAGAAGCTTATTTTTTGGGTTAGTGCGATAGATAATTCAGCTTGGGTTGCATATTCGTATAGCACAACATACATTCCGATTGCTATTGCAACAAGTGTAAGTGAGGCATATATCGCTTTTGCGGCAATTCTTGGTGTGGTAATAAATAAGGAACATTTATATAAGCATCAGGTTTTTGGCATCATACTCGCAGTCATAAGTGTTGTGGCTCTCTCTGCTATAACGGCAGTATAGGGAAATAGCAAAAGATTGACTATATAAGAATTTTAATGCATAATTTTTTCAATTCCTACGCAGTAGTGGGTCGCTCCTAAGTTGGAGTAAGGTGGTAAGAATCCTTCCATTTTTTAGGATTCACTGTTCATTTACAAAGGTGGTTATATGGCGAGAATGTACGAGATTGGGCAGAGGGTCTGCCTTTGGGATGTGCAGATTTTTCTTGGTTCTACGGAGGCGCGGATAATCCGCGAGGTTGTTGTAACTGTGACCGAGACTAAGACTGGTGTACCCGGAGAGTTTTCAAAGTACCCGTCGCCTTTTGAAAGCCTTCGTGGTATTGGCGAGGACGGAAAGATCTACGAAAAGCATTGGGAATTATGGCCTGAGATTTATGGATGTAATTTTAGTACCGTCTGGTCTACAAGAAGTGATGACGGTCATATGTGGACTCCAGTTGAGGCCCTCCACCTCTACAATGAGCTTGTGTCCCACGAAAATGAGCCGAACGATTTTACGCTTGTTGATTCGATCGGAAATGCAATTCGTCCAAAGGGTGACTTTTATTACTGCGAGGAACACGACTCATATTGGTCAAGAAGGATTGAGTGTTTCTGGTGTAATATAGACAATCTGTCCAAACGCAAGAGGGCGCTGGCCCGCGTTCTTAAGTAGGACCCAATGGGGTGGCAATAATAGCCGCCCCATTTTTTATAAAATTTGTTTGATTTTCAGCATAAAATTGGATATAGTAAAAACCTTGGAGCCCCTATAGCTCAACGGTAGAGCAGCTGCCTCTTAAGCAGTTGGTTCTAGGTTCAAATCCTAGTGGGGGCACACGGATAAAAACG
>CAIKKG010000035.1 GCA_903827975.1 uncultured bacterium
GCGTATTCATTTACAACAAAAATATCTATAAACGAACAAACAACATAGAATTCCAATACCCAGAGCATGAATACGCGGTGGTTGTAAATCCTAATCATGAAATGAAAGATATAGGGGATACAGTACCTCAAAACGTTCTTCGATTGGATGAAAAGCAATTTTGATAATGACTTTATTGTAGGAATCATCTATAACAGGCTGACCAACAAGAGCGGTTGTAAGGGCTGTGACTCGTTGTTGACCATCAATCAATACCTTCTTACCCATTGAGAGCGATCCATCTTTAAGCCTGACATCAGGATTTCTCCATGAGATGATATAACCTACAGGGTAACCTTGATAAAGGCTATCCATAAGGTCACGGACTTTGGTGCTATCCCAGACAAATGGACGCTGGATTTCCGGAATAGCAATTTCACCGGACTTTACCCAGTTAACAATATTGTCGATGGTATACTGGTTGACTTGATATTTTTGCATTAAACTTATTAAGCGTTGATTAATGATGAGTCTATTTATTTATGGAATAGTCAGTTATACAAGGCCGGTCTTCAAATTGTGGAGTTTTAGGTGCTAAATACTCTGAGCCTGTGCTACCCCTTTTCCCGTCGAGTCTGGATAATGTTATATTATCCTATAGATGCTCAAAATCTTTTAATGCCTTTACTAATTCTTTTCCTGTTAGATGCATTGATTGTCTAACATATAAATATGCTATTGAATGATTCATGCAGAAGTTTTTTGTACTTGAAAAAACATAATCATGAATATGTTTTTCACTAATTTGATCCACTTCTACTTTTGTTATTTTACAAATAGGGCAATGAGGATTCATTTCTGATTTCACGAAATATTTCGATAATACTGATTGTAAATACATTATAGAAACTGCAAATAGCAAGCTTTTGTCATCCTTTAGGGCTTTAGTTTTGTTTATATAGGTATATATGCTTTTTATGGTGCCTAAAGGAAAGACAGGGGTTAAAATACCCGCTACAGCACCAATTATATCTTCTGCTATAGTGGAAAAGTCAAACTTTTTTATTTTTTTAAAATCTACTTTAATGATTTCTAATAATTTTTTTTGACTGAATGATAATTGATCTTTTATTTCTAATCTCATTTCATGGGTTATGTAATAGCTGCCATCATACCTTGCTGTCAAATCATCGATACCAACAAGAAGTTCCTTATAAATATCTGAATTTTTATATTCATATATTTCATTGATGAGCCCATTATTTATATTGCCTTTTATTGATGGTAGGGTGTAAGTTATTACAGTAAATGCTATGTCGAAATTTAAAAATGACTTTTTGAGATGATTGATTGCACCAGGAAATTCTTTACCATGTTCTGTTATGTAATGCTCACGATCATCAAGTGCAAGCCCAGTGCAATAACAGATATTATTGTCAACGCAATAGCTTATCAACCTAAGAGTTATTTCTTTTATATCCGTTACCTCTTTATCCGTAATCTTATAATCGTTAATAATGGTATGTAGCGGATAATTATGTATATTTATAATAGTATTATATAGTTCATAGTTATCTACTTTAGATAATAAATATAAATCATCATAACATAGTAAAATCGTTAACCAGCTTTCATTTATTATTGGATTCTCTATGATGTAACTCGTTCCCAAAGTAATACTATAGGTAGTATCAAGAAGAACAGATCTCATTAATCAAAAAGGTTAATTAAAAATTACTAACTGATATCCCGATTTATAGTTGGAAATACAATATGATTGACGTCTTGATGTTTGAGTGTGTCTGTACATGGTTATTTTCTCCACTTTAATCTCAATCATTCATTTTCGCAAGATGAGGCAACGTGGCCCGAATAGTGGCCTTTAATTGCTCACCAGCCTTTGAAAGGTCAGCTTGATCCCATAAAACTGTCAGATGATGATTAGTATCGAAATGGGATGTATGAGAATCGAATTTTTGTTTTTCACAGGTATAAATCACGGCCTTTCCCATTCCTTCTGCATAACCTGCCTCCCAATAAGCTCCTGGATTCTCATGAGTCAAATCGGCAACGAGAAAATCTGAAGCTTGAATCTCAACTCTTAACCTGTCATCTATAAGACCGGCACGTAATACCTCATTGAGAGCGAATAGGTCAAATCCTGCTTGTTTTGCCGATGGCTTAAATACGGCATTAAAAACGTTGTCGAGCTGAGAGTCACCAAACTTCATGGCCATAAAAGCTTTTCGATATTTTCCGGCGCCCTCACACAGATTTTCATAATGCTCCCATCCCTTGAACGAAAGCGTGACATCAGCCTCACCAATCGTGAATAGTTGCTGCGATATACGCCCAGCAAATAATTGTTCTTCAAAAAGATATTTGATAACCAGCTCAAAACCGGCCGGTGTTTTTGCTCCTATAATTCCCATATGAGTGCAGGGGGCAACTTTGACAGTTTCACCAGGTCCCGGGATATTTTCAGCAGTCCAACGAATGAGAAAATCTGCTTGCTCCCTTGGGCGAGGAAGGGGCAAACCAACTACCACATTAATTGTTGTTATAGAAAATTCAACTTCTGAATTATTCTCTTGCGCTCTTCGAAGTGCGTGAGATATTTTTGCTGCCGCATCTTTAACTTTTATAAGAATAAAATCTAAATCATCAACAACTTCATTCGAGAGAATAAATCTGCCACATCGAGGACAAGTGAATTTATTTCTATTACCAAAAGTCACAATTGGACTTGTCAGTATGCTTTTACATACAGGACATTTTTCATTCATATTTTATTACACATTCAATATTTATAATCCAGTAAATGAAAGACAAATCTCATCACTCAAATACATCAAACTGATTCTCTTTGTATTTATTTATCTTATTACTTCTAACAATAAAATCGACAATTTTCTCATTTCCTGTCAAAGAATCGCAAAGCATTGGAGAGTTTGGATCATAACCGGATACGTTAAGACTGACTTTTTCCTCACTACAATTAGCATAGCAATATATACAACCATGATTGCAACTATTATAAGCACCGATATCTTTACTTTCGACACACCCGCACTCTTCTCTCTGGCTTTTGTCTTTTTTTAATTTTAAAATGTTGCCAGTTATTTTTTCAATAATTTGATCATCTACACATTTTGCATGACCAATACCATATTTATTTAGATCAAACTCATGACTACAAGTATAAAGAGATATTTCATATTTTTTTGATATTTCAGCAAAATGCTCTGCAAATAACTCAATCATCGGCATTTCCGGCAAACAACAGTCAATATTACGCATATTTCTTTTTACTTTATTGTAAAAGGACAGGAAACTGATTATGCATTCATCAGTGTAGCCATATAGGTTTTTTGCTAAGTATTCAAACCATTTAAAATGGTAATCTTTATCAAAAACTGATGTCAATACAATGGGGTCATATCGCCAAATAACTTTTTCCTTGCCAATAGTATCTGTTAATCGCTTAAAAATATCTATAATGTTCATTTTTTTATCAACATTCACTTCCACGCTTTTATCATACGACGTAAGTGTAAATAAAAAATAATATTTATACCCCATTGAATCGATTTCTGGTAGGTATTTTATGAAATCACTAGGATTTTTTGTCCAAAAAACTATACAATCGACTTTATCAGGAGAAAGATATACTCTTGTGACCTGTTTTGTATTCATTGGATTTCTCACCAGAACTTCCCCTGCTTTTAAGCGATTTATAAACCACTCTCCATAGAATGCAGGAATATCTGTTCTTCTACTTGCACTTATAATCATTTCACTGATCCCTATGATTATTTTTCGTAAGCAAAAAAGACTGTTTTTGTAACCTCTCTCTTTGGATTAATACTAATTCCATTTGGAATCGAAACAACAGTATTAATATTTCTTATCTGTTTATACTTACCATATCCATTATGAGCATTATCTATTGGAAAGTAACACTGTAAAGACCTTCTGAATAAACTATTTACTCCGGAATGAAATTCATCTCGGCCCTGATTATAATGATTTATATCATTAAAAATCAAAACGCTTTTTGCTTGCATAGTACTTATAATTTGCTCTTGAACTAGCAATAAGAATTTGTCATGAAGCCCATATCTTTTCAACGTTGAAAACAATTTATTTATAAAAATAATATCAAAACTATTAAAATTTAATCCATCTAAAACATCATATACAAAATACTCAGAATATGTATTAGTAAATCTTATGTTTTCCCATAACGGCTCTTTATCCACTCCAGTGTACAACAAATTACTTTTTAAATTATTATCTTTAATATACCTATTCATAGCGATCAGATCAGATCCAAATCCGCATCCTAGAGATAATATCCTGATATTATCTTTATCAGAAAAGCTCTCTAATATTTTAGTGTTAGCAAGAAAATGATATATCTCACTTACAAAAGCAGGTCCAAAATTCAAAGAATAATAGCACAACTTTTTTAAGCAAGAGTAATCATCTTGGCCATCAAAGAAACTTTTTTTCATACAAGGATAACAATTGCATGTATAACCATCTTTCGTGTGACAACAACTCTGATTTAAATAAATATCATTAACAGTAACTAAAAAATCGTTCATAGAAAAAATAATCTTTAATTATAAATCTTAATCAAAAAGACCTTTATAATGAGCTAAAGATATATCAACCAGCTTATTCTTGACCTTTTTGGGCGATAGAACATTTTCTTTCTTATCCCGCAACCCATCCGCAACTTCCTGATCGTGAATCTTGTGATTAAGCTCAAGCAGCCGCTTGAGTATTTCGCGACGGGCATCGGGGTGGATGGTGTAACGGACGCGGTCATTTTCGGGGAGGTATTCTACTTCGTAGAAGTCGTGGCGGAGGTTGATGTCTGACCATCCGTAGGCTTCGAGGACGGCGTTGTCCATCTGGACATGGAGGTCGCGGAGTTTCAGGATGCCGGTAACGGCTTCGTTGAATGGGATTGTGCTGGGTGTTTTTGCGAGGTGTTTGCGAAGGTGTGCAGCATCTTTTCCGAGAAGTTTCTGAAAGGCTTTCTCATCATCAAGCTGTTCTTCTTCAGGTGTTACCTGCCGCAGCAGTCGGGCATGGAAGAGATTATAGGTTTTGGTGAGGCCAAGTTGTATCGTAAGCATCAATTGCTTGCGATGTTCGTGATAGATCTCTCCTAAATTTGTTAATCTAAAATCCTTGCTATTCTCAAGAAACTCCAAAAATGGGTAGTTATTTATAATATCAGATGGGGCGTATATCAAATCAGATTTTAATGTAGTTCCATATTTCCATGCCCATGCAGAATGGATATTAGAATGGAGTACAGCAAAGAAAACAAAACTATCGCTAGGAAAAATAGTAAGATTTGCACTAAAAACATAATGCGCCGATATCCTTGCAAATGCCAAAGTTTTACTTGTTCTTGCTGCTGCAAGAACAAATTCATTTCCTTTAATTTTTTCGTATAAGCTTACTGCTTTCTCGGCAAATTGCCACCAATTATCTCTATAAATTTTACGTTTTACCTTGTCTCTTTCTGGCTTTACCTTGTTTTTAACTAACTCAAAGCAATCTTGATATTTACTGGCAGCCTCGTAATCTAAATTCTTAAAATCAATTACAAACCTTTTTGCGGTCTGATTTACTGTGCTGTTCAAATCGCCGCCATTCATGTATGGCTTAATAATTAAATTATTCTGTTTTACTTGCAAATATTTATTAGCCTCTTCTTTTGTCAAAATAAATCCTTCACCACTCAGAACTGAACCGCAATAAGCAAGTTCAAGATTTTTATTCAGGGTATACGGTGCTAAATCATTAGAATCTTCAAAATATATTGATATGAATTTAACCGATTTATTATTTAGAATACGTGCCCTTAGCCAACGACCTTTGTGCAACGATAATAATGTAATCTTAACATTTGCTTTCCCTGGCCATGATATGTTATCCGCAACATAAACTATTTCCGCTCGATTATTTAATAGAAACTCAAGCCCACCCCTTCTTGAATCTCCCTGAGAAATAGTATTCGTAGTTATAATGGATAAAAATCCTTTTTCTTTTTGAAGATCATATATTCTTCTTATAAAGTATACAACAAAATCCAACCCACCCTCTGATGGAGAAAAGTAATATTTAATTGCATTTAAATATTGATCTCCAAAATAGCCGGAAATTCTTTTCCCGCCCAAATACGGCGGGTTACCAAGAATCACATCAAAGCCATTGATTGTTTGGTCATCACCCATTGATTTGGATGCAAACACCTCTGGAAATTCCAGAAACCAGTGAAAAAAGCGGTGAGAATCAGCTTGATCAAATACATCAACTTCAAGAGCGAATGGAACTGCCTGTCCACCTCTGAGGTAACTGAAGTATGCTTTGTCAGTCACGATAGAATCTCTGTGCTCATGAGTCTTTGGTACAAAAAACTGCATGACTTGCATGTTGGCAAGGAGCTTTAGAGTATGGAGCGCTTTACCGTGCTGTAGATTTCGATAGGCTTTCGCTTTGGCCTCAATCTCTTCTGGTGTGTGTTCGGGTAGAGCGTTGAAGGTTTGCAGCTGAATCATCAATTGCTCCATTTTCTGCATCACATCTTGGTTTGCACCGAGCATCAACTGCAACCCTAACGAACCGGTTTCAGCTTCACGCTGTTTGCGCTCCGCCTTGTTGCGTTTGGCCAGTGCAGAGGCAATCTGTTTGTCGTCGCCGGGAAGCGTCTTGAAGGCTTCGTCGGCAATACCACGGAAAAGCTCTTCCTGATGGGCAAGGCCGACAATGGCATCACCGCATTTGATGTGGTGGTCGAGGAAGTTGAGCGGTTCGCCGGGGTTATGCGCTTCGAGCCAGAGCGCTACTTTGCAGAGGTCTACCGCGAGTGGGTTTTTATCGACCCCGTAGATGCTGGTACGGATGACGTCGCGCAGGGCGTGACGCATGTTGGTGGGAGAGGGCTGCTCTTCGTTAGTGCGTACCCTTGCCAGTTCGATGGCAATCTTTCTTGCGGCAGAGAGCAGCATGTGGCCGCTGCCGCAGGCGACGTCGCAGACCTTTATGGAGAGGAGCGCCTGTTCAGGATTGGGTGTCGCGAGCTTCTCTTCGATGACATAGTCGAGAGAGTACTTTATGAGCGGCTTGACAAGCTCTTCTGGCGTGTAGTGAGC
>CAIKKG010000036.1 GCA_903827975.1 uncultured bacterium
AACCTCCTGACCTGTTGAACAGTTACCATCCAAACCTCCCGTTTTTTCTGAAGTTACGGGTTTGGATGTGTTAATTCCCTTTCGGGGAAATCGGGAATTATAGTTGTCGTCAGGCGGGATTTTATTCAGTCGCTAATCACTTTGCGGCAGTTTGTTAGTATATTTCAAATGATTACTTTATAAAACTGAAATGACAATCCTAGCCTAGAGGGTTTTATAAAATAGGAATGCAATAAAAACGATATCTCCTTATTATAAAATGAAATATACAAAAGCTCCGGTATCAGAGGTTATCCTTGGAATAACGTTCGTTGACCCGGTTTTTGATATCAATTTTTTATTTAAAATTCAGCAGATGGTTGAAGCTGATTTTCCTAAAGTTGAAATTACACCGCCATTAACAGACGAGTGGTTGGATGAATTTCATCTTGTAGCGGATTTCAATCCAGAAAGCACCGGGGCTATTCTCATTCGGCTTAGGTCGATAGACTTGAAATGGTTAATACAAATTCAAAGCAATAAAATATACTTTAATTGGGTCAGAGGTGATGAAGAAGAGGTTGGAAATTATGTGGGATATGAGGCTATAAAAGAAAAATTTGAGCATATTTTGAACCAAATAAATATAGAGCCATTTCTTTCTAAAATAAAATACTTCGATATCACTTATCATGATAGAATTATTTTGAAAGACTATATTTCATCAATAAATGAGGTAGGGAGTCTGATTAATACCTCACTTCCAAAAATTAATACCGTTCAAGGCTTCAATAGTATATTCTCTAAGTATACTTATCAATTACCAGAATTTGACGGATACGGGATTTTATCTGTAAACACCGATGTAGCTATTTCCGGAAGTCAGGTGCTGAGATTAGAGAATGCTGTAAGAGGGACGCCAAAGTGTTTAAAAATAAAAAATGACTTTTTTGCCTGGTTTGATTCAGCACACAAATATCAAAATAATTATTTTGAAGATTTATTCACCACTGAACTTCTTAAACAATGGGAATAAGCTCGTTTGCTGACATCGATACACATAATGGAAAGAAATATTTATTCCATTATATAGATAACGATACACAAGTATCTGTTTTTCCAAATACATATCTTTCTAGAACAGATCAAATAGAATCAAAACATCTTCCTGAAATATGGAGAGCCTCTATTGATCGCTTTAAACAGGTAATTACAAAACGTAAAAATTATCTTGACAATTTGCCGTCATTATCTGAAGGGTGGATTTCTGGTGAAGGAAAGGCTCCTACTGCATCATCAACTGAGATAGCAAAACATTTACTCTCGTGTATTTCTAATAATGCTCAATGGTTCAAAGGTTTACCAAAAATTGTGATGGGACCTTTACCATTAGGAGGTGTAGCTATAGAATTTCATAAGGATGAAGATAACGCATTATTTATATCAATTAGCGATGATGGCTGTATAGAACTTGATGTTGAAAAAAATGGCTATTTTTTCGAAACAATTACGTCTCATCAAAACTTATTTAGTAGTGTAATAGAGAAATATGGAGCTATCTCAAGGTAATGAAATACCTAATGGGGAGACGTTGTTTCGTTATTGCTTGCCTAGTGCATTCCCCCAAGATCAAAAAGAAATACCTGTTTCAATTTTTCAAATAGAAAAAGAGCTTTCATGTGACTGGAAAAAGTTCAGAAATGACCCAAGAACATCTCATCATGTAATAGAAAAAAGAAATAGGGTTATCTCTATCTTAGTTTGTGATAAAATAAAAAACCCTACTAATCCCAAAAGGAATGGCGCTCCAGTTCCTGATTGGAAGCAAGATATTATTTACTCTCCAATAACTGCTAAAGAGGACCTTATTCATGGGGAGAATAAAGCACACTCTTTAATTAAAGGCCCAAAAAAAATCGCAATATGTAATATTATATCTCAATGTTCATCATGGGAAGATGTTTGAATTATAGAACATTTTTATTTAAGGTATTGCACCCTTCTCATACACATTCAACATGTTGCGCCTCACCCCTTCTTTAATAGAGAACTCAAAATGTTCAATCTGATTTCGTTTGCGGATCAAACCATGATGGCTGGTCACCGGAAAAAACAATGTTTTTTTCAAATCTTAACATGCCGTCCTAATTTTGGAGAGTATTTCATTTTTTTATATAAAAATTTAAAACTAATTACGCTAAAACGGAGCAGGATCAAGAATATATTCATGAATACCACCGTGGACACCTTGACTTAGAATTGGTAGTGGCTTTAGAGCCGGTATAACACCAACTTCTAACTGACCATTAGGCATATCGGGAACGAACGGCGAAAAAAACAAAATTCTATTTAAAAACAAATTTATATTGCCATTTATTATTGCAGGGATACTACCTCTAGTCATTTGTGAAAACTTCTCTGGCGCACTGAAAGCTATAGAGTATGAATTCAAATAATCCCACTCTTTGTAGAGTGTTGAAGTATCTAAATCCTTAGATAAGGCTAACCCCCTTCGTATAAAAATATCATCGGTACTTAGCATAAATACATTTGGATGAATCGCCTTCCATGCCTCAATATGCTGATACATCATTTGATCGTTTACTGTAAGTATTGCGGCTATATCATACGGTAATAACTCTTGCGTTACCCCGGAAAACGTATCATGACTGTTTACAACATTGCTAATTTCAACAGAACCGCCAAGAAATGTAGATAAATAATAATATACGCCTAACTTGATGCTTCGAACACGTAGTCCATTACGTAGCGTAAGACCATCATACCAGTCATTAGCTAGTATTTCACAAAAGAGTCTTGCTTTTTTTTTACCAATACGACTTGAAATATCTTTAAAGAAATCCTTTTCCATCTTTGGCTTAAACGAGGTAAAATAATCAAGAGCATCTGATGCAATTTCTTTTTGGTCAACTAATTTTATTTTTTGGTCGTTCTGACTTCTCTCTATTTCTTGGCCGTCTTTATGAATCGCCAAAAGAAATCGATCCATAAAAGCAGCAGAGCTAGTGTATTGTGGTAATAATGAAGTTGATATAGCTTTATGCGATTCATTCATAAACTTCCCTGTTTTTTGAAATGACCACACCATATGCTGTTAAGCGCCATCATTAACTTTACAAGTCTATGTTCTTTATTTTCAAACTTCATAAAAAATAGCGTTTTATTACAGGCCTAACATTATTTATTCGTTAATCGATATAGCATTTTTGTGCCGAAGGAAACTGGCCCTACTGAGACTTGCAGGAGAGATCATAACTTAATCCGCTAGTGCGGAAATAATTTGCTTGACGGCTACTTGGGGGGTAAAGAGTCGGGCAGAGAGGGCTTTGCAGCGTGTGCTTATTGAGGGATCGGAGGAGAGGGCGTTTATCAACTCTTCGGCTTGTCGTTGAAGGGTTAGGACTGAGGAGTCACTACAAACTCGCCCGACGTCTTCTGTGTTGATAAGGGCTTCAAGGTCATTGCCGGGATTGATTGTTGCGAGGGCTGGAAGCCCGGCCTGCATGTAGGAGAGGAATTTACCTGGTATGTTGTGGGTTTTATGACGGGGGTCTAAGGCTACTATGCCGATGTGGCATTGGGCGTAGAGGGCGGGGATTTCGTTTGGGTCTATTTCATCGTAGAAGATGACGTTGTTGAGGTGTCGGCTTTTGGCATCGGAACGGAGGCGTTGGGCGTCGCTACCACGGCCGACGAAGAGGAAGCCGATATCTTGACGTTGTTTCAGTTGTTCAGCTAAATCGAGCAGAATGCCCATGCCTTGAGCGATTCCCATGTTTCCTGCGTAGACGAAAATTTTTCGTCCTGCCAAAGGGGTTTTGTTTACTGAAATAGTGCATCCCTGATTTTGCGAATCCGCGAGCCAGTTCTGCAGGACTTCGATTTTCCGGGAGGATTGTTTTTGCCACTGGGTAAAATAGGTGGTGTTGCCCGGTGTCTGGATACCGATCACGTCTGCAACTGAGTATTGATAGTCCGCAATGGCCTTGAAAAATCGAAAAGGCAATCCCCTGCCCATCAGGCCCATATCGACTGCCCACTCCGGAAATATATCGCGAATGATGAGGTAACTTCTACAGGAGCTTGATTTTTTCAAGGCACTAACGATAGGCCCAAGAAAAATCGACGGAGAGTACCAGACTACCCCTTCCCACTGTTGGTTTGCGAGCGGACTCTTTCGCAAATTGCGCAGCATCGCGAAAGGCATCAGAAACTCACCAATCGTTCGACGGACATAGTCGATGTCTTTCGTTTGAGGGGTCTTCAAACGCACAACCTGCACACCGTTCCAATCTTCAATGTGCCAAGGCACATTCAATTCTGGCGAAGCCACCATCATTGTGACTTCATGCCCCTGTCTGGCAAAC
>CAIKKG010000037.1 GCA_903827975.1 uncultured bacterium
ATTCCTACCCCATATTCCAAAAACGGTAAGATTTTCTATCGTGAACCCCATAAGGCGATAAATAAGCTCTGATAATCGCTTATGTCAGCATAGATGTGGCTTATAGCTGGACCAAATGGCGCAGGACAATCCAGCGTTGCTGATAAATTTATGGCCGATCTCAATCATATCAATTTCATCAAACTCAATGCCGATGAACGCAGTGCCCCCTGACACTGGTGTGCAAGGGGATGCCCCCAGTGTACCTATGATGCAAAGTGCATCTTGCATGATTCATAGACATGTTCGAACACCGTTGAGTATGTCTGCTGGTAGCGTTCTGGCGTGCAGGTGCGAAGCTGACCTTGGGCATGGATGGGTCACCTCAGAATTTTGGTCACAGAGAGTGAGTCGATTTAGAGTCAAGAGCGCCTATAACTCGTTCTAATATATCGTTTTAAAAAGGTTTACTTTACATAATCAATATTATCGAACAAATAATCTATCATCCAGTCTTGTTTGTCTATGTGCTATTTTATGCCTGCTCACGCAAGACGGTTAACTGATGTCATGCATCAATGTGCTACACCAACCATATAAAAAAGCAATTACCGACTCATTAAGCGGTAGGAACTCATTCTGGAATGACGTAATTTAAACCCGCTGCCTGGGTGATTACTAATTTCCGGAATTGGTGGATTCTTAATTTCCGACTACACAATCCCTTGCTCACGTGGAGTCGGGCGATTTCTCGGATAGTTCTCAAAGCTTTTCTTCTGCCCTGTTGGTGTTGCATGGCCCTCCGTTTTGGTATGAAAAAACGATAAAGCTACAGGATACGTGAACCAGCAGAAGCATGGTGAAGCGTTTTTCCGGTCAACTTCGAAGATGTTTTCCGTGACATCGAACACCTTTTCCGCCCAAGAGTGAAAAAGTGTTTGATTTTTAGCGGAATCATTGTTCGAGCTTTTCCTGAATCACTGTTCGATGTTCTGCGGAATTGCTGTTCGAGCTTGGGCGGAACCTACAGAATTAATAATGACCACTTAGGAAATCGCCTACTCATGGGGATTTTTCGCTTGTTGTATATGCGAATTCCATTGCTCAATAAATAACGGATCGTTCTGTTTAAATAATAGCTTCAAGCACTCCACTATCTCGCACTCTTCATGCTTAATTTGCTGATATACAACATCACCAATACCCGTTAAAGATGATTCTAAATCCTTAATCCATTCATCTATGTCATTGGGTTCGAAACCTAATGATTGGTATACCCGCAAACATAAATAGTTCTCGATTTTATCGATATTTCGTGCAATTTTAGCATTAATCGACTCAGCAGTTTTGAATTCCTCCCATAACATGGGGTGATCTCTATAACTCGAATAGTTACAAAGCATGAGGCGAAGGTCCTGAAAATATTCATTTTCGAGTTTCATTTTTTCAAACTTTTCAGCATCATTAGGGTCGTAGTCGCCAGATCTTCCCTCACCATCATCGTGACGACTAACTAGATTAACTACTCTTTCCTTGGAATATGCATTTATTCCATCATATACATCTTTTAAATAATGTTCAGCTATAGCTACCGAACCATAAATGTGGTCTGCAATCGATTGTCCCATCAATAATCCGCGACTCGTGAAACCTGTCCGCTTCCTAAACTGAAGGGAATATCTTTCCGTGAATATACGTACATCTGGATCGTTTCCGCTTTCCATACTATCAACACAGCGATTCACGTATCGTTTCAGGTTCTCATAACGACAAAGCATTGGAGCTATATCTCTACCCAAAATAATCAATTCGGTTTTCTTGGAGTGCTGAAGACAACCCGACTTATGACGGTGGAATGCCAAGGAAAACAATGTGTGAATGTCAACGATATTTGCAACCCCTTTTTTGAGTCTTTTCGCACTCCCCGTAAGTTGACTATATGTTTTTTCCCAATCCTTCAAGTCATCCATACTTTCTAATGGACGGCTAGGATCATAGCTTCTATCCCCGTAGTACTCTAAATGAAATCCTCTATTCAGCATATCCCAAGAATCTTTTTCAAACAGTTTATCCACATACTCTATGGCCATGGATTCCTTTTCTAGATAGGTCATACTGATATATGCTGATCGTCCAACCATTAGAATGGGCTTGTCTTCACCTTTAACGTACGTAGGATTGCGGGTAGTTTTTTCAAGTAATGCCGCCGCATGTTCTTTGAGTTGCCTTTCATTTACGCGACCTAACAGATAGCATCCATGTGCTTTCATGTATGGATGCACATCTGAATCCAAAATATTTGAAATAGCTGAAACAATAACTCGCTGAATATGAATGTCACTTTGAATAATTGCTTTACAAAATCGATTAACCGTTTGTGGAAATACTTCAGGCACTTCAGGCAAATTCCTCGTTTCTTTATCTTTCTCCCAAAGCAAAAATATATTGATAACGTGATTAGCAACAAGGAAATTTGAAACTGATTCATGACTGAACGCCAAATCACAAGCGAGTGCATTATTAACACTCAAGCCACGCTTAAACCCTAATACTTTTCCATGATCATCCGCATCATCATCATCATCATCATCTTCGTCATCCTCAAGATTAACTGTCGTCTTCTTGAAATGGCTGTACGCTATGGCAGAAGCTTTGTTGATTATTTTTTCGAGCCACTTTCCGCTTACGCCCTTCATGAGGTGATTTACACTCCAACCGCAGTAGTTTTTAATAAATTCAAACTCATTGGCAAATGATCGTGAAGCAATTGCGTGTAAAATAAATGGGTCAATGTTCAGATATTTAAGAGATTCTATTTGTCGCCAAAATAGCTCGGCGTTTCTGGGTTGACAGACAGTTTCGATTGCCATCTTATTCGTCCTAACCCACTTGGCATCTAATTTTGCAATTAGTACCTCATAATCTATAGCGGGAGGAAATAATTCATGAAACCCATCATTTCTAAATCCATATATGATAGTTATGCTCATAGCTCCAATTTTAGCCTGTATAGATTCAGCAACAAGTTTCCTATTTTCATGAGAACCATCCCATCCATCCATTATGAAAATGTCTGGTTGATAGGTATGAATTTTTCGTATAATATCTAAATCAATCGACGCGTCTTTTCTGCGTAGTGTGTATTCCTTCAAATTAACATAGAAAACAGATAGACCCTTTTCCATCAATTTAACTCCGACTCCTGTCAGGACAGAGGTAACTCCTCCTCCAGCTTGACCAGAGACTGAGAGTGATTTATCTTCGCCATCGGATGTTACATATTCTATTAACTCTTCTATGGAACAGTCTTCAATTAGATTATTTAAATACTCTTCGCAGTGTATTCTATCGTCGCCACCTCGTTTGAGCGCATCAAATACCTCCCTGTTTCCTCGTATTCTAAATCGCTTTTCTAGATCAGTGAGCCCTTGAACATGACTATTCTTATTATTAAATATTTGTCCTGTTACTTGTTCTAAAAGCATACTTGAAGTTGAGACGGCATTTTCCATAGCTTGCCTTCTGAAACACCCTTTCGTCGTTGCTTCTAGAATACTTTTATTTTTATCTGCATAATCGGAAACGCCTTTCACTGCCCAAAACTTCGCATTAGAAGATTTATTAGTAGCGCGCCCAACACCATATGCTTCCATATCAACGGCATGAAAGTTCCTATTTGCGGATAGGATAGATGAAATCACTATATCATCCGCAACAACATAAGGAGTCGTAGCAATCGGACCGAACATCACTCTGCATTTTAACTTGTTATCGAATGAATGTTGATTTGCCAATATCTTAAAACTTTTACCCAAGCTATCATCGCTATTTTCCGTTAATCCGCCAGGTATCATACTTCCTTTTTCAGCTTTACCTTTATGAGCAACCTCAGTAGCAGATTGGACAATGATTACATCACCTAGACTCATGTCTTTTTTATCCCATAATCCGCCTGCAATACCTATACTTAGGACTATATCTGGGGTCAAGATGCCTATCCACTTCGACGTCGCTTCGAATGACTCTATTGATGTCATATCGAATATACAATGAACATATATAGTTAGGCTGCCATCATTTTCATTTCTTTTATATTTTCCTTGTTGAAGTCCTTCGTAATCTTGACTAACTGAAAAGCTGAGTGGAAAATCTTCAAGAAATACATCAAACTCTTCTTTCAAGGCAATCACAACTAAAACTATTATATCCATTTTTTTATCTCAGCTTATTTTGAAATATTTATTTTAAATGGAAATTCTTCAATTCTATATACCACACCAAGCTTCACTGCTTGTTCAGGCAGCAAAGTGTAATTTTTTGTATACATTTCCTTCCATTTTGCTGTATTTGTTTTTGTCTGTCTAGCTAAGTAATTGGCTACACGTTCCGTATCTTGATTTATTTCTTTTAGATATCTGATTAATGTTTTTACGGTCTGCACACCCTTTATTTCCTTTCCAATAGGGTGGATAAAAAAACGTGCTCCAGGGGAACAAACTCTATCTTCTCCAGCAGAATAAATTAGTAATGCGGCCGAATCCACGTTACCTATATTATATGTAATAACCTCGCATGGAAGAGACATTAGTAGATCAGCAATTGCTAGCGCAATTGGTACAGAGCCTCCTGATGACTGAACTGCTATATGAAGTTTTTTACAGTCATCAGATATTTTCTCCTTTACAATGTATAAAATATTCTCAACCATATGTTCATCGACATATCCGGAAATAATAAAATAGTCTTCTTTCATAGTGTAGATTTGTCCATTATCATATTTATCGCATTACTTATTTTATCATCAGAGGAAGTCCCTTTTGCTTCTGATACTAGATTTTTTTGAAAAACAAATATCCTATCCGCAATTCTCAGGCATGAGATATCATGTGTTATAAGGATAATTGTGCATTTCCCACTAAGATATTCTAGGACAGAATATATGGCTTCTTTTGCAACAATATCGAGGTTGTTTGTTATTTCGTCAAGTATTAATGTATTTCTATTATGAACTAATGCGCGTACAATGCCCAATAATTGCAATTCTCCCCCGGAAAGCATATTTGTTTTAATCTTTGTATGGAGGTTATTTGAGTGTTTTTGGAGAAACTGATTGAATCCGCATTTCTGCAAATAATCTCTTACGGTTTCCTCAGTGATCGATGTATCCTTGAGACGTATATTCTCTAATAAAGTGTCATTATAAACTACGATTCGTTGAGGTACTATTGCAGGATTGCTTTCTGACGATATTATTATGCCAGACTTTGGCTTATAAGAACCAGACATTATTTTAGCTAGCGTGCTTTTTCCTGTTCCGTTTCTTCCTAGAAAGCATACGAATTCATTTTTCTTTATTTTCGTTGAAAAATTATTTAATACAGAATTTTTGTTATCGTAATCAAACGAAATATTGCTAATATCATATGCATATTGGTTATCATTATAATTTCCATAGTTATTTTTATCATTAACGTCTCCAAGATCAAATATTTGTTGCAAGCTTTTTTTGTATTCTATTCCGCGACCAAGTTCAGGAATGACATTGAATATTTGGGATAACCCCCCAAGCGTTTCTGAAATAAGTATGTTATACATAACAATATCACCTACAACAAGTTTTTTATCCAAAAAAAAGAATGTGCACAAAAGAAGAACCGTCATGTTGATTATTGTAAACTCTAATTTTATGGCCATTTTAAAATTGGTTACAATTTTTTTTTGTTTTATTTGTTGTTTCGATGCCACATCAACGCTTCTGCCAAAAAAAGGTGAATATAAATGCACAATTCCAAATATATTTAGAATGGGAAGCATTTCTATAAGATCAAGTATTGTGCTTCCTTCGTTATACAGTGTTTCTCTAAGGTTTCTTGATGTATCCTCAATCTTATGTTTAAATAATAAATAAATAATAGTCGTAAGCATTAAAGAAAGTAAAAAAATAATAGATATAGAGGGCGTCTTGGAAGCAAATACTATAAAGGTACCTAAAAAAAAAGTCATAAATCCCAATCCTGAATCGATTATTATTTTACATAATCCGCTAATAACAGCTATATCTCTTGTGAATTTTTGCATCCACACTCCATTTGTGTATGAATCTCGAACAAGATCCGGCAAAACATAAATTTTTCCCCATACTATTTTTTTTAAATTAACCTCTTGCTCAGAAAAAGATATAATTGAGATCCGTTCATTAATAAAAGTAAATACTATTGATAAAAGACCTAATCCAAAAATATAGGAAATTAAAGTATAAGCCGTGTTGCCTGAGGAGTTCCTAGTTAAAAGCGTAATAAAATATCCAAAAAGAACAGGGGACACTAGCATTGGAATGCGCGATATTATCCCCAACGCAATTAATGACTTCTTATGTGGTAATGATTTTATTATTATAGACCATAAGGTTATTTCATTGTTCGATAGCTTCATATTTCCTTAATGTAAGTGGGGATATTGTTTAGTATATTAATGCATTTTGCGGCAGTTTCCCTCTCTTCTTTAAAAAGTATTTTTTTATTATCTATTTTATTTTCAATACACTTTAAATAGTAATATGCACAAACTCTAGATTTTGCTTTTACTGCATTGCAGATAGTATTTATAGCTGCTGATTTGTAAATGGTATTATATAGTCTCATGTTTTCGCCAAAACATGTTTTGCAAACTTTTTGTACGGGACATGAAATGCATTGAGGATCCATAGGTACAGAATGAACATCTCGCAAATTATTCCAGCTTTTTCGCGCCACTTCATAGGTCTGGACAGGAGTTGAAAATAAATGACAAATACAAGGAGAGCCATCTATATCATAAGCGATAATATTATTTGATTTCCCACAAAATAAAATGTCAGTCATCTTGTGCTTCGGGAAGAAATCTGCTTGGTTAAAAGAAAATAAGCCACAGGCAACCGCCTCATCGGTTTTCAATATATAATCAGGAACCATCTCTAATAATTGATGCTCAAAAACTCCGGCATCAGCATTTTCCCAAAGAAACCCTTCTCCTATTTCAACGTAAAATGGGATATATAAATTATTCATTTCATCAACTGTTTTTTTGAGATATTGTATTGAATCTTTAAACAACACGATCTTTATGCGTTCATCAGGCCAGCTAGAATAAAAAAATCTCCAATCAACGCTGATTGAGGTACGATTAAAGATGTTCATATCAGAAAGTCCATCCATACTTAATCCTACCTTAATTCTCTTTTTATTCTTTAATAACCATTCTTTTATTTCTTTTGAAAGTAGAGTCCCATTTGTCCTTACAGTTATTTCATAATGTATAAAAATATTTTGTTTCCATATCCATTCAGAAATATTTTTTATAACTGAAAAATTAAGAAATGGCTCGCCACCAAGAAAAGCTATTTCAAGATATTTCGTTCGATTATCGTTTTTTAACTGTAATAATTCGTTAAGGAGAATTTTCTTTGCGGTTTCTACAGACATTATACCAGGCGATTTATTCGACTGATAGCAATACGTACAATTTAGGTTACATGATTGAGAAATCATTAGAATTATTTGTCTCTTCTGTGGAATATGGCCATTCATTATTTCTAATCTTTTACTATCCATAGTTACATATACCCCGGTATGTTTATGTCTTTTTATAATGTGAAGTTATGGGTATCTATAAAAAATCTGAGATACTATATCTTATTATGAATCATATACTACTGTTAGTCCAGGAAGGTTTGTTGATTCATATTATATCGCATTTACGATTCAATCATCCTCTTTGCCATATCGAACATTATGCTACTTGGCTTTTTCGAAAAGCATTATCTCTTGAAACTTCTGACTAAACTCAAAGATCTGCTGATAAAAAATCGAGGAGCATATTCGGTTTTTGACGTGGCATAAAAAAGCCTGTTAATCTGAGCAAAATGAGCCGTCACTGTTTATGGTAAAAAAACTGGAAATGTAGAATTTGGCCTGAGTATTTCGGGGAAAGTGTGCCAAGAAGTTTAAGGTCGCGACTGACTTGAATCATAATGAGCCCATAGCACAAAAAATCCTGGGGCAGGAATTCTCGGTAGAAACGACTTTCGATGTATGGACAAGTGATTTCACGCACATCCGAACCTATACCTGGTTGGTAGTATTTGACGGTGATCATGGAACTCTTCAATCGGGAGATAATCAGTTATTCCCTTAATAACATCCTTAAGACTGGAACGACAGTCAATCCGTTTATTGGCATGGTCGTACGGCATCGGCAGTTACTGGCAGGAGTAATCTTCCATTCAGACCTTGGTTTCCAATATGCCAGTAAATCGTTCAGGGAGAAGCTTGCAGATACCATATGATCCAAAGCATAAGCGAGAAAGGAAACTGCTATTATAAAAAAACAAGGGCACACAAAATTATCACAGTCATAAAAAGATTCTACGTGAATGATTGTCCTGTTTTCCTCCAGATTTTAACACAACAATAAACACTCATGGATCAGTAACTCAAAAAAAACTTACATCATTTCCAATAGAAGATGGTTCAAATAAAGATGCTGACTACAAGCGATTACTTTATTTGCTTATCTGTGACCAACTTGCCAGCAAGCACCAGAATTGCCATCACAATAAGTAGAACAAGAAGATGTGCAAAAGTTATTGCAGCTTCCAGAACAGTATCCAGCACATGATGTGCAGTTTACGCTATCAGTAATATCCCCTGCGCTTGTTCCATGCTCTTCTTCATACGTATTAAGCATATCACGAAGCTTAATAATTTCTTTCTCACTAATATTCATACATTTTCACCTCCTTCCGGAATTTAAATTTTTCCCATTACATAGGGTGATATGCTATTCCGAATCGATAATTCAGATAGCAGAGGGTATGCTCCAAGGGCAGCTTGAGCATAGTATGCGTCCTCTTTTATTAAAGAATTACGCCGTGTAGTCAGCACTTTAATTTGAAACTTACAAGAGGCAATAGCTTCTGCAAGTATCATTTTACAACTTCTAAAATCACGTTTTGATACTTCTCCGCGGAAGTGATAATTTAAGCCCATACAAGTGGGGCAATAACTTTTAAGCAGACAATTCTTACAGCGATCATCATCCGCTATTGTTTCACACATCCAATCAATTTTTGATATTTCAAGCGCACTTTCTTCTCCCATAACTATTGGTGAAAACATGTGACAACCGTAGTATTTCCCATCTATATCATATGTTATCATATAGACTCCGGAACCACAGAATCTATGCTGATATTCTGGGAGATTGTCAATTTCGTACAATGCGCGTGAAAGGATATTAATTGGAGTTAAATCATTATCAGCAAGATATGCCACTGACAAAAGTGAAAGCTGTTCTAAATATAACTCTGCATCATCATCACTCCAATCAATTCCTTGTGCAAGAGATGCAGCTATTTTGTAGCCTTTCTTTTGCGAATCCAAAATAACTTCTGCAAGACATCTTAATGATTCTTTAGCTATGGTAAGTTTAAACCCTTGCTCGGGCCAGACATCATGAAAATAATCGAAATTTACTATTCCTGCCTTTGCTCCACGATTTATCTGCTGAAGATATTCACTACCATCATAACTCACACCTAACCATAGGATATTGCGATATTTTCTGAACCATTCCATTCTTTCATCATCCAGCAAGGTGCCATTTGTACTAGCAAAGCAAATAAATGGTACAGAAAGTGGATTAGCACTCAGCCATTCTACAATTTCTCTAATGAGATCAAAATTCATTAAAGGTTCTCCACCCATAAAATCAATCTCTAACTCATCAAACTCTGAAGAATTACTTACTATAGGGAACCTCTAAAAAGTCTTTTTTGATACATGTTGAAAATGAGTATCAGCAAAATACTATTCCACAATAGTATCAATAACATTGCTCTTTGACATATTTTTGATGTCGAAATACCTTG
>CAIKKG010000038.1 GCA_903827975.1 uncultured bacterium
ATTCTTCCACCGAGAAATACAAATTTCCCCATGTATCCCCAATATGCATCTGCCCATTCAACGAACCCGTCGGCAACACAAACTGCCCGCTAAATGTGCCGTATTCATTGCTCGTCAACTTCAATTCCGACACCTTCTGATAGTTCACATCATACAACACCACCGTTGTTTCCACCCCGGGTTTAATCACCGTGCTTTCCCCATCCGTCTCCATCAAAATCCCCTTGAAATACAGCGTCTGTCCCGGACGATAAATAGCTCTATCGGCAAAATAAACCGTCTTCAAATACTTCTTCACAACAGAATTGTAGTTCCTATATTGATAGAAATTCGCCGTCTTCAACACATCATTATTCACCACATCATTGTTCAACGTCAGCTCCACGTAGGAAGTATAATAATCATTTTCACTCGGCATCGTCTCAAACATCCCACTCTCATCCGTATAAAAATGCCCCGCCTTGCGATACTCATATTTCCTTGTGGTGTAATTATACACCTGATGATACACCTGCGCCGAAACCCCACTCAGCGGCGTTCCACTCTCCCGGTTGGTAATCGCAAACTGCACATTCCCA
Source organism: uncultured bacterium (assembly GCA_903827975.1). Lineage (GTDB taxonomy): Bacteria > Patescibacteriota > Minisyncoccia > UBA6257 > GWB1-50-10 > CAIKKG01. The sequence goes on from CAIKKG010000038.1 coordinate 579, forward strand.
TTGGGCAAGGTCCGATTCATATAAGCCATGTTCGAGACCCAATAATCCGCATAACACACCGCATTCTTCTCCAACGACAAATTCTTATCCGACCCTATTAATATAATGTAGAAACCCGCACCCAATTCAGGCAATTTAATCTCCGTGGTGTGCCCTTGATAGTCCTTCGGATTTGTCAAACTCACCGCAAACTCCTTTAGCGGACTCAACTTCAGGTACGCTTTCACCAATTTATCATTATAATAATCCGTTTCCTTCAACCTATCGTTCCACTCATAATCCACTTTGCAAATGCGCACAAACACCTCATTCAAATTCTTATAACCCAACAAACCCCTGAAAGGCTTATTCGGTGTATTGATTTCCTCCGTGGTCAAGGTGAGCGACTTCTCCGTGATTCTCGATTGCAGATACTGACAATTCTTCGTCCCAAACGCATCAGGAAACTTATCTATGGCTTTCTCACAAATCGAGTATGCCTTCTTCAGCAACCATCTATCCCCTTCATCCTTGCTTGTAGCATAATTCATGCCCTTCAAATAATAATAATTCGCTATCTCATAAATCACTTCCGACGACGACGGAAACGACTCAAACCTCTTTTGCAAACCCTCCAACGCACTCACATATAGCGTATCTTTATCGGGATGAATGGTCTTCTGCTTTATAAACCTCAAACGCTTCAAATCATTATCAATCAAAATCTGCGGGTCGCTATCCGCGGCATGAAACTTCAACAAATCCTGAAATATCGTAGCCGCATAATAGGTCAACGAAAACGCATCAGGCGTCTCAATCTTCTCGTTCATAAACTTGTCGCATGGATCAAAAAACAACTCCTTATCCATCTCAAACCTATTGGCAGGACTCACCAAACCCGGCTCCTCATTCATAAAAAAGTCCACCGCCCTATGCGCCAAAAAATCATACAAAGTAGGACGCATCTCCGGCGAATTCGCATAATTCGTAGCCAACAGCGCCTGATAGGTATTGATAGACGTCTTCTTCAAACTATCCCCATTCGCCAACGAAAGCTTATAATTCTGAATCACCTTCTCTATAATCTTCCTCAAATCCCACGTTCTGATATCCTTCGGCACAAAATCCACCGTCTCCGTCCGATTCAAAAACCTGTATCTATTATTCGTATAATACTTCCAATACACCTCTGCCGTCATAGATTGCAAAATCGGTTTCGCCGGAAAATGCGCTTCCGCCGCCTCCTGCTCCAAATCGCCAATCTCTTTCACATAATCATCGTCCGAAATATACGACTCCAACTTCAGCTTATAAATCACCGCCTTAATAAAATTATCCGTATTTCCCTCCGCCTTTGCCTTCCCATAAATCACCTCCACCACTTCAATCTCCGTGCGCGTCAGTCCTTTCTTCTCCAACGAATCCGCCTTGCCCCACAACTTCCCATAATCATCTCGCTCCGAAATCATCTCTTTCATACTCCGCTCATGCACAAACAGCGGAACCACCACCGTAACTGCCATAGCCGCAACCGACACCATCAGTATCGCCGCAATAATTTTAAATGCCTTCATATCTTAAATGTTTTAGTTTTCAATAATGGATGCAATATCGGAATAATTCCATAAATGGAGATGAAATATTTTTATTTTCTCCAACTTTAAATACTTTAGGCACTCTAGGCACTCTAGGCACTTCAAGTACTTTAGGCACTTTTATTGACAATAATTATTAGCAACACCAATTAGCGAATCCAAATTGTATTGAAAAAATTGGTGTTTATATAATTGTTCGATACGCCCATTCTCCTTATAACGGATAAATGAGTCGTCATTACGATTTCTTTGTTTTTTGCTTCTTGTATATTGTTTCCCTGTATATTGCTTCCCCTCATTGATATTTTCATAAACGAAAACTTCAGTAATTTGGTTTTTTAATGTATCAAAAAGCAATGAAACATCAGCATGTAAGCTATCAGAATAGTATCTCAGGTAGGACATTTTATTACCATTAGCTGCAAAATCGCAAGCGTGAGATTTATATTGAATGTAGTTTGTTGAGAAGTTTTTCATACAATGTGTTGCTGTTTTACTTTCAAAATCCGGTTCATGGTCGTATTTTAGATTACACCCATCTTCATTAAATGGTGAAACATTAATTGAATTGTCAGAATTATTTATTGTCTGAACAGTTACAATCGAATCTCCCTTTTCAAATCTTACTTTACGAAGTTTCACCATTCCCACCACATCATCAAAATTAATCGTGTAAAAAACACTATCACGATAATTCTTAATTCGCCATACGCCGTAACA
>CAIKKG010000039.1 GCA_903827975.1 uncultured bacterium
ATGGGCACCTCAACATATGTATATGTCTCTATCCCTGATTCCAGTCCAACGTGTAGCAATCTAAACCTCCCATCATCATCAACAATAGCGTATCGTTGTGTTACCTCATCAACCCTCAGAAAGACTGATGGCACTGGCTGGGTTCCTGTGAATTTCAGTAGCCTAACATTCGGTAATCCACTACCTAATCTTCCAGTTGATCCGGTAAATACAACCTCAACAGGAAACTACTATACATATACAGCTGGTGGTGGATGGGCGGTCTCCGCTGTTTTAGAGTCCACCAAGCAGACACCAACAATGGTGTCTGATGGAGGGAGAAGTACAAATGCATATGAGGTTGGTTCAAATCTCGCCCTTACTCCGACCTCTACATTGGAAAGATTTGTTGCTGTTGGTGCTATTCCAGCCCCAACATACGGAACTGTGTGGAGTGACGCGGGTGTATCTTCTGGAAACATAATCAGTGTTGCCATGTCGTCTGACGGAACCAGAATAACCGCAGTAAAGAATGGTTACTCAATCTACGTTTCTACTAATACCGGCGCAAGCTGGACGCCCATCGCCATAAACACCGGTTGGTATGATGTTGCCATGTCTTCCAGCGGTCAGTATCAGACGGCCGTGCCATTCGGCAACTATATTTACGTTTCTAACGACTATGGCGCAAGCTTCCATCAAGCACCCGGCACTAATGGACAGTGGAAGGCGGTGGCAATGTCTTCAAGCGGACAGATACAGGCTGTTGAGGCAACCGGCATGGGGTCTGGTCAGATATATATCTCAACTAATTATGGAGAAAATTGGAGTCTCCTTGTGAACTCACCTATCAAGAATTGGGGAGACATTGCTATGTCTTCACTTGGTAATGTAATAGTGGCAAGTGTAAATTTTAGCAATAGCTACCAAGCAGACCAAATATATGTTTCTGAAAATCAGGGCACTTCTTGGACCGCGTATGGCCCGACAAAAAATTGGAGGAGTGTAGCTATTTCTTCCGATGGAACCAAACAAATTGCAACAGCACTTACTTCAGATCAAATATATTACTCTACTAACACCGGTCACACATGGAGCTCATATACTAATCCAATCGCCAATAATTGGTACGGCGTTGCAATGTCTGCAAACGGACAGATATTAACAGCTGTGGGATTGATCGGGGCGAGTAGTGGATATATATATATTTCAACTGATTCTGGTTCAAGCTGGACCACCCCGGGCAGTACAACAAATAATTATCCTTGGTATGCCACTACAATGTCGTCTGACGGAACGAAGCAGGCTGTTGTTGGTGGCGGGCCAAGTTATCCTGGACTAGTATGGGTATCCACACATTAACTTAAAAAATCAAAACCTCTAATTACAGGTATTTATTTCATATGTAACAAAAAACGCCATCAGGCGTTTTTTATTTTGTGCCCTCACGAGGAGTCGCCTCTCGTTTGATTGAGTACAATCACCTACTGGGCTGCTGGACTCGAAACCTTCGGCTTCTCTTCGAAGCCTGCGGCCTCCGGTTCGACTCTTTCCATGGATAGAAAATAAAATGTCCGCGCATTGCGCAGACATTTTATTTTGTGCCCTCACGAGGAGTCGAACCTCGATTACAAGATCCGCAATCTTGCGTCCTATCCATTGAACGACAAGGGCATAGAAACCTTGTGCAGTATATCGCGGTGCTATGAATTATTCAAGTAAAATTAGAAACCCAAAAAGTCAGCAAATATATCTGCAAATGTCTCATTAAAATCCTCCTCTGGTATGTGTTCACTTAGAATTTCTCTTGCGTGAGAAATCATATACTTTTCTGCCGGCATATGTATAAAAGGATTAACGGCTGATTTCTTTCTGATAACAATCTCCCTAGGACCACCTCTTTGTGGGTGATTTCTAATTGAAAAATTGCTAATCCTGGAATAAGGTAGGAATTTATTTCCAATGCTAATACCATGCCCATCTATTTTAAACGTATGAACCGTCGGTCTCTTACTGCCAAAAATCATAACGAGTATCGCCGCAATTATCATAAACAAGGCGAAGAAAAAATTATTTTTCCAAAAGGCAAAAATAACAATAATTAAAGCGGTGAGCCCAATGAAAAAATACCAACCAAACTCTTTTTCCATATGGTCATGCTCCTCAGCGTTCCAAGTAATTGATGTTTTTTTATTTTTTAATTCCACATATATATTCTACACTTTTTAATATTTAATCGCATGTGTGAATAATCAACAGGTCTATTGTGCGATGTGGGCCACTAAATAGTTACCAATTCAATATTAACTAGTTGTTGTTTGTAAATTAAAAACAGCCCCAAATATGGAGTTGTTTTTATTAATGTAGCCCCAAGGGGGATCGAACCCCTGTTTATGCCGTGAAAGGGCATTGTCCTAGCCACTAGACGATAGGGCCAACCTCACGATTTTTGGGTGGGCCTTTACAGCTTCTCAAAAAATCCTTGTATTTATACCATTCTTCTGTTAGTTTTACAAATGCACATGAAGCAAGAACGCCCACCAATCGTAGTTATTATGGGTCACGTGGATCACGGGAAAACCACGCTTCTTGATTATATACTAAAAACAAATGTAGCCGGCAAGGAGGCGGGAGGTATTACGCAGTCCATCGGCGCATACGAGATAACTCACGGAGATAAAAAAATTACTTTTATTGATACACCAGGACACGAAGCATTTTCAAAAATGCGAGAGCGTGGCGCAAAAGTTGCAGACCTAGCTATTTTGGTTGTGGCCGCAGACGACAGTGTAAAACCACAAACAAAGAATGCACTTAAGTATATTCAGGATGAAAAACTTCCGTATATCGTAGCAATTAATAAAATAGATAAGCCTGGTGCAAATATTGATGCGGTCGCAAACGACCTCATGCAGCTCGGCGTATTTTTAGAAGGGAAGGGAGGTGACGTATCGTGGCACGCAATTTCTGCAAAAAGCGGAGAGGGTATTGGCGAACTTTTAGATTTAATATTGCTCTCATCAGAATTAGAAGACATTCACTGTGTTGGAAAGGATGTTGCATCTGGAGTGGTTATATCTGTAAAGATGGATCCAAAGCGCGGAGTTGTCGCGAGCGTCATTATAAAAGAGGGCACACTTTTTCAAGGTTCGGTAATAGCAACGCACAGCGCATCAGGTAAGGTAAGAATGCTCGAGGATTTTATGGGAAAGGCGGTAAAGGAATTGATACCAAGTGCTCCAGCTGTAATTATAGGATTTGAAAAAGCACCACAAATAGGAGAGATATTTTGTGCACATAAGGATGATAAGGCATTGCGAGAGGCACTTGAAGAATTCGAGAAGACAATTCCACAAGTAGCAAGAAAAGCAGACGCATCAATCGCAAAAGAAAAACATCTCCCAGTATTTTTGAAAGCAGACGAAGCTGGCTCACTTGAGGTGTTGGTTGAGGTAACTCACAAACTCATGGAGAGTCTTCCATTATCAATCGTAAGGACGGGTGTTGGGCCAATAACAGAGAGTGACGTGAAGGACGCAGAAAGCATGAGGGCGATTATTGTAGGATTTAGGGCAAAAACTGATCGCGCTGCGGACAGTATGATTCTCATGAAGAAAATCAGCATGATTAACTCCCCGATTATTTATGAGTTAGAAAAGAAGATGACTGAGTATGCAGAGAAGTTTGCAACCAAGGAATATAGAACCTTAGAAATTTTAGGTGTATTTGGACAGTCGAAGGGTAAGGAGAGAGTGATTGGCGGGCGCGTACTTTTGGGCCCAATTAAAAATCATGAGTCATTTGAGATTTGGCACGACACACGAATGCTCGGTAAGGGGCGCATAATTAATTTGCAGTCTGGAAAAAAGGACATTGGTGAGGCACTAACTGATGTTGAGGTTGGAATGCTCGTAGAGAGCGAAGAGCCAATAAGAGTCGGAAATAAACTTATTTTTGAATAAATAAAAATAAAATGAAACCTTTTAGAAATCTTAAAGCATCGACACTTATTCAAGATGAACTTGGAAAAGTATTTACGCGTGATATGGATTTTGAGGGCGCACTCGTAACCATAATGGATGTTGAGGTTGATGAAAAATTATTGCACGCAACAGTTAAGATTGGTATACTCCCTTATGAAAAAGGGCCTGGTGTATATTTGTATTTAACAAGACACGCGTCTGATCTTCGCCACAAACTTCTTAAGAAGATGAACATTAAGCCAATGCCTTTTTTGAAGTTTATTATTGAGGAACCTGCAGTCGCAAAAGACGTTTCTGTTGAGGTAGAGAAAGATAATCAAGTTATATAGTATCGAAATATATTTGGCCGAGTAGCCAAGTGGTAAGGCAAGGGTCTGCAAAACCCTTATACATGGGTTCGATTCCCATCTCGGCCTCCAGAAGTTATAATGTAGATAGCATTAATCAATAGCTAGGAACACGATGGCTCGGTGGTGAAGCGGTAACACGATGGTCTGCAAAACCATTATGCGCCGGTTCGATTCCGGCCCGGGCTTCCAAAAACAACGCCGAACATAAATCGGCGTTTTTATTTAGTATTAAGGTGGTAATATGTAAATAGTTGTCTCTCTTTTTATTTTGAGGTAGCATCATAAAAGCGCCCGGGTGCTGAAATTGGTAGACAGGAGGGACTTAAAATCCCTTGACCGTAAATGGTCGTGCCGGTTCGATTCCGGCCCCGGGCACACAATAATAAAAACACGCCAAAATATGGCGTGTTTTTATTATTTTATTTAAACAGGTGCAAGACAAAAAACAATTCTCTATGGTACCATGGGTGAGTAATATGGACTCCATAATAAAAAAAATAATAAATGAGGAGGTATTGCGTCAGCAGAATACAATAAACCTAATACCATCAGAAAATATTGTTTCTGAGGATGTACTTAGCGCACTAGGGTCAAGATTTAATAATAAGTATGCTGAGGGGTATCCTGGAGCACGATATTATGGAGGTAATGAATACTCGGATAAAATTGAAAAGTTGTGTCGCGATAGAGCACTTAAGCTTTTCAGACTTTCTAATAAGAATTGGCACGTAAATGTTCAGCCGTATTCCGGGTCACCAGCAAATCTCGCAGTCTATCTAGGGCTCGTACCAAAAGGTAAGAAAATAATGGGACTAAGTCTAAACATGGGCGGGCATCTGACTCACGGACATAATGTGAGCGCTACGGGAAAGTTCTGGAGTGTTGCTCGTTATGGAGTTGATTCAAAAACAGAGCGCTTAGATTATGAGGAGATTGCGAGAATAGCGAAAAAAGAGTCACCGCAATTAATAATTGCAGGATACACCGCATATTCACGCATAATAGATTTTAAAAAATTTAGAGCAATTGCAGATTCAGTTGGCGCCTATCTTTTGGTAGATATGTCGCACATCGCTGGACTTGTTGCTGGGGGAGCATATCCGTCTCCGTTTAAATATGCAGATGTGGTAACAACTACGACACACAAAACACTTCGTGGTCCTCGTGGCGCGATGATATTTGTAAATAAAACTTCAAAAATTGCAAAGGCAAATAGCATAGATATCGTGCGTGAGATTGATCGGGCTGTTTTTCCTGGGTTGCAGGGCGGACCGCATCTTAATCAGATTGCCGCGACTGCTGTTGCGTTGGGTGAGGCAATGATGCCAGCATTTAAAAAATATGCTTCACAGATTGTGAAGAATGCGACCGCACTATCAAACGAATTACAGAGTCTTGGATGGAGAGTTGTTTCTGGAGGGACCGACTCACATCTGCTTATAATAGACGTAGCAGCGCAGGGAATATGTGGAAACGAGGCAAGTATAATGCTTGAGAAAAATGGAATTATTGTAAATAAAAATACAATTCCATATGATTCACGCCCACCAATGGATCCATCAGGAATTCGCATTGGAACACCAGCTGTTACTACGCGTGGAATGAAGGAGAGGGAAATGAAGAAAATTGCACAACTAATCTCAGATATTTTATTGAGTGATAAAAATTGCATTCGAGAGGTCCGTGAGTTATGCAAAAAGTTTTAATGTTTAGAACTTTCAATAAGTCCACGAACAAGATTCTCAATTAAAAGATATTTATTTTCCATATCCTCTTTTGTCGGACCAACTGAATTTTTAACATCCCACAGGATTACATGGCGGTAGTTTTTAAGGAAGTCAGGGATGTATGGTTCTTACGCCATTGAGACCACTAAATCATACCGGTCGAGCATACTGGGTAATAATTTTTTTGTTCGATTATCTTTTATATCTATTCCGTGAGACTCCAAAACAGGGAAAAAATATCCGTAACTCATAAGATTACTAAGTATCTGACCCTCTGGCTCCTCTGGCGCACCAGCATATGTGCCAACCGAGTCAGCGTCGTGCGTATTGGTTAGCTTGTTATAAATGGCTGCGGCCATCTGGCTCCGCTCATAATTTCGCTTACAGATAAATAAAGCCTTCATATATATCTATCATACGACAAAAATATAGGCGTGTTATGGTATACTAAAAAAATGATACAGCATTACATAAATGCATTTAAGAAGTATGCGGACATCAGTGGTCGAGCAACAAGGAGTGAGTTTTGGTACTTTACGCTTGCCAACTTTATTGTTAGCGCAATACTATCAGTTCTCAGTGGATCTCTTGGTACAATTGGAGGTATTGTCCTAGGTTTATATGGTTTGGGCGTGATTGTTCCATCAATAGCAATCACAGTAAGAAGGCTTCATGACACAAACCGTAGCGGATGGTGGTTCATCGTAGGGTTTGTTCCAGTTATCGGCCTCGCACTCATTATCTTCCTAGTGCTTGATAGTGTGAATGAGGGTAATAAGTATGGAGTCGGTTCCGCGGTCCCAGTTCCTCCGGTTCCGCCAGTACCACAGGCACCAACTAACTAAGTGATATTAAAAAACGGCCTAAGGCCGTTTTTTAATTTGTGGGGGCGGAAGGTGGAGGATTCGAACCTCCGATGCCTTTCAGCATACCGCATTTCAAGTGCGGCGCATTCGACCACTCTGCCAACCTTCCAGTTACATTACAGTATCAAACAATTTGGGTTTTGTGTAGTCTCCCTAGAATTATTCTTGAATAAAGCATATAAATGACATACACTCATATATGCGTGAGGAGGCGTGGCTGAGCGGTCGAAAGCGGCTTCCTGCTAAGAAGTCGAAGGGGAAACCCTTCCAAAGGTTCGAATCCTTTCGCCTCCGCATTAGTAAAAACAACACCTTATTGGTGTTGTTTTTTGTTGACATGCCAAATACTTTGAATAAGAATAATAGCGTTAAGAGGTGAGCCTCTAACAACGAAAGGAGGAGGGTATGCCCTCTCTACAAGGATTAAGGACATTTGTCCGGAAGGATAAGATAGAGTTTGAAGAGTGGTTTGAGCTTTTAGAAGCTCGTGCTGGACTACTTAAGTCTTTTTTGGATTCATCCACACTTCCAGAACTCGGACATCTGAAGTGTCTGCACAACGCTGATTTTTTTCACGAAATTGATGCAGATAATCCGAAGATAGTAAGTGATGGAAATTTTTCGCTGAAGACGCAGGGAATCTTCCAACCACAACCGAGTATTGCAATTGAGTACTTCCCTGGAAGTGGCCTCCGCGAACCTTCGCGAGGATTCTGCTGTCTGGATGGTGTTGTTCGTTCATGGGGACTTACGCGTTCGGGGCAGTGGGTTCTTATCTCAGTTAATTTTTCTGGGCAAAAGGTTTCTGGGCACCGTAAGTATGAGAAGGCAGAAATTGTTTTAATAGAAGAGACTGATCTCGCAACAATCATGAGTATGACCAAGTGCGAACCGAAAGGAATCTGGTTTGAGCTTGGGAAGGCGGTTCGAGATATAGTTGAGCGAAGAAGACAGAATCTGAATGCGGCACTCGCAGTTGAAAAGGTGATAGACGCTGAGGAACTCGCATTTTCAGTTACAAATAGGGATAGGTAATACAACTCAGACCCCGGATATTTCGGGGTCTTTTTATAAAAAATAAATTTAGATTTATGCTTGTTTTATTTTCAACTTCATGCGATAACAAAAAAAGCACATAACATATAAAAAGGAGGATTGTCGATGAAATCTTCAGACGTAATTCGCATACTCGTGGAAGAGTTTAAGGAGCGTAAGAATCCAATTGATGCGATAGTGGAAACACGCATTCGTATTTCAGAAATAATCGCTGTAAAAAGCGTGAAAAGCGCTATTTCCGAAGATCGCTGGAAGCTTTTTAAAAGATTGATAAAAAGTGAATCAACCTGGCTTCGGATTATACAGTGCAAAGAGGGTTCATTTTTGGTTATTGACGGAGAAGCCCTGTCAGACGCATATGAGTCAGTAGAGAGGGCGTGTGAGCTACTTCTGGATGAGTATGAGAAGAATTCTGAATACTTTAAGAGTACGTGGGGTCGTGATCAGCTGGTTGATATTGCTTGTTCCTTTTCAACGGAGCGCGAAAAAGTAGTTTCCGAGTTTACGAATGAAGATATGACTGCTTTTTCTAAAAATCGAGCCGACTCGTTTTTGGATATCATACATTGGATGCAACTTGGGCTAGCGGGTGATGAGCCAATGAACAAGTTTATTGAAGAGATCAATGTAGCGCTTAGACTTATAGCGACAATAGCGTAATCCAGCCTAATTCTTGCGCATTATGGTGAGTCGTGTTATCCTATTCGTATCGTATGAATAAGAAACGCAAACTAGCCAGGAAAAAGCATGCCAAGAAGGCAGGCAAGGAAACAAAACTCCGAAATCGTTAGTATAGATAAAGCTCCGCATTTGCGGGGCTTTATTATTAATGAATTACACGAGTATACTAAATAAATGAAAAAAGCTCTCTCATATATTGAGCTCTCAAAAACGGCACTTTTAAATAATTTTAAAGTGCTTAAAAGTCTGGCGCCAAAGAAAAAGATTGCCTGCGTTGTTAAGGCGAATGCATACGGACACGGGCAGAATGAGGTTGTAAAAATTCTTAGTCCACACACAGACTATTTCCAGGTAGATGATATTGAGGAATTACGATTATTAAGAAGAGCTTCAAAAAAGCCAACACTTGTATTTGGTTATGTTCAAAAAAGCGACATCGAAGAGTTGGTTAGCTTAAAAGGAATTCCTACAATTTATGATACTGAGCGCCTGGCACTTCTGCAGGCTATCGGACAAAAAAAGAAAATAAAAATTCCTATACATATTAAGATTGACGCGAATCTAGGGCGACAAGGTCTTTTAATTTCCTCAATTCCACAATTCATTGCGCGTCTTACGAAGATGCCCAATATTAAAGTTGATGGTATTTATTCGCACTTTGCGAACATTGAGGATACCGAGAATACAGAACACGTAAAAAAACAGCTCGCTGACTTTGCATCCGCGGTGGAATTATTCATGAGTGCGGGATTCGGTAATTTCGATATGCATCTTTCTGCAACATCAGGACTTCTAACACTTGATTCAAAACTAAGTACATCAATGGTGCGACTTGGCCTAGGTCTTTATGGAATGTGGCCCTCGGAAGAACTTAAAAAAAATTCTGAAAAGAGAATGATTCTTATGCCTGTTATGCGCTGGGTCTCGCATGTTGCGCAAGTAAAACAAATTCCAAAAGGATTTTCTGTTGGGTATGGATGTACATATATTGCAAAGCGGGAAATGAATATCGCGGTTATCCCTCAGGGATATGCGGACGGATTTGATAGGGGACTTTCAAATTGTGGTGAGGTTCTAATACACGGAATGCGTGCGCCAATTATAGGACGCGTTGCGATGAATATTATTGTGGCTGATGTGACACACATAAAAGACGCTCGAGCAGAGGATGAGGTTATTTTGCTAGGCACTCAAAAGGATGTGCAGATTACAGCTGAAGAGATTGCAAAAAAGCTTGGCACAATTAATTACGAAATAACCACCCGCGTCTCCCCACTTCTTCCAAGGACCGTCAGATAGCTAATAAGGTTCCTTTATTTTATTTATAATTTTGGTGTAATATATTTATATGAACGAAATGCCAAATGAGGTTCCGCTTGTTGGCCCAAGCGTGGATGAGCGTGAGGTTGGTGAGTTGAGCCCAACGGAAGTAAGACTTGCAGACGGTGGACCGCTCTACCTTTTGCTTCTCGATAATCCGGAAGCGCCGTATGCTTCAGCCGAGGATACATTTGAGGCAAAGAATAAACTCGCGGAATTAATTGCTGTTAATAAGGATGCAGTATTATCTTGTGAGGGTAAGTCGAGAGAAGAGGCTATGGCGATTCTTGACGCAGTAGAGCCGGCATCATTAGAAGAAGTCGCATAAGTAGAAAAGTAAAAAGATCCCGCAAGGGATTTTTTTATTTAACTTATGAGTTCGATTCCGTTCTAAAGATAGAAAACAAAAAACCCGTGCGGTGCACGGGCGTTTTGTTTTGGTGCCCTCGCGAGGAATCGAACCTCGATCGGCTCGTTAGGAGTGAGCAGTTCTATCCGTTGAACTACGAGGGCTACTTCACTTATTTATACGTTATTGGGTGGTTAGTGTAAAGAAAAGGTGTTGCTGTTTTCTGTTTGTTTGGGTATGATATTTCAGTTCGGGCGATTAGCTCAGCTGGTTAGAGCGTCACATTGACATTGTGAAGGTCAGAGGTTCGAGTCCTCTATCGCCCACATAGCTAATTAGGGCTTATAGTAAAATGGTATTACGCCTCCATGGCATGGAGGAGGTTGGGGTTCGATTCCCCATAGGTCCACAAATAAGTTTGGGAATCGGACAAGAAAGGGGCCGGCCCCGCAGATGGCGGGGTGTGTTATTATCTAAACATGAGTGAACATTTTGGTGATGGCCTCAATATAAATAGTGTCTTGGAAACCAATAAGGATGAGGTACTTGATATAGACAAAAGCGCTAAATTCGAAGAAAAGGAAACGACGGGCCGAAGTGTTTCGGAAATTATGAACAAATATGATGTGTTCGTAATTCATGGCATACATCCAAACTTTGTTCCGAATTCGAACTCGCCGCTAGAAAATGATACGACGTGGGAAACAAAAATGAAGATTGCTCTTGCACTCGAGCCCACCATATCCGCATCAACAATTAAGGCTGGCGATACCTCAGATAATATGTGGGCGGGTATAGGTTTTATTCTCTCGGGCGGAACAGTTGTATCTGCAGCACCAAGCGACGCAGCCACAAGGGCTAAGGGGATTCTTAGTGAGAGAAGTAGGCGAGTTGATGACGAAAAAATAGAAACTGAGATTAGTGATGCAATTACAAACAGGCCGGAAAATAAGTATAACGAACTCGCAATAAGTTCCCCGAAAATAACCGCTCTCTACTGGAACGGCTCAACGTCTAGACTTGATAGTAGAGTCCCATACGAGCAGGTTGCAAGATTTGCAAATGAAGTAAGTCTTCCAATTTACTGCCTTTCTAATGGTGAACTAATCGACTGGAACAAGGAGAAGGATCCTAACACGAATCTATATCAGCATGTGTCAAAAAATGAGATTGAAAAGCTTCAAGGTATAAACGAAGAAGAAAGAGCGTACTTATATAATGAGCTTATCGGTAACGAGTCGCCCTTTAAAATTGAGGTCATGCCTGATGGTCTTGCAGTTATGGCGTCAGACTACGGACGAATGGCATTTGCATCACTTTCCTCAAAATTTAAAATGGAGGATGGTTCCACAAAAGAATCCACTACAATCGACGGGGAGGATTATCGCTGTCTTTCCGAATTCCCAACAATTGAAGGAAGGATTCAATATCTAAGAGATACCAAAGGAGTACTCTATCAACGCTTACTCTCTAAGAGTGGCAAGGATGACGGGTCCATCACTGCTGATTCGAGGACGAGAATTTCAGAATCACTCGCACGGGAAGATGCATATGCACATATTCATGTAAGCACAATGCGCCTCGGAAGATCCGTATCATCGCCAAATGACTATCTTGAAGCGCTTAAAGAAATCGTAAAAGATACTGTTCAAAAAAGTAGCGGGGAAACGAGTGTTGAATACCACAAAAATCTTGCTCGCGAGCTCGCATTTCATGTTATGGGCTTCGCAACTGAAGCAAAAGAAATGGGGGATATAGAAACCTACGAGCACGCTAAAGAAATTGCGCATAGCGTTTTAGAGGAGGATGCATATGCGGAAGTAATTAGAAAAAGGCTCGGTAAGCAAGGTGGCTTCTTAATTACAAAAAATGATCTCGATGGCAGTAATGATGTAACTGCTTAGTTACGCTTTGGTCAATAATTTTGCATTTTTCTGGGCTTTTAGTACAATTGGAAGTGCGATGGATAAACAAAAAAAGGTCAGTTTGGTTATTTTTATTATCGCTATATCTATATTTGCACTCATGATTCTGGGCGCAAAAATGGGTTCCAAGCCAAGTGTTCCTAAAAGCACGTTTAAGGGGCCGATTGGAGTTCCGTTTGTAAAAGGACCAACTGGTCCACCACCTCAATAGTAATTAATGCGGGATTGGTTTAGTGGTAGAACACGACCTTGCCAAGGTTGAGACACGGGTTCGATTCCCGTATCCCGCACCAAAAAATAAAACACCTCAAACTGGTGTTTTTATTATTTTATGTTGGGATGTGGGAATGTGAAGGGGCGATGGGGAAACTGTAGTTTCCCCAAGGCGGAGGTATTGGAACCGAAGGGTTCCAAAGAGCGAGTGACGAACGAGCGATATTTCCTTATCCAACACAAAAAAATAAAACACCTCAAACTGGTGTTTTTATTATGTACATACAATAGAATAAAGATTCATTTTGAAAATAAGGTCTAAATTGGTACAATTAATGTACTAACATAATGCAAAACATTATTAGAGCCATAGTAACTCTTTTCTTTTTCGGACTTATTGTCATAGGAATAATATTTGCGAGCATAATAGTTGTTGTTCCAAAAGAAAAACTTGCCAGAATCAAGAGCGGAAATATTGCAGCTACAAGTACAACAAAAAGTTTTTTTGATAAATATTTTTTGGATATTCTTCAACCAGTGTTCGCTCCTAAAGAAACAGCTACGCAGGAAGTTGCCCCAACGCAGGCAACACTTCCACAAAGTAATGAGGCATTTACAGCGCCTGGACCAATAGAGGCACCTAAACAATCGAGTCCAGTCACAAAAGCACAGATTCCAAAGGGTGTAACAATGGTATCCATTTCAGCAACTGGATTTTCACCAAATTCATTTTCGGTTAGTGCTGGATCTGATGTTGCTATAGCGCTTGAGGCGACAGATGCATTTTCTCATGTACTTTTATTTGATAGCCCATTACTTAATCAGATCGTGGTTGGCGCATCAGCACAGGGAAGTGGAATACGCGTAATCGCATTTAAAGCACCAGACATTAAGGGTGAGTATGTTTTCAGGTGTAGCATTCCAGGGCACTCTGATAGAGGAGAGGTTGGAAAAATGATTGTAAAGTAAAACCCCGCTTTCGGCGGGGTTTTTGGTTATGCTATTTCAAAGAATCTGTGCTTTCCTATGCGAATCACATCACCTGGCCGCAATGTTACTAATTCATTGCCATCTTTTTTAACAGCATCATTTATTTTCACCGCGTTTTGCTCAATGAGTCTGCGCGCCTCACTCTTGCTTGGAACTCCTGTTGCGAGCACAAGCTCAAGTAGAGAGATCTGCTTTGATTTAAGCTTTAGTTTTGGAGCGTCCTCGGGTCTCTCTTTCTTTGAGAATACTCTTAGCCACTCAGCATGGGCCTCATCGGCCTCTTTTCCTGAGTGATAGAGTGAGACAACTTCTTTTGCAACAACTAATTTAATATCACGTGGGTTCTCGCCCTTCTTAAGTTTATTTTTTAGTTCCTCAATTCTGGTAGCCGTCATGAGAGTGGAAAGTTCCATTATGTGTAACATTAGCTCATCAGGGCAGGCCATTACTTTTCCAAACATATCATTTGGCTCGTCATCAAGATTTATGAGCGTCCCTTCGGTCTTACTCATTTTCTTTCCAGTTGTTGGGTCCTCAAGAAGGCGATTTGTTATTACAAACTTTTCCTTACCCTTCATTGATTTAAGGAGTGTGCGTCCGGCAAGCATGTTGAATGTCTGGTCTGTTCCACCAATTTCCAAATCAACGTCCATAACAACCGAGTCATATCCCTGCATTAGTGGATATAAGAATTCATGAAGGCCGATTGGTTTTCCAGCTTTCATGCGCTCCTGAAACATGCTGCGTTCAAGCATCTGTTGTACGGTAAAATGGGCTGACAATTTTATTACCTCTTCAAAAGTTAACTTGCTATGCCACGAGGCATTAAATTTTATCTTCGCGGCATTCTCACCTGTGAAACGCAATATTTTTGATGCCTGTTTCTTGAATGTTTTTAAGTTTTCCTTAACTTCCTTCTCAGTGAGCTGTGTGCGTGCCGCGAGTTTGTCTGTCGGATCACCAATGCGTCCGGTGAAATCACCCATGAGAAGAATTACCTCGTGCCCTAAGTCCTGAAATTTTCGAAGCATTAAGATATTTTCCGCGTGACCAAGATGAAGATGTGGGCTTGTTGGGTCTATTCCTAAGTAAAGTCGGATTCGTTTCCCTGATAAAAGAACAGCGCGTAATGCATCCCTAGTGGGGTATACGGTGTCCACACCTCGGAACAAGAGTTCCTCAATTTTTGTTTTATCTACAATTGTTTTTCCAGCCACGCTCTTTTTCATATATTCAATAGTACCACGCGTTTTTTATGAAAAACAGCCCGTCTATTTGGGCTGTTTTTACCTCTACTTATTTCTTTGTTTTGATTATCTCATCTACGATGCCGTACTGCTTTGCCTCTTCTGCTGTCATCCAGTAATCTCGGTCCGTATCTTTTTCAATCTTATCTAACTTCTGACCCGTATGTTTCACTAGGATTTTATTCAATCGATCCTTGAGTTTTAAGATGTGCTTAGCACTTATCTCAATATCACTTGCCTGACCTTCAACGCCTCCCATAATCTGGTGAAGCATTACCTCTGCGTTTGGTAGTATGAAGCGCTTTCCCTTTGCGCCAGCTGATAAAAGTGCTGAGCCCATGGATGCTGCCATTCCTACGCAGATGGTGGAAACGGGCGACTTCACGTGTTGAATAGTGTCATATATCGCAAGACCTGCTGAGACTGAGCCACCCGGTGTATTCAAATAAATCTGAATATCCTTTTTTGTATCCTCATGGTCTAAAAATAGAAGTTGTGCGATAACGCTGTTTGCTACGACATCATCAATCGGTCCGCCGAGGAATATAATTCGCTCTTTTAATAGACGCGAATAAATATCATAGGCGCGCTCACCGTACTGTGATTTTTCAATAACTGTTGGTATAAGATTCATATAGTAATGGTACTTTTCTCGACGCCAATAGTCTACCCCGTATTTTACGCTTTCGCAACGACAAGGCCGAAGACACTTCGTGCCCCAGCATTCTTTAATGCGCGTCCAGCCTCACGAATTGTGGCGCCAGAAGTGCTGACATCATCAACAAGAAAAATAATTTTTCCAACAACCTCTTTTGGGTCTACCACTTCAAACGCCCCGCTCATATTTTTATTTCTATCTGGGTGAGTTTTTTGCTCCGTTTGCGATGGAGTGTTGCGCGTGCGGTTAAGTACATTATTAAGATATGAAAATTTATCTGGTAGCTGTTCGTGAAGGGATTTTGCAATTAGCTCAGACTGATTAAATCCGCGCTCGCGTAATCTTTTCTTGTGAAGCGGAACGGCGATAAGAATAAATCCACTATGTGTTGATAATTCTTCTCTTGATTCAATATATCGGATGAGTATTTCTGTAAGTGGGTATGTGGCTGATCTAGAACCATTATATTTTAGAGCGTGAATAAGTAACTGAGCTTCACGATTGGTATAGTCGGTTGCCGCAGCTATTATGAGCGCACCACCATGGCACGTGTTTATAAGTGAGAACTGTCTTGCACCACACACAGAACATACAAATCCATTTCGGATAGGAACGCGCTCAAGGCACTCATCACACAAAGAAACAAAGCGCGCGGACGAAGGTAACTTTTTATCACACGCCACGCATTGAGGAGGGAATAGAGCATCAATGAGAAATTGAATTACACTAATCATTAATCTAATTATATCTGTTTATCTTTTTAGTTTTCACAGATTTCCACAACTTAGAGCATTTCCATTGTGCTATTATTATCCTAATGAATAATAATGGATTTTCCTCAAGAGTGGTCGTAATCACCATGCTAGTCGCACTAGTAATTTTAGGCGCGGCACTTGGGCTTAAATTTTATTTAGACAGTAAGACAAGTAACACTCCAATGCCGGGAGACACAACTGGGTTACCTAACGGAGGAACCACGGTAAAGAAGCCAATATTAAATGATTGTGGCACAACTAACAGCTTTGAGTGTTTTGCAAGTAAGGCAAAAAATTGTACAAAGGCAATTATTGGGTATGGCAGTCAATCAGTGTCGGCTGGGGTTTCAGTAGAAAGCACAATTACATTAAATATAGCTGGCTATCAGGATAGTAAGTGTGTGTTTTCGGTAAAAGTAGATAGCGCGAGCGCATCACTAAGCCAAGATTCTATAAAGAAAATGCAGGCGACTGGAGTAACGAGCGATCAGATCGCCGCAAAGGAGCTTGAGTTAAGTAAGATGGCAAAAGCATCCGTTGGCAGGAGTGGGGTGTGTAATTTCTTAGATACAAATAACCTTACGGTATTGCTAACGAAGTGGCAGACCGGACGCGTTACACCGGAAGATTTTAAATATTTGGATTGCAAAGGTGAGTATTTTGGACAGGGTATACAGGCGGCCAATACATCAACAAAAATAACGAGTGCAGAGTGTTCCGCAAAGGCTGGAGTTATGATGCCAGTTTCTCCGACAGGAACAGCATGCTTTAGCAATCAATCAGACCTCGGCTCAGTGTCTGGTATTGTGAAGGGGGACATAAATGCTCCACAGTGCTGTGTGGCTAAGTAATGTAAGAAATAAAAATAAATTTAAAAACGGCCACGTGGCCGTTTTTAAATTGCATCAGTTCAGTTATCAACTTCGCTATGCAATTTTTGGTGGTATAATTTTGAAGAGGAGAGATACTCATCTTATATATGACAGACCAACAACTTATTCAGGAGCTTGTAAGAAATAAAATATTAGACGCAGAAACTAGTGCAAAGATATTGCACGAGACAGATTTATCAGGCAAACCAAGTGAGATACTTTTATATGATAAAAAGTTGGTTGACGAGGAGGCCGTAATTAAAATTAAATCAGGCCTAGTTGGAGTTCCATATAAAAAAATAAACATTGCCGCGGTTCCGGAGGAGCTATTGAAAATTATTCCACAAGAAACATACACTGCATACAAAGTTGCTCCAATAGAGCGAAAGGACAGAATGCTTATTGTTGGAATGTTTAGACCCGATGATGTAAAAGCCCAGAACGCTTTAAAATTTATTGCAAAGCAGAATGGAATGGATCTTGGGATATATTTAATTTCATATTCCGACTGGATTGGAATGGGTAGGCGCTACTCACCTTATAAAAATGAGGTAACAGCGGCAGTTCAAGAACTTAGCAATGTAAAAACAGAAGACCGCGCCATAGATCTAGAAGAGGGTGGTAAGGGAGAGGAGGCGCCAGTTATTAAAATTGTTGCATCAACACTTCGCGAGGCAGTTCAGATTGGTGCGTCAGATGTGCACTTTGAACCGCAGAGAAGTTCAATGAGAATAAGATTTAGAATTGATGGAGAGTTGCATGAAGTTGCTTCACTTCCACCCGCACTTATTCAACCAATTACATCGCGCATAAAAGTTCTCGCAAAAATGAAACTTGATGAATCGCGAATTCCGCAAGACGGACGATTCAGAACAAATTTTCAGGACCATGAAATCGATTATCGTGTTGCATCATTTCCAACTCCAGCAGGAGAAAAAATTGCAATTCGCGTGCTTGATCCAAAAACAGGACTGCGTGGATTAGACCAACTTGGTATTGGTCAGTATAACGCAAATATTATTGAGTCAGCACTTGCAAAGCCGTACGGCATGGTTCTTATTAGTGGTCCTACGGGTTCTGGTAAATCAACAACGCTTTATTCAATGCTTTCGCGTTTGAATAAGGAGTCTGTAAATATTGTCACCTTAGAAGATCCTGTTGAGTATTTCATGGAAGGTATAAATCAGTCACAGGTTCGTCCTGAAATTGAATACACTTTTGCCTCTGGTCTAAGGCAGATCCTCCGTCAGGACCCAGACGTAATCATGGTTGGTGAGATTCGTGATGCGGAGACCGCTGGTCTAGCAGTTAATGCGGCCCTAACTGGTCATATAATGCTTTCTACTATTCACACAAATAACTCGCTCGGTGTAATACCACGTCTTGTAGATTTGGGCGTTCAGCCGTTTCTTCTATCATCTGCGCTTAACCTCATGATTGCTCAGCGTCTTGTTCTAAGGTTGTGCCCAGATTGTAAGGTTATAGAAACCGCACTACCAGAAGTAGAAAAATTAATTGATGAAAATATTGCAACACTGCCACCTGGTGCTCGCTCACTCGCACCATTCTCAAGGCCTTATACAGTCTGGGGTGTTGGTTCAAAAAAAGATTGTAAGACATGTAAGGGAAAGGGAACTTCTGGCAGAATAGCGCTATATGAAATTTTTAGAATGACGCGCGAACTAGGAGATTTAGTTAATAAGGGATTTAACGAGGGCTCATTATTTGATGAGGCAAGAAGGCAGGGAATGGTTACTATAAGACAGGACGCAATTATAAAAGCGCTTGAAGGAAAAATTAGCATTGAGGAGGTAATGAAAGAAACAGTTTAATAAGCTACAATATACATATATATGATGAACTATAAAGAGAAGCTTAATGAGTTGTTGTTGATGACCGTTCGGCAGAACGCCTCCGATCTTCATATTGGTGTTGGACGCAGACCATCAATTCGTGTTGATAGTGTTTTGATTCCAATTGAAAAAGAAACAGTTTTAACAAAAGAGGATGCAGAAGGATTAGTTCTTGCTCTTTTGACTGAGGAGCAGAAAGAGCGTTTTTTGAAACTAAAGCAGTTAGATTTTTCTTATAATTACGAAGATAAGGCGCGTTTCAGGGTTAATGTATTTATTCAGCGCGGTTATATGGCCGTTGCACTTCGTGTTATTTTTTCACAAATTAAAACAATTGATGAATTAAATCTTCCGCCGATTACTCATGACTTTGCAAAAATAAAGCAGGGATTCGTTCTTGTGGTGGGTCCTGCTGGACATGGTAAGTCAACAACACTCGCTGCAATTGTAGACGAGATAAACCACACAAAGACTGATCACATTATTACAGTTGAAGATCCTATTGAATATTTATTTTCACAAGACCGTTGTATTGTCTCACAGCGTGAGGTCGGACAGGACACACTTTCGTTCCACGATGCATTGCGCGCAATTCTTCGTCAGGACCCAGACGTAATCATGGTTGGTGAAATGCGTGATTCGGAAACTATTGCAACTGCAATGACAGCAGCTGAAACGGGTCACCTAGTATTCTCAACTCTTCATACAAACTCAGCATCACAAACAATCGACAGAATTATTGATTCATTCCCTCCAGAACAGCAGGGGCAGGTTACTTCACAACTTGCATCAACTCTAGTTGCAATTGTTTCACAACGTTTAATACCACGTCTTGGCGGTGGAAGAATACCCGCAGCAGAAATCATGCTTACGAATCCAGCAATCAAAAACCTTATTCGTGAGAGAAAAATATATCAGATAGATTTAGTTATTGAGACGAGTATGCAGGAGGGCATGATGTCGCTAAATCGTTCGTTGGTAAATCTTGTGAAAAAACACGAGATTTCGCTCGAGGAGGCAGAGTCACACTCACTAAATCCGTCCGAATTAAGATTGTTACTTGAGCGTTCCTAAATAAAAAAGTTTTATACAATGCATTGCGAGGTACTTCAGTGGTATAATACCAACAAGGATGAAGTTTAATTACAAAGCAAGAACAAAAGAAGGTGAACTCCAAGTTGGTAACGTGGAGGCAGCTTCGCGAGAGTCAGCGGCGAATGTGCTTTTGGGGCACGGTCTTTTTGTTCTTTCTATTGAGGAGGTAAAAGAGAACACGGTGAAGTCACGTATCTCACAATTTTTTGAACGTGTAAAAAATGCAGACCTTATGGTATTTACACGACAATTTGCAACACTACTCGCATCACAGGTTCCACTAAACGATAGTTTGGCGAGCTTGCACAAGCAGACAACAAATCCAATTTTAAAACAGGCAATATACGAGATGGGAAATGATTTGTCTGCCGGTTTCTCGCTATCCCAATCACTTGAAAGACATGGGGGTATTTTCTCAGAGTTTTATGTAAATATGGTTCGCGCTGCTGAGGTGACGGGGCGACTCGCTGAGGTTCTTGAATTCTTGGCTGACTATCTTGAGAAGCAGAACGTGCTTATCAGCAAGGTTAAGAGCGCACTCTATTATCCAGCATTTATCATCGCAATCTTTTTTGCTGTTGTAGTTGTTATGGTAACAACAGTGTTACCACAACTTGCACCAATTTTTTTGGAGACAAAAACGGAGCTTCCATTTTTCACAAAGCTTATGTTTAGCAGTGGTCAGATTATCTCTGACTGGTGGTGGGCGATTCTTGTCGTGCTCGGCATAATCGGATTTATGCTTGTTGATTATTTTATGACCGATGAGGGTAAGACAGTTCTCGACGAGGTAAGCCTTAGGATTCCTATAATTGGGTCAGTGTTTCAGAAATTATATATAGCGAGATTTGCAGAAGCTGCTCGCGTATTGATTCGCGGTGGACTCACTATTCCACAGGCAATTGAAATATCATCAAGAACCATAAGTAACGCCGCATATAGAGAGTTGCTTCATAAGGCAGCAGAGGAGGTAAGAAGGGGAAAGCTATTATCACAAGCATTGGCAGAGATGAGTGAGTTTCCTCCGCTTGTTTCACAACTTATAGCTGTTGGTGAGTCAACTGGACGAATCGAGATTCTTCTTGAAAAAATTAATCTCTTTTATTCACGACAGGTTGAGGATACAGTTGATAATCTTGTGAACCTTATACAGCCGATTCTTATGTTGGCCATTGGTGTTATGGTAGCAATTCTATTTGCCTCAATCCTGCTACCGCTCTACAGCGTGTCCCAATCATTCTCGTCAGGTTAGCGGGAATTGTGTGGAATGTGCATTATGCTATACTAAATACAATAAAGGAGAAAAAATAAAATATGAAAAATAACTCACAAAAAGGTTTTACGCTCATCGAAATGCTAGTGGTTATCGGTATGATTGGTGTGCTAGCAGCAACGGTTTTGACAGCGCTTGCTCCATCGCGAGCAAAAGCGAGGGATGCGCGCATTATCTCTGGCTTAAATCAACTTTCAGCAATTGTAGAAGCGAGCTTCGACGGTAATTTTTATCCTGCTTCATTGCCATCAACGGCTGCGGTCACAACAGTTGTCGCTGACATAACAACTATAGCAACGGTAGCTCCCACGTATGATATTTCAGCTACTAAGATTGCATTTGCGATATCCTCACCACTTGCTTCAGATGCGACTCAATACTATTGCGTTGATAGTACTGGATATAGGGGGTCCTCAATAAAAAAAGCAACTTCTGGAGTCTGTCAATAATTGATTTGTTCAAAAACAGCAACCATATGGTTGCTGTTTTTTTGTTGCGCACAAGACAACGCACATGTAAGTGAGTATAATAATATGAATGGAATGCACTTTGCGCAAAAACAGACGCTCTGGATTCACTCTCGTCGAGATGATGGTATCACTTGGTATTATGGCGGTCTTATCGGGCGTAATGCTTGGGTATAGTAGGGTGTCAGAAAGACAGGTCGCATTAATAAGCGATAGGGATAAAGTTGTAAGTATAATAAATCATGCGCGTAACCTCGCGCTCTCGCGCTCTTATGTTTCTGGTCAGCAGATATGTGGATATGGGATTAAATTTAGTGCAACGAAAATGGAAATTTATAGCTCGGTAAAGGTGGCGGGTGTTTGCGATCCAACAGCCCCAGTTAGTGGAACTTTTGTTGAGACA
The DNA here is from genome assembly GCA_903827975.1 of uncultured bacterium. Lineage (GTDB taxonomy): Bacteria > Patescibacteriota > Minisyncoccia > UBA6257 > GWB1-50-10 > CAIKKG01. Next base: position 22,063 of record CAIKKG010000039.1, read on the forward strand.
CAATTGCTTGATCCGCGTCTCACGTTTGCAACAAAGCCTAATTATATATTTTTTACATCCCCGTATATAACAGTTGCCTCAACGGTTCCATTTCCGGTTACGATCACTTTGTCAGCACAATCCGCAGACCCAATGTCGCTTAGGATTAGTTCTGGTGGCGCAGTAAGTTATTAATCCAAACAAATGAGTTTAGATTTCAAAAAAAGGGATGGTAGCGCACTCATAGAGGCAATTGCAGGACTCACGATGGTTTTGTTTGCTGTTGGTGGAATAATCGGACTTGTATCTCAGGCAATTTCTTTAAACGCTGATATCTCAAATAGATTCACAGCGTCAGGTCTCGCAACCGAAGGCATTGAGCTAGTTAAATCATACCTAGATTACAATTGGAATCTTGTTGATTCCGGAACATATGAGCTCGAATATAGCTGCACGAGTTTTTCTTGTGCAACGGTAAGTTTAAATCGATTTCTTAAGGTAGATAGTAACGGTATGTACCAGTATGGAGCTGGTACTACAACTCAATTTAAGAGAAATGTAGAAATAGTCTGGGACGGCGTATATACACAGGTCATCTCAACAGTATCTTGGACATTTAAGGGTGAGGGTAGAAGCATAAAGATTTATGATACTTTCTATAATTGGCGACAATAATATGAATGACTCGCAAAACATAACAAATAACTTAGAAAAAGGGGATAGAATAACTCTTGGTTATCAATCCTCAACCAACAAGCGTGGAGGATTTACGATAGCCGAACTACTTGTCGCTACTTTTGTTTTTATCACATTCCTCGCAATTGCCATGGGCTCATTTAGTAATATTCTTAGAATGCAGAGGTTAATTGCAAAGCGCATTGCGACAGTTAGCTCGCTAAATATTGTTCTCGAACAGATACAGCGCGAGATTCGAACGAGTTATGATTTTAGTGGTGACGCTGGAGATGCTATTGGTGTAGACCAACAAACCTCAGGCTCACTCTCATTCACAAGTCCGGCACTCTCACCGGCTGGAACTGTAAGTCTTGCACTAGTAAGCAAAGCAACCGGCGGAATGATTACGCGCAATGGTGATGAGCTAACCCCCAGCAACATTGATGTTAAAAAACTCTCATTTGTTATTTCACAAATAAAAGATGCTGATAAAAAATGTGGACCGTGGGTTATAACAATTTCGGCTACCGCCATTCCATCAGGAACGGATTATAATACACCAGAAAATACAGTTCGCGTGGAGACTACGATAGCGTCCCGCGTATTACCGAGCGACGTTAAGAATAATCCGCATGACTGCAAATTGTAAAAAAATAAATGATAAATTATTTTGGTAAAAAAAATTCAGGTCAGGTAGTAATAATAAGCACCATCCTTATCGGTGGCGCAATACTTGCCGCAACCGCAATTTCTGGATTTACATTATTTCTTGAGATAAGACAGTTAAATGATTCAGTGCAATCAAGTAAGGCAATTTATGCGGCAGACGCAGGAATTGAGGATTCATTATATTGCTACTATACGAAACCACTTAGTGAAGAGGCGAGTACGTATTGTTCAAGAGCGGACATAGCTGTTGAGACTGGTGTTACATATACTACCACGCTAAGTTGTTACACAGATTCAGCTGGGAACTCAGCAACTACTGCCTGCAACGCAGTTGATGTAGACGGATTCCCAATTGCAAAGTCTTTCTCAATAGATTCAACGGGACACACCTCTCGCGTAGACCGCTCTCTAAGAACTTTTTACGAATTGTAGGGTTATTTAATCTGTTACACCTCCAAATATATTGAATTAGTTCACATATAAAATATATGACAGATGGTATGAAAATTGGGCGGGAGGGGGAGGAACTGGCCTGTGGATACCTTGTGGAGAAGGGCTTTCAAATTCTGAAGAGAAATGAGCGAATGCCAGGTGGGGAGCTGGACATAATAGCATTATCACCTGATAGAACCTTGGTTTTTGTAGAAGTTAAGACGGTTAGTAAGAATAATACGCTAGGTATAGGGCCTGAGGATGAGATGAGTAGATCCAAGCTTAATAAGTTCAGGAAGGCGGCATATTTATATGCTAATAGTAACCCAAAGCTCATTGATGATGAGGTGGGTTGGCGCCTTGATGTGCTAGCAATCACAAAAACCGGCAGTTCATTTGGTGTTACGCATTATGAAAATGTATAAGTAAAACCCCCGCTTTATGCAGGGGTTATATATTACTATTCTGGTATTGAATACTTGTCATGAGGGGGGAGGTGGTGAACAAAGAAGAGTTTCTGACGCTCACTTAGGTCTTCCCAGAGCAGGCGCTCAAACCTGCGAACAAAAATCTCTTCTTTTTCGTCATTGCCAATAGCAAGAAGGCAGTGCATAAGCTCATGAACCATTGTGCTTGCCGCAGCGCGTGGCCTTTTCATATATACGTCACTTATGAAAATGAAGCACTCGCCATTTGCAATCACATTCATGCCACCGACTTCTTTCTTTTCTCCATACTCCATAATCACGAGTTCTGATTCCTTGGTCCAGGAAACATCCTTGATATCGTGCTTTAAAAAGTAAACAAGTATTCCGAATAAAAAGCCAACAAGGGGATCCTGACATTTCTTGCGTTTGTTCGCGCTCATTTCAGGCCTCCTTTCGGCTTTTATTTTTTTAGCTACTTATTTTGTTATAAGTCATTTTAGATACAATGGCAAATATAAAAAACCCCGATAATTATCGGGGTTGTGGTGAGAATACTGCAAATCCAGGAAGGAATTTCAAGAGAAATAATTTCTGTTTATCAGTACTCTTTCTCCAGAAGTACGAAGTAAAGCGTCTGACAAACCATTCTTCTTCTGCGTGAGTATCCATAGAAGAAAGACTGTGGAATGTTTCGTGAACAAGAATCTTTAGTGCTTTGTATGGCTCAGTCTGCAGGTCAGCATGCAAATAAATTGCACAGTGTCCGTTCAGTTTACTATTCATTCCGTTAAGAATAATCGAGTGGCATTCCGGGTCTCTTAGGTCTCTGACCCAGGAGATGCGGTTGACCTCGTGCTTAAGATAATAAATAAGTATCCTAAAAAGGTAATTTGCCATCTCATCTCGTGAGCGTGGTGTGCTCCGTCTGCGCTTTCGCATCCCACCCTCCCTTGGTTGGATTATTTGTTAGGTACTACTCTTTTTATAAGCGTTTTTTGTATGCTTTGCAAATAGTGCATTTCAAGACGGGTGGAGGGGTTACGAACTTTGCTTTTTTAATCGAAAGGTGGCGTAATTGTAGATAGTTTATTGTCAATTTAATTTGTAATCGAAAAGGTCTATTTCTTTGTTTTTGTCTATCTATTTCACATCTCACATTTCCCTAAGGAGGAATCTATGAGAAAGCTCAGTTTGATTTTTGGCTTCTGTATTACTTTGTTTTGTCTTGCATGTGGCGGAGGGGGAGGCGGAACACCTGCACCTCCAGCTGACACAACTGCGCCAACTGTGGTCTCCGTGACACCGGTGAGTGGCTCAGCATCAGTAGTGATTAATACTGCCGTGGTTATAAATTTTTCGGAATCAGTTGATTCTAGTTCTGTGACCACAAGCTCCGTAAAGATTGCAAATGGAAGTGTAGTTGTTGTGGCGTCTATTAAAACAGAGGGCTCAAGGGTTACGCTGACTCCGTCAGCCTCACTCGAGTATCTAACTATTTATACGGGATATGTTTCTGGAGTTAAGGATCTTGCAGGGAACGTGCTTTCTGGTGGTTATACCTGGTCATTCACAACAGTAGTTCGACCAGATACTACTGCGCCTACGGTTACTGATGTAAGTCCACGAAGTGGAACTACAGCTGTAGTCGCTAGTGCGAAAGTGATGGCCGCATTTTCTGAGGCAGTAAATCCGAGCACGGTAACTACAAGCTCATTCAAGCTTCTTTCTGGAAGCTCTCAGGTTCCAGCAACGGTCTCGATTGATGCAACTGGTAGGATTGTGACGCTGACGCCAACTGGCCAGCTCGCATATACCACAGTGTACACAGCAGTTTTGACTACTGCGATAACTGATACCGCGGGTAATCCGCTCGCATCAAATTACGCGTGGGCATTTACTACAGGATTCATGTCTGGCGCTTTCACAATTGATTCGAAATACGCATTTGATTGCGTAACAGTGGATGATGTGGGCAATGTATGGGGATTTGGAACAAATTTTGACAAACCCTGGGACCTGGTGCTCGCAAAATTCGGCCCAGCCGGAAATCTGCTTTGGATAAAGACTGGTGCGGGAAGGGCGTATTCAGGCAATGCGCCTACTAATATTGTTACTATTTCCGGTGGGTATGTGTATGTACCGTACGGGCAGTGGAATTCTGTAACTGGGGAGACTGGCGCAACATTAGTTGATAAGTTGTCGGTGGATACAGGAGCTCTTATCTGGACCGTTGAGATACACCCAGTCTTGGTCGCAGAATCTATCGCGGTCGATTCTTCGGACAATGTTTATGTAGCATCTAGTTGGGCAACTAAGAAGTTTGATTCAAATGGAGTGCTTCTCAAGACATCATTCGGCGGTACATCCTGTAATCTCATGTATGGCTGGCTCCTTGTGGCTGGGACTGATACAACAACTGGAAACATTGTAACGCAGATGGATCTAAATCTTACCCCAGTGTGGCGCGAGATGGGCGCAGCAAATATAAATTTATTTTTCGCTAAGGGGATCTCTGTTGGAGTGGGAACATTTTCCGTTGCGGCACTTGTAATCGGTTTAGACGGTAAGTGGTCTAATGTGGTAAAAGGATACTCGTATGAGAATTCAGTAATCTCACCAAGGTGGTCACTCTCACTACCCGAAGTAGCCGGTACCATGGGGAGAGCCACAGGAAGTCCTGATGGATTTCATTATGTGGTAATTGGATGGCCGGACAACGTGGTGTACAAAATTAATTCGTCTGGTGTAATTGTTTGGAGCATGCACCCGCAAACGAAACTTGCCACACCCACTACATTCATTCAGTACCCAGTAGGCATTGCATGCGGAGCCACGACTATTTTTATTGCAGACAATTCAAATGTTATTAAGACTTATGATCCACAAACAGGATTGCAGAAATAAGTTATAGATTCTACCCTGCCAGATTTGGCGGGGTTTTTATTTCCACAATCCCTTGAAATAAAAACAATTTCCAAAATGATATACTAATAAGTAATGAAGCAAAAATATTTATCGCTATTGCTTAGCGTAGTACTCCTCTCAACAACATTCGTCGCACCAATTGTTTCTGCCCAGGCAGGACAACCAATTAATGTATTCGCA
>CAIKKG010000040.1 GCA_903827975.1 uncultured bacterium
AAATCCTCGGCATCACTGACGTTACCAGTGCGATAATAAACATAATTGTAGATTCGATCTATGTAACGTTCGTAAAGTAAACCAAACGCATCCAGGTCGCCTTGTGAAGCGCGATTGAGAATTTCTTCATCGCTAAGTTCCATGTCTGCCTCAAAGCAAAGATAATCGGCAGATTATGAATATGAAAACCCTGCCGGTGGTTAAAAGTTTCATGGTGGGGAGTATATCATGCTGTTTTTTGACAGCAATTCCAAATCTAAAACTGGTCAAGGCGACGGCAGGGAGATTTCCAAGCCATCCGCCATGAATTGAAAAAGGGCATCCCAGCTATCAAAAATCAGATAACGGGTTAGGGCACGCAAATCTTGAAAGAATGTCTTTCGTGCGCCTAATTTTTTGCGCAAAACCTGATATGCACCATTCGTGATCTCCTGAATAGTGTGTGTCAGGAAGGCCAAAAGATTGAGAGTTGCCAAAACATTGGATAAATGTTTGTGTCCATGTCCAAAATTATGTTCCAGATGATAGCCCTTGGTTTTTAGCACATTATTGTTTTCATTTTCGATTTTCCAACGGCTGCGACCGGCTTCTACAACGATCGCAATACTGTGGTCTGTCAGGGTATGGTTGGTGACAAAGGCATTTTGGTAAAGGATTGCGCCAGATGTTTCGTGAGTGATCACCAACTCACACCAGTTCACGTTCATGGCATCATCCCCGGCTCGCAACGGGACTTCATTCACCCATCTGTAATTCCAGATTTCGCCATGTTTGCCACTCCAGCGGCGCTGGGATAGCTTTTCCACCACGCCGTTTTTCTCCAGAACTGCAACTGTCTCGTACAGATAAGGATGAGAGTCTGGTTTGCATGTAAAAATGAAGTGCTGTTTGTAAGTTTGGTCAATCAACTGGCACAGCGGTTGGTTGGCGTACAAATCATCGCCCAAATAAGTTATCATTTGCGGCTCGAAATGATATTGATGTTGAGATAACCAGCGTTTGACTGCCACTCGTTCACAATCCTGCTTTTCATTTCCATCTTGCGGAACGATGAACTCGGGTGGAAGTGGTAAAACCTGTTCTTGACCCGGCTTGACGATCACTGGCGTAATTGCACTGTGATAAAAATGTTCCACCCCGTTACGATCCTGACGCTTAAGGCATTCGGGACAAGAAATATTTTCCGATGAGAAATAAGTCAACCCATCAACAGCCAATAAAAATGTGCCCAACTTAGAGCGAAAACTTTCTAAATGTCCTTGCATTTTGAAATTCTCATAAAGATCCCAAAAGTTGGCGTGAAAATGCTTCACATCCAAAGTATCCAGGAGATTCCGGATTTGCGGATCCGAAGGAATTCGTTCGATTTCAAACAAGCTGGTCGCATTATTACGCCCTTGTTTTTGCTGGATGAGACGTTGGTGAGCCAAGAAGGAACTGGACTGCATAAAGAAAACCGAAAAACCGGCCAAAATAGCGTCTGCCACCTGATACTTGGTGTTGTTATTGGGTTTACGCGCATCGGGTGCGTCAGCCCAATGCAAACGAAAACGAGATAGGGTATTTTTCAAAGTAAATGGGTTCATCACAGGTGCCTTCCAATCTTTAAAATTGTGCGACCCACTTTACTACAATTCTTCCTAAATTGGCAATCCCTTTTTTAGATTTGGAATTGCTGGTTTTTTGACCTATCAGACCATTTTTATATTATCTGACTGGTATAATCAACTCTCGATTAACCCACCTGCAGGACACATAGATTTAAACCCTGCGCCGCGCTACGCTCCGTAATAAATAAAACAAATGTGCTATAATTAATGGGAAATTTCCCCTATACAACCGATCCGGTTTCTTTTAGCCGGTAACAGGCTTTTCGATTGCGCTGATCAGGCGCATCTGGGCGCAGAACATTCTACTTGGGCCGCCAAAAAGTCGATCATTCTCAATTCAACCAAAGAAAAAACTTATGACCCAGAACGTTATTCGTGTAGTTGGCGCACGCCAGCATAA
>CAIKKG010000041.1 GCA_903827975.1 uncultured bacterium
AAAGTTCAAGCTCCTTTCGGATTCCCTCAAGCTTGAGAATCATTGCAGCCATCAGTTACTGGTTTCTGTACTATTGTTTTTTTTCAATCCCGCCATTAACGTCATAGGCTTTTGACACATACTAACTGCATATTTATTATACAACAAATATTGGCGAAGGGAAAGAAAGCTTTACGTGCTGTATCTTGTCAGGGAAATCTTTGTGAGGGCAATAATTCTCTTTTTTTATGTTCATTCAGTCGAAACGTTCTTGGCTATTTAGAAACAGAACAGGCCATGGAGTTTTCATCGATCCATCTAACCGCGTGTATAGCAAGACTTTCAGCCGCTTGTGGCCATGAAATAACATCCGAGTCGCTCTTCAATTGCACTGCAGGCTTCAACTCGCCGTTTTTCCGTATGTAAAGCACAGCAATAAAACGTACTGCTGATGGACTGCCAGATTGCGGGATTGCGATGCACTCATTGACGAGAATTAAGTAATCTGCTTCAGATTTTTGGTCCACCAAATTGATTGGCTTGAATTGACTCTTTACACCCCTCGCAGCGCGCTCTAACTCCTCGACTGGTATTTGTTGACTGTCAACTAAGGTTGTCGCTGCTTTGATAAAGAATTTACCATATTTATTTTCCCCAAATGCCACACTCACACTCGTCAAAAGTAGCAAAATAATCAAAGTAATATATGTGGTTTGTTTTCGCATGACATATTCTCCGTTCTTGCAGATTAAAGTAGCTAAGTTGAATTTGGTCACTTGATCTATTCATGTCGAGATAAACAGTAGCTCAACGACTAATGCAATAGCCTTCTATTACAATCCAAAAATATTTCTTTAATCCCTCATTACAATTCTGGCGGGGAAGAATAACGGAGTTCACCTCAGGTTGAGGATAAAGGCTCTAGTATCTCTTTGGCATAAATAACACCTGTTTTGGAATTAAAAACCCATACCTCATAAACTGTAACATTAATAAAATATTGGGTATAATAGTGCTCATACGGAGAATCCATTGTCGCCTGACTACTATCAGTATTGGTATGTGTTATTTTTGGTTCATCTCCGTTTGATGGGCATACTTTGCAGACAATTAGTGCCACAAGGTCATTCTTTTGTACCCTAGCTTCATCCGGCGAAAGTTTAAATGAAATCTTTCGGCTTGTACCACCTTTTTTGTTTATAGATGTTATACCATAAACATCACCACGAATGCTAGTGACGATAGTCTTTACTCCAAATCTGTTGCTGGCTTCATATGTAGATCGACTCTTGATATTTTTAAATATTTTTATTCCATCGGAGTATGACCAGTAATGCAGTGACATCATCTGCTTCTCAGGGTCATACTCACAGTATAAATTACCAAGCCCCAACCTATAATCTGTCTCCTTTACAAAGGAATATATTTCATACGGATAGTTATCATGGATTCGCTTAAGATATGCGTCTTTAGTCTCGAATTCATTTTTTTCCGGATTAGCTTTAGAAAGTTTATTGTAAAGAGCCATAATATTTGTGGCCTTAAAATCAACAGGTAATGTTGCTGTTTTAGGATCAAAAGGCACGGGCAGTATATTTTGATCGTTCTTTAATTCTACTGACGCGGATGGCGCTACTTTTGCCTTACTATATTTTTTAGCAATCACATCACTGACCGGTAAAATCCCAAGAAACAGCAGTGTGATAATTACTTCTTTCACAGCCATAAGAATTATCTTTATTGATTATTCACCCGTTAGACTTAATCAGAATAAAATGAAAAGCGGCTTATAATTATTTATTAATATTTATCTCAAAAAGGGTTAATCTCAACATATTATAGCTATATTTTCAGACCAAAATTTAAGACTAAAAATTCAATGTTTTCCCATCCGACAACGTCCATCCATCCCAGTATCCCATCCCTAAACGCTATTTTTGTGCAATCATCATTTTGACCCGTTTGAGGCCATTGATGCCCTATTCTTACATGATACTAATTGTCATTAAAAATGGTGAAATATATAGAGCGTACCCATCCATATCTCAATTCATTTGCAGCGAAATCGAAGTATTCTACCCTGGTCCATTCACCGCTTATTTCTAGTTGCAGAACTTTCTGATTTAGCAGTAACACATTAAGCTCATCATATTTGTTACCAGGTCCTGATCGGAGTTTCACTGACCGATCACTAACAAGAAAAGTTTTCCCGTGGTTGCTTTCTCTTAGCACCTCGAGCTGGACCGATATGGTTTGTTCCATATCACTAATTCGCTTAAGCATTCGATCATCAGATTTTTCTGTAAGCATTTGTGCGAAATAGAATAAGAAAAGCGTCAAAATTAAGTTTAAATAGAATTCAGCACTCAGAGTGCTTCGAAGTGCAGGGGTTACTCTAAGTTTTACAGATTCTGTCAAGCCATCCAATAGTTCAGACACGTCTCCTTCGACCCGATTCACATAATCATCAAAAAGGCAATCATAAGCGGCAGAAAAAGTCAACGCACCTGTACCGCTAACTATTCGGTCTGTGATAGTTGAAAACGCTTCTTTCATCGGAGCACGCTCAAACGCTTTAATGACTGGTGAGTCTTGGAGTTCCTGCATTACCTTGAATGAGGGTGATTCATTAAACTTCCTCAATAGATTCATTGTTGGCGAATTCTCTATGTCGTGCATCATCTGCACTATGGAAGACTTTTCGAAATGCCGCTTTGCCTGCATCGCAGCCGAGTTCTCTATATCGCGTATTATTCGTACGACAGTAGAATCCTCGATTGCGCGAATCGCTTTCATCGTTGGCGATTTTTCTATGTCGTGCATCATCTGCACTATGGAAGACTTTTCGAAATGCCGCTTTGCCTGCATTGCTGCCGAGTTCTCTATATCGCGTATTATTCGTACGACAGTAGAATCTTCGATTGCGCGAATCGCTTTCATCGTTGGCGATTTTTCAAGCGCTCGCAATGCACTTAAACTGATTTTATCGTGAATATTCTGCATAGCATGTTGCTAATTCGTGAAGTTTAGCCGTCACGGTGTGTTTCATCTCGATCAGCTTTCAATATTTCTAAGACCTGAGCTTCGGTAAGTGTATAAGATTCATTGAAAGACATCCATTTATTTAACATCCCTTTGTATTTTGTCGCTGTAGGCATGTGACTGTTAAGATTGTCATTCTCTTTAAGATAAGCCCGTTGTTCAGAAAACTTTCCTTGGGTCTCAATCAAAAATCTTGTAAAACTTAGATATTCAGTTTCGTTATTACCATCAAAGCCTCTAAAAAACCGAAAATACTCTTTGGAAAAGCTGTCACCAGTAGATGTACGTTTAAAATCCTCTATTGCACGATAAAGACCCAATACATTCAAAACGAATTTTCCGGCAGATGATGACATATCATCTGAAATCCATTCATCAACCTTGGAATAAAAAATATTATAACCATTTTCGAGTATGCTAATTAACTCCTTGTAGTGATCAGATTCATCAGGATTCAGTGCTGCAAGTATCCTATATTGGTTTATAAGGATAACTCTATCCTTTTTTGTAAGATCCATTTAAAATCTCCTATGTAAGTATTTTACGTTTAATGTGGCGTACCATGCCTACTATATCGGGATAAATGGTGTATTCATCTAGATTTGCCCACTTTAAAAAATCTTTCGCTTCTTCCTTTGCTCCTGTAGGCAATATCACTTTACGAATACATGCCTCAACATCCCCTGTAAACCCAATCTCTGGTGTCCCATGAACAGTAAATACTCCTTTTTGAGCTCTTATTCTGTCAGATATATCTCCAGGCCTTATCGCTAATGGTTTCTCTATTCGGATTGGCCTATGATCCCAGTATATCGTCTGATACTCGTATCCTTTGTCTTCTGGAACGTTAATAATTTCATCTCTCCCACTTAGTAAGTTTAATCTTTTGGGGTCTAAAACAAACAGCGCACTATCAGCAGAACTGTCGGGATCATCATTCAAAATAAAAGCAATTGCCACACCCAGCACAGAACTCCAGTCAAGAAGACGAGTAGGTACCCAATAATGCTGCATATCAAAGAGGATTTCCCAATCACTTGTTCTTCTTTCAAATAGTCGCGAGGCTCTCATCTTGAACTCGAAAAACAATTCTTTCTCTTTTTTTTCCCAGTCAGTTTCACGCATCAAACTTGGAATTAATGTCCAATCTTTGTTTGAATGGCCTCGATACCATATTTCTTTTGGATTACGAAGCTCTGCCTCTGCTTGCTTCACCGATGTTAGGAATTCATTCCAATCGCTCATACTTGTTGGGCTAATTTTTTATAGGCTGGTCTGTCTTATTGTGAAAAACCATACCAAAACCCACTCTCCAAAGTAATTTATTGCATTCGTATTTCTGCATTTCTGCGTAAAAAAACTTAAGTGGACCCCAACCACGAGACAAAAAGGAGCCGAGTTCAAGTTAGTATCCTGACCTGTTCATGCAGCGGAAAGGCACTCATAATTTCTAGGGTCCATTCATTATGGTTTCTTTGTTTTCAAAATTAATACCGATAATGTATTTTATCGTAGTTAAAATGGTGCACAAAAAAACAACGTCCAGGCACCATGACCGACACCCTACCAATCCTCGAAAAACGGGTGCTC
>CAIKKG010000042.1 GCA_903827975.1 uncultured bacterium
CCCCTTGAATAGCCTCAAGCGCCACTTTGGCCTTAAAGTCACTGCTGAAATTTTTTCGTGTCCTTTTTGTCATTACCTGCTCCTTTTTGGGGCAAGTTAACAACTTAAACCGCTGTCTAAAAATCGGGGTCCACTATAATAGGATTATGATATTTTTTTTATCGTAATTGATCATTGGTGCATAATATTTTTGAAGATTAGCAATAAATTTAACTCTGTTTATTCCGCTAAGCATGGCCTCTATTCTTGACTATAGCCCGTTTATAAAGTATCGAGTTAAAAACTCATAAGCGAAGGAACATTTATGAATTATTTTACAGACTGCATTTGATCCATTTATTTGATCATGACCATTGTTTTGAACACTTGATCAAATACTGGTGAAATAAATCGAGAACCTTCCGTTGATAAATGATCAGTATCCATATAGAGAGATTTTTCATTAGCCATTACTATTGTATTCCCATTATGATCAAACAGCATTGATTCAGGATGAACAATAGTCACACTTTGAAACTTGGCTATCTCATTGAATATCAATAGTACGTCTTTATTCTGTTTTTCATATTCAGCGATGGATGGAGATATTTTCTGGAAGTTTGGAGTTTTATTAAATCTTTTAGCAACATAGATAATTGCATTCGGACCATCTCTTAGTGTGGGTACGTCAGTTACAAGCACCACTTTTCGACCCATTTTTAACACTGCATCAACAGATCTTAATAGGCCTTGCTTCAAGAAAGTAGAATATGTTTTTTTGCCATTATATTCTCCAGTGACATCAACATATTTTGATTCTGCACTCCAATAGCCAGCAATAATAACTGTTGATATTTCAGGCCGAGCTTTTATAAAATCGATAACATTTTGATTGTACTGAGCTTCATGAAGATTATAATCAGATCTAACCCTATCCAAACCAAGTATTGGTAGGAATTTCTTTCCATGAGTTATATTATATCCTGATATTCCGTATTTTTGGCTCATCTCAGACAGTGCTGTAATTAAACCTCCGGCATGAGAATCACCCCATAGAGCGAAGCACGGAGCCCTCCACTTTCCTATTAACGCAGGTTGTTTTCCTTTCTGCAAGCCATCCAGGTTGATTTCATTCTCCTCAAAGTGCATCCACTGGGGATCCGTTTCCATATCCATAATAGCTGATTTGGCATCAGGATAGCGATAGGGCATCCCATTTTGCAAATAAATGAAGGTACCAATAATTGAAACTATGACCATCAATACCCCCGATAAAACGAAAAGTTTTTTTTTGTCAGGAATAACAGGCTCAAGGCCTCGGAATGGCTGCTCGATAAATTTCAGGGAGAGCGAGGAAATCAAAAGAGTGGCTAAGATGATTGCTGTAATTTCAACAGATGTCAGCTCTCTACATATCAGATACCTCACAAAGACTATAAGTGGCCAATGCCATAGATAGAGTGAGTATGAGATTAGACCGATATAAACTACAGGTTTGATGCTGAGGATCTTGCTTATGGTTGATTTCCCACCACCAATTCCGCTATAAATAACCAAACTTGCGCCCAGTACAGGTGTCAGAGCTGCAGCACCTGGGAAGAGCGTGGCTTCAGTATAAAAGCCTACGCTGTATACAATGAAGCAGATTCCTGCAATTGAAAAGAGATTGCGATGAAAGTCTAGCTTAAGTTTGGGTAAGACCCCAATTGCAAGAATTGACCCGAAAAGCAGCTCCCATGCTCTCGTAAAGACAAGATAAAATGTTGCAGATGGATGTGTATAGACGCCATAGATGTTTGCAAGAAGAGAGATAAGACAGATGCCAAGCAACCACGTAATATATCTGTTCTTAAAAAAACGATTAATAGCAATGAGTAAGAGCGGGAATAAAATATAGAACTGTTCTTCTACTGCAAGTGACCATGTATGGAGCAATGGTTTAGTAATGGAGGCTGCATCAAAGTACCCAGACTCCTGCCAAAAGAGAATGTTAGAACCGAAAAATGTTGTAGCAATGATTGTTTGTCCAAATGCTTTGAATGCAATGGGATCAAACAGGAAAGCGCCGAATACAACAGTAAAGGTAATGAGGGGAAAGAGTGCTGGGAATATCCTTCTAATTCGGCGCTCATAGAACCGGGCTATAGAGAATGTTCCTGCGTGAATTTCTTTGAGGATTATAGATGTAATGAGAAATCCGGAGATAACGAAAAAAATATCTACACCTACGAAACCACCTGAAAATCCAGGAATACCGACATGAAAAAATATAACAGACGATACAGCTATGGCTCGGAGACCATCAATGTCTGCTCTATATGTTAATGCCTTAAATTTCACGGAATTATTAGAGAAGAAAACACTTTAGATATTAGTTAATTAATATTTTATTTATATTAAACCGTAATTCATGTTCTTTGCCTTTAACAACGACATCTGGACGAAAATGTGCAATGGTATCTACAAGAGCATCGTCACAAACGAAAGCCTTGTCAACCCAGCCTATGCTTTGCACTCCCTCAAGGCGCAAATGCTCATGCACATGAGCGGAGTTCGCTGCAATACGATCAGAATTCACTGCCACTATCAAGTAATCGCCACATTCTTTGGCAAAGCGTAGCAAACGGAGATGCCCTGGATGAAGAACGTTAAAAGTCCCAGAAACAAAAACAGTTTTCAAAAAAATATTATTAGTTATAGATTTTGTAAATACTCCCTTAAAATCCGGATTATAAATAATTTGTAAATAATTTATAACTTAGCAATATTCGGTTTATGAAGGGTTTTAAGAAAATGAAAAACATGTCTTAATTTATTTATAACATAACCAAACTTTTCATCATTATAATTTAGAAAGGCCCTATAAAATACCTTAATTATAGTTTTTGGCGGGCACTCTATAAGTATTCGTTTAAAAGCCATATAACCACTTGAAAAGCCATATTTACAACTATCAACTAAACTATAAATAGCTCCATCCTCAGCAACTTGATGAATATACTTATTAAATTCTTCTGCAAAATCAGCACCAAAACACTTTTCATGCATAGCATAAATGTCATATTGATCAAAGAACTCAATAAACTCTTTATAATATACCAGACCCATCTGCTTTTGTATTTTATTTGCTTGCTGCGAATGATGTCTCCAATATAATATTGCTGTAGGATCATATCCTGAAACACCATGAATACCGATTTTTATTATTTGGGTTATATCATTGAATTTATCAAAACCACCATATTTTAAAACGTTATTTGATTGTTGAGCTAAATAACCACCAGGAGCACCTATTAAGTCTCCTTTATTTATTATGCTTTTTGCAAGCAATAAGCCATCTGTATATTTAGTTCTGCAATTAATTTTAGCTAAATTATCAGATATTTTTTCATTAATAAAACCTTCTTCATTAATGCTCACAACAAGTGGTGCAGCCGATAAACATGTATTATTTGAATTAAATAAATTCATCATTTTATATACATAATCATCGCTCAATCTATCGTCATACGACAAAAAATATACATATTCACCCACAGAACAAAATAACCCAGCATTCCAAAAATTAGGAATTGGATCAAGAAAATCATTTAATAACGGATTATATAATGATTCTTTAATTTTAATTAATTTAATACAGCTATTACTCAAAAATATAGATTCCAGTCGATTAGATAGATCACCAGTTGTCCCATTATCAATAATTATTATTTCGGTATTTACATAAGTCTGCGATAAAGCGGAATTTATACTTTCTTCAATATAAACTTTATTTGCATTATAGACCAATATAATAATTGTAAATATTAGATTATTTTCAATCCACTTTGGCTTTAAATGTGCATATACTTTATAATCTATTTTAGATAAATATTCAATCCTCTTTTTAATCGCTATGCTGTTAGAGAGTAATATTCTTTCAGAAAATTTAGGAATACTAATGATATCTTTACTATCCTTCATTCAGTATATTAATTGAGTTATTGAAGTGGACCCCAGCCGGTAGACAAAAAAAAGCTGAGTTTAAGTTGATAACCTGACCTGTTCATGCAGCGGAAAGGCGCTGCCCCTCTTTTACCTTTAGCTCTTCTGTCTTCTTCTTATACTTGTCAACTATTCTTGC